>DASYZQ010000020.1:0-26495 GCA_035946175.1 Saccharimonadales bacterium (SeqCode)
CACCCACAACCAGTTCATTGGCGAGAAGCTCGAGGAGATAGCTGGTCAGTTTGAACAATACATTGCCGGGCACGTGTTTGCGTATGAGCTACTTGGGCTCAGGGCTGACGTGGCGCAAGATTAAGTGGGAGGTGTATAGAGAGGCCTGTCCGATGTGCAGATATTATCACCTATGGCAGTTTTTGAATCTGCGTTTCGACGCGCAGAGACGCAGCCACCTGTACCTATACCGAACGTTGGGGAGGGGTCAAAGTTCATTATGCCGGTAGACGTCGCCAAAGTACGCCTAAACTTCTTGGTAGGGTCGTAACGTATAGGCCAGAAACGTAAAATAAACCTAAGACTTTTTAACCTTTGAAACTTTTTTCGCAGCAGTAGGTTTCTTGAGGGTGGCCTTCTTTACTGTCGTCCTATGTGTTGCCGAACCCGCTGCCTTTGCGGCCATGGATAGCTGACGCTTCTTGCGGGCTACCTTGTTTTTATGCATGACATTCTTTTTGCCGGCTTTGTCGAGTGCGCTTTGTGCTTTGCGGTGTTCAGTAGTTGCGTCTTTCTTACCACCAGTAACGGAGCTCTGAAATGATTTTAAAGCTGTTCGCAGCGAACGCTTCGTTTTGCTGTTTCTGACGGCTGCTTTGTGAGCAACTCTGACCCTTTTTTTGGCTGATCGTATAATCGGCATTTTGTATCCTTCTTCAGTTTGTTCCAGTGCGTTATCAAGCGTACACTATACAGGAGAGACTTGTGCTTTGTCAAAGAGCAGAGGGGCACTGGGGGTAGTCAGAAAATAATCGACAAGCATAAGCGTTTATGATACGCTGGCCCTAAAGAGAAGGCATCAAACAAACATGGATAATCAGAAGCAACAAGTTGTTGATCGCATCAAGCAAGCGAACAACGTTCTGGTAACCGTGAGTGCTAATCCGTCAGTTGATCAATTGGCGGCATGTATGGCTTTGGCGCTGGCACTCAACAAACTGAAAAAACATGCGACTGCAGTGTTCAGTGGCGCGGTGCCATCGACAATAGAATTCCTTCAACCCGAAAAGACACTCGAAAAGACCACCGACAGTCTGCGCGACTTCATTATCGCATTGGATAAGTCGAAAGCAGACAAACTTCGCTACAAAATTGAAGATAAAGTAGTGAAGATCTTTATAACCCCATATCGGACATCAATCGGCGAAAAGGACTTGCAGTTTAGTGAAGGCGACTTCAATGTCGATGTTGTGGTGGCGCTCGGTGTTCATCGTCAGGCCGATCTTGATCAGGCTATTACTGCGCATGGCCGTATCTTGCATGATGCTACTGTCATAGCAATTAATACCCAGCCTAATAGCGAACTGGGTAGCATCAATGTGGTCGACCAGAAGGCGAGTAGCCTATCAGAAATAACAGTTGAGTTACTTGATCTCATTGACAAGCGTTTGGTTGACAACCAGATTGCCACTGCACTACTTACTGGTATTGTGGCCGAAACCGACCGATTTCGTAATGCCAAAACTACGCCAAAGACCATGAGTGTTAGTGCCGAACTTCTGGCTGCTGGGGCCAATCAGCAGCTGGTAGCTGCTAAATTGGAGGCTCCGCCGCCACCTCCCCCTCCCCCCGCGCCAACTGCGCTCAAACTGGCTACTAGTGGGCCGCCGCTCCAGGGCAGTATTGCCAAGCCGACCTCGCTCCCGGCGAAGCCTGATGATGGCACACTTCAGATTGAGCATGATGAGGCTACAACGTTACCCGATCTGGAGGAGGCGGATGAGCCAGCCGTTCATTTGCCAAAAACACCGCAGATTCGCATTGATGACCAGGGGGAAGTACATGCTGCGGACGAAAAACTGCCTGAGGCAGTCTCCCCTTTGCCTAGGCACACCGAAGGGCCACACCTGGTGCTGCAGCCGCCAACTTTTGCCAGCCAGCTGACCGCAGCCTCATCGCCACCGGCTTTCCCGTCAGAAGAGGCTTTGACTTTGCCCGAAGTTGAACCGCAAAATCCTATACTCGATCGGGCACCCCTACAGCAGACTCCGTCGTCCATGTCGCAGCCTAATCCTGCGCCTAATAATTCTACCGAGCCGCCGATCCTTAATGAAGAATCGATCAGTAGTCTAGAGCGTGATGTCGACAGCCCGCATCTCGACTATATTGAACCGCCGATTCCTACGTACCCGTCATCTTCACCAGCCCCCACCTCCAGCACTACGCCAACCCTACAGCTTGCCCCATCTCCATCGACCGGTGCACCGAAAGACGGCGCAGCCGCAGTCGGCAGTAATGCTACCGTTACAGCGCCAGACCCATCCGTTAATAATGCTCGCGATGCAGTCAGCAAGGCGCTTACGAGCGATCCTTCATCTCCACTTGAACCAGTGCAGGCCCTGAATGCGCAAAGTTTAGGCGACTCTATCCATGAGAATAACTTGACAACGCCACCGAGTAGTCCACCGCTTCCACCACCGCCCCCTTCCGACCAAGACGATGCTGACAAGGACAGTACTGTGCCTAAACCACCCCCAGTGCCGCCCCCCATGATTCCACCACCGCCCCCCTCGTGAGGGGCTGATATACTGAGCGCAATGGATGGCCTAATTCTTATAGACAAACCAGTTGGTTGGACATCATTTGATGTAGTTGGCAAGATCCGTGGTCTTATCGAAAGATCACCACAGCGTACCGATCATAAAAAGCGATTTTCGGTTGGCCACACTGGCACACTTGACCCATTGGCGAGTGGCCTACTTGTACTATTGCTCGGCCGAGCTACTAAATATGCTCCACAACTTACTAAGCTCGACAAGACGTACGAAGTGACTATGAGACTGGGCATGATCAGCACTACTGGAGATGAAGAGGGGACTAAGACGACTGTATCAGATGAGCGACCCGGTCGGGCAATCATCGAGGAAACCCTGCCCCAGTTTACTGGGCTAATCCAGCAGACACCGCCTCCCTTCTCGGCCATCAAGGTGCACGGCAAACGAGCCTACCAGTTGGCGCGTAGTGGCAGAACACCTGCCTTGCAGCCTCGAACCGTGCATGTCTACTGGCTTAGCCTGCGACGATACGCCTATCCGAACGTTGATATAACAGTACGCGTTTCTAGCGGTACATATATTCGTAGCTTGGTAGCGGATATAGGGAGGAAGCTTGGGACCGGAGCCTATACTACGACGCTACGGCGTACACATGTCGGCAAGTTTCAACTTACGGATGCCTTAGCAATGGAGAGGGTGGGCATAGAAACGCTGCAGCGGAGTCTTATAGACGTGCGTACCCTGCCGCTCAATAAGGCACCAGCAGCGTGAGGGGCCCACAGGAATGACCGGCGTGATTGTTATGATGGGATCATGGGGACAATGATCGACGTAACAACTGTCAAAGGTAACGTACGTGCTTATGAAGCACGGCCGCTGCGGCATTATCTTTATTCATGAAGTATGGGGATTGGTCGACCACACGAAAGACATAGCGAATCGCTTGGCACGTGAGGGCTGCTGGCATGCTGCAGGAGGATCTGCTCAACCCAAAAAAACGCAATGCAGCACAGCCACGCCTACGCGAGCTAACGGCGCCAATCCGCAATCCGTCATTTGGCACAGATACGCTGGTCAGGCTGAAAGGTTGTTTTACCTATCTATACGAACAGCCGGACATTTATAAAAAGGTAGCTGTTCTTGGTTTTTGTTTTGGTGGCACATATAGCTTTAGTTTTGCCGCCAGAGAGCCACGGCTCAAACTAGCCCTGCCATTTTACGGTCATTCTGATCAATCGATTAAAGAATTGCAGTCTATTACATGCCTCGTCCGTGCTTTTTATGGGGAGAGAGACGAAGATCTTATGAAGAGCCTGCCGCAGCTACGAGAAAAAATGCGCCTAGCTGGTGTCGATTTCATAACCAAAGTGTATCCTGATTGTGGGCATGCGTTCTTCAATGACACCAATGCATTCGCCTACAACCAAGCTGCCACTACCGACGCCTGGCAACTTGTCCTCGGCTACCTTAGGCGGTACGTTGGCTAACGGAAAATAGCGCTCAAAAACCGATTGCATAAACTCCTCTCATCTGGTACAATACAATTCAAGATCATGATAGCAGCCGAAAAGAAACAGGCAACGATTCAGACGTTGCAGTTGAACAAGACTGATACCGGAAGCGCGACCGTGCAGGTTGGTATTGCCACGGAGCGGATCAAAGAACTCACTGAGCACCTCAAGATGCACAGTAAGGACTTCGCAGCTCGTCGGGGACTTTTACAGCTCGTCGGCCAGCGTCGTCGGGGACTCCAGTATATCGCTGCTCATGACAGCCAGGCGTACCTTGACCTTATTAAGAAACTCGGCATTCGTCGCTAGTACACAGACGAAGCGGCCTTAAGGTTCAGTCTTTAAGCCCGTCCGCTTGTGCACATTAAACAGTCTTTCTACATGGTGAGTCGTTCGTATGAGTCGGCAGAGACCAGATATATGGCGCTCCAAAAGGTAACAATGTAATCGCACAAGGGACGGACGCATATATTTGCACCCTGCCGATACTCCACGTCGCCTACACACCGAAAGAAGACAGAAAGGTTCACAATTTGCATATGGGACAGACTATCAACCCATTCGGTAAAGACATCATAAAAGTAGAGATCGATTTCTGCGGCCAGCCACTGAGCTTGGAGGTTGGACGGGTCGGCTTCCGCAGCAGCGCCTCGGTACTGGCTCGCTACGCGGATGCGGTCGTTCTGGCTACGGCGATGGTTAGCGATAAGCCAGTCGCTGGTTTTGACTATTTCCCCTTAAGTATCGATTACGAAGAAAAAATGTACGCAGCCGGTAAAATCAGCGGGTCCCGGTTTGTTAAGCGGGAAGGCAGACCGTCCGATGAAGCGATCCTGATCGGTCGGATTATTGACCGGCCTATCCGCCCTTTGTGGCCTAAAGGTTATCGGCACGAGGTGCAAGGTGTGGCGACTGTACTAAGTCTGGACCCGCGCTTCCGTCCCGATGCCGTTGCCATGATCGCTATGAGTGCCGCTTTTATGCTGACAGGTGCGCCATTTGATGGTCCAGTAGCCGGCCTCCGTGTCGGCCTAGTGAATGGCCAGCTCAAGGCCTTCCCGGGTCCGGAAGAGCTCAAGAAGGGACCACTCGATCTGTTTGTCGCCGGCACAGCAGATGCCATTATGATGGTAGAAGCCGGTGCCAACGAAGTCAGTGAGGAACAGCTTGTTGAGGCACTAGAGTTCGGCAAAGCTGCTCTGCAGCCAGCGATTGCTCTGCAGCGCCAGCTTATCGATAAAGTCGGTGTTACTCCACAGGCCTATGAACTAAGTCTGCCAAGTGAGGAAATCCAGCATGATGTTGACGAGTGGTTGGAAGGGAAGCTTGGTGCTGCTATTCGGACCAATTATCCGGAGCGGCATGTACGGATGCATCGTATCCGTGAGGAACTACTCAAGCATTTCAAGCAGCAACTCGGTGAGGAAGCCTTTGGACAGCATGCCCAAGCGTATGAAGACGCTTTTGCGGTAGCTGCCAACAAGGATGTCCGACGGGGTATCTTGGAAGATAAGGCTCGTCCTGACGGCCGGGCATTTACCGAAGTACGCTCTTTGAGCAGCGAGGTCGGATTGTTGCCCCGCGTACACGGTTCTAGTCTATTCACACGCGGTCTGACGCAGGCTATGAATATGATAACTTTGGCTCCGCTTAGCTACGCCCAGCTCATTGATACCATGGAGCGTGATGAAGAAAAACGCTACATGCATCACTACAATGCCCCTGGTTACACTACTGGAGATATCAGACGACTTGGTTCGCCTGGACGACGGGAGATCGGCCACTCGGCATTAGCGGAACGGGCGCTGCTGCCGGTACTCCCCGATGAGGCCAGCTTCCCATACGCAATTCGGTCAGTCACCGAAATTATGAGTCAACATGGCAGCACCAGCATGGCTGCGACCTGTTCCAGCTGTTTAGCGCTGATGGATGCCGGTGTGCCCCTGAGTGCACCAGTGAGTGGTATTGCTATGGGCCTGGTACTGGATGGCGATCGTGCCGTGATTCTCAGTGATATTGCCGATGCCGAAGACTTTGCCGGCGATATGGACTTCAAAGTTGCTGGCACCAGCAAGGGTATTACGGCACTGCAGATGGATATGAAGGTACACGGTCTAGGTATCGACATACTGCGCCAGGCACTTCTGCAGGCCCAGAAAGGTCGCGCCCACATCCTTAAGCATATGCTCAGCACGCTGGCTGAGCCACGTCATGAGCTGAGCCCCTACGCGCCACGCGTGGAGTCAATCAAGATACATCCGGATAAAATCCGGGAGGTAATCGGCAAAGGCGGGGAGACTATTCAGAAGATTACTGCCGAAACCGGCGCTGAGATAGATATAAAGGACGATGGCACGGTCATGATTGCCAGCCCAGACAAACAGTCCATCGATGCGGCACGGCAGTGGATTCAACTTATTACTGCCGAACCGGAAGTCGGGGCTGTCTATCCAAACAGCCGAGTGGTCAGTGTGCTGGACTTTGGCGCCTTTGTGGAAATCCTTCCGGGCAAAGAAGGTTTAGTGCATGTTTCCGAAATGAGTGAGCAGCGGGTAGCAAAACCCAGCGATGTCGTCAAAGAAGGTGATCGTGTTACCGTAAAACTGGTTGCCATCGATGACCGAGGTCGTCTGCAGTTGAGTATGAAAGCCGCCGCTCGTCAGGCACAGAATAACAATCATAAGAAAGGTCATGAAGGCTGAACGTACCAACCGCAAGTCGTGGCATCAGACACGAATAGGCGCACTTGCTCTTAGTATCGCCGCTCTGTTTGTAGGCTATCTTATTGCCTCACGAGCTATCGATACCGGCAGTCTACAGCAATATTTTCTGACACTATTGTTGGTGCTCTTCATCGGCAATCGCCTCATCTATGTCGCTCGACCACCGCGAATTGCCAGAAGGAGTTTACGGGCATGAAGAATCGCCAGCAGCAGCTTGATAATATACTGGCACAGCTTATTGCCGACGGAGTTTGCCCTGATTTGGCTGCTCAAGCGACCAAACTGGTGTTCGGCGAGGGTGACCCGCACGCCGACATCGTATTTATCGGTGAGGCGCCGGGCAAGCAGGAAGACCGCCTCGGCCGGCCGTTTGTCGGTGCCGCCGGCAAGCTGCTTGACGAAATGCTCAATAGTATCGGCTTGCAGCGCAGCGCAGTTTACATAACTAACATCGTCAAATATCGGCCGCCAAACAACCGTGATCCGCTCCCGCAGGAAAAAATGGCCTTTTTACCCTATCTGGAAGCACAACTTGACGTGATTGCCCCTAAGCTTATTGTGACCCTCGGCCGGCACAGCCTAAACTGTTTTTTACCCGATCTGCATATTAGCCAGGTACATGGCCTACCGAAACGCTATAAGGGGCGGGTATACTTACCGCTTTTCCATCCTGCCGCTGCGTTGTATAACGGTGCCCTGCGGCAAACTCTAATTGATGACTTTGCCCGTATACCGCATATCCTCAAACAGATTACTCAGGATCGTATCCAAGCGCCCTAGGGCATAAGAAAGGAACACATAAAGACATATGAATCCATCACGCAGTAACAACAATAATAACGAATCATCGGCTGGACCTAACCCCTCACCCCGACGTAAATCGGGTGGTGGGAGTATGTCTAAACCAGGCCTATCACGCGGTGCAGCCGTACGGGCCCAAAAACGCTCGCAAGCTGACGCACTGAAAATTGCCAATCAGTATGCGGCAGCAAATCCGGTCATGAGTGGTCAGGCCCGACGCGCAAACTTCATTGACGATGCTCCCCGGCTTCGGGTTATCGCCTTGGGTGGTATGGACGGCGGTGGTTCGAAGAACATGCTCGTTATTGAATATGGGGATGATGCTGTTGTCATGGACTGTGGTAACGATCTAGGTGTGGATCTGCCTGGCATAAACTATGGGGTGGCCGATACTACCTATTTAGAGAGCATTAAGCACAAACTTCGGGCTTACCTGATTACGCATGGCCATCTTGACCATATTGGCGGTTTGCCGCATATTGTGCCCAAAATACCAGCACCTATCTACGGGTCGCGCTTCACTATTGGTATGGTCGAAAAGCAGTTTGAAAACTTCGGCGTACCGATGCCCAAGGGCTTTGAGTTGCGGACAGTAGTTATGAACGAAGAGACTCACGAACGTCTTAAAGTCGGACCATTCTTTGTAGAATTAGTTCGGATTACGCACTCCATACCGGGTTCAACCTGTATTATCCTCGATACACCCGTCGGCCGTATCATTAATACTGGCGACTTCCGGCTTGATCCGAATCCACTCGATCATGAGCGTAGTGACGTGGAACGCCTGACACAACTCGGCAACGAGGGGGTATTGCTGCTCATGTCAGACAGTACTACCTCAGAACGTCCCGGTCGTACCCCATCAGAAAGTACTATCGAGCCGACCTTCATCGATCTGTTTGAACGGGCTCCGGGCCGTATCTTCGTGGCGGTTTTCTCCAGTAATATCAACCGTATTCAGATGCTCGTCAATGCCGCTACTCACCATGGACGAAAGATCGCCATGGATGGCCGTAGCATGATGAGTACTCTTGAAGTAGCGGTAAAGCTTGGCATGATTCGTATCCCGAAGGGTACATTTGTTCCGATGGCCAATGTGTCGGCCATGCGGGACAATGAAATCATTGTCGTATCGACCGGTGTTCAAGGTGAGCCGGGTTCAGCTCTGCAACGGATGAGTAATGGCGATCACAAGCATGTCAAATTGAAGGCCGAGGACACCGTGATCCTCTCCGGTACGCCGATACCGGAAAGTGGTAACGATAAACTCATCGGTGAGATGGTTGACGATCTGATGCGTAAGGGTGTATATGTTTTCCGTGCCAATACGCACGAAGTCGATGGCTGTGGCCCGTTGCATGTATCCGGGCATGCCAGCCTTGATGAATATGGCGAGATGATAGTTATGACCAAACCGAAATTTTTCTTGCCCATATATGGCTCATTTCGGTCCAAGCGTTATCACATAGAGGAGGCTGTTAAACAGGGCGTACCGCGAAAAAATTGCCTGAATGCTGAAAACGGCCAGGTTGTTACCTTGACGCCGGATAAGATGGAGCTTAATGGAGAGGTGCCTCATGGTACGATACTCGTTGATCAGACAGGCGCTATTGTCAGCAATGTGGTCGTCAAAGATCGGGTGTTGCTGAGCGAGGAAGGCCTGGTGGCAGTCGTGCTTACGCTCGATAAAAAGACCGGTACCTTGCTCACCAGTCCGGATATCATTAGTCGTGGCTTTATCTACATGCGCGACAATGAGGAGCTGATGAATGGGCTCCGACAGGAGCTTCGGCGGGCGGCAACGCAACGATTCAAACGAGTCGATCTTGACCGCTTTAAGGCTGAGCTCAAGGATCATGTCACCCATTATCTCTTTGAACAAACGCAGCGAAGCCCTATTGTAATCCCTGTCGTTAATGTCATAGGCGGTAAAGGCGAAACCAAGACTGTGCACCAAACCGGACCGACCAAAACTGCCCAGGACATTGCCACTGAACAAGAGCGCCGTTTTCGGGAAATGCGTGAGCGACTGCTCAGCCAAGATGCCCGGGTTGATTAGATACAATAGCCTTGTGTGTTTCGGTGACTTATCTAATGAATCCTGGTTCTGCAGTTTGTAGGGTATCGTCGGACAGCTGGCTTAGGGGTTCAGCGAGCAACCCTCGTACGGTGTCCATGTACGATTCCAGATATCTAAAACGCTGTTCGGGCTCAAGTCGGGATGGCAATCTCGGCAGCCTAGCTATATTTGCATAGGCATTGTTAAGGAGGTAGCTTCCATGCCTAGCACGTACTATTCTAGGTAAGTCAGTGCCTATAGGCACTGACTCGCGGTTGCCACCATTATACGTGACCGAGTCCGTGAAGGTACGAAACCGAAACCCCGGGCCTATCCAATGGTCGGTAAGCGCTATCCTCTCCCTAGGCTGATTGTTAAGAGGCGTAAGCTCTTTTCCTTGGTTGATCGTAATACGCCAAATCGGATTGGGTCTGGAGCATAAGACCTGGGGGAGTTTTGTAACCGCCACCCGAAGCGACCCCTCCACCAGCGGTAACTCATGATAGCAACCGCCAGGAGCTGTGCCAAGTTCAGTCAATCGTGCTGAAAGCTCGTCGGATACTACCTGAGCTCCTATCATCGCCCCAGCCGCCAGCTTATTCAGTGGCCCGAAATAATCCATCTCCCCAGCTACGGCCGGGCCGCTCATACCTTCTGGATTCTCAGCTAAAGCAGTCATGTATGATCCCCGGGGGTATCTTAATAGTTATATATGATAACATATATATTACTATCTGTCCACGTTACCACAGATGATGACTTGACGAAGTTGTAATATTTGCTATAATATGACATAGCTCATATAAAACAAAAGTAAGCTATACTATCTACTATGGCCAGACGACAAAAACATAGAAGAACAAAAGCAAAAATATCCCAAGACAGTGAAGCGTCGCCATTCTGGCGTATTGTGAGCGCTACCCTCCTTATAATCCTGGCGCTGTTTCTGCTAATGGGGAGTTTTCATGCTGGGGGTACATTGCCGAGCGACTTGTTCGGCGGCGGCTACTGGCTGTTGGGTTGGACGGCCTACCTGCTACCGGTTGCATTTACCTACTGGGCTATTCATAAGCTTAAAAATGAAGAGCACCGTATACCGATTGCTAACCTACTGAGCATGATTGGCGTGCTCATCTTCCTGGCCAGTCTGCTCTTTAGCTTGTTTGCGGTTCACCAAGCCGGGCAATACAGCGGCGGTCATGGCGGCATGGCAGGGCAGCTATTGGGCAAGGGGGCACTTATGGTATTGGATAAGCTATCAGCCTCACTTATGTTCGGTATCTTAGTACTGCTGGCCTTGGCACTGTCATTTTCAATCACGCCAAGTGTGATTGCCCGGGTATGGAGGCTCCTCAGTGGTCCAGGAGACACCGGCGATAATGATCTGGAGCGTCTTCGCTCCTCTGACAGCAATGGTTTTCGGTTGAATGAGGGTGTACCAGTTGAACACGGCCACGGTCGTTCACTAAGCTCACTCAAAAATACCGCTGAAAAACTCAGTTCTTCAGAGAATCATGAAGCACTAACCGTAGCTAGCGACCCGGATTGGAAGTTTCCGCCGTTGAATTTACTCGATCAACGGCAAGATAAGGCTGATGCCGGTGATGTCAATGCCAACGCCCAGACGATTCGTGATACGTTTGCCAACTTCAATATTGATGTTGATATGGAAGGGGCCAATGTCGGCCCCCGGGTCACTCAATATACACTTAAGCCACCGACTGGTGTCAAACTTACCAAAATAACTGCCCTCGACAATAACCTGGCGCTTGATCTCGCGGCCCAGTCAATTCGTATTGAAGCCCCTATCCCGGGTAAAAGGGCAGTTGGCATTGAGGTACCGAACGTCAAGCCGGCGATGGTGCGTTTAAGCGCTATTCTCCAATCGAGCGAGTGGGCTGAGCTGCAGAGCCCCCTATCATTCGCCATCGGTAAGGATATCGCTGGCAAATCAGTGGTGGCGACACTTGACCGTATGCCGCACTTGTTGGTGGCCGGCCAGACTGGTTCTGGCAAATCAGTGATGATCAACACTATTCTGACCAGTATGCTGTATCGTAACAGCCCGGCTGACCTAAAGTTAATCCTGGTTGACCCAAAACAGGTTGAGCTCAAGCCCTACGATGATATTCCACATCTGCTTACACCCGTCATAACCGAGCCTGAGAAGTGCATCAGTGCGCTCAAATGGGCGGTAGCGGAGATGGAGCGTAGATATAAGGCATTGGCTGAAGTTGGCAAACGCAATATCGCAGAATATAACCTACTGAAGCAGGAAGCCGGTATGCCCTATATCGTTATTGTGGTTGATGAGCTGGCCGATCTTATGATGATGGCGGCCCGCGATGTCGAAGCATTGGTCGTGCGAATTGCCCAAAAAGCCCGGGCAGTCGGTATCCATTTGGTTGTTGCTACCCAGCGTCCGTCGGTCGATGTGATTACCGGATTGATCAAGGCTAATATTCCGGCCCGGATCGCTTTCACGACAGCCAGCCAAGTCGATTCGCGTACCATCATTGATCAGGTTGGTGCCGAAAAGCTCCTCGGGCAGGGGGATATGCTGCTGTTGACTGCGGATATGCCCAAACCTAGGCGTATACAGGGTTCCTTTATATCAGACAATGAGACAGCTAAAGTCACCGACTTCATCCGCATGCAGCGCCCTCCGCAATACGACGCTGAGGTGATCAGCCAGCCGGTGCAAATCGGCAAGGGCGGCGTTGTGACTGATTATGGCGCCAATGAGGCAGACGATGATATGTGGCGAGATGCAGTCCATGTCGTTATTGAGAGTCGTAAGGCAAGTACTAGCTTGCTGCAACGACGATTGCGCATTGGCTATGGGCGAGCGGCCCGGCTAATCGAAACCATGGAAGAGCAAGGGATTGTTGGCCCGGCCGACGGTGCTCGGCCGCGTGAAGTACTTGTCAATAATCTTGATGAGGTTTTCGGTGGTGGTGATAGCCCAGGTCCGGCCGAAGCAGTGGAGGAGCCGGGCGCTTAAAACGTCGTTACTCTTGGCTATTGCGTGCTCAGCGCAGTATCATACAGCTATGCTCAAACTACGATTGCCGTGGCGGACCAGCACGATCCAATCAGCTGACAAGCCACATGATGAATATGGGCAACCGATGCCTGAACAGCCCCAGTTACAGAAGTTAACTTCCCGTTCCCATACGGTGTGGTATCTAACTGTTATGGTAATACTTATTATCGCCGTTGGGGGTGCTGTGCTGCTGACGCGCCAGCAACACAATGACAGCGGTATACACAAGATTAAGCATATTGTGATTATCATGCAGGAGAATCGGTCATTCGATAGCTACTTCGGCACTTTTCCTGGGGCTGACGGTATACCCATGAAAGATGGCGTACCGACAGTATGTGTTCCTGATCCGGCGACCAAAAATTGCGACCGACCGTACCTTGACAACAATGACAAAAACTCTGGCGGCCCGCATGGGGCTACGAATGCCACTGCTGACATCGATGGTGGTAAAATGGACGGTTTTATTGGTCAAGCCGAAGATTCATTTGCCAACTGTGTGCCAGATGATCCGAATTGTGCTGGCGGTACCGGCATTGACGTGATGGGCTACCACAACGCCACGAGCATACCGAATTACTGGGCGTATGCTAAAGATTTTGTCCTCGATGACCATATGTTTGAATCTAATGCTTCTTGGAGCCTGCCAGAGCATTTGTATCTCGTCTCCGAATGGTCGGCTAAATGCTCTCAGTCCGGTAATCCGAGTTCATGCGTTAATGAACTTCAGAGCCCGGGCAATCCGCCTGACCAGAACAAGGCAGCCGCAAGTCTTATCAATAAGTGTCGGCAGGGTATCGGTACGAAACTGTGCCAAGCAGCGCTGGCTAAGGACGGTATAACTACCGCGATGGCGCAGCAGCTTCATGCACTAATTTCTCAAAACTGTAATCTGGAAAGTAGTTACAACGCTGCCGACGATAGTTATAGCGGTCTTAGTTTCACTGTATGCGAGAATGCGATTGGTACTGCAGGCATATCCGCCAAGCTCAAACGGCAGCTGACCGTAGCAGCTAATAGCTTGCAGCCACCCGATTACGCCTGGACGGACTTGACCTACCTATTACACCAGCAACATGTTCCTTGGGGCTACTATGTCATGAACGGTACTGAGCCGGATTGTGAGAACGACTCGGTGGTTAGTTGTGCCAGTGTTCCACAGGGTGCCCGGACGCCTGGTATATGGAACCCATTGCCCTACTTTGACACAGTCAAGCAGGACGGGCAGCTTGGCAATATCCAATCACTGAACAACTTTTATGCTGCCGCCAAAGCAGGTAACTTACCGGCTGTTTCCTGGATAACACCGGCTGGGCTTGTGAGCGAACACCCTCCGGCCTTGGTGACTACCGGCCAAAATTACGTGACAGGGCTTATTAATACCATCATGAAGAGCCCGAACTGGGGCTCGACCGCTATATTCCTCAACTGGGATGATTGGGGTGGTTTCTATGACCATGTGGTACCGCCTCAGGTCGATGAGAATGGCTACGGTCTACGGATACCCAGTATTGTGATCAGCCCCTATACGAAATCTGGTTATATTGATCACCAGACGTTGAGCCAAGACGCCTACACCAAATTTATCGAAGACGACTTCTTAGGTGGTCAGCGGCTCAATCCGAAAACCGACGGGAGGCCTGACCCGCGCCTCGACGTGCGGGAAAGTGAGCCGCAACTCGGCAATCTGGTCAACGACTTTGACTTCAATCAAGTACCGCGAGAATCACTTATCTTGCCTAATGGGGTAATCTACTAAGGGTGATCATATCGCAGGATGGGTAACGGGACAGTGCCTTTTTTGAAAGACCGACGGAGTAGATTTCCTGGGAAACTAGTAACGGTAATGTTCGGGTTTGAATGGCCCCTCCAGGGGAATACCGAGATAATCAGCTTGGGCTTGGCTCAATGTAGTGAGCGTGCCACCGAGGGCCTCCACATGCAAACGGGCAACTTTTTCATCGAGTGCTTTGGGTAGTCGATACACCCCGACGTTATATTGTTGGGTCCACAGTTCTATTTGTGCCAGTACTTGATTGCTGAAACTGTTACTCATGACGAACGAGGGATGGCCGGTGGCACAGCCCAAATTTACAAGCCGACCTTCGGCAAGCAGGATAATGCGATGTCCATCAGGGAAGGTGTACAGGTCCACCTGTGGCTTGATTTCCTGCTTCTGTATGCCTGTTATGCTATTTAAGCCAGTCACCTGAATTTCCACATCGAAATGTCCGATATTGCAAACGATCGCCGTATCCGGCATGCGTTTCATGTGTTCAACTGTAATAATATCTTTGCAGCCAGTGGTGGTGACAAAGATATTGCCTCGAGAAGCCGCAGCCTCCATGGTCACCAGCTCAAAACCTTCCATCATGGCTTGCAGAGCACAAATCGGGTCGACTTCCGTAACTAGCACCCTACAGCCGTAGCCTGCGAGTGACTGGGCGCAGCCCTTGCCGACATCTCCGTAGCCGGCAACCACTGCAACCTTGCCGGCCAACATTACATCGGTGGCCCGCTTAATGCCATCAACGAGTGATTCCCGGCAGCCGTATTTGTTATCGAATTTGCTCTTGGTTACTGAGTCGTTGACATTAATAGCTGGCAATTTCAGTGTTTTCTTTTCCAGCATCTGGTAAAGGTGGTGTACGCCGGTTGTCGTCTCCTCGGAAACCCCTTTAATACCTTTCAACAGTTCTGGGTGTTTCTCGTGTACCCAATGGGTTAGATCGCCACCATCATCGAGCAGTAAATTAGGCCCTTTTTTGCCGAATTTGAGTGTTTTTTCCATGCACCACCAATATTCGTCTTCAGTTTCGCCCTTCCAGGCAAAAACCGGCACACCAGCGGCAGCGATGGCTGCGGCTGCGTGATCTTGAGTACTAAAAATATTGCATGACGCCCAGCGTACTTCGGCACCGAGCTCGATGAGCGTTTCAATGAGCACTGCAGTTTGGATGGTCATATGCAGTGAGCCGGCAATACGGGCGCCCCGCAAAGGCTTACGTTTCCGGTATTCGGACCTTAGGCTCATTAGCCCTGGCATTTCTTTCTCGGCCAGGGTGATTTCAGCTCGTCCCCACTTTGCAAGTTGCAGATCTTTGATCTTATAATCAGACATTTCTGTGGCTCCCTTTATTCAATTGCTGGCATCAATTCATTGAAACTTACTTTATATCGCTTGGCAACCGTACTCAGACTAAAACGGTGGTTTTGGGTACCAATTGCCTCAATAGCGTATGTTGCGCACACGGCGCCAAGTTGTGCGGACGCTCGCAGCGGCCAGCGCCTTAGGTAGCCAAAGAAAAAGCCCGCTCTGTAGGCATCACCAGCACCGGTCGGGTCAACGACCTGCTTTGGTGCGGCTGTGCCGACAGTGATAGCTTCCGGTACAGCCCGCCCCTCGATACGGGAACCATGTTGCCCAAGTGTCGTAATTACGATTGGCACCTGTCTTTTTATCCGTTCGATTGAAAGTCTGGATTTATCGCTAAGGACCGTAAGCTCGTAGTCATTGACAATAAGCAATTGTGCGCCGAGGATACCGCGGCGCATTTGTTCACCTGGCAGGTTGCTGACCTGCTGCCCGATATCGTAACAGTAGGGTAGCCTCCACTGCAGACATTCTTTGGCTTGGCGTTCCATCCCCTTTGGGTCATGAGGCGAGATCACTACAAGGGGGGCTTGATCTTTCCATGGAGCCAACGAAAGTGAGGCGCTATCGAACATTGCCCCCGGGTAAAAGCCACCGATTTGTTTCTGATCTCGGTCAGTTATAACGTTGAAAGTAGCGGTTGGTAAGCTACTTTCATGTAGGTGGGTAATATTGACACCGAGATGAGCTAACGATTCCATATACACTAAGGCATCTTTGCCAATTGAACCGAGGAGGTATGGTGTTTCGCCGAGCAGTGCCATAGAATAGGCGATATTGGCTGCCACACCGCCATAGGTATCAGTAAGCTGATCAAGGAAGATAGAGACAGATAATGCATCGAACCTTTCGGGATGTATGTAGTCGGTGTAGCGCCCCCGGAAGCTCATCAAGCGATCAATGGCGATCGAGCCGGTCAGTACAATGGGCGGTTTAATCATCCAAGCTATGTTAGCAGTCTAAGCATAGCTTAGGCAACCAAGCCCGGGGGCTCGTAATGAGCAGTGAAGCCTTTGTTTTATAGTTGTTTGCTGCGAGTAATTCTTTACCTTGATAGAGCTATGAGTATGCAGGTGTGGATGCCTATGACTCGGGGCTTAAGGAAGCGTTTGCTTTTTTCGGATATTGGCGATATAATTACCTCTGTAGATAAAACTCATTTCAGCTCGACGCTATTTTCTTGAAAAAACATGTAGTCGGGCCGAGTCCAAGCGGAAGGAGTAGATATGTATCAATACGAAGTGGCAGTGCTGTACCATCCTGATCTTGAGATTGACCTGGAAAAAACCTCTGCCAAAGTCGAAAAGATCTTTACTGCTGCAGGTGGTAAAGTTATTCATACTGATAATTGGGGTAAGCGCAAGCTGGCCTATCCGATAAAGAAGAATGACTATGCAGTTTACGTATTCTATACGGTTGAGCTAAAACCAGAGGTAACGTCGAAGATTGAAGGGGCATTGAATATTAGTAGTGAAGTGATTCGCTACCTTATTACTCGTGTCGATCACAAGGGTATTGCCAAGGCTGAAGCGCAAAAGGCTGAAAAGGCCAAGCGTGCCGCTGAGCGGGGAGATGCAGACGACAAGGGTAATCAAGAGACTGCTGAAGAGTAAGATACAATAGAAGAAGAAAAAAGGAAGGGAGAACACATACTATGGCACGGAGCGTCAATCAGGTCATCTTAATGGGGAACCTCACTCGTGATCCGGAGTTACGACAGACACCGAGTGGCCAAAATGTCTGTAGTTTTAGTCTGGCATTGAATCGGGCCTACAAAGACCAGAGCGGTGACTGGCAGGAAGTCACTGACTATGTCGATTGTGTCGCCTGGGCGACGTTGGCTGAGCGGGTGTCGCAGTACTTGAAGAAGGGACGCCGGGTACTTGTGCAGGGACGCCTGCAAAGCCGCAGTTGGGAGCAGGAAGGCCAGAAGCGCAGCAAAGTTGAAGTGCTTGCCAATGACGTTACCTTTTTGGATGGCCGGCCTGGTGACAGCACCACGACTTCGTCGAGTAGTACTGACGACAACTCAAGTGATGACAGTAATCAACCCAGCAAGCCAAAGAAGAAGTCTGATGATGTTGTCATCGAGGACATTACTGACGAGCCGATTAATCTTGACGACATACCATTCTAAAAGCACCACCGAAAGTTGTACTGAGAAAGGATTTAGTTTATGGCAAAAATTTTTAAACATCGCACTGACGTTGCTTACTTTGATTACAAAGACTATAAGACTTTGCAGCGTTATGTGAATAGCTATGGTCAAATCGAGACCCGCAAGAAGACCGGCTTAACCGAAAGCCAGCAGCGCCGTCTGGCGCGGGCTATCAAAAGGGCTCGTCATATTGCACTGTTGCCCTTTGTAGCCAATGGCTAAAATCACATATCGAACCAGCTAAAAGAGGCGAATATAGCATGCTTCGCATTACTGATCTCAAAAAGAACACCTTATTCCAGCTTGATGATGTGCCATATCGTGTGGTGGACTATAGCCAAAAAGTCATGGGCCGGGGGGGTTCGATTGTCAATGTCCGGATCAAGAGCCTTATTGATGGTAAAGTCCTTGATAAAACCTTCAAAGGTAATGAGCAGCTAGAGAATGCCGATGTGACCAACCAGAATGTTCAGTACTTATATACCGACGGGCAGTCCTACTTTTTCATGAACGATGAAAGCTTCGAGCAGTTCGAGGTTTCTGCGAATCTGGTCGGCGATAGCGCCAAATATCTCAAGGAAGGGGATCAGCTGCAGTTGCAATTCTTCAATGGCCGACCAATCAGTGTCGAATTGCCCAAGAATGTGCCACTCAAGGTCACCTACACTGAAGATGTCGTGAGGGGAGATACAACCACCAATGTGCTCAAGGATGCCGAGTTAGAAACCGGTGTACACGTAAGAGTGCCTGCTTTTATAAAGCAGGGCGACCTTATATCCGTTGACACGGCAACTGGCGCATACCGTGAGCGAGTGAAGGGCTAGAACCCATCTCAAAATTCCCCAAACCTTGCTAGCATGAAAGGTACGGCGTGAGCCGTACCTTTTTGTAAGCAAGGAAAACAAATATGCAAAGACTGGTGGATGAGCAGTGGTCATTGTTGGCTCCACTGCTGGAAAAGAGTCATGTAAAGCAAACCAATCGTGGTCGCCCCAGACTTCCTGACCGTGACGTGTTGGACGGCATCTTGTGGGTGCTCAAAACTGGAGCCCAGTGGAACGAACTGCCTGGTAAGTATCCACCGTACCAAACCTGCCACCGTCGATTCCAAGAATGGGTTCGCTCCGGTGTGCTTGCAGAACTGTTACGAGTACTAGCCCAGGACATGGAGGCTCGTGGTGGTATCTCATTGGAAGAGTGCTTCATTGACGGAACGTCTGCCCCGGCTAAAAAGGGGGCCTTGGTGTTGGCAAAACAAAGAAAGGCAAAGGTACCAAGCTCATGGTCATCTGCGATGGAGAGTCTCTTCCGGTCGCCATCCACGTGGGCTCTGCTTCTCCGCATGAGGTCACCTTGGTGGATGCAACGCTTGCCTGCAAAATTACCCGAGGTACTCCAAAACGCCTGGTAGCTGACAAGGCATACGACAGTGACCCACTCGATACACGAATGCAGGAACGAGGCATTGACGTCATCTCACCGCACCAAGGGCGGCGGGTGAAGCCGAAGACTCAGGACGGTCGAAAGTTACGGCGCTACCGGAGACGTTGGAAGATTGAACGACTCAATGCCTGGCTGCAGAACTTCCGAAGGCTGACGACCAGATTTGACTACAAGCTGGAGAACTACGTAGGTTTTGTACACCTGGCATGTATCCCTTATCTTACTGAGACATTTTTGAGATGGGTTCTAGTCAAATAGAAAAATAGGCAATTTGAGAGTGGGCAGTTAGCTATACGTCATCGGGACCTCTAATACCAGCAAGTGTTCATGTTCGTCCCTATTTAGCAGATGCCTAAGAGTATTCCAGTGTCTCATCGGTCGAACCTGATGATCCTAATGCATGGCAGGAACAGGGGCCGCTACTGTTGCGTATAATAGGAATCATTGTTTTATAGTTGACATTACATAATTAATATGCTTAAATTATTACCGTAAAACAAAAACAAAGAGATCATTAAGTTAAGGAGATTATTGGAAATGACTGAAATACTCCCCAATCCAATTCAAATGAATGAAGGCGCGCCACGCTACGGGGTGGTAACTAACCCGGAGCTGGTGCATAATATCCTGAATAGCCAAGAAGCGCAGCAAATTTTTGCTCAGGGTGGTGAGCAGGCTTATACAGATTACGTTCATGACCAGCTGATCAAAGGTAAGGAAGTTGAACTGCGCCAGCCAGGTGTAGTAGCTGTACGCAAAAACCAAGGTGTTCCAGAAGTTTCTGGCAATGTTGGAGAGAGTCAAAAATTATCAGATAATCCAGACTCTTCACCTATGACTATACAGGACCATATGGCAGGTATTGAGAATAACCTGGGCAATATGCGCCAAAGTGTGAACAACCTTAGAGATTTGGAAAATTCCCTTGACGCTTCAAGTGCTCGGCTGGCCAAAAGCGGTGAACCTGAGCCACAAGACGAAGGTAAACAGGTACGCGATGAAAAAGATGGTCAAGGCCCGGTTCAAGAGGACTGGTCCAGCTTAAGCGAAGATGAGAAGGCTGCTATACAGGAAGAAGCCCTTCAGATGCACGAGAAGTGGCAAGCGGCAAGAAACCCATTAATTGCTGCAATGGACCGGTATGCGCTACTGAGTGCCAATCAGCGCGGTAGCCATTACGGTCGGCTTGAAGCAAGTGGTCCGTTCCGCCGCTTCGAGAGTTTTGTACGCAACAACAGCTGGTTACACCCATTCCGGGTGCGACGTTCTCGGCGTGAAGATGCAGCAAGAGAAGAAGCTCGCCTGGAATTCTTGCATCAGCTTCGAGATTTTACACCCACTCACATCCAGATTGCCGGTGAGTATGAACGCGACTCTGCAGGTATGAGGAGTAGGATGAAGGCCCTAACAGTTAGACTCGCAGCTATGGATATGGTAGAGGGCCGAATTGAACAATGGCAAGGGGTACTGACCGAAGCCAAGTACCGTGGGGTTATGACTGATATGTATGGGGTTGAGCACGATGTGCTCACACCTACGAATAATAGAATTAATGCTCTAGGTAATCGGATTGCTCGCGACTGGCAAAGAGCAAGTAAAGTAGGCAGGATATTCCGCGTAGCTCTTCCGGCTGCTGCGATCGGGGTAGGCGGTGGTGCGCTTGCATTGCTAACAGCCCCATGGCTTGCTCCTGCTGCCCTGGGTGTAGCCACTGCATATGTGGGGAAGAAGTCTGGTCACGGTCAAGCAAGAGCTGCTAGCCGCCGCATGATATTGACCGACCAGGGTCTACGGCAGGCAAGAGAACGAGCAGGTGAGCGTAGGGGTGACTTCGAGAGCGTGCATTTAGCCCCAAATGCAGTAGAATATTACAGCCGTAATCCATACAATCTTGACATTACAGGACCAATCGAGTCGGGTACTCGTCGTGATATTGGTGTCAACTATGATCGTCGCCGCAAGGCCGGTACCGTTGGCGCCGCAGCCGCAGCCGCCGCGTTCGGCGGGATGCAGGCTCTGCGAGCGGTCGGTGCAGCTGGGCATAACGGTGGTGCGCATCCTGGCCACCCCGGAAGTGGCCCTGGGAGGTCCGTAAACCCTAATGTCACGCCGCCTAATCCCGGTGTTCCTAGCGCGGATCTGCATGAATTTCCATGGACGGTGGCTGAGCACCTGACCCAAGATCCGGGTAAAGCCCTACCAACTGTTCGGCAGGCCATTATGGCCTGGAACCAAGTGCATCCTGCTGCCCAGCACTTACGGTTAGGTGCTTGGAATGGAACGCGGGTAATCTTCGAGCCACATGGTGCGATTGTGGATACGAAACAGATGGTTGATTTTAACCGATTCATGTCTGATTGGTACGCGTTGACACATTAAAGTTAGCCATTCTGTACAAAATTAGGTTAAGATCTATATAAATATTAAAAATAGGAAGACAAAAATATGAAAGATAACTTACGCGGATCGGTACTAAAAGCTGTTGGTCTCATAAATGCCTCTAAGGAAGATCAGGATGCAACACTTTATCGTATCGAACAGGTTGCTCGTAAACGATTTGCTTTGGCATTGCCAGAACTACTCACCGACAAGCAGCTTGAGCATGTCGATTCTATGTACAAGGCCGGCGATGAGGAAGTGGTCGTTATGCAATGGATTGAAGGCCAAATTCCACAATACGAAGAAGCTATGAGCGCTATTATCCTCGACGTGGCTGAAGAGGCTGCGCAAGACTAACGGCTGAAGACTTATATAAAAACTATAAAAACATCTAGGGTGGTGGGGCTGTGTCGCCTTATGCTACACTGCCGATATGTACTTCAAGAGTCGGGCCGATGCTGGCAAAGTGCTTGCCGAACAATTGGCAAAAAAATATAACGGTCAGGATTGTGCGGTTGTCGCATTAAGCGACGGTGGGGTTATGGTGGGAGCGCAGATCGCTATGCTATTGCATTGTGTGCTGACAATGCTGCTGACCGATGCCATACAGCTGCCTCGTGAAAACGTAGCAGTGGCAGGTATTAATCAGGATGGTTCATTCAGTTATAACAACTACTATTCACCCGGGGAGATCGAAGAATTTGCTGCTGAATATCATAGCCTGATTGAGCAGGAGAAACTTAGTAAGATGCAAGATCTGCGTCGTTTGCTTGGCAAAGGTGGTATGATCAAAAAAAGTTTATTGCGAGACCGCAATGTTATCTTAGTATCTGATGGTCTGCCAAGCGGTTTTTCGCTTGATCTGGCATCGGAATTTCTCAAGCCACTCCGTATCAAGAGGCTCATTGTCGCTACGCCGCTGGCGAGCGTACCCGCGGTAGACCGCATGCACGTGTTGGCTGACGAAATCTATTGCCTGAGCGTTCTTGAAGATTACATATCAACCGAACATTATTATGAAATCCAAGATGTACCAACCCATGAGGCTGTTGTCAAAACCATTGAGCAGATTGTCGGCAACTGGAAGTAGGCCTACTCAAGATAGTGCCGCAGTCGCTTCGAGTCTATCAGGAGGATACATGAGTTTTGGGTGGTGAGTAGCCCTTGCCGCTCAAGTGTCGAAAGTTCACGGCCGGTCGTTTCACGGGTGGCGCTGATCGAACTGGCAATATCCTGCTGCCGCAGCGGAACGTCGATCAGCAGGCCCTCAGTTGTTTTCTTGCCGAACCTTTTAGCGGTCGTCAATAAGAAAGAAACCAGCCGTTCGCGTACCGTGCGGTATTCCAGATTCATAATTCGTTCCGAATGCAGCCGATACATATCTACGAGCATATCTAACAGGGGCAGGGCGGCTTTGGGGTTCACGCGTATATAATCGGTAAACTGCTCTCGGCTAATTTGGTAGACAATTGTCGGTGCTAAGGCGGCATAGATAATGTGCCGATTTTCCCCGGTAATAGCCCAGGTTAAGCCCAGAAGCTCACCTGACTTTCGGATAATGAGCAGGTTTTCTTCGCCATATTTGGTAATGTCGTAGGCCTTGACTAGACCGCTCTTTATATACAAAACGCCCGAAGGTGTACCCCCCGGTCGTATAATGAATTCCCCCTTGACATAACTAAGTTTTGTCCCTTGATGGAACAGATTGACGAGCGATTCCACCTGGTTGGGTGCCGTCAACATATTATTAGTATGACAGGATGTACCACGAAATATCAAATCTATTGTGACAAACGTCGCGTTGGGTATGTGAGCTAAGTCGCTGAGATTGTGTGATTAAGCTAGCCCTACCATTGTGATGAACATAGCCGACAGATGAAGCACGATGGCATAGTATAAAAGTACTGGTTGCGTAACACCAGGAGCAAAGGAGGGATATATGGTGAGCCAAAGCCTTGTAGATGAGCAACTCAAGCGAGCCGGCTGCAACTTCAATTTTTGGGGAAGAGCCGAAGTACGAGAGTTGCCGAATATACTAATGGATGATGAAATCATCCAGCATTGTTTGAACGGTCGCTACCAGGGTGGGTTTGCGACACTATGTGCTACCAACCACCGGCTGCTTTTGATCGACCGCAAACTGATGTTCCTGAGTGTCGAGGATATACGTTTCGACATGATTGCCGAACTCGATTACACCTCACAATTTATAGACGGCACCATACATGTGGTAACGCCGAACCGCAGTCTGCGGTTTGTTAGCTGGCACCAGGCACAGCTACGTCGTTTGCTCGGCTACGTACAAGAACGGGTCATGCAGGCTCGCCAGCAGTACTTGCCGCAACAATTCCAACAGCAGTCCCGATCACCGATCATGGCTGGGCTAGTCGGTGGCATGGCGCTGCAGGGCAATAATACACCGACAACTCAAGTACTCAATCCATATACGAGGGTGCCGTTACTGAGCCGTAAACGAAACTACCCTCGCTTTTACTAACGTCAGGTTTCCAGGCAAGACCTACACATTAAAGCGGAACTCGACAACATCACCTGGTTGCATGACATAATCTTTGCCCTCGGTACGAACTTTGCCGGCCGCCCGCGCTGCGCTCAAGGAACCGGCAGTAATAAGATCATCATAATTAACAATTTGCGCGGCAATAAAACCACGCTGGAAATCACCATGGATAGTGCCAGCCGCCTCAGGCGCGGTAGCCCCTTTGTGAATTGTCCAGGCCCGCACTTCCTTCTCGCCAGCCGTTAGAAAACTCTGCAGGCCCAGTACATCGTAGGCTGTATGCACAAGTTGTACTAAGCCTGATTCGCTTTGGCCGTAGCTTTGCAGTAATTCCGTGGCGTCGGTCTTATCGAGACCCAGCAGCTCATTTTCCAATTTGGCACAGATACATAATGCTCGTGCCGGCGCGACGATCTGGCACAATCCAGTAGTATATTTCTCATCTTGTAGCTCTTGCTCGTCGACATTGAATACGTAAATTACTGGTTTGGCGCTTAGTAGTTGTAGATCAGCGATGTGGGTTTTATCTATAGCTTGGAAGTTATAGATAGGCTTATCCTGATTGAGCAGATCGAAGACGGCATGCACTGTTTCGGCAATCGGTTTCAGCTTGGCATCAACTTTGGCTTCTTTCTCTATTCGAGGCAGGCGCTTCTCTACGGTCTGCAAATCTGCAAGGACCAGCTCAGTAGTTATAATGTCTATGTCCTTTTGGGGGTTAGTCTCATTCGTGACTCGTACGACGTTGTTATCGTTGAAGGCGCGCACTACGTGGATGATGGCGTTGGTGGTTCGTATATGTGACAGAAACTGATTACCAAGTCCTTCGCCCTGACTAGCACCAGCTACCAGCCCGGCTATATCTACAAACGTAACTGTTGCCGGTACTACCTTTTGTGTATGATATAGCTCTGCTAATTTATCGAGGCGTTCATCCGGAATCGGCACGATACCGGTATTAGGTTCAATCGTGGCAAACGGGTAATTGGCCGCCAGTACGTTGTTGTTGCTCAATGCGTTGAAGAGCGTAGATTTACCGACGTTTGGTAAACCGACGATGCCGATCGTTAGCATGCAACCCTACATGTGATTCCGTTATTGGCTGTAAAACAGGGATACTTCCGCATATTTCTACTTTCTCCTTCGTTGCTATTACTTTATCAACAATCTTACGCACCGTAAAAAGCTTATCTTCGTATGGTAGCTTACCCAGAAACTTCTTAAACGGCTCAGCTACAGCGTTGAGATCAACATCTTTAAGTTTATGCAGGTTGCCTTGTTCTCTTGTTTTTGCCAACTCTTTTTGTAAATCTTTGCGCCGACTTGCTATACTGTTCATTCTTTCGAGATAGACTGACTCACTCATGTTACCAACACCCCAGGCTTGTACGTAGCGTCGCTCTTCCTCTTCCAGTGTTTTAAATCTAGCCTCAGTGTCTTCATTTGAAGGTGTTAGTTTTGCATCTGCTTCCTGCTTCTCCATAAACCGCTTGAGTTGTTCCTCAAGTAGATTGGGCTGGGTCAATAGCTCAACAAGCTTTTGCCAGCCGACAACATCTAGTACATGAGCATTGATACCTGCCTCAAAACAGCTTCTCGGTAGGGGAAACTCAAGTATGCGAGCCGTGCAACGGTAGTAAAGATGTTTGTCTTGGCCCTCGCCAGTTCTTTTATTGCCACAAGGACAATAAATCAGACCCCCAAAAAGATATGGATTTTTCTTGTTCCTTTTGGCGAACGTAGCATTTTTATCTAATTGAGCTTGAACTCTCTCATATATTTCATCGTCTATAATTCGAGGGATTTTAAGAGGCAACCACTCTTCCTTAGGTTTACGCCTGCGGCTGGTTTTTAAGGTATGACGATACTGATATTTCTGTGTCTTTGCCTGCGGGTTTTTTGGCACTACTGCTTCCGCCTTGAACCAAAAGTAGCGTCCTGTGTAGGATTCATTACGCGCTAACCTAGTTATCGGGCCACTTGTCCAATTCAATCTTTTACGTTTCTTTGGCGGTATACCCATGTCGAATAACCGCCTGATAACCTCTTTAAGTGAGATGCCTTCGTTACCTATCCAGTCAAATACCATCCGTACAACTTTAGCCTCTTCTTTATTGATAACTAGTCGACCCTCAACTCTGCTTGCGCCTTTACCCTTAACGGGTATGT
>DASYZQ010000021.1:0-9284 GCA_035946175.1 Saccharimonadales bacterium (SeqCode)
ACTGCATAGCAGTAGCTCTCGCCTTAGGTAGTAAGGGATTGTTAGAATAGCTCATACGGCTGTTCTCCTGTTTAGATGTAGTAGTCCTTACAGTGTAGAACAGCCGGTTTTTAGTGTTGCAGAGGTGGTGAGGTAGTACGAGAGGTTTTACAAATAATGATAACGATGATATAAATCATGGGATAAGGAGTGATTCTATGACTGAAATTATCGGTGATGCCTTGGTGGATATGGATGGTGTCATCGCAGACGCACATGAGGGTTTTAGGCGGGAAATGATCGACCGATACCCTGATGTGCACGCACAGTACGATGTAGGTGACAGCTATTTCCCCCTGGAAGCATACGCGCCAGAAGACCAAGAAGCGGCCCTTGAAGTGCTAAGGAGTGAAGACTTTTTTGCCAATCTGGCCCCAATGGAGGGCATGTTGGAGGGGTGGCAACAATTAGTATCAATCGGATTAAACCCACGCATTTGCAGTGCACCGTTTCCTCCGAGTGCCAACTGCATTGAGCAAAAAATAGCTTGGCTGGAGCGAGAAATCGTTCCCACATTCGGTAGGCGAGTAGTTGATCGTGCGCTGTTTACCGCTCACAAGGACGAGTGTAGTGGTAGTATACTCATCGATGACAACCCCAAGCTTGGGACAGTCAGGGCAATGTGGCGCTGGGTAGTATATGACCATATGTATAATCGTGATGCACCGATGCCAAGGATAATGGGCTGGCGCGATCCTTTGCTTCAGCCAATTGTATCGGGAGTGGCGCTAGCGTCTAGAGACTTTTCCCATAGCAGGCCAGGCCAGAAGGGCACTACTTCAGCTTGCGGAGAATCCTATCGCATTGTTGGCCAACTAGGATGAGCTACTTATCAAGCAAAACATTAGGATATTGAGTACGACTAATGGGTTAGACGAAAGTTCAGATCTGGCAACCGAACTAAAAAGCTTTCGATAGATAGAATTGGCTTAAGGTACTTGGTCTATCGATAATGCTATCACGTTACTTTGAAACAGATTTTGATATGAGATGAAAAAATGGTAAGGTAATCGTGAATTATGGAGAGTTATATATGACAGGTGAACCCAAAGACCGTATGGCTGAGTTACGTGAAGAAATGACAGCTGTAACTGAAGAAATTGTCTTGATACTGAATAAACGCAGCCGTATTGCGCTTGCAATAGGGGAGGAAAAGGCCCGAAGGGGCACTGCTCAGGTAAGAGATCTTGGGCGTGAGCGCCAAGTGCTAGATCGCGTAGCTGAAATCAATGAGGGGCCACTTCCTGATGAAGCAGTCCAACGAGTCGTCCAAGTAGCAATGGATGTATCAAGTGAGTTACAGGCGGCAACGGCTGGGCTACCTATTGGCGAGTCTGCCCCAGCCCAAATTCCTAACCCAGAAGGGTAATCATGAGTGAGGCAAGTGCTAATCAATTCTTGGCACTGGGTGACTTCTCAAGGCAGGATTTTATTCACGGAAACCCCGAATCTCTTATCCAGGCTGAAGATCATCCTAAAGTCTTAGTCTTATGGCCACACGGCGACGAGACACTCGGTCCCGATGTTGGTTACCATATTTACACAGAACGTTCTGAACTATTAACACATGTCGACTATATGTGTGGTAACCCCTTAGCCGCTAATCACCAACCGGCGCTACGTCATACCGTCGGGATTACTGATGGGTATGAGGCAGAGGGGACTGACCTGAACCGAAGCTTTACGCCTGGAGTACCACCGAAGAGCTACGAACAGCACCGCGCCCCTTTAATAATGGCTACGATCGAGCAGGGTGGCTACGATTACGTTCTCGACCTACACACCACGTTTACCCCTGGTGGTCGCTACTTTCTGATCAGTGAACGTTTTATTGCCGAGCCGGCTGTTCGAGCTATGATTGCCGCATCGCCAATAAATCGGGTAGTTGTAATGCCCGATAAAATTGCTCGTGACGGCTTAATTGGCAACTGTGATCGATCGGTTTCTATCGAGTACTCCAGACCCCTGGCAGGTCGGACCGGAGTCCGGGATACCATGATGCTCATCGATGGTCTAGTAAGTGGTCAGTCGGCAGTATCTCCTCATAAGCGAGAGTTATTTTATGTTACAAATGTAATCCCGAAGGATAATGACCCGGGGCTTGAAGCAAGAAACTTTCAACTTTGTAAAGATGGATATTATCCTATACTATTTGGCGAGAAGGGTTATCGTGACGATCCGACTAAAAAATACCTAGGATTTGCTGCTACCACCAAGGAGATAATTACCCTATAGGACATTAAAACGTGGGTTGCAGGCGCAGCTCATCTGGCCTATCAGGTTAGGAAATCTTGCAAATAATTGTTAAGCATGCTATTAATTACAATGTTCAGGGAGTTAAGGTGATGAGCAGGTTATTGCACAATCTACATTTATCCAGCGTTGAGAAATTATTTCTGAGCATCAATGACGTGCAGTGGCCCCGGATTTGCAACTATTGCCCCCATCTCTTATAACAAAAATATCAACAATAAATCTCAGAATGCGAAAAATAAAATATCTTAACTAGGCCTTTCTTTTAATAGTTACGAGGATGACATCATGAGTTATAACATACAAGAATTTAGAGATGTAACGACATACGATCAGCTTGGCGATTTAGTGCCTGGCTTGGAAGCATGTATTACCAGCGCCTTTGGCGGAACTATTACCGAAGAAGATGCTCGATACCACATGGCTGGTCAGCAAGTCTTAGTAGCGACAATGAACCCCTCTGAAAAGATGGTCATTGGTTTTGCTTCTGCCTCAGTCATCTCTCCGAGGGAAGAGTTTGGCAACCCAGACTTGACTGATCAAGAGGGACTCTATTTTATAGGTGCAGCAATCCATCGTGCCGCTCAAGGAAATGGTCTATATCATGGGCTGAACTCAAGACGACTTGATTTCGGTCTCAGCGCTGGTGTTGACTTTGTGTACACCCGTACGCAAAATCCTCGGGTACAAGAAGGGATCACACATCTTTTAGACAAACGCGTAACAGCTGGCCAGATCCGTGGTTACGAAGTGGGGCGCATGGTTTGTCGTGGGGCGTACGGCAGGATGCTGACCCGTGAAAAACCAGTTGCGCGTGACCTTTGTTTCGAGGATATTGATTATGACAATGGTGATGCTGCGATTCTAACCTGGCAATTGTCTAGATAATTCTCTGGCCATAAGTACAATACGAAAGGCAACTCTGGATGAGTTCAGGTGAAGATTTTTTGGCAAGTAACATACAACTTATTGGTCATACCACTGAGATAGTTGAATTACCCTTCCACGCCCCAGTATATCTTCCATTTGGCACTATAGCGACTCGCCCCTCGGCCTGGCTGCAGATTACTGGTGATGTCGAAGGAGTTCAAGGTTATGGTGCTGCTGAGGGCACCTCATTACCGATGCAAATCCCGATGTATGATGACTACTCTGGTAACCTTCAGAGTAATATCGATACGCTAGTGGGTAATTTATGTGGAGAAGAGACCACCGTTCAAGCAGCTCGAATGGCTATTGCTGCTACCGATCTTGGTGGTAATTTCGCTACGGCACGTATGACAGTAGAAGCGGCAATTCTAGATATGGTAAGTCGGGCGAGTAATACAACTGTTTATGAGTTGCTGACCGGCGACCGATCCGATCAGCCACTTGCTATCCCATACGGTAAAAGCATCGCAGAAGCAGAATGTCCCAAGATCATTCAGGCAGGCCTTAAGGCTGCAGAACGGGGGGCCCAACGACTTAAGTTCAAGCTCTCCCCAGCTAATTACGAAGCGGTCATTGAAGGCATAACTAATCTCAAAGACAAAATACCTGACGCAGATTTTATGGTAGATGCAAACGGCACGTTCGATCCAGAGAACCAAGAACACCGGACTATCCTGCATGAGGTAGACGGGCTTAAACTGATGATGATTGAAGAGCCGGTATCGCGCGGAGGCAGACTCAGCGGTTTGGCTGCTCACCGTGCGCTCCAACAATTACTTGCCTTGGAAACACCCATTGCATTGGATGACTCACTATCGACGCGCGAGGATGCACAGGTCGCACTCGATGAGGGCCTTGGCGCAATACTTAATTTGAAGCCTGGCCGAGTAGGCTCGTTTCTGGATTGTCTAGACATGGCTGCCTTGGCAAAAAGAAGAGGGAAGCAAATTATGGTGGGTGGTATGTTCGAGGCGACGCCTGGTCGCATGATGACCCTGACACTTGCTGCCATATGTCTTAGAGAAGGGTTTACTATTCCTGGTGATGTCTCCTTGCCACAGGAGAGGCTTGCGGGCGATATAACTACGGACGACCAGCTTGAGCTTGATTCAGAACATAACGTTGTTTTCAGACCCAAGCTTGGTTGGGGGTACGGGTTATGAATAGTTTACGCATCCTTGAAGAGTACGCACTACCGACCGCCGCATTTGATGAGGCAGCATTATCTAGTGGCATCGGGCAACGTCTAAACAACGCAGGAATGGCTGAAGTTACCGAGGAGTTGCTTGCCCTAGGTAAAGCCCGTGAGATCTTTTTAGAAACTCCTCTGACTTCTGATCATATCCATGCAATTAATAGCGTGGAAGCACAATCGGTGGCCGAAACAGCTGCTCAATTTCAGAAACGTGTTCGGCAGGTCGAGGTTCAAGAGGACTACATGCCAATGGGTGACCTACGAGGTATAGCCAACAGCGAACAATTACCTTGGACTTTTTCTAATACCCCTTACCATCCAGCATGTGGTGAATGGGCGGGTAAAAATCGACTTTTCTGGGCTCGAAGAGACCTATCGGATGCACTGGTCTCAACCAGCGGGCATCTCATGCGAGCGGCTTTTGGCCTACATTTTGAAGATGGATTTCGCCATCCTGCCGTACAAGAAGGACTATTCCGTCGTCGCTATGGAATGGCAGGAACTACTCATCCGGAATGGTCACATAATCAACGACTACTAGAGGCAAAGTCAAAGGCTGCATATACACCACGTTTTGCGGCACATATGGGCGGTGCCGCAGCAGACGTTCGAGTTCGTGACTTAGAGACCGGGGAACTACTTGACATCGGGCATAACTATCCTGATGGGGGGGCTATTGTGGCACTCGAATCGCCATTTGTCACTCAAGTACAGTGGGAAAACAGAATGCTTTTGGCTTGTCTCGCTATACGAGAAGGCATGTCGCTCTATCCGTTTGAGGATTGGCATGTTTGCCTGGGTGACACGACTGCCGCAGCTTGCAGTCAAGAAGACGTCCTGCCAGTTGCAAAACACGGACCAATTAAATCGTTCAACATCACTACAGGCGCCATTGCAGAAGTCTATCGAGCTGACGAGCTGGATGTCACTTTCGCTCATATAGCTCCGAGACACCCTGAGCCTAAAGATCATACTGATTAATGCTAGGAGAATTATAATGTCGGAACTTGAAAACAGAACTTACGGAGTCGAACTCGAAAAGCCTTTTATGGCAGAAACAGGCGATTCGTATGGTGTTGGCCCTGAATATTTTGGTCAACTCCAAGCGCTTAAGGAACAACGTGGTGAGCCTGTAGAGCTGAAGTATATCGGTGACCAACTGGTGGCAATCTCGACGCAACACGGTGAAGAAGCACTCGATAACGGCTTCAATCTCGGGGAAAGTGCCACTGGGCCAATTAACCAGGCCGACGGCGGGCTGTGCAAGCTATACGACGTAACACGCCAAGAGTTGAGTGATATAGCAGAAGCGCTTGAACCACAGCATGCGGCGGTGCTGAACATGTCTAACCATCCTTTAGTTAATCCTGATGATGCAGCTTATAGCCGATTTGTAGTGCCAAAACCCGCCTATAGCTATGTCCGCACCGTTCGGGGCTGGAACCACAAGGCAGGTATTAACGCTTCGGCACAAAATAGCCCGTCAACAGGGATTGCAGCGTATGAAGCTGCCAATGCGGTCAATATTATGATCGGTCTTGGTGCAGGCATGATTGCACTTTATGCCAATAGCCCGTTTGAAAACAGCAGATTAACGAATGCGGTGGAAAGTCGTATGGGCCTTTGGGAAAAGATGTTTTCCAGGGCTGCAAAAATCGGTGATCGCCGTCTGCATCACGATCCAGAAGCACCCTTTGAATCACTACGGGAATACTTCAGCTGGATGTTTGGTCCCGGTACCACGATGTTCTTTGCCTCACAGGAAAACACAACTGACGCCAAGCACGGTAGTGAGATTGTAGCTATCGATGGCGATCCTTCACTACTTGAATTTCTAGAGAGTAAGGAGAGGCAGGGACATCTTTTGGAAAGTTCTGAAGTAGTCCATGTTCAACCGAAGCTCGGTGATTTGGCACTACATCAATTTTTACAGTTTAGCGGCGCCAGAGTACGTTTTGGCTTTATAGATGGCACCGAAAGCACTGAAGAATTTATGGCTGCGATGCGTGGAAGAGGAACAGAAGTAGAGGACTTTATGTCCCGTAAAACGTCATTCATGTATATCGAAGGACGTGATGCCGGTGCCAATTTTGCCGATGAGGAATTACTAGATACTGTAGGAGAAAGCGACATCGTACGTTCAGTAGTCATCTCTTCATCAGCACTCCAAGCAGGACTGTTGGGCAATGCGTCTGAAGCTCGCCGTCTAGTCGATAGCTATGATTGGAGTACGCTTATGGCACTCCGACACGAAGCTGCAAAAAAAGGCCTGGACGGGTCAATCGGCGATGTTCAAGTAAACAGACTCTGCCAAGGCATGTTGCAAGTAGCAGCAGATGGATTAAGGACGCAAGAAAAATGGATGCTCGAGTATCCGCAATTTGTTCTTGAGACAGGCAAAAGCGGCGCGAAAAGAGCACTTGCCATGTATGATAAACGTCCTGAGTTGACTGAAAAAGAACGGATACGGGCTACCATACTGCGGCGTAAGGCAGTACTTCGTGATACTATTGCATAAAGAGAGTGCATATGAGACTTACCAAAGTAGAGATTCGACGTGTCGTTCTTCCTATGGTCAGAAGCTTTGAGACCGGTTTTGGTACGATCGATGAGAAAGAAACAATTATCACCAAGCTGTATACCAGTGATGGTCTGGTTGGCTATGGCGAATCTTCGGCAACGATTGCACCTATATATAATCATGAAACTTCTTACAGTTGCTTTTACGTCCAGGAGAACTATATTGCTCCACAAGTTGTCGGTAAAAACTTTGAAACGGTCGAGGACTTTAAGGATGCCTATAGCAACATTGTTGGGCATCCCATTGCGCGAACAGGCATGGAATGCGCTTTTTGGCATCTTATTGCACAACGTGATAACAAATCACTCAAACAATTATTTGGTGGAGTGAAAGATGAAATTCCGGTCGGTGAGGGGGTTGGTATTAGTGCTAGCACCAAGCAAACCCTTACTGACGTCAAACGGATTGTGGATGCTGGTTATAGTCGAGTGAAGGTTAAGATTGCACCGGGCCGCGATCTTGAAATCTTGCATGCTGTACGAGCCCGTTTCCCTGGAATCCCGCTAACCGTCGATGCTAATGGTTCATATCGTTACGATCGAGACGTAGAAATTCTACGAGCGTTTGATCAATTTAATCTGGGGATGCTTGAACAGCCATTTGCCAGTGATGATATCTGCGGGCATGCAAGGCTACATAGGCAAATCAAAACACCGATTTGCCTTGACGAGAGCATAGAAAGCCTGAACGACGCCCATACGGCAGTAGGTCTTGATGCCTGCCAAGTTATTAATATTAAGCCTGGTCGTGTCGGAGGGATGCTCGAGAGCATAGCGATTCACGACCTCGCTGCCCAACACGATATCAGTGTATGGTGCGGCGGCATGGGTGAAACTGGTATTGGACGAGCATTCAATATTGCGTTTGCCTCTAAGGCAAACTGTCGTTACCCAGCAGATATGTCTCCATATAGTTTTTTCTACAAGGAAGATTTGGTCGAAGATAGCTTTGTTGTTAAAGATAACGGTTGCATCGATGTTCGTACAACGCCGGGTTTGGGCTATCGGGTTAACGATAAATCGATTGAGGCTCTTACTACGAAGAAGGTCATTGTAAAGAGCTGAGACTTACTCTGGCGCTCCTGGCGGTATAGCAAGCGAAAGGAAGACGAATGTATCAAGCAGACAACGATACCGCAATACGTATCAAAGAATTTATGGAACGGATACGTACCGACTACAAGCTATTTATCGGATTCCCAGGTTCAACCGATTTTGATTATCGCGAGTTATACCCGTTCTTCGGATACTTGCTAAATAATGTCGGCGATCCGTACCAAGTACCACTGCACGCTAATCACAGCAAGGCTATGGAGCAAGAGGTCGTTGAGTTTTTCGCCGATTTATTTCGAGCTCCCAAAAAAGACCGTTGGGGGTATGTTAATAATGGCGGGACTGAAGGGAACTTGTATGCTCTCTACGTTGCCCGCGAGCTATACCCAAAAGCGAGAGTTTACTACTCCCAAACCGCACACTATAGCCTGCCCAAGAACGTACATATACTAGGCATGCCAAGTACTGTCATTAAAGTTCGGCCGAACGATGAAATAGATTACGATGACTTACAGCATGAGCTAGACGCCCATAAAAGTGAACCAGCAATTGTTGTTGCTAATATTGGCACCACCATGGCAGAGGCACGAGATGACGTCGCAAAAATAAAGCGTATCCTAAACGATACAGGCATCGGCCAACACTTCGTTCATAGTGACGCCGCACTTGCTGGTACATATACGGCACTATTACGGCCACATCATCCTTTCGATTTTAAGGACGGCGCTGATAGCGTTAGTATCAGTGGCCACAAATTTATCGGTTCTCCTATGGCATGTGGGGTTGTTATTGTGCGTAAAAGTCATATGGATACAATCAGGCGTTCCGCATCCTATGTTGGATCACCTGACACTACTATATCTGGCTCACGCAATGGCCATACACCACTCTTGTTATGGTATGCGATACAGCGTTGGGGCCTAGAAGGATTTCGCAAACGTGCAGAGGCCAGTTTAGCGCTCGCCGAATATACCCATAGCGAGCTGCAGCGTATTGGTTGGCAAACGTGGCGTAATCCTAGTGCAATTACTGTCATGCTTGCGTCACCTCCACGCAAGCTTATTTATAAATGGCAGCTGGCAACCCATGATGGCACGCATTTCGCACTTTCAAGCTCGCATAGCCTGAGCTAAGGCAGCTCGAATCGCTGGTTTCACCACCTCCCACTTCTGCTGGTACATGCTGACGTGTATGTTGTTCGCTTGGTCAAGTCGTCTTCTTTTGTGCCGTTGCA
>DASYZQ010000022.1:0-7668 GCA_035946175.1 Saccharimonadales bacterium (SeqCode)
GTCACCCACAACCAGTTCATTGGCGAGAAGCTCGAGGAGATAGCTGGTCAGTTTGAACAATACATTGCCGGGCACGTGTTTGCGTATGAGCTACTTGGGCTCAGGGCTGACGTGGCGCAAGATTAAGTGGGAGGTGTATAGTAGAAGCATAAGATGCTTGTGCTTGACTGTTATGAATAAAAAACGTCGGTTTGCTTTCATGCTTTGCGCTTCTCTCCTGACCGTAGCGCTAGGAGGGTGGTATCTGGCACATACTAACATACCGGTATTGGAGCCAACTGGATCAATTGGAACGAGAGAACGTAATCTGATTGTCTTTGCTCTGCTACTCAGTCTGATTGTGGTAATCCCGGTATTCACGATGGCTATCGCTTTTGCGTGGCGGTATCGGGAAAGCAATCAAACGGCTGCCTATCGCCCAGACTTTACACATAGCCGATTGCTGGAGACAGCTTGGTGGGCGATACCCGGTCTGCTGATCCTGATCCTCTCCATCGTTACCTGGAACAGTACGCACTCCCTTGATCCGTATAAGTCGATCTCCGCAAGCACCAATCCGTTGGTTGTTGATGTAGTGGCGCTGGACTGGAAATGGCTGTTCATCTACCCGGCCCAACATGTTGCTAGCGTTAATCTGCTCGTATTGCCTATCAATACTCCAATACGCTTCAATATTACGGCAGATGCACCGATGAATTCTTTCTGGATACCGCAACTCGGCGGCCAGATTTATGCCATGCCGGGTATGTCAACGCAGCTTCACCTGGAAGCATCAAAAGTTGGCGATTACTACGGCTCATCGGCCAACATCAGCGGTTCGGGTTTTGCCGGCATGACGTTTACTGCCCGGGTAGCGAGTGCTACCGATTTTATGATGTGGCTGCAGGCTGCTACACGCGCTCAGCATGCGTTGACAATGGCGGTGTATGATGCACTGGCCCAGCCGAGCAAAAATAATCCCGCCGTTGAATACTCGTCCGTTGATCCGGGGCTGTATAGCGCTATACTGGCAAAGTATATGTCACCGAGCCCAGCACCGGGTACAATGAATTACCAGACTAGCGGTATGCAGGGGATGGGAATGTGATAGTGGAGTTCGGCAGTCTTTTGCTTGGTCGGCTTACCTTAAGCGCATTTCACCATGACGTAGTGACAACCGGTGGGGTACTGACTATGATACTTACCCTGCTCGCCGTGGCTGGATTGCTTACCTATAAGCGCCGATGGGGATGGCTCTATCGAAAGTGGCTCACCTCGCTCGATCCGAAAAAGATCGGCGTCATGTACCTTATAACTGCTCTTATTATGCTCCTTAGAGGAGGGGCTGATGCGGTCATGATGCGGGCTCAGCAGGCCACTTCGGTTGGTACGGCGCATGGTTTTTTGTCAGCCAGTCAATTCCAGCAGGTTTTTTCCGCCCACGGTACTATTATGATTTTCTTTGCTGCTATGGGTTTGATGTTTGGTCTTATTAATCTAGTGGTGCCGTTGCAGCTAGGAGCCCGTGATGTGGCCTTTCCATTTCTCAACGCCACCAGTTTTTGGCTATACGCAGCTGGTGCTGTACTCGTTAACGTCTCTTTACCTATCGGTGAGTTCTCGGCTGCTGGCTGGTTAGCCTATCCGCCGCTGTCAGAACTACGTTACAGCCCGGGAGTCGGCATCGATTATTGGATCTGGAGTCTGCAGATAGCCGGAGTCGGCAGTCTGCTGTCCGGCATCAATTTCACGGCTACGATTCTGGGTATGAGAGCCAAGGGTATGACCCTGATGAGAATGCCAATGTTCTGCTGGAGCGTACTCGGAGCAATGTCACTGGTTATATTTGCCTTTCCGATTTTGACTGTAACCTTAAGCCTCTTGGCTCTAGATCGTCTGGTCGGAACGCATTTCTTTACGGCTGGCGATGGTGGCAGCGCTATGATGTACGTCAACCTTATTTGGGCCTGGGGCCACCCCGAGGTGTATATTCTCATACTGCCGGCATTCGGGGTCTTTTCTGAAGTCGTTGCCACCTTTTCTCGAAAACATCTGTTTGGCTATACCTCCATGGTCTGGGCTATTTGGGCCATTGTACTTCTGTCATTCACGGTCTGGTTGCACCATTTCTTTACCATGGGGGCTGGGGCGGATGTGAACGCATTTTTCGGGATTGCCACCATGGTAATCGCCATACCGACGGGGGTAAAGATTTTCAATTGGCTATTCACAATGTATCAAGGGAGGATTCACTTTGCCACGCCGATGTACTGGTTCATGGGCTTTTTGTTTACCTTTACGGTGGGCGGAGTGGCTGGCGTAGTGCTGGCTATGCCGCCGGCTGACTTTCAGCTCCACAACAGCCTATTTCTGGTGGCGCATTTTCATACCATGATTATAGGTGGGGTGGTTTTCGGCTATTTGGCGGGTATCACCTACTGGTTCCCGAAATTCTTCGGCTTTCGTCTCAACGAGCGTCTGGGTCGCTATGCCTTCTGGTGTTGGCAGATTGGTTACGGCTTAGCCTTTATCCCGCTTTATGTCCTGGGGCTGATGGGCGCGACCCGTCGCCTGGATCACTATTCAGCCAGCTTGGGCTGGCATCCGCTCTTTGTTGTTGCTGGGGTTGGTGTCGGTTTCATTGGGCTCGGCATCGGCTGTCAGATCCTGCAGCTGCTCGTTAGCATTCTGCAGAGTCGGCGCAATCGGCAGAACGTTGCTAGCAGTGACCCGTGGAATGGCCGAACTTTAGAATGGTCAACGACTTCCCCGCCGCCTGAATACAATTTTGCAGTTTTGCCGGTCGTACAGGAGCGTGACGCATTTTGGGCAATGAAACAACATCATACTCGGGCCGCGAAACCAGTATATACGGCAATCGATATCCCTAAAAATACGCCGTTACCGATGATATTGGCTGGGCTAGTGCTTATGGCTGGCTTCGGTATTGTCTGGCATATATTCTGGCTGGCCGGACTGGCCGGACTGGCCGGATTTGGCATACTTATTACATTCATTATCCGAACCACTCAAGACGATACCGAGCATCGGCTGTCTGCTGCTACCATTGAGCGACTGGAGGCGGCAGCTAAGGAGCAATACGCATGAGCGACATGGCGACAATAGCAGCCGACTCTAGTGGCCGTCCGGCTGATAGGAATGTCTTTGGCTTCTGGGTGTATCTGATGACCGACTGTGTGTTGTTTGCCAGTCTGTTTGCTGTCTATGCAGTACTGCACAATAATACGTTCGGTGGGCCTTCAGGATCACAACTATTCAGTCTACCCTACGTATTGCTGGAAACACTGAGCTTGCTTACGAGTAGTTTTACCTGCGGGCTGGCTATGGTAGCAACCCGCCTGCGTTCTCAAAAGCAAGTGTTGGTTTGGCTTGGCCTGACGTTTATTTTAGGTCTGACGTTTCTCGGCCTGGAGCTCAAAGAGTTCCATCATTTAGCGCTTATTGGCGACAGCTGGCGGCGTAGTGGTTTTCTATCTGCCTACTTTGCGTTAGTGGGTACGCACGGGGCCCATATTACTGTAGGGTTAATCTGGATGGCGGTGATGATGGTCCTTGTGTGGTCCGGCGGATTATCGCGTTCAAGTTTGCGCCGATTGACTTTGTTCAGTTTGTTCTGGCATTTCTTGGATATTATCTGGATCTTTATCTTTACTATTGTGTATCTATTTGGGGCGGTAGGTGTATGAACGGTCAAAGCAGGTTTCGGCTGTGGGCGTACTGTACTGGATATATTATGTCGCTTTTTTTGACATTGGGAGCATACCTACTGGTGCACTACCAGCTCTACTCTAAAAATATCTTGATCACCATGATAGTCGGACTGGCGCTCGTCCAGTTCTTGGTACAATTGCTGTTTTTCATGCATCTGGGGACAGAGCAAAAGCCGCGGTGGCGGCTGGCAGTATTCTTGTTCATGCTGATTGTGGTGCTGATACTGATTTTTGGCAGCTTATGGATTATGCAGAATCTGAATTACCGGATGACGCCGCAAACTATGAATATGTATCTCAGTAATCAAGATAATCTTTGAGTTATGTCGCTGCGCGTCTACTATCAGCTAACCAAGCCGGGTATCATCTATGGCAATGCCCTGCCGCTCATTGCCGGTTTCCTGCTGGCCTCCAAGCGTCACATTGATCTGCTATTGCTGTTGATGGTGCTGGTAGGCGCGTCTCTGGTTATTGCCTCGGGGTGTGTTTTCAATAACTGGCTGGACCGGGGCATTGACCGGAAGATGGCCCGGACACAGCATCGGGCACTGGCCCAGGGAACGATACCCGGCCGGAACGCAATCGCCTACGCGGTGCTTCTGGCAGCGGCTGGCTTTACACTACTACTTGTCTATACCAATGTATTAGTGGTAGTAGTCGGGGCAACCGGCTTGATTGACTATATTGTGCTCTACGGTTTTGCCAAACGTCATTCGGTCCATGGTACATTGGTCGGCAGCATAGCCGGGGCTACGCCGCCGTTGGCCGGTTATCTAGCAGTGACTGATCATGTTGATCTGACTGCTCTGCTGCTTTTCCTTATTCTGGCAGTTTGGCAGATGCCCCACTTCTATGCCATCGCGCTTTATCGGCTCAAGGATTATCGGGCGGCTGGTCTGCCGGTTTTGCCGGTCAAGAAGGGGCTACGGGCTACAAAAATCTCCATAGTGGCTTACATTGTGGCCTTTACCGCTTGCTGTGTGGCTCTCAGTTTGAGTGGACACGCCAGCCATATCTTCCTGGTCATCATGCTTGCAGCTGGCCTCTGGTGGCTGTGGCCAGCCATAAAGGGTTTTGTGGCCGCAGACAGTACTTCGTCATGGGCACGCGGTCTATTTCTGAGATCCCTGGTAGTACTATGCGTATACTGCACGGTCATGGGCTTGAATGTTGTATTGCCATGAGGTAGAGGTGTACAATAGCTTTTATGATTATACTGGCCCATGTTGCAATAGCACTTAGTAGCCTTATATATACAAGTTATGCTTTTTTGTCACCCAGTGAGACAAAAGTAAAGATCTCCTACGGCTTTTTGGCTGGAACAATTGCAAGTGGCACCTACCTTATCGTAACTTTGCCTGGGCATATTATTTCAGCATGCATTACCGGACTCAGCTACGTGCTCTTCATGCTTGTGGCTATTGCCGGTGCCCGTGCTCGTTTGGCCCGGGTGCGTATTCGGGCTAACCGACAGCACTAGAGCTTCGTCATATCTCCTGGCATGAGCAAACATACTATGCCGTAACCCCTTCGTCGCTCTTGGTGTTGAAGTGGTTAAAATTTTTGTCAGCCTTGCTCTGTGCTGGCTGTCGTTGGCTACGAAACAGTCGCTAGCCCGGGCAACCTGATTATGAGTCTATGACAGTTTTTGAGTGGCCTCTCTTGGAGGAACAATGCCGAAGCATTGCCATAGGTCAGAAAACGAACGAGGCTCCGGGGATTCCCGGAGCCTGCGTCCAAAACGCCATTTCTTTTACTGCATCTCGCTGCTTGTCTGTCGACGGAGCCTGCGCCATTGTCTGAGACGGAGGCGTGCTACCTTGCCCTCTTTCAGGGGTCCAGCATCGTATTCCAGGTCATCAAGGGTGACCTTGGAAAGTCGCATTGGCGTTGTTAATAATTTTAGCTTTTTCACTTTCCCTCCTTTATGTAGCTTTCGCATATAAATCAGGAATTAGTAATCAGTCTAGAGGAATTGGCTGGGGTTTGGCTGTAATTTATCTAACAACTACTACCGTTAGGAATAAATCTCTCCGGTCGTTCGTCTTTCTTTAAATTTCTTAGATGGCTGGCGATGTGTCTTATTCTGCGTATAATGACAACAAAGTATATCTGATGAATACAGCAGACAGACATAACTTTATTCGGGCAGAAATCACCTTTTTTGCTGCTATGGCGGTGAAGCCGCATGGCCTGGCACAACAGCAGCATTCGTATGTGTCGCGCCCCGAGGCTATCTGATTGAAAATCAGCTGCTATTTCAATTGGCCTTTGCGGTTCTGTTTTTGAGAACTATCCTTAGCCTGCTACGAAAACTTCCGGATCGTTGGTCGTAAGCCGAGCTTGAAAAAACAGATATCCGATGACAGCTACTCACCCTATCCCCATGAGGGATCGGGTAGTGCCACTTGAGGCAATAGCGGCTGGCAGCAGCGCAGTTGTTAATTGTGCCCATGCCCGCCCGGTTGTCCAGGTAGCGTACGGGTTCATGACCCCGATAGTTGTTTCAATGGCATAGCCGTCAAATACATGGATAGCCCCGGAGGCATTACTTTGCAACAGATTGACGGTGGCCCCGCCCGAGGTGGTCCAGGGGTTAGCTCCGATGGTAACAGTATTACCGAGGCCTATCTGCACGAACAGCAGGTCATTGTCGTTGGATGTCGTAACGCTTGGCTGTGATCCATTATTTGTGGTGACGGTACCATTGTTTTCGGCATGGCCAACAGTATTATCTATAATGTTGGCAATAGTTGTGGCATTCCCGCTGAATTCGTAAATCTGCATGTATATTGTCGCGCCACTGAGTGTCGCCGTAATGGTCTTGGATTGACTGGCTGTGGCTATCATTCCGTAAAGGAAAAGTATTTGGTTCGTCGAACGGGCTTCAGAATTTAGCAGGGTGAGATTGTTACTATTACCATCCTGCATACTGGTCAGCGCGGAACTGTTGGTGTTGTTCCATACAGAAGCCAGGATTAAATTTCCCTGGGTCGGTGTGCTGGTATACGTGGCAGTAACCGGGCTGGCACCGGTGGCATTATTAGTGGACTGTATCAGTGAATAGGCCATGCTACTGATTCTTGAGGAATTGAACCGTTACATAGAGACTTGCTACTGAGGTACCGCAGGTAACGGTCCAGGCTGTATTGGCGGTTGTTGCGGCAAGTGGTACCTGGTAACTTGCTCCCCTGGTGTCGCCGGGTGGTACATAGAAATAATAGGAGTTCGTGCCGTCGGATAAGGTGACTAATGTGGCTGAGGCAGAAGAGTTACCTAGGACGATAGAGGATATGTCGGCGAAGACATTACTACCGGCGGCCGTTACTACTGTCGTTGACGCGATAGAACTGGTAATTGTGGTCGACTGCATGGCGACGAGATCTCGGGTAGTCTGAGGGATAACTACTTGTCGCCCGAACTTGTCGGCATAATTGGTCATGTAGTTGGTGGCAGTAGCTGCCGTAGGTAGTGCAGTACGGGCTACAGATAAACCACCGGCAGCGACGACGCCAGTACCGGTGGTGTTGGTGGCATTGCTGGCGCTTACCATCGTCTCCATGGTCCCGCCGGAGTTTAATATTCCATTGCCGACGGCTAGAAAGTTACTGGCAGTGCCAGATGTCGTACCGGCAGCGGTTGCCGAGTTGAGGCCCTTTAAGTTACTGCTGGATCCATTCATTGCCACGTAAAAGGCGGTAGTTGGTACTGTTGAGCCGGTGGCCGAGTTAGCGACTACATAGAGACCATTTTTGCCAGTGACGGCGTTGACGTTGGCGGTATTTGTGCCGTCGGTAATCTCTACGGGGCCAGTATTATTCGACGCTATCGTCACCGGCACTGATGCCGCCATAGTCGTCTGCCCGAGAGCTACACTACTACCACCTACCTGGGAGAGGTTAACCGAAGAGTTCGCCGCTATAGTGACGCTTGGTGTATTGGTAACAGCTACCTGTGC
>DASYZQ010000023.1:0-5332 GCA_035946175.1 Saccharimonadales bacterium (SeqCode)
TCACCCACAACCAGTTCATTGGCGAGAAGCTCGAGGAGATAGCTGGTCAGTTTGAACAATACATTGCCGGGCACGTGTTTGCGTATGAGCTACTTGGGCTCAGGGCTGACGTGGCGCAAGATTAAGTGGGAGGTGTATAGCAGCCCGTGGTAAGAGCAGCATGGGGTGGTTCTATGGCTTCAAGTTGCACCTCATCGTCAATGAACGGGGTGTCACCCTCTACATATAATTATCAGCGTAACGCTAGCTGCCTTGCGTAGATATTGCTATCATTAATCACTCCTAGCACGTGCGACACTGCTTGGGGGCCAAATGGTACGTCAATATCGACCATATGCGAGACAGCTCTACTAAAGCCTAGACTTAGATCGGCTTCATCAAATATCTCTGTATCATTCTCGCCGTCCCCCATCCCTATAACGTAAATACTGTCGCGAGGTATCCCGATGAGTTCCAGATATGTTCTGAAGGCCGACCCCTTGTTAACATCTTTATGTTGTATAGTGACAGATGCTCTCGTATCGACAACTTGCATCGGTAATGGGGGCATAAGCCCCCGTATTCGCTCGGCCAGCCATTGTTGTTGATGTGGCAAGGAATTGCCTCGGTCGTCCTGTAGTCGGGCGAGCAGCATTGTCCTGCCCCCTTTGAAAACAAGCTTTTGGCCAACGGGTACGTCACGTATGGCTTCACCCATGATCTGGCGTATGAGACCTAATTGTTTGTATCTTAATTCTGTAAGTCCTCTGACTTACACTACAAAGAGGAGATCCAGCAGGTTGTTGTTTGGGGTTGGGTTCTGCCTGGCACCCACTCATGGAGCGTCTGGTCTCCTCTGTCGATGCAGACCATCTATCCCAGGTTGAGCTCTATGCTCAGATAACCAACAAGCCCATGGCGCATCGGCAGGAGGAGACGTTTTGTATCTCCTGTCTCTCTTCTTTTCTTCTCTCTTTAACAGATTGAGTAATGTAAACAGGAGACACTACTATGGTAGTAGTTGGATTTGACGTGGGCAAGGATAGTTTGTTTGGAGCCCGCATAGATCGTAGCAGTAGAGTTAGAGAGCATTATGAGCTGGCAAACGATGCCGAGCAGATAACTACTTTGCTCAAGAAGCTACAGACAAAGTACAAACACCTATTGCTTGCCAGTGAAGCCACAGCTGAATACCACCGGCCGTTAGCTTTGGTCTGCCTGGAGCTGGGCATTCCCTTTCGTTTACTCAACCCCATTACCACCAAGCAGTATGTGCGAGCCACGGTACGCAAGCGTAAAACTGACAAAACTGACGCTGAAGTTATTGCCCGCGTGGCTCTACAAGGTGAAGGCAGTACAGTCACTGCCGAGACGTTTCATCCGGTAAAACCTATGGTTCGTACCGGCATGAAGCTTACTCGCATGAGTCAGATGCTGAACTTGATGCAACAACGGCTAGAAGACATCATGCCAGAGGAGAAACTATTGAGCGAGCAATTGACACGCTGCCGTGAGCAGCTTGAAGTAGCTGTTGGAGCCTACCGCGAACGAGCTGCTGAATATGCGGACAAGGAGACAGAAAAACTCCTGTGTACTATCCCAGGCGTTGGCCATATTACCGCCTTAACGCTTATCGCTGAGATTGGAGATATTACCAGGTTCAAGGGGCCAAAGGCACTCATCGCCTATGCTGGACTTGATCCAAAAGTACGCCAGAGCGGTTATACCTTGACCCGCAATGTTCGACTGACCAAGCGAGGTTCACCGTATTTACGTCAAAGTGTATACATCGCCGCAACCGTTGCTCGACAGTGGAACCCAACCATGAAAGCAACCTATGACAAAAAACGTGCTGAAGGCAAACGCTACAAGGAGGCCACGATTGTCGTAGCAAGACGGCTACTCAATTGCGTCTATGCGGTATGGACGAAGAATATTCCTTACAAGCAATTAGAGGGTTGACTTAAGATCCCAGGTCTCCATGCTCATGATATGATCTATTCTCCGTTCATTAAAAAAGCCTCCGGGAGGAGGCTAGTGTTCTTCTTGTTCTGTATTGGTTATGCAATAATCAGCCTCCTGGGAATATAAAAGTAATAAAACCAGTAATAGCTAAATTGCTGAACGATAGTAGGTAAAGTATCTGCTTGCATCATGTCCTTAAAAACAGAAAACCTCCGAGTTACGGAGGTTTTCTGTTTTGTGCCTTAATATTCTTGGCTATGCTACAGAAGCCTCCGAGGAGGTGTCATAGAAAAACCAATAGTTATTCTTAATCTGCGACATAGGCCCTACTGTAGCAGAAGCTTTCTATATTTTGCAACCGTCCGCTTATTATTCCGTACGATATCTTTGTATGCTTTGCTTGTAAGCGTATCTTTGAGCAATGGAAGCCCAAATTTGAAGTAAACCCTTCTGCCGATATGCGCCTCCTCTTGTAGGAGTATTGTATGTACTGGTAAGTCTCGTGTATACGCTTCAAGTGTCTTCACTGCCGCAGCTACTGGACCGTATACCGTTCGAGGTATGTATTTCCTAATATCAGCGGATGCACCCTTAACCCTATTGACCAGCTCGCGCTGTAGTTTATCCTCGAGAGGGGTATCGAGCACGAAGGCGTCAGCATGGTTGCCATAGAGAGTAATGTCCTCCATCGTGAGTTTAGAGTCCAGCTCATGGCTATACGCTGGCCCGTGCCGCATCAACCTCCAGCCCAATACCATACACCTGATAAGTACGCAAAGCATAATCGTCTGTTTGAGTAAGAGCGTAACAGCTGTAGGTTAATATATCGACTGGGTTAGTAATAACAAATATTGTTCCGCTAAAGTTTGTGTCATGGATAATCTTTGCATACTGCTTCACGATCGCCAGATGTGATGGTAGTTTTTGCCAGCGCTCCGGGAGTTCCGCAAGTGGCGGCAAGCTCTCGTCGCGGAAAGCCAAAAAGACAACCGACGAACTTGTGAACACTTCTGCGGCATTCTCATGTGCCACGAACACTTTGCCTGAATTGGTGGGTGTTACTGCGTGATTCATGTCAAGTGCGTATCCTTTTGCCCTATTTGACGTTCGGTTATAAAGATGGACTTTATTTACAAAAGAAAGCTGCCCAAGCTGAAAAGCAAGCTCTGTACCGATAGCACCTATACCAATGACACCAACCTCGATAGTTTTGGAGCTAGTACTGATTTTTTCAATAACACGCCGCAGTGTTTCAGCTGTATATGCTTCGGCTCGGCGTCGAGCAGGTATGGCAGCGAATGGAGGTAGATTACTCCTGTTGTGTAGCCAAAAAGAAGCTAACCCTACAAATTCTTTCTCTGTGGCAGTGTCGAAGGTCTCGCGCAGTAATGCTTCGAACTCTTGCTCATTTGGTACATAGGCATCCCGGTCAAGTGTATCGGTGCTGGTAAGGAATATAACCCCAGCTAAAAGGCACCGCTCCGGGTGCCTCATGTTATCCGCAAAGTTCAAATCACTGGCATAAAAATAAGTGCCCTCACATTCGATAGCTACCCAATCGTTAGCCAATACCTCTGCGCCGACAGTTTTACATAAATATTCCGCGTAGCCGGTCTTTCCTATACCAGACGAGCCGGCAATTAGGAAATGTTTACCGTTAATCACAATGAGATTCGCATGTAAGAACCCGATATGATTAGAAGTGTACCGCAAGGATACGGCAAGTCGGGCACGTTTTTTAGCCTTATCTACTTCCATACCCTCAATGGCTATGGAAGCTGTGGCTTGTCGTAGTGAAGCGAGTCTTGTGATGAGAGCAACAGATGATGACCTTGGCATAATTAAAACCCGTCCTAAGCATACATGCATACGACCTCTGTGCAAAGCAAACTTATCCCTAATAGTGCGGGAACATGGCTGGAGCATATTTGGACACTCCAATCCTGGCATCACTTATTGCGCTATAGCTACACTGTATGACTAACTCGTACTAGTAGTCACTGTTACTATTAGTACGAATTTCTTACTCTAATACAAGACGGCGCCGTACCAGGACTTTGACGCTGTTGCCAGCACCAAATGAGACACAGAAGCTGTCGATGGGTTAACCGACAGTGGAAGAGCCACGTCAAGGCTTTGGGTCGTATCTTCTTCCGGCACGATGAGCACCACAAGTATGTTGTGCTGTACATGTAGTTTCCGATGGCAGTTGGGACATACCCTACTGCCGCCTAAGATTGCTTGCTCGACGACACGACGAGCTACTGCCTCCGAAGGCATCTCTGCTAGACTAGTCATTGGAACAGCCCTCCTTGTTTGAATTAGGGTTTTGCTAGACTATCTAATTCTACAAGTGTCGGTGAGAATCCGCTCACTACGGCTATCCGTGAAACACGAGAAGAAATCGGCTATACCGTTTCCGAAACAGATCTCCAATTCATTGGTGTACAATACCAATACCTCACTACCCCAAATGACCAGATAGAAAACGAATTTTGCTGGCTATATCTACTAGAGCTCAAGGACAATGTAGATTTTGCGCTTGCTGATGGTGAAGTTGCGTCACTAGAATGGAGATCACTGACTGATGTGCAACAAGAGATCGTCAGCGAACAGACACGCGATACCTACGTGCAACACGGTGAGCTATATTTCAGAACGGTATTTGAAGCAATCGAAAAGGAGACGAATCATGGATAACGTTTGGTCGGACTTACACGAAACATATAAAACAAAGGATTGGATAGACAAGCCCTCACTGTTTGCCGAAACAGCAGTTACCTATTTTCCGACTAAGGGCAAAGTTCTAGACTTAGGCGCCGGTCAGGGTCAGGACAGCCGCTTCTTCGCCGAACATGGCTATGAAGTGGTCAGTACCGATCTCGAGGACTCGGCCCTTGAGCAAAGCAGGTCAAAGCTATCTGGTGAGTTGAAGCAACGGGTTACTATCCAGAAAGTTGATCTGCGTGAAGAATTGCCATTCGAGCCCGCCTCGTTTGATGTCGTCTACGCTCACTTATCGCTACATTACTTTGACTACGAAACGACCTTACGATTATTCGGTGAAATCCAACGCATACTGAAACCAGGCGGAGTGTTTGCTTTCTTCGTCAACTCAGTGCATGACCCCGAATATAACACTGGTGAAAAGCTGGAAGAGGGCTACTTTCAGATAGATAAAACGACGAAGCGTTATTTCAGCGTAAACAGCGTCAGATCCTTTGCGCGGTATTTCGATGTTAACCTCCTATACACCTCCCACTTAATCTTGCGCCACGTCAGCCCTGAGCCCAAGTAGCTCATACGCAAACACGTGCCCGGCAATGTATTGTTCAAACTGACCAGCTATCTCCTCGAGCTTCTCGCCAATGAACTGGTTGTGGGTGAC
>DASYZQ010000024.1:0-19107 GCA_035946175.1 Saccharimonadales bacterium (SeqCode)
TGCAACCAACAACCAGGTTCTTACGTTCAATAGTGGTAGTAGTAAGTGGGTCAACCAGACCCCACCCTCAGCCCCAGTCGCTTCTGTCTTTGGACGTAGTGGTACCATCACTGCCCAGTCCGGTGACTATACTGCTGCCCAAATCACCAATGCCGCAGACAAGTCCTCTGGTACTACCCAAACCTTCACTGGCAATGTCAGTGCCCCGGCAGTGATTGCCAGTGGACTGAGTGGTGCCACCGCTGCTAGTCGGTACGTTGGTGCCACCGCCAGTGGAGCCCCTAGCAGCGGTACCTTTGCCGTTGGTGACTTCATTGTGGATCAGACTGCCAAGGTCTGGGTCTGTACCTTGTCCGGCAGTCCGGGGAGTTGGGTGCAGATGACTGCTCTACCTGGTGGTAGTGCCAGTGGAGACCTCAGTGGGAGTTATCCAGGACCCAGTGTGGCCAAGATCAAGGGTGTTAACCTGCCGAGTGGCGCACCGAGTGCGGGACAGGTGTTGATGAGCTCCAGTGCGACTACCACCACATGGCAATCGCCATCGGTGGCTGGCCTCCAAGCATCAGGCGACACTACCGGAGCAACGGACACCGCAGCTATCCAGGGTCTTCTCACTGCCACACCGGCAGGAAGCATCGCTCAACTGGGAGCCGGGACATTCTATACCAATCGACCACTAGTTATTCCGGCGGGAGTATTCCTACAAGGAGTAATAGGTGCGACCCAGGCTGGAGATGCCACCAATACGGACTGGGCAACCACTATTGTCCCAGTGTCTACCGGCTGGCAGAACACTTACATTAGCTCCCCGCTACCGGTTTTTACCGCTACCGCACAAACTTCGTCAACAATGAATGGCACTGCAGCCAGCGGCTTCACGGGTACATTCACCGTCGGCGGCTTTCTGACAGCTGGTTTCCCGCCTTCGGGTACCGTCACAGTAGTTACGAGCTCAGGTACAGCTACGATGACTTATACCGGTATAACGACTACCACCTTTACCGGTTGTACGGTGACATCTGGGTCTGGCAATTTCCAAACCAACGGTACGGTGAGCTCGACGGCTACCACCTTCGGTCAAGGTGGTGTCATAACTCTGATAGATATACCGAGCCTGGGTGGTGGGGGCGGCAGTGCCCCGGTTACTTCGCGCCAGGGAATCGTCAATATTTGGATCGATATGGCTAGTGGTCCCGCGGCTGTTGACGCTATTTTCTCCTGGGGGAAAATTTATGCCACAACGCTTTCGGGCATCGGCATGAATGTGCCGCAAGGTAATGGCGTCGGCGCCTATCAGAACAGTAATTTCTCTACCAGCACTCAACCCGACGGTTGGAAAATGAGAGACATCGTTATCGAGAAGGGCAGGTATTACGGTTTCTACGGTTTCTTTCAAGACACCACAATGATCAACTGCCATGCCCAGCAAAACGGTCAGGGTACTGGCGCCGGCATTGGAGCTGATGGCTTCTGGATCACCTGGAGCCACAACAACCTAGTGCTCTGTCGTAGCGATCTCAACAGCGGCAATGGCTTCACAATTATGGTCAAGGGTGGTCAGAATCATAGCTTGGGTGAATATTGGGCAGCCACTACCCTGACATCTTGTACCACTCAACGAAACAAACAAAACGGCCTGAATGTGCAAAATTCCGGTACCGGATCTAGTAATGGCTCTCTTCAGCAGTCACCCTTGGTGCTATCCGGCTGTAGCTTTGATGGTGACGGAGCCGCTCATGCCCAAGGTAGTGGTGCCGGGGCCGGTATCTATTTGACCGGACGCTGTGTGGTAATCTTGACCGGCGTCGATGTTCACTGCTATAGCCTTGACCAATCAGGAGGTTGCCCGAACTTTGCCTTGCAAGTCGCGCCGCAGGGAACAGGTAACTATCTGCCAGGAGCGGTAATCGCCAAAGGTGGCTTTTGGAATTCGTCCACCGAGATTCTCGATATTCCGTCTGGTGATTCACCGTATATGCTAAGTATCGATGTAGCCGGCTACGGTGTAGGCGCCTTTCTTGATCAGCAACAAACCAGCCCCTATCCTTATCAAACCCGGACTGTTAAAACGCTATCCAGTGGTAACTATACCGCCTTACTTAAGGATGAGACCATAATCTGTACCAATACTGGTGGTTCGACTATAGCCCTGCCGGCCGTTGCCGGAGTAGCCCAACAGAACAATCTCAATACCGCCGGCAGCCCACCGGTCATTGCCGGCACCGATGTCCCTCCGCTTGGCAAGCGTTATACCATCATTAAGGCCGATTCCAGCACCAATGCCGTAACTGTTACACCGTACACAGTTTCGGCGACGACCGATTCGAGTATGAACGGTGTCAGTGCCAGCGGCTTCACTGGCACCTTTACTGTGAACTCGACTGCTGGTTTCTTTGCGTCCGGTACCGTACAGGTAACCACCAGCACGGGCACTGCCACAATGACCTATACCGGTGTAACGACGTCGAATACAACGTCGACCTTTACCGGTTGTACGGTTACCTCGGGGTCTGGAACGTTTGTCACCAATAATGCCGTCACCCAGACAGATAGCAGCACTATTAACGGCACGACGTATCTGTCATTGCCGAGTCAGTATTCTCAGGCAACAGTGGTCTTCGATGGCACAAACTGGTGGACGACCGACAGCTCATCGGCCAGTTCTTCTGCAGTTGGTCTGCAGCCTTCCGGTGATACCACTGGAGTTACTGATACGGCAGTTATTCAGTCGGCTCTGAATACTACCCCGTCAGGGGGCTACGTGCAATTAGGTGCTGGCACGTTCTGGACGGTTAATCCTATTCTTATCCCTTCTGGCGTGGGCCTGCGTGGCACTATCGGCAGTGTGCAGTCGACCGGAACCAACGACTACGGGAGCGTCATCAAGGCAGTGACTGGCTGGACGAACAGCTATAAAGGTACACCTCTGCCGTCTTCAACCATTAACGCCGTCATAAGCCTAGTCGATATAACCAGCCTGGGTGCCGCCAATACGGCAGTCACCCGCTGCGATATCCGGGACCTGGAGCTAGACCTCAGCCATATCAGCGGTGTAGACGGTATATCAGGATGGGGTGCGGTCAGCGAAGTATCGATTATACGGGTCGCCATCTTTTTCGGTAATCATGGATCATCGACTAGCCGTGGCGTATCACTGCTGCAAAACAGCGGCTTCACCAGCGCCAATACTCCTGATAGCTGGAACCTAGATACGGTTGCAGTAAATGAGCCCGGCGGCCATGGTTTTTATGGCTACTTTACCAATTCCACGCTAAACAATTGTACTACCCAAAATACGGCAAATAATGGCGACGGTTTTTACATACTCGGTGGCAACAACCGGCTGATGAACTGTCAGGCGATTCAGATGCTGAACGGCTTCACCATCTATGCACCGGCGCTCACGAACACCAGTGGCAACAATGTCGCTGCGATTGGCGCCAATGATGCGGTAACCCTCATTGGCTGTGGCACTCGCCGCAATAACAGGAACGGCGTCAATGTTATTAACTTGTCAGCTACCGGCACGGCGCAGGTCATGCCGGTCTATCTAAACGGCTGTACGTTCGATGGCGATGGAGCAAACGCTGGTTCTGGTGGTGGTGGCTTTGCCGGTATCCATGCCTCAGGCGAGGTAACGGTTATAGCGACCGGTACGAGTGTTCTGGTCGGCACACAAGACGTAGCTGGCGGCTGCCCGCAGTACGCAGTTAGCACAGCGACAAACGGCAGCGCTCCCGGCGTTCCTGATCTGGTCCAGGTCAGTGGTGGCATATTAAACGCTGCCACGACGGTTATAGGGGACGGCGGGCCGGCTGCATTGCTCCAGGTCAGTACTAATACAGCCCAGTATGCCGGCGGCCCATACCAGGCGGTCGGCGTCGCTAATCTGATGCCGGTGTGGACAACCAGTAGCCTGGATCGTGTCTTCGATAACTATACCCAACCGACTGGCTGTATCGCGGCGACTATGTCGCGCGTCTCGGTAACCTCTAGCACTCTGCCTGGGACATCAACTTTCCTTACTTCAGGCACCATATATTTGCGGGCCATCGGCATTCCGGCTGGCGTGACACTTTCCAAAGTTGCGTTTATGTCCGGCACGACCGCATTTACCGCTGGAAATATGACTGATTCCTGGTATATTTTAACCGACTCAAGCCGCAAGGTATTGGCGGTAACTGCCGATGCGACCAATACCATACTGACTACCGCCAACACATTCTACCAACTGTCTTTCGCCACGAGTGGCCAGGGTGGCACTACCTACAGAACTACCTATAGCGGGTTGTATTACGTCGGCATCATGGTTGCCGGCAATGCAGGTCAGACCGGTATGGGCAATCTATCAGGCGCAACCACGTTAGCAGCCCAGGTGTCGAACCTGACTGGTCTCTCAACAGCGACGCCGATACTTTGTGGTACGAGCAGCACTGGCCAAAGCACTCCACCGGCGGTTACCACAACAACTCTAAGCAGTATTTCAGCTGCCGGCAATACCGATTTCTATGCCTTTTTGAGCTAGTTTCGTGATTATGGTGTTTGTTGCCCAAGAATGGATCGGGCAAGACGATTAAAGTCGGTCTGCTTGGTCGAATCGTAGGCGCCGCTGTTGCTGCCGGGAGCAGTGGGGTTAGCATCATAATTAGTCAGGCAGCCATAGCCTGAATTATTGCCGGTATTGGCATAGACGATATACATCTTTAGCTTCGGGTATTTGTTGGCGGTCAACGCTGACTGGCCGTCAAGGAAGTACTGCTGCGTGTTGGCCGGATTTTTGTTCTTGCAAGTACCGAATTCGCCTAGACCCCATGGTTTGCTATCGAAATTGACGCTCGGGCTGCTGTCTTGAGTAAGCTGGCTATAGACACGGCCGACGGTATTGTCCCAGGTCGTACCGGCGGTGTCGTCGTGATCGTAAGAATCGTAGATGACCCAATCGATTAGATTATTGCCGGGCCAGAGCGGCGTGATCAGGCAGTAGTAGTTGGGTGCCCCCTGGTAGTTCATAACCCATACGACATTGCTGACGCCCTGAGCACGGAAAATGTTCTCAACGTTTTGCCACATGGCGATGTACTGTGCTGGCGAGCCAGCAGCACCTTTCAGCCGTGTCTGGCCGCTGCAGGCAGTGGTTGTACCTGGGCTGACATCCTGCTGTGGCTCCCACCAGACGGTCAGAAAGATTTTATGTGGTGCCACGCGCTTGATACTATCCGCTGCTTTCGCAATCTTGGCATTGATGGCCGGATCACTACCATCAGCTTGGGCCCAGGTGTCGGCTGGCTTCCAATTGACGTCGATATAGGTGTCGGCTCGTTCGGCGAAATGTATCTCGGTGGCATTTAAGGGCAGGTCCGCATTGCTGTTGCCACTGTCCGGCGGGCTATGGTAATCACGATAGATGTCCATGTGGTATCCGATGAGCCGTTCGAGATAGTCAAACTGAGAAATAGGGTCACTAGCTGCCGACGGATTTCCATGGACGGCTGCCCCGAGCCATGGGCGACAGGGATTGACCAGCGTTGCTGATGGTCTACAGCTGCCCATCGATGCCCGGGTAGGGTTTGGCCGATTGAATATCCAAATCAGCAGCAGCGTGGCAACGGCTGCGATAACTGCTAGGCAAACACCTATTAGGGCTGGCTGCTTTCTGAACCAGGGTGATTGTGGCGGCGCTTCTTGTAGCGGCAGGGTCGATTTCATGCAATGGTAGTATACAATACGTAATTGATTCTAGAGGAAATGGCGGGTCAATCGCCACCAGACATTGGGGGGTGGCAAGGCCTGCTTGAGAACCAGAGTGGTACCAGACTCGTAACTGCCGGAGCTCAACACAATCGTACCAACAATGGTACCGGCTGGGTGAGCCTGCCGAATAGCCTCTACGCTACGGTGGGGTGTGAGTTCGGCTCCTTGCCAGGCGAGTAGTGAGACCTTGCCCGCAGCAATTATTGTAGCTTGAGCGCCCCATTGCGTTTTGATGTCGCCAAACCGTTGTCCGGCAAGGACTGGTGTGCGTGTAACGAAGCCTCTTTCGGTCGAGCTGAGTAGGGGCAAGGCGTCGTTTAAAGCGTTTGCCAGTGTCGGTGCATTCATGATTGCCCCGACGATGGTAATCGTATGACCTGAGACACTATACGGGGCCGAGAATAAGTAACAGCCATTGGCCTGGTCGGAATTTCCAGTCTTAATACCATTAATGCCGTCCTTTCCCAACAGGAAGTTGACATTCTGCACTGTACCGACCACTGGCAGGTTGGCATTCGGCTGGGCTACGATCTGAGCCAGGACCGGATTTTGCAAAGCCGCGATACCAAGGCTGACCAAATCAGCCGGTGTACTCATCGTGGTCGGTGACAAGCCGCTAGCGTCGCTACCTACGGTAGTATCATGGACACCGAGCGCTTGAATCAATTGATTGGCATTATCGGCATAACTACTCAGTGAGCCGTAGGCCCAGAGAGCAAGCGAGTCGGCTATGTTATTGGCGGATGGCAGAAGCATGGCCAGCAATGCCTGGTACTCGCTGAGCTGCTCGCCAGCTACCACATTTACTACTGAACCGTCCTGTACGACGTAACTGTTATATAGATCAACATCTCGATTTGTTAACGTCAAGGTTGGGCCCGACTGCCCCAGCAGCAGCGGTTTGGCCTTTAGTATAGTCAGGGCAGTAATGAGCTTGGCGATACTGGCGGTTGGCAACCGATCATTGCCGTCGTTGGTGAGCACCCCATAACCGACGGCCCCGATCGCTGCCGTAGCGCCATCGCTTGGCCAGGCGAGAGAGACAGTGCCGATTTCGGGATTGAGCTGCGTTTCAGTGGTGGCTGCTGCCGGCAATGGCCGGAAATAATTGATCGTGCCGCCACTGACAACTACTATCATCATGAGCAGCAATAACAGGCGGCCAAAGTGATGATGGCGGCTGCGTTTGCGGCTGGGCATGATGCATATATATTAGCATTTATTAGGGGTGGAAGCTTTCTGTATGGCGCCATTGTTTTTGATGTCGCAGTGCGGGTATACTGCCTGAATGATCAGCGCAAAGACAAACAATGTAACTCTTATTGGCGCACCGGTTGATCTAGGAGCGGAGAATTTGGGTGTAGATATCAGTCCGCAGGCTTTCCGCTACGCTAAGCTAATCGACAAACTTAATCATGTCGGCTTTACAGTAACAGATAGCGGCAATGTCGCCTGTCGCGACCGGCAAGAACTTAATCCTGGCAATCCTCGTCTGCGCTACCTAGCTGAAATTGTACGGGTTAATGAAGTGCTTGCAGACAAAACCGAGGAAGTGATAAGAAGTGGACAACGAGTTATTGCCCTTGGCGGCGATCACTCCATAAATCTGGGAGCTGTGAGTGGCGCCTCAATTGCACTGGATGGCGATCTAGGTCTCATCTATTTCGATGCCCATGGCGACATGAATACGGACAAAACGACACTGAGCGGTAATATCCATGGCATGCACCTGGCCTCATTGATGGGGTTTGGTGCTACTAAGCTAAAAAACGTTCACGGTAACGTGGTGAAGATCCATAAGAAGAATCTACTGCATATTGGTGGCAGTGATTTCGATCAGGCCGAGATTGATCTCATAGCCGAAGAAGGCCTCCAAACTTTTACACTCTTCGATATGCTGAGTAGTAACCTTGGTCCACTTTTCAATTTAATAGACAGTTTGGCGACCAAGGTATCGAATATCTGGGTGAGCCTGGATCTCGATGTTATTGATCGAATGTACGCACCTGGTGCCGGAATGCCCAACGCCAAGGGCTTAACCTATCGGGAGATAGCGACGATCGCCGAATATATTGGCAAGAAATGTCCGGTGATTGGTATCGATGTGGTGGAATATAACCCGCTGCAGGATGTTGAACAAAAAACAGCCGAGCTCGCGATTGAGCTAATCGCCAAATTCCTGGGCAGAAATTATAGCTGGTACACCAAATATATGGATGCCAACAAAATTGACTGAAGAAGGGCCGAAAAAGTCTTTTTAGGTTTTCGCATGAACCTATGTTATTGCAACCCTGGCACCTGGATGGGAAGTCAATATTAATCGAAACCCCAACGAACCTAACGCGGCATGTATAGTCTGCAAAGGAGAGACAGGCCTCGAACTTGGCTGTCTCTATATCTTCACCACGCGCTATACCAATGGCTTGACGGCTAGGCTCAGCGCTATGGTACCTGGTGCCCTGCCGACAGTCTGGGGATTAGGGCTATGTGGATGTGACGGTTGCCCTATCGCCATATCGATTATCCATACAGTAAGGAGCTGATTATGCTGGGGCATAGCATAGTTCAGTCTCCAGCGAGATTATGGTCAGGTGCTGTATACTAATAGTAGGCAATTATCTAAACAAGAGGAGTCTAATAACAGTCATGGCATTTATCTATGTGATTATAGCCGTCGTCGTGATACTGCTGATTTTGGCAGCCATGTATAACGGTCTGGTCCGGCTCAATATGCGTTCCCAAGAGGCCTGGAGCGATATAACGGTACAGTTGAAACGTCGGTATGACCTTATCCCCAACCTGGTCAACACGGTCAAAGGCTATGCTACCCATGAGAAAAGCGTATTCGAGGATGTTACTAAGGCTCGGACACAGGCCCTAGGTGCTCAAGGTGTAAAAGCCACAGCCGAAGCCGAAAACCAGTTTCAGCAGACCTTGAAAAGCCTATTTGCGGTCGCCGAAAACTATCCACAGCTCAAAGCCAGCGACAACTTTAAAGCACTGCAGGACGAGCTGATCGATACCGAAGACAAAATTCAGGCCTCGCGGCGTTTCTACAACAGCATTGTGCGAGACTTCAACACCAAGCGCAAGACCTTCCCGACTAACGTTTTCGCCAACATGCTGGGGTTCAAGCAGGACAAAGAGTTCTTTGAACTTGATGAAGCCCAAACCGCTCAGGTGGAGCAGCCTGTCAACGTTAAATTCTAAGATTGTTGATCTGTTTTTAGGGGCATGAGGCATCTATGTATAGTGAGATAGCGAGCAACAAACGTCGCACCATTGTTATTATGTTTGGTTTTATGGTGTTTGCGGGGCTTCTTGCTTGGCTGTTTGGTAGGATATACGGTAGCCCAAGCCTGACTATTGCTGTGATCATCGGGGCGCTTGTCTACGCGACGATCAGCTACTTCGCGGGTAGCCGGCTGAGTCTGGCGGTAAATGGTGCGAAAGAGATACAGCGGCGGGATAACCCGCGACTCTGGCGTGTAGTGGAAAACCTGAGCATTACCGATGGGCTACCAATGCCGCGGGTCTTCATTATTGACGATCCGGCACCGAACGCCTTTGCCACTGGTCGTGATCCGAATCATGCGGCAGTCTGTGCTACCTCGGGCTTGCTTGAAATCATGGATGATAAGGAACTCGAAGGTGTAATCGCCCACGAGCTCGGGCACGTCAAAAACTACGACATTCGGGTTGCTATGATTTCCTTCGCTCTATCGGCAGTTGTCTCAATTATTGCCGATGTTATGCTTCGGATGACTTTATTTCGAGGTAATAATCGAGAGGAGGGAGAGAACAATCAACTCTTTCTAGTGCTCGGTATCATTGCCGCCATTCTCGCCCCGATTATAGCCACGCTTATCCAGTTGGCAATTTCTCGCAAGCGCGAATTTCTGGCTGATGCTACTGGCGCGCTGACAACTCGTTATCCGGAAGGACTGGCCAGTGCATTGGAAAAAATTGAGCGTACCGGTAGCGTGCTAAGGCATCAAAACACAGCCACGGCGCATTTCTTTTTCGCTAATCCTTTGCGGGGCCACAGCGTAACGAATTTTTTCAGCACCCACCCCCCGATTAAAGAACGGATCCGCCGACTTCGCAGTATGGATCTGCACGTATAGCGCTTATGCCTAAGCAAAAAATCACGACTCGTCATAAAGAACCGAAATCGTCGGTTCCTTCGGTTACCACCAATAATGTACCAGCCAAGTCTAGTGGTAGTAACCGTCGGCTCAAATTGCCCAGTTACCGTTCGTTTCACCTGCAGCCACGCATCCGACAATCACCAGTCGTATTATCGGGTGCAGTCAGACTATTTGCGCGTACGACGGCTTTACTCGTTCGACGATGGAAACTATTTGGCGGTATGCTATTGTGGTACTTGATTTTAGGTGTGGTAATAGTACAGGGAATCAGCCTGCACGGCAGTACCGGCAGTGTGGGTTCGTCAATCAGCTCGCTGTTTACCGCTACCACCACGGGCGCGACGGGCGGTTATCAACTGCTTGGTATCTTGCTAGTCAGTCTGGCATTCATCTGGTGTCTCCGTGAAGTCTACAGCAATCATCCGGTACGGATACGGGATGGTTTCTATCAGGGCATGGGGCCGCTGATCCCCTTTACACTGGTTCTCATTGTTGTCGGGTTGGAGTTGTTGCCGGCGGTAATCGGTGTCAGCGTCTACACTGTGATCATAGGTAACGGCATCGCAGCGCTGTTGGTTGAGAAAATCCTCTGGGCGGCAGTCATGGGAGTGTTGCTGCTGCTTAGTTGCTACATGGTAAGCTCATCGGTCTTTGCACTCTACATCGTGACATTGCCCGGTATGACGCCGATCAAGGCACTGCGTTCCGCACGTCAATTAGTGCGGAACCGCCGCTGGCTGATTATGCGCAAGCTGCTCTTTATGCCCTTTGCTGTGGCCCTGGTCGTTGTGATCGTAATGGTCCCGTTTGTACTGCTACTCAATCGCGTGTCAGCATTTGTGTTTCTGCTTCTGGAGACTGCTGCTATCGGTTTAGTGCACAGCTATATGTATGGCCTATACCGGGAGCTACTCAATGAGTAGGGTGCTTACCAAGCAGCAAGCCATCGCCCGTATCAGCAAGCTTCGTGAGCTGATAGACAATTATCGCTATCACTACCATGTGCTCGATGAATCGATCATGAGCGAGGCCGCCGCCGACAGCCTGAAGCACGAGCTGAGTGAGCTGGAAGCGCAGTATCCGGAGCTTGTCAGCCCTGACAGCCCGACACAACGTGTGGCCGGTAAACCGCTGCCGGGTTTTTCGCAGGTAACCCATAAGACTCGTATGCTAAGCCTGAACGACGTATTTAACCGTGAGGAAATCGTCGCCTGGATCAACCGAATACAGAAACTAGTACCAGAAGCCCGGCCAGAGTTTTTTGTCGAACTCAAGCTCGATGGCTTTGCCTGTTCTTTGATCTACCAGGATGGCCAGTTAATACAGGCAGTAACCCGGGGTGATGGCTATGTCGGCGAGGATGTGACCATGAACGTACGTACCATGGAGAGCGTGCCATTTAATTTGCGTCGTGCGAAAGGTTTTGAGCAGTTCCTGCGTGGCCGGACCGAAATACGCGGTGAAATTATTATGTATAAAAAAGACTTTGCGGCGCTTAATACGGCACGTAAAGCAGCTGAGTTGCCAGTATTCGCTAACCCGCGTAATCTTGCAGCCGGTAGTATCCGGCAGCTTGATCCGAAGCTGGCTGCTGCCCGCCCGCTACGGTTTCGGGCCTGGGATTTGCTACGAGATGATCTAGGCGAGGTGCCGACTTGGGAATTTGCCGCACAGGTAGTCCAAGCCTTAGGGATTGCTGCCGGCAACCAGTCCAAAGTCCTTAAAGATGTCGATGAAATTATGCGCTACGCTGACGCCTGGGGGAATAAACGTCGTAAACTACCATATAACACGGACGGGCTGGTTATTAAAGTGAATGATCGGGCCCTGTATAGCAAGCTCGGCGTAGTCGGCAAAGCACCCCGGGCAGCAGTCGCATACAAATATGCCGCCGAAGAGGCGACTACTGTTGTTCGGGATATTGTTATCAGTATCGGCCGTACTGGTGCAGCTACTCCGGTGGCGGTCTGCGACCCGGTAGTGATTGCTGGTACGACCGTACAGCACGCTTCACTACATAACGCCGATGAGATTGCCAGAAAGGACATCCGCATTGGCGACACCGTCATTATTTTCAAAGCCGGGGATATTATCCCGCAAGTACTGCGGGTACTGCCGGAGTTGCGACCGAGAGGCACCAAGTTGTTCAATATGGAACGTACGCTCGCTAAACAATACCCCGAATTACGATTTGAACGGCCATCAGGAGAAGCGGTGTATAGGGTCAGGGGGGCCAGCGGACGATTGCTTTTGAAGAAACAACTGGAGCACTTTGCAAGCAAATCGGCGTTGGATATCGATGGCATGGGTGAAAAAAATGTTGCCGCTCTGGTCGACGCCAAGCTTATACATGACATAGCGGATATCTATGAGCTCACTGAGGAGCAGGTGAAAGGCCTGGACCGCTTTGCCGACATATCCGCCCGTAATCTGGTGGGTGCAATTGCTGCCGCCAAATGGCCGACTCTGTCTCGCTTTATCTACGGTCTCGGTATCCGCCATATAGGAGCCCAAACCGCAGTTGACTTGGCTGATCATTTTGGCTCTATGAAGACACTTGAGAAGGTTACACTTGATGATTTGCAGGAGGTTGAAGGTGTTGGCGAGATAGTGGCTGAGTCGATTCTGGCGTGGTTTGCAGATGAGGATAATCTGAAGCTGTTACGGAAGCTGGAGCGGCAAGGGATACAACCACATTACACAGCGCATGCCCGTGGTCCCCTACATGGCCAATCCTTTGTCATTACCGGTACGCTTGCAAGCATGAGTCGAGATGAAGCCGCTGATCGGATTCAGGCGCTTGGCGGTAGCTTCCAGACGGCCGTCATCAAAACAACGACCTACTTAGTAGTCGGCCATGATACCGGTGAAGCCAAGCTGGTTAAAGCTAGAAAACTAGGTACTAAGACGATCAACGAACAACAGCTGATGCATCTGCTGGAACGTTGAGCCCGCAACCTTTACCCACTATTCGCAGATAATTTCAAAGGATAATTATTGACATGTGGCAGATTTTAGCTAAGCTTTAAGTATCTCGTGCGCCGATAATGCGGCGTGTGAAATAAAAAGGGCAAACAAAATTACCACCCGCCGCCGGGTGGGCGCGCACGAAAGCAACGGCTGGAGGTATCTCCGGTTGTTGCTATTGAACTATTACACTTGATAGGAATCTGTCTTCCTTGATAAAATATCATCTGGTATTTGGGGCATTAGCTCAGTTGGCTAGAGCGCATCTATGGCATAGATGAGGTCATCGGTTCGAGCCCGATATGCTCCACCACGTAAACATGCCAAGTCTACAGCTATATCTGTAGACTTTTTTAATACGAAAAAGTTTGGTTATCATAAAAAATATTCTCCCCCATCAACTCTTCAACGATCACTCTTCTAATTTGATGTCACCATACCTATTAACGGCGATATTATCCCAGAGCGACTGGTTCCGTGTCCATATGTGCATCATGCCGCAGATCACATACTCTTTATTCGCCATACAACTCCTGTATACTAGACAATATGAAACCACAAGAGTTACACCTTCCAATCGACTTGGCTGTGTTACGCAGAATACTTCGTAAGCACAGAGTACTTCACGCTAGTATTTTTGGCTCCTATGCTCGTGGTGAAGCTAGAGCTGATAGTGATTTAGATGTTTTAGTGAGCTATGCGCCTGGAGTCTCACTGTTCGGCCATTTTGACCTTAGAGATGAGCTGGAAAAGTATAGTGGCAAGAAAGTTGACGTTGTCTCAGATAGGGCTTTATCACGACATATACGGCCATACATTGAAAAGGAGAAGGTCTCTATACTATGAGCCATGAAGAGCGTGATTTGGTACTACTACGAGAAGTGTTAGACCTAATAGATCTGACAACCGCAAATGTGCCTAATAACAAAGAAGCGTTCATGCATGATCTCAATGCACGGGATGCAACCGCTCTGCGGGTACAGGCAATTGGAGAGCATATGCGCTCTCTGAGTGAAGTTTTCCGCGAGCAGCACTCAGAATTACCCTGGCGACAATCAATTGCTATGCGTAATATTGTTGCTCACGAGTATGGTAATCTGGATTATGAAATTGTTTGGGAAGTGGTAACCGGTAACGATTTTGCTTCGTTCCGCGAGTTGGTGCTAAAAATACTGAAATAGCCGATTGTACATCCGTTGTTACTATCCCGATCTAATAGTTTGCGTATCTCTTTAATATCCCTCTCTGGATCATCACCCAAAGTTATCTTGACGGGCTATCTCCACCACGTAAACATGCCAAGTCTACAGATATAGCTGTAGACTTTTTTAATACGAAAAAGTTTGGCTATAAGATGCATCAGCCAAATATTAGATTTTGCAACGTGCTTCATTTTGTACTACAATGTAGACATTATGAATAGTACAGCCTTAACCATTCGAACGGATCCCAGAACAAAAAAGACAATAGCGGACTTTGCTGCTTCTGTTGGCTTATCTACAAGTGCCTTTGCAACGGCCATACTGCTGCAGGTGGTGCGTGAACAGCGTGTGCTACTGACACCAATACCAACGCTTGAGCCGACACCTTATTTAGAGAATATTATGCGTAGGGCAGCAGCAGATCGTAAGACAAATCGCAACTATAAAACCGTTACCAACGAAGCTGAACTCGACAATCTTTTTAAGAAACTATGATTACCCTGAAGTTTCATAAAGATTTCTTAAAGCAAGTCAGCAACTTGAAACCAGCTCAGAAGAAACGACTGCAAGCAGCATTGAAGCTGTTTCAAAAGGATCCCAACTATCCTGGTCTATATAATCATTCTCTTATGGGTGAATGGAAAGGTTACCGCTCGATAGCTTTTGGTGGTGACTGGCGAGCTCATTTTGAACTTACCGACAATGATACAATAGCTTGGTTCGTCGCTTGCGGTACGCATAGTCAATTATATAAATAACATGCTTAGTAGCTATCCTCATCCAAGAGCTCCCGTATCTCTTTAATATCCCTCTCTGGATCATCACCCAAAGTTATCTTGACGGGCTATCTCCACCACGTAAACATGCCAAGTCTACAGATATAGCTGTAGACTTTTTTAATACGAAAAAGTTTGCAGAATTCGGTAATCATTATACAATATAGTTATGACACTCCCTGAATGCGGAACAGGAACCCAGGAACTTGTACGATCGTACATTGATATAGTCGGTAACAGCGAACCAGATTATGGCGAATTACTTAGAACTTTAGACTCAGATCATCCCTTTTATCCGAGTATGTTGATAGGCCGTGGCTGTTTTATTCTGGACCGGGACGGCGATAGATCGGAGAAGCAAGCCGACGGCTACTTCAGGAAAGCAGAAGGGATTATCGAAGCTAAGCTGCAGCAAGCTGAGTCTCCTTGTAAAGAGGGCCCATTAAGCGCACTACAACATACAGCCCGCATACTCCTCAGCCGTGGTGATCCAGATGTCTTAACTTTTCTAGGTGGCGACCTGCATCAGCGGACTGTAGACACGACTGCCTGGTTACTCTCTGAAATAAAAGATGCACGACAAAGACGCGCAGACGATGCTGACTTTCTTGGTACACTTGCCCAACAAGCTGCCATCGGCTGCTACGTGCGTCGTCCTGAGATGGGAGTCCTTGCCGTACAAGCTCTCACTCATCATGACAGGGGTCCTTATCCGCCTCAAAACTATGATCTCCTCACTATATATCACAAAAAAACACCTGATGGATCACCAGGAGTGAGCAGCCGTAGATTACAGATCAAGGCTTTCTGCCTTGGCTTAGCGAATCGGCATAATAGTAAAAAAGGAAAGGATACGCGTAGCCTGTTTGCGGAAAATATAACGCTTGTATCTGGCTGCTGTGATCTCAGAATGTGGCAGAATGCCCCAAATCTTGTTGCCGAGCATGGCGGTGAGCTATTGGAATTGCGGCATAAGGACAACCTAGATGGGGCTTCAGCGAGGATGCTCGCTATTGCAGATGGTACAGATACGGCTGACCGCAATGGCCGGATGCCAGTTAGGCGAAAAAAGATTGATCGGGGATACTTAAATCTGATACGTATAATTGACGCGAAGGATGACACTGCAGTTGAGACATCAGAAGAGATGGGTACGAGAGGAGCTGCCTAGTGAGGGCAGACTCCTACCCAATCGGTTGTGACTTATACAAAAAGTTCGAGAGTTTTGTCTTAGTTCGGCCGGAGAAGGATGGTAAGAACTGGTGCCTTTCAACTGAGCAGTTTTAGATAATCAAGAGCCAACATTGCTCCAGCAGTGTCTGTAAGCTGTCCGGCTCGCACCTGTCTCACAAAGTCGGGAATATCGACCAGTTCAACCTCTCCGAACTCAGTTACCTCCAGCTTTTGTTCGGCTATCTTCTTACAATTCTTAACCAGTATAATGTGCCGGTCCATTTGTGTATAGGCATCAGCTTCCCATGCACCAACCCAATTATCAACGTCACCGGCATACCCAGTTTCTTCTAGCAACTCACGCACACCAGCTTGTGTCAGGGTTTCGCCTTCATCTGGTCGCCCACCGGGCAATTCTCTGAGGATTGCATCAGGCCCTGGTCGATACTGCGGTAGCGTAACGATCTTGCTATCGGTAGTTATCGCTAGAACGCAGACGCCTGATGGCTCAATCCGTAGATAGTAATCCATGACCTCGCCATCGGGCATCTTGTAATCACGACGTTCGACCACTTGTGAGTACTTCTTGTAGACTATTTCGCGTTTAAGCTCTTGCCACCTCGTCGCTTTAGTCATAATTAATCCTGCTTAATGTATATGCATTCTAGCATGGACCGTGGCTAGATTAGTGTACCTCCTTTTTATGGTATAATATACTAAATGAAATCGATTTCATTTACCGGAGTGATCAATGCCGGTGGGCTTGCTACACATATGCCAGAAAGGGTTGCACCCTTAGGCGAGAATGGTGCAGTGCTCAAAGCTCTTGCTAGAGTTGGAGATCCTCCAATTTCACTCATTGAACACCATGTAAAATATCATCTCGATAACGGCGCTACTAATGTCATAGCCAGTGTTGGTCCTCACGAGAAAGTGGCCGATCATATAAAATCACAATATAGGGGTCATAATAGTGCGGGGAGCTTTCTAGTCGAACACGCACTTGGTACTGGCGGCGACCTGTTACGGCTTATTAGGAACAGAGAAATCGCAGAACGTATTGGTTCATTAATTGTAATTACCAACGTCGATACGATAGCTGATGTCAATCTGCAGAATCTGGCTGCATTCCATAGGCGTTTTGGTGGTGGCCTAACTATTGCACTTTCATCACGCCGTGGTGTCCCTCATGAAGATGCATATCGGGTTGGTAGTTATCATCGAGTAGTTTACTCGGATGAGGCTAGCGACAGAACGCATACCGAGCAAGATGCAATGCCGTTCACGGTCTACCGGGGAAGCAGCACTGGAGTTATGGTAGCCGATACTGATTTCTTGAGGAATGTACCTTGGCTGCCATCAGATGGATCGTTATCGCTGTATCAGGATATTGTTGGGTATGCTGTCAATCAGGGCGTGATGACCGCGTTTAATAATGGTGATCGATTTTTTATGGATGTTGGCACAAAAGCAACTTGGGAAAAGGTTCAAGAGCCCGGACTGTTAAGACCGTTTTTGCATTACCCTAACAGTTCAGTGTCACTGTCACCAATTCTGGGTCATCACCAGGACACATAGTAAAAAAATTACGCTCTAGCACTGTAACAACAAGTAAATTGGAAGGGTTTGATAAAATATTATTGGGTTTTCTGTATCCAGTTGTTAGTTTCGGCCAAATCATAGAGAAGGGATTGGTGCATTACGAAAACACCATGCTCGGTAGGAATATAATACTTTTCAAATGGTTTAACTTTCTCTATGACTTTCGTCCATATAGCGCAATTGCGATATTGTACTTGACGCAAGTAACGCATTCGTATGCGCTGGGGCTCGCGGTCTTCTCAATTGCTTCAGTAACGAATTCAATCTTCAACATTCCGACAGGTTATTTTTCTGACCGTATCGGCAGAAAGCCAACCCTTGTTCTTGGGTCCATCGCGAGTGCACTCGGCTTAACGCTATATGCCGTGTCACATTCATTTGCCCTACTGGCAGTTGGTGGTGCTATTAACGGTCTGGCGACGGCCCTTCTGAGCGGTAATAATGACGCTCTGCTTCACGATACACTTAAACAACTTGACCGTACCGACGATTTCCCTGAGGTGCACGGCAAGGCTGGCTCTATGCTTGAACTCGGGCTTGGTACGTCAGCGTTGCTCGCCAGCCTCTTAGTGCTCCACTCATACCGATTCGTTATGGTCGCGTCTGTCTTCCCGCAAGTTGCTTGTGTGTTTATTGCCCTATGGTTTGTTGAACCGAAGAATCATGCCGAGGAAATATCTGAAGGCCTGTATAAACACCTGAAGGGGTCAGTAAAAATATTTGCACAAAATGCTAAACTACGGAACTTAAGCCTCGCTTATGTATTGGACTACGGCATAAGCGAAACCATCTACGATTTAAAACCTGCCTTTACAGCGCTACTATGGCCCAGATGGACTTTAGGTATCGCACGGGCACTCGATAATCTCTTTGGTTTCTTAGGCTACCACTTTGCCGGAAAAGTTATAAATAAATTTACTGCGCTCAAGACATTGCTCTCACAGCAGATCCTCGGTACATTGAACATCTTAGGCTTTGCCGGAGTGCCGAATATCCTTTCGCCATTTATGCTGTCACTCAATGCCTTCTTCTTTGGAGTTGGCGTAACTGCTAACCAGACATTGATGCACCGTGAATTTACCGACAGGCAGCGAGCTACCATGAGCTCACTTAATTCATTTGCAGGTAATCTATTTTATGCAGGAGTAATGCTTCTGGCAGGATTGGCCGCAGATACATTTGGCGTCGCTAAGGCCCTCGTTGGGCTGGCTATCCTGTCTGTGCCAGTTATCGCTATGTACTGGAGACTATTTAAAAGACAGGATAGTGCGTCTGACCGCGGTAGCGCATAGAACAGCCGTCTGGTTTGCGTTCTGCCAAGTTGTTATTATCTAAATGGATATGACACATATTAGACTTGCTCCCCATTAGCCCCTCAGCCATACTTACGGTATGAACACAAACACCAAAAGCAACCGAGTCATGAAAGCTATGACCGGATTAAGTCACTATGAATTCGAGCAATTAGTACCAGCCTTCGAGCAG
>DASYZQ010000025.1:0-11143 GCA_035946175.1 Saccharimonadales bacterium (SeqCode)
AACCCGAAGGCATTCATCCTGCACGCGGCGTTGCTCCATCAGGCTTTCGCCCATTGTGGAAAATTCCCTACTGCTGCCTCCCGTAGGAGTCTGGGCCGTGTCTCAGTCCCAGTCTGGCTGATCATCCTCTCAGACCAGCTACTGATCGTCGCCTTGGTGAGCCATTACCTCACCAACTAACTAATCAGACGCAGGCCGTTCCCAAAGCGCCGAAGCTTTACTCCGTAGAGCACATGCGGTATTAGACACCATTTCTGGTGCTTATCCCTCACTTCGGGGTACGTTCCTACGCGTTACTCAGCCGTCCGCCGCTCGTCAGCGAGAAGCAAGCTTCTCCTGTTACCGCTCGACTTGCATGTATTAGGCACGCCGCCAGCGTTCATCCTGAGCCAGGATCAAACTCTCCAAAAAAAGCTATTAAATAGCTAAGAAACTGACGTTGATATGCACTACTCAATTTTTAATGAACTTTTAGGGATAAGAAAACAACGCCCCTAAAATCTCTTCAGAGATAATACGATATTTATATAGATATGGTCAAGCTAAAAATTATTGGTTACCGTCATCCTCAAGATCAACAGTATCTACCAGAGCCAGTGAGACCACTTCATCACCGTCGTTTAATCTCATAATTCGCACACCCTGTGTAGCACGGCCTAATTCGGGTATATCATTTATGCCAAGACGTATGCCTTGGCCTTGAGATGAGACGATAATCACTTCCTGAGATTCACCCGTAAGGGTCTTTACGCCGACAAGGTCTCCAGTCTTGGCATTAACGACAGCAGAACGGATGCCGACGCCGCCGCGAGCATGTGGTGTAAATTGTGCAACCTTCGTGCGTTTACCATAACCGTGGCGACTAATCACAAAGATACTGGAGCCCTCCTGGACAATATCCATGCCAATAACCCGATCGCTTGAGCGTAGCCGGATACCACGTACACCTCGAGAGGCGCGACCCATTGGCCGAACATCTTTCTCATGAAATCTGATCGCTTGTCCCTGTGCTGTAGAAATTACAACTTCATTATTCCCGGTCGTCATGCGGATCCACTTGAGCTCATCACCTTCGTCTAGATTAATAGCTATGAGCCCCGAGCTCCGAACATTCTGATATTGTTCAAAAGGTGTTTTCTTAACAACACCATGTATCGTACACATAAAGAGGTTACCGCCATTTATCTGTTGGCTGACATTTATAACAGCATTTACTGTCTCTTCGGGTTGTAGCTGGAGCAGGTTGACCAAAGCCACACCTTTAGCGCTAAGTGAGGCTGCTGGGACCTCGTAGGTCTTAAGTCGGAAAACTCTACCTCTGTTCGTAAAGAAAAGTAAGAAGTCGTGTGTGCTGGCGTTCACCACATGCTCTATGACATCCTCTTCACGAGTTGTCATCCCCCTGCGGCCTTTGCCGCCTCGGCCCTGTTTTTTATACTCAGCAATTGAGCTGCGCTTAATATAATTAGCGCTCGTGAGTGTCACAGCCACCTGTTCGTCAGGCACTAAGTCTTCGTCACTCATCTTACCAAGCTCTTGCGGGACAATCTTCGTACGACGTTCGTCACCATACTGCTTTTTCAGTTCAAAAAGTTCTTGCTTAATGATTTTGAGGATCTCTTTCTCGTCGGCCAGGATCGCCTCAAGCTTACCAATAAGCTGAAGCAGCCCAGCAAGTTCGTCCTCAATTTTCTTCCGCTCCAAGCCGGCCAGTGTGCGTAACTGCATAGCAAGAATTGCTCTAGCCTGTATCTCACTAAGACTAAAGCGCTCCATTAGATTATTCTGGGCTTCGTCAGTGGTCTCACTTGCTCGAATGGTTTTAATAACCTCATCTATGTGGTCCAATGCCACCTTAAGACCATCCAGAATGTGGGCACGCTCCTTGGCCTTGCGAAGTTCGAAATCCGTACGGCGTCGAACAACAATCTGACGATGTTTAATATACTCCTGAATAATATCTTGTAGGCCAAGCACCCGCGGCTGAATCCCGTCTACAAGAGCCAACATATTATAATGAAACGCCATCTGCAACGGCGTCAGCTTATAGAGCTGATTGAGCAACTTTTTTGGATAAGCATCCCTCTTGAGGTCAACTACTATTTTTACGTCGCCACGAGCACTTTCATCACGAACATCTTGTATGCCGACAATCTTTTTCTCTTTGGCTAGATCACCAATCTTCTCGAGAAGTGTAGCCTTATTAAGGCCATAGGGAATTTCTGTAATAACTATTTGATGCCGTCCTTTGTTTGTTTCAAGGACTTCTGCAACACCCCGTACCACAACGCCACCCCGTCCGGTAGCGTAAGCAGTTCTCAGTGAGTCTTTACCATAGACAACTCCACCCGTTGGGAAGTCAGGCCCCTTGATATGTTTTAGAAGATCATCAAGAGTCGCTGATTCATGATCAATCTGATATACGGTAGCATCAATAAGCTCCCCGAGGTTATGCGGGGGTATGTTAGTGGCCATTCCTACGGCGATACCTAGCTGCCCATTCAACAGTAGATTCGGTAACTTGGCAGGTAGTACGGTTGGCTCCTGACGACTACCATCATAAGTGTCAATAAAATCGACAGTCTCTTTATCTATATCAGCGAGCAGCTCATCGGCTAAGCGAGCCATCTTGGCCTCAGTGTAACGCTCTGCTGCTGGCGGATCCCCATCCATGGAGCCAAAATTACCTTGGCCTTTTATAAGCATGTAGCGCATTGACCATGGCTGTGCCAAGCGAGCCATCGCGTCATATATAGCAGCATTACCATGGGGGTGATACTTCCCCATTACTTCACCAGTTACACGAGCACTCTTAACAGTCTGTCCGGTGCTCCGCCAACCATTGGCATTCATGGCATGCAATATACGACGATGGACAGGTTTAAGACCATCACGAACATCAGGGAGGGCACGGGCGATAATCACACTCATTGAATAGCGTAAATAACTATCCTCCATAAGATTCTCCACAGTCCGCAATTCAACTAACCGTGAATGAGCCGACTGCACAATCTCGCCCTCTGGAGCAGGAGTATTATTATTCTGGGTTTTGTCCTCTTCAGTATCCATGATTATATATCCAGATCCTTAGCAAACTTCGCGTGCGTTGCGATAAAGTTCTTGCGCAACTCCACTTCTGTCCCCATAAGTTTATTGAATATTGCATCGGCCTTCTCGGCATCTTCGATTTTAACCTGTATTAATACTCGTCTCTCGGGGTCCATAGTTGTTTCAAACAGCTGCTCAGCGTCCATTTCACCAAGACCCTTGTAACGTTTCTGCTCTATAAAACCAGCCTGTCTGTAACGCTCATCATCGAGACTAAGCTTCATCCCCTCTTTCTTGCGTTTACTGATAACTTCATCGAGTTTATCTTCGAGCTCATTTTCATCGTAGATAAAAACACTTGATTTGCGACCAGTCTTGACCAATTCAAACAAAGGAGGCTTGGCTAGGAACAGATGACCGCCATCGATGATCGGCTGCATAAAGCGGAAAAAGAAAGTCAAAAGCAGCGTACTTATGTGAGAACCATCAACATCGGCATCAGTCATAATAATGATCCGACCGTATCGTAAGCCTCGCATATCAAAGGAGTCTTCAATACCAACTCCCAGCGCTTTGATAAGACTCAGTATCTCATTGTTGGCTAGCATCTTATCCAGACGCGCTCGTTCGACGTTGAGCACTTTACCGCGCAACGGCAAGATGGCTTGAGTCTTGCTGTCCCGGCCACTTTTGGCCGACCCGCCGGCTGAGTCGCCCTCCACTAAGTAGAGCTCGGAGTTAGCTGGGTCCTTGCTTGAGCAATCTGCGAGCTTACCAGGCATGCTCGCACTATCCAGTACACCTTTACGGATAATATTCTCTCGAGCCGCTCGAGCGGCCTTACGAGCGCGGGCAGCTAGCAGTGCCTTGCCAACAATTTTTCTGGCAATGGAAGGATGCTCCTCGAGATAATAAGTGAGGTACTCTGTCATGACCTGCTCGACGTAACCCCGAACCTCGGGATTACCGAGTTTATTTTTAGTCTGGCCTTCAAACTGAGGCTCTGGTAACTTGATAAGAATGACGGCTGTCAGGCCCTCCCTGCAGTCCTCACCCGTTAGGTTTTCCTCTTTTTCCTTTAGAAGACCAGCCTTTCTAGCATAATCATTAATAATGCGCGTTAATGCCGAACGAAAGCCGGTCAGATGCGTACCGCCCTCAGGGTTAACTACGTTATTGGCAAAAGTCTTAATCGTCTCCGTAAAACCATCGGTATATTGTAGTGCTACCTCAATTTGAGCATCCTCGATTTGCTTATCGACATAGAAGACATCCTCATCAACTACCTCGCGACTCTGGTTAAGGTTCTTTACATATGACTTTATACCGCCTTCAAAATAGAAGCTGTATTTATCTCCAGTTTTATGATTGATTATCGATGTCTTAATGCCTTTTGTGAGATAGGCTTGGTGTCGTAATCGATCTAGTATCGTCTCATAAACAAACGCAGTTGATTCAAAAATTGTAGGGTCCGGATAGAAGGTAACTTCGGTCCCAGTCCGTTCAGTTTTTCCAACCACCGTTAGTTCAGTTTGCGGTACCCCCAGAGCATATTCTTGCTTGAATACCTTCCCATCCTGATAGACGGTCACGGTGAGATGTGAGGATAACGCATTCACCACGCTAACCCCTACACCATGGAGACCACCAGAGACCTTATAACCACCACCACCAAACTTGCCGCCGGCGTGCAGTATAGTGAGTGCAGTTTCTACGCCACTTTTACCGGTTTTAGGGTGTTTCCCGGTAGGAATACCCCGCCCATTGTCTATAACTGTAATGCCGCCGTTTTGGAGGATTTCAACCAATATTTCTGTAGCAAATCCAGCGAGTGCTTCATCGATGCCATTGTCGATCAGCTCCCAAACCAGATGATGGATACCTTCAACACCAGTACCACCGATATACATACCTGGACGCCGTCGTACTGGCTCTAGACCCTCTAGAACTTGAATTTGATCCGCAGAATACCCTTTTTGTTTAACCACTTCTAAACTAACCCTCTACACTAACGTTGACATAATAGATAAGCCCCACTTATCTATTATTATAAGGGACTCTTATGTATTGTGCAAATTCCCATCTTTGTCAATATATATGGTATCTTCGTGGTTGACCGATTCGTGCCGTAGGTGAACAACCCCCTGTTCGTTAGAGTGCGGCAAGGGCGAAAGTTCCTGACGTCTCTCTAGGATGTTTTCTCGTCTAACTTCTTGCTCTAATTCGCGAGCAATAGTCTCGACCTCTTTTTTATCTATGTCACTACTAGAGATATTCTGGTTGTCTATAGGGTATGGGGTATATGGCACAGACGATTGGGGACGAGATGGTAATGATGTTATTGGTGGTGGTTGTGGCCTATTAGAATTGGGTGCAATTGGAGGCTTACTCCAGGGATTTAAGACATTATCCCCTCTCGGCTGCATTTTGCGTTTGGCAAGCCATTCATCGAGGAATGAGCCCCCTTTTTTAGCAACCGGAGGTTCTGGAGCGACTGCCGTCGCAGGATAGGGTGTCGGTAATGTTCGGCCACTAGAGCCTCGTGGTGGTAAAGGCTTATTTGTAATAGAAGACGACGACGGTGATGCAGTCGGCAATCCAAGAGATGGCGAACTACCGTTAGTCAGAGGTGATGGCAACGCTTTGGTTGCTAGTCGCTCAAATATAGTTTTCTCTACGGCCGCCCTCGGTCGTCCATATTTCGCTGCGGAAAGCTGCTTTAGCGCATTTGCTAAATTACTGTTCGGCTGACCCAGCGGCGGTAGTATGGCCATACTAAAAGGCTGAGTAGGCACACCGCCGGTGAGTGTCCGTATAACTGTATTGTAGTTAGGGATACGCACCAGATCACTACCGTCAAAGCTAGGCTGGAAGTAACGAGAGAGTGCCTCGACATCAACCTGCCCAATACGAAACGAAACGATAGTACCCATATTACCAAACACTGCATCACGAATCTCTTCAGTTAGCTGAGTCGTGAACTGATTAGCGACTATCAGATCAAGATGATACTTACGTGCCTCTGACATGATCGTTGCAAATGAGTCAGTAGAGAAATTTTGGAACTCATCCACATACAGTGTAAAATCTCTTCTCTCATCTTCGGGCGTATTGGCACGGCTCATTGCTGCAGCCTGGAACTTCATAACAAAGATCATCCCCAACAACTGCATATTTAGCTGTCCAACACGGCCCTTACTAAGATTCACGAACAGTATCTTGCCCTCATCCATAACTGTACGTAAATTGAAGGCACTCTTCTGCTGGCCAATAATATTCCGCATCATTTCGTTCGACAAAAAAGCGCCAAACTTACTGACGAACCAGCTCACTACTTCACCAAATTCATTAGATCGCTGTGATTGAGGCATTTCCTTTACCCAGAATTCAATTACACTTTGATCTTTTACATATTGTAATTTTTGCTTCACATATTGTTGATCGCGAAATAGTTTCGGGATATCGATGAAAGTACCCCCATTTGGATCGGCCATGATCGTAAGGGCTGCGTTGCGAAAGAGATGCTCATAGCGAGGACCCATAATTCCCTGGTGTTGTGGATCGTACAACTTATACAACATATTAAGGACTTCTTGGATGATGAAATCTTTTTGATCGGGTGTCTGAAACTCGAACAAATTTAGTCCTATTGGATAATCAGTGTCCGCTGGCGAGAAATATATAACGTCCTCCGTACGTTCACGGGGAACCATAGCTAGCAAACGTTCAACTGCCTCACCATGAGGATCAATGAAAGCGAAACCGCGACCACTCAGCATATCCTGTAGGGCTAAATTCTCCAAAAACGTAGACTTTCCGGTCCCGGTTTGCCCAACAGCATACATATGGCGCGCCCGATCAGTATCCGATAGGCGAACTGGTTTTTTAGATCCCCGGAAAACGTTATAACCCAGAAGCAAACCCCTGTCTGGCATATTGCGAGGCCCATCAACTTGTTTGGAACCCTGTCGCTCCAGTTGCGAAGTAGGTGTCTCCTTCTCGTCGGGAAAATGGAATATTGTAGCAAGCTCTACAGCATTCAAGATAGTTTTACTCTCATGCTGCGGGAAGAAGCGTAAGATATATGATGTAACAAACTCTTCAATATCCTTTGCCGGTGCATATTTAAAACCATTTCTGCCAGGAGCATCGAACAACGAGAAGGCCGCCACCAGATTCTTTAGTATGCTCTCAGCGCGCTGACTAATATTAGAAGAGACTACGACTCTTATAAGGACATCATAGCCAGGATGCCGAGTCTTGTCCTCAATCGCATCAACTACGGCTTGCTCAAGGCTTGAGAGCTCCTTTTTGGATTCCGGTTTGTCGTTGGCTTCAGGCGGTTTTACGAAGGCCATCATCAGATCCTTACCAATGCCGAGAAGTTGTGCAGACGGCTTCTTTGATTCCTCACCTTTGCGCTTTTTAGCTGCAAGCGTTAAAGCGGTCTTACGCCAAACCGGATCAGCGGGTCGCATCAAAATCTGTACCCCTGCCCCATCCTCTTTGCCGAGAGAAGAAAGAGCATTCAGGAGTGCCTGCATGGCATCACGCTTGAGATCTTGATATGTGGCGATCGGGTAGGCAAAAGCCTCTTTCAGCGACAATTCCCCACCAACAGTGCCATTGAGCTTACCGACTGGGCTAAATATATTATGCTCGGCTGCCTCTTCTAGCCTTGCTGTTGGGTATGCACTTACGATTGCCTGCTCTACTATTTCAACAAGGGCTATCGGTACAGCAGCATAAAAATAGACAAAGCCTTTTACGCCAACTATTTCAAAAGCAAAGTGGCGCTGACCATATAGCTTTACCTTAAAACCTTTCTGGAGCGTACCGGCAATAATACTATAGATAACCTGAGCCTTCGATATAGTCTCCTCTGTAACATCCCGAGTATCGCGACCATTAACATCGACATCCTCGCTGAGAGGTGGCAGATGAATGAGCAAAGGCACCATTTTAAGGCCTCTCTCATAGTTCTTCTCCTCACGTATACGCTTGCGTGTTTGAAGATAGACGATTGGCGCCACCAAAAGAGCGGTTATAAAGATAAGGAGTAGCAAGAATAAGAAAAATGTCATTGCAATTGGTCTTCGGCAATTTTAATATCCTTATTGTAGTGTTTTTTCAGATAATCTGCCTTCATTCGACTAAGTTTATTGCTCTGCTGGAATGGATCGAGCCTTGTCTGCTCAACGATCACCTTTGCTTTCTGAACCCACTCTTCATCGAGTGAATCAGGAGCATCATCATTATCGCCATCAAGAGTTATTGTTGGAATATTATTTGATGGCTTACTAGACAGCGCTTGCGGTAATCCTTTTTGTGACGACATCCCACTAGGCTGGTTCGGGGCACTTATCGGCCCCCGACCGGTGGAGCCCGTATCCTGCATCGCCTGGGCCATAGGTCTATCTGTTATATTTTTAGATTGAGGTTCCATAATCTTATAGCCTAATTATATCAGCTTGGGATCCTGAGGACCACGAGCGCAGCGTGAACCTAATCTACTGATACGCCACTGCGTACCATATAGAAATAGGCTATAAAGAAAAATGCAAATATAGTTATGGCCTCGCGAAGGCTGAGCTGACCAATTGACTGAAGAATTAGAAGTAACGTAGGTAATGCCGATAGCAGTGTCGCAACACCAAAACGAGCGCGATGTGATATGCCCCTAGCCCTTATGACTGGGTAGGCTCCAAAGAAAGATATAGAAAAGATAAAAGCAAAGGGCAAAATCAGTACTACTGACGTCACATCCTGTGGTGACGTCAAAAACAGGAGCGCCAACAGGGCTGCCAGTAGCGGCAGAACCACATAAATGTAGAGCTTCATCATTCATATTTTACACTTCTCACGCTAATACATCGAGAAATTCCACTAGACACAAAAAATAGCCTTGGGTAGTAAATCCGCTCTTGTCATAAATAATTAGCGCTTACTACCCTTTGGCTTTTGACTGACCGCTCTTGTCATCTTTAGGGTGACAAAGAGCGATATTTCCTAAGTAAACTTTTTATTTTGCTTACCTAAATTGATCCTACTACAGGCGACAGAAAAAGTCAATATAAGCACATAAGACTATGCACTTCTTCATTAAACTACAGGTCATTGGGCAATTTAGGACAAGCACCTTTTGATTGCAGTAAAAGTTATACACAGGTTTATACAAAAGCCTACTATTTCTTGTTGACAGCTAAATATGCAATTTATAAGATAGCTATAGCACTTTGAATAAAAAAAGTGCTCAAAAACAAAAATGACTCCTAACAACGGCTTCTCGCAAGCCGTTGTTCCAAAAAGCAAGGCCTTACAAACCAATAGTTCAAACAAATACTCTGGCCCGTCTTTAATAGACGGGCCTCTCTTATTTCTAGAAGGCTCAGGGCATGGTGTTCTCTCTTGTCAGTATAGTAGTGTTGACCCCTGTTCTATTGTCTGCTACAATTGACCACGTTAACCACTGACTGTAAGGAGCTACACATCAGCAACAAATTCACTCGCCTGAATCAAAATATTCGGGCACCTCAGTTACGCGTCATTGGCCAAGACGGCAAACAACTTGGCGTTCTCTCGCGGGTAGAGGCAATACAGTTAGCTGAAAAAGAAGGGTTGGATTTGGTTGAGGTGTCCGCTGAGGCCAATCCACCGGTAGCGAAAATAGTCGATTGGGGTAAATATAATTACCAGCGCACTAAGCAACAGCAAAAAAGCAGAAAAAGTGCAAAGGCGCTAGAAATAAAACAAATGCGGTTTGGCTTAAAAATTGGTGAACACGATTTGGCGGTCAAGCTCAAAAAGATCGAGGGCTTCCTTGATGCAGGTCATAAGGTCAAGATCGTTATTTTCTATAGAGGCAGAGAACTCGCTCACAGGGATCTCGGTTTTAAACTTGCTGAAAAGGTTACCAACGAGCTCGGTGAACGAGTGGCAGTAGATCAACCCCCGCAATTCGCCGGAAAACAACTTAATTTCGTCATAAGGAGCAACAATGCCAAAGCTAAAAACGCATAGCGGTACAAAAGATAGAGTCAAGCTCTCAAAGAATGGCAAAGTACGGACACGTCACTCGTACGTGAGTCATTTTCTTCAGAAAAAGAGCGCTTCGCGTAAACGTCGACTGGCCCAGTTTATGACACTAGATGGATCGAATGTTAAATCGGTAAAAATGAGATTAGGAGCTTAGGAATGCGCGTTAAACGTGGTGTAGAAAATCACCGTAAACATACTGATATTCGTCATGCTACGAAAGGCATGACCCGGTCAAATCGCTCTAGCATCAAAAGGGGCAAGCAGGCTATGACCAAGGCATTGCAATTCGCATACCGTGATCGTCGTACCCAAAAACGAACATTGCGCCAACTATGGAATGCCCGGATTAACGCTGCTGCACGGTTGCATGGAACCAGCTATAGCCGGCTTATTGATTCCCTCAAGCATGCTAACATCATAATCGATCGTAAGGTATTAAGTGAGCTAGCAGTAAACGAGCCAAAAGCATTCGAAAAAATATTAGTAACCGCTAGCAGCACACAGAAGTAGAGCCTTTTAAGCTGGCAGAATCTCTTATTTAAACCACTTCGGCATAAGGATCGTAGACCTGGTCATGAGACAACTGTGCAGCCGTGTTAACCGCCTTACTGCAATTTGCCCCGCAAGAGCTGATAAACAGACTGATTGGCATTATCCATGTGAGCCCAGGCCCCTGGATCAAAATATTCCACACCATAGAGCGTATTCAGTATATGGCGAGTCATCGCTAGGCCACTGTCACAGAAATGAACAGCATCAGAAATGTCAGTACGCCAGCGCTCAAGTAGCCCTGGCTGTATAGCGTCAAATTCTCTTTGCAGCCTATTTATGCCCTCTTCGGAACTCTGGTCGGCATATAGTACCGCATCAAGCAATGCCGGCCGCCTGGCAATAAGAAGTTCCAAGTTGATAGCCCAGTGAGCTGGTCGACCAAAACCATACAACCCATTAAGATCTCTTTTCCGGTATAATCTCGGGTAACACACCCGGAAAGAGGAGGTCCTCAATGAGAAGACAGTTTAGCTCTGAGCAGAAAGCTCAGGTTGCCTTGAGTGCG
>DASYZQ010000026.1:0-92388 GCA_035946175.1 Saccharimonadales bacterium (SeqCode)
CGGCTACTTTGTCCATTATGTCTGGTGCCTACTGGCCTACCAACTTAGAAGAATGGGGCAGCTGGAAGTGAGAGCTCGGCAGCTGACGGTAACCGAAGGGCGTTAACAGGGAGAGTGGCCTAACGGAATTCGGGTTAGTAGGTGGATGGCTCGGCAGCCTGATTGATCATAACGTCCTGTTCGGACCATGGAGTTTTCTCGGCGGCACGATTGGAGCGCTCATCGGTATCTGGGTAGGGTATAAGATAGGGAAAAACTATCTATAGGGAAGTGACGTTTTCAACAACTGCAATATTACCCATTACTGGCGCGACATTAACAGGCGGATTCTGCTCAGAGGCTAGAGCCTCTTGCAGCGGGGCGCTAACTGCAGCACCGTCATTAAGCTCTACGTTTCTTGTCAACTTCATAGCTGCAACTCTTTCTTCCTCTGGTAACGAACACCACTCATTCCATGCTGCATAGGCAGCACCATCTAAAATTCGTAGGCCTTGAGACCTCTCAAATGATGGCATAGACTACTCCTTGATTTGATGAAGAACTATTAATATCCCGGCTGTACGACAAATGAGCCAGATGATAGATTTAATAGCATAAATCTAGCTAAATTGTTACAAGAGTTGATCTAGATCACAGTTGTATCGATACTGTTTTACTCCCAGCCGGAATAGAAGTCAACAATTTTTGTTCGAAACTATTTGTTTCTTAGGAAAAGTTGCGTATTATAGGCACTTACGTATAAGCTAACGAAAAGCATGAGCAAAAACTTAGTTATTGTAGAAAGCCCGGCCAAAGCCAAAACAATCGAAAAATACCTTGGCAAGGATTACATGGTCAAGAGTAGCTTCGGTCATATCCGAGATCTTCCCAAAAAAGGGCTCAATATAGATATTGAGCATGACTTTAGGCCAACCTACGAAGTAAACCCAGACAAAAGAAAAGTGGTCTCGGAGCTCAAAAAGGCTGCTAAAGACAGGGAGGTGTGGCTGGCGAGCGATGAAGACCGCGAAGGCGAAGCAATAGCATGGCATCTGACTAATGCTCTAAAGCTAGACCCAAAAAAAACCAAACGGATTGTCTTCCATGAGATAACCAAATCAGCCATAGAGCAGGCGATTGCCAATCCTAGAGTAGTGGACTTACATCTAGTTGATGCCCAGCAAGCCCGTCGTGTACTCGACAGACTAGTCGGTTATGAGCTGAGCCCAGTGCTTTGGAAAAAGGTACGTACTGGCCTCAGTGCTGGACGAGTACAATCTGTAGCCGTCCGTCTTATAGTTGAGCGAGAGCGAGAAATACGAGCCTTCCAACCTGAGATTAGTTATAAAGTTACAGCAATTTTCCTGGTTGATGGTCATGAGCTTAAAGCTGAACTGCACGACAAGTTCACAGACAAAACAACCGCCCAAGGCTTTTTGGAAGCCGCCACTCAGGCTACGTTTACGGTCAGCTCAATTGCCCAGAAGCCTGGCAGTCGTAACCCCGGGGCACCTTTTACAACCAGCACCTTACAGCAAGAAGCTGCCAGGCGACTCGGTTTTAGCGTCAAGCAGACCATGATGCTGGCCCAACGACTCTATGAGGAAGGGAATATCACGTACATGCGTACGGATAGCACGTTATTATCGAATCTAGCACTGGACAGGGCTACCTCATATATACAGGAGACATTCGGAGCCAAATACCACCATCGCCGTCAGTTCAAAACCAAGAATGAGAGCGCCCAGGAAGCCCATGAAGCAATCCGCCCAACTAACTTCTCCAATCAGACCGCCGGATCAGAGTCGCAGCAGCAGAAACTTTATCAACTCATATGGCAGCGTACCCTCGCCAGCCAGATGACACCCGCCGAAACCCAACGTACTGAGGTCGTTATTGCGGTCTCGAATCGTAAGGAACAGCTCATAGCCAAAGGCGAAGTACTCCGTTTCGACGGTTTTATGAAAGTTTACGGTGGTATTAAGGATGATACTCTACTTCCTCCACTCAAAGAAGGGCAGCTATTGTCCTTGGGCACCATGATGGCAACAGAGACCTTCACCCAGCCACCAGCACGCTATTCGGAGGCCAGTCTCGTGAAAAAGCTTGAGGAACTTGGGATTGGTAGACCGAGCACCTACGCACCAACTATATCGACAATTCAAGCCCGGGAATACGTCGAAAAGCGTGACCTTGAAGGGACTGAGCGTCAAATCAATGTACTCAACCTTATAAATGGCGCTGTGGCCGACGAGTTTGTAACTAAAATTGTGGGGGCCGATCAGAAAAAGCTAATGCCGACTGCCGTCGCGGAGATTACGACTGATTTCTTGGTCAAATACTTCCCGAGTATCGTGGACTATGATTTCACAGCCAATGTAGAGAATGATTTTGACCGGGTTGCGGCCGGTAAAGAGCCCTGGGATAAGATGATCGGCACCTTCTATCGCGGTTTCCACCCACTGGTCGAGAAGTCCGAAGAGGCCTCTCGGAGCGAAGTTAGCCAGGCACGCTTACTCGGCACCGACCCTAAGACAAAGCTGTCTATCTACGCCCGATTTGGACGATTTGGGCCAATGTTACAACGTGGTGAAAGCGATAGTGAAGAGAAGCCCACCTTTGGGCCTATGCCCGCTGGCACTCGACTCGAAGATGTCACACTTGAGCAGGCACTCCGAATGTTTGAGCTGCCCCGAGTTGTCGGCACGACCGAGAAGGGGGAAGAAATTAAAGCTAACATTGGAAGATTTGGACCATATATTCAAGTAGATAAATTGTTCGTTTCAATCAAGCCCCATGATCCGTTTAGCCTAACTGAAGCCGAAGCTCGCGAACTCTACCAAGAAAAATTACAGAAAGAGGCCAATAAATACATCCAAGAGTTCACAGGAGGCATAAAGATTGTAAACGGGCCGTATGGACCATATGTAACTGATGGCAAAAAGAATGCCAAGATACCAAAAGAGCTCGATCCCCAAAAGCTAAGCTTGGAAGATTGCCGAAAGTTACTCAGTGAGGCTCCCAGTAAACGCCGCTTTAAAAGAAAACGCTAGCTTATTATTTATCTCTCACGTATTTTTTGTGGCGACTGCAAGTTAGTTATATAGGATATATTTTACAACAGCTTTTCGAACTGCTTGTCCGTTTCGATGGTACAATAGCACTATTAAAGAAGTGAGGGTTGTTTGTAGGCTATCTTGACTTTATAGTTTATTAGTTATATAATTTGTAGGATATTCATAGAGAAGTAATCTTATGGAAAAAGAACGGACCACTAAAGTCCTCGACACCGAACGATTTATCCAGGACATCTTAAAGACGCTCGATCGTGATCGTGAACGCGAGATCGTAGCGCGGCGTTTTGGTCTATTCGACCATAAAGAGACGCTTGAGCAGATCGGAGAACTGCTCGGGATTACGCGTGAGCGTGTCAGACAACTAGAGAAATCTGTTGTTGCTAGACTCAAGGCGCTGGCAGAGCAGGGGCAAGTGCCACATATCGAGGAAGTGGAGCAGGTACTTTTAGAATATCTCCACCAGCACGGTGAGGCAGCCCGAGTGACGGACATAAGCAAAAATCTCACGACCGAGGATACCAAGACCGACCAGTTCCGCATTACGTTCCTCGCGATGCTTGGTCCGAAATTAGCCGTTTTGGAAGACACTGACCACTATCATTATGCAATTGGTGTTCGGGAAGTCCGCGATGAAAAGGCAATAAAGACGGCAGTCAGTGACATCGTTGAAGCCATCAAACAGCTGGGCAAACCCGTAACCATAGAAGAGGTTGCCGGGGCGACACATATCGCAGATGTTGCACAGGCCAAAGCCCTGGCAGGCATTTCCAGAGATTTGGCGACACTCAGTGATCGCTGGGGCCTGGTGAAGTGGCCCATGGTCAATCCGAAGAATATTCGGGACAAGATATATGTCATCCTGAAAGAAAATGGCCATCACATGCACTTTAATGATATCTCCGCTGCAATTAAGGAATCAGATTTCAAACGCAAAGATGTCACCACTCAGGCCATACACAACGAGCTTATCAAGGATCGGCGCTTTGTCCTGATCGGCCGCGGCATTTACGCCCTCAAAGAATGGGGTTATGAAAAAGGAACCGTCTCAGATATCATTACTGAGGTCCTACGAAAAGAAGGCGGCCCGTTACATCGTGATGAGATCGTCAAACGGGTGCTTCATAGCCGTTTCGTGAAAGAAACAACCATTCTACTCAACCTACAGGGTAAACCCCAGTTTAAACGGGTTGCCAAAGCGACATACGCGCTCGCAGACGTTGAAACAAATAGAACATAAATCGAACAAGGGTATTGATATTCTGACTGTGGATATTAGGACAGGTTTTAAACACTATAAATCTCTGCAGATAGGGAATCGTGCAAACAGGTAGTGCAGCTTTGCTGCTAGAGATAAAACATAAAGAGCAGGTAAGAGATTAACAAGATGAGGGTAATATACGATATGTCGCACAATATATCTTTTACGACACAACATATTTTTTGAAGGCCGGTTAGGGTTACCTCTAGCTGCAGGGGAGTACGTAAAGTCTGCACAGTGTGGCTTGCGAAGTCCACGTAGCTTTGGAAGGTTCGCGTAACCTACCTTATAAAGTAACTAACCGATACATCGTTTTATTCCTTCTACGTCTCTAGCGTCTATTTGCAAAACGGTACACAAAAGTATTTTATATACTATTTGACTTATCCACAGTTATGTCGCACAATATTTGCTTTTTTGCTATTTTTGTATCGTAAATATATTACCTCCTCGCCTGCCTTACCCCATTCCATAGGGACAGTTTACCTACTTCTACATAGCAAATTGTTAATCGGACAGCAAAGCACAGGTATATACTACTGAACAAAACTCGAACTACTAGGGTAGAGTGGGGTGCTGCCTACAAATAATACGCTCGGCCATCAACCCGTACATCGATGTATTGCGTTGGAACCGTGTGTGACTTATCAAGCTGCTGCTTCACAGCCAGATAGTCCCCCACTTCTATTCTGGCATCGCCGTGGAGATTGAATTTTACGTAGTACGATACCCCGCTCATACGGGCATCAAGTTCACTGGCACCGCCGCCTAATAAGGTATATAACGAAACCGGAACGTGTTCGGCCGCCAACTCGCCTGCCACCCCCGTTATAAAGCTGACGCTAGTATCAGGAAGAGATAACTGGCCAACATGAACCGAGAATCCACTTTGATCGATAACTGCCGGCACATTAGGCCGCTGTAATGTAGAAGTGGTAAGCACACCTAAAGCTCTCCCTGTATCGTCTAGAACAAACTGTTGAACATGAGAAGCGCTATCTTCTTCCTGCAGAATTAGATCGGGAACTGCCGGTAATATGTATACGGTCGGGTGTGTACCAAAAAAAGGTATAGTCATTGAGGCAACCGTCAATTCCGGAAACTCAGCACGTAGCTGTTGTGTAATATAGGAGGCGCTTACCGTAATCTTGTTGGTATTAAGGATCGACTTTCTAAGGAGCTTATGCGCTGCCGCTTGGTATATATCGCTATTCTGTAAAAAAGCGTGGCTCCCGGCATTGTCGACAATGACAATCTTTGGATCAGAGCTAAGGCGTATGTTAATGGCCATAGCAACTAAAACAACCACAAGAACCGTAGAGCCTAACAATCTCTTCTGAGGGCTCAGTGCATTTGGTGATCGGCGTACCGAGGTCGCTTCAAGTTTTGCTTCAGCCTTACGGCGGAGCTTTTCCGAATATACCGATCGATTGGCGTAATACGAAAAGACATTAGCCTTATCTGGGCTTGAAGGTGATGTATTACGACGCCGACCCGCGTGCGTCCCATCTGTCGGCTGCTTACGCTTGAAAAACATTTTTACTTTTTATGCTGCTTTTCTTTCGACTACTTCTGGACACTACTTCCTCTATGCTTCGTACCTAGCTCTAATAATAGCATCGCGAGACGCTCAGCGGCATCAGGCCGAGCCATGGCATGCAATTTTGCACCAAGTTGTTTGGCAAGAGTCGGGTTATCAAGCAGCTCAACTAAAGGAACCATGAGCGAGTTTGAATCCTCGGCTAAAGTTCTTTCATTAATCATTTTGATAGATTTACGATCAGCAAGTTCCTTGGCATTTTTGAGCTGATGACCTCCGGCCAGGATGGGGTATGGCACAACAATGCAAGCCTTTGCCTGTGCCGCAAATTCTGCCATAGAAGTAGCACCAGCGCGTGTAATAATTACATCGGCTGCTCCACTATACTGATAGAGATTAGTTACAAAACCTCTCGTAATTACCCTCCCCTGTTCTTCTTTCGATAGCAGCCGCTGATATCTCTTCTGAACTTTCTCCTCCTCTGCTCGGCCAGTTATATGGATGACCACCAGGTCGCGGTACCGCGCCAACAGATCCGGCATGCAGTTTATAACGGCGTTATTCAGATTCTGGGCACCATTCCCGCCGCCGGTCACGAATACCACCTTACGGAAGGCATCAAGTCCCAATTGTTTGCGTAAGTTCTGCATCTCTGACGGCTTCAATAGATGAAACTCCTTGGCATACGGTACTCCAACAGTTACAGTCCTTTCTGGAGGATAGCTATACACTTCTTTTGGCAGGCCAACGGCATGTATCTTTGCCCATGGTGCTACCAGACGATTGGCAAGCCCAGGCAACGCATCAGAATCGTGCGTGACATATGGAATACGTAGCATGGCCGCAGATAACCCCACCGGTAGGCCGACAAACCCCCCTTTTATGAAAAGAACGTCCGGGTTAAGCCTACGCAATAGCCAAAAGCTTTGCCAAACACCCACCATCGTAAAAAACATATCACGAATATTCTTGGATAAGGTCGGCAAATCGAATAACTGTTTTACGCCTTCACCATGATAGCGACGTAACTTCCCTGCCCGTACATAGTAAACCAGGTCAATGTTACTATCTTGAGCCGGCACATCCGCTAATGGATCCCCCTTATAACCAATGTATATAACCTCTGTTTTCGGCTGTTGGTTCTTTATCTCACGTGCGACCGCTAGTACTGGAGTAATATGGCCGCCCGATCCGCCGCCGGTCACGACTACTTTCATATCCTCTATCTCCGCTTATATTACCGCTCACTTCCTGCAAGTTATACGAACTGTAACGGGAAATCCGAAAAACGATGCCGAGTGCTGCCATTATAAATACGACGCTAGTCCCCCCATAGCTAATAAGCGGTAATGTGATACCCTTAAGGGGTAATAGGCCAATCATGGCACCTATATTAATAACTGTCTGGGTAGCCAACCAGGCCAAGATTGCTACCGCAAAGAGTCGGCTGAAGTTATCTGGAGATCGTTCGATAATCGTCTTAATCCTATAGAACAACATAGCAAATAGCCCAATCAACACCATACCGCCTACGAAACCAAACTTCTCGGCATAGATTGCAAAAATAGAATCGTTATCAGCCTCCGGTAAATAACCATAGGCTTGTACGCTCCGGCCAAGACCTAATCCAACTGTTCCGCCAGAACCAACTGCAATGAGTGCCTGGCAGGCCTGATAGTCACTAGCAGTAGCAGCACAGTTACTCGTCGGGTGGAGATAGGCCAGAAGTCGTGCACGCCGATAAGGGAATATCGAGATAGCCAAGACCGCCCCTATAACAATAATGCCACCGACCATCAGGAGCCGCTTCATTGGCATACCAGCGATCAGAATCATACTCGCAAACATACCAACGATAACCATCGTGGATCCAAAATCACTCTGGATAAAGGCTACGATAACCCCCACGATGACCAGGACGACACCTAGCGGCTTAATTGTTCGTTGTATGTCGGTAAGAGCATGTTCCTCCATACGCTGAGAAAGAAATGCAGCAAGCCAAACGATTAGAGCGAACTTCAAAAGTTCAACCGACTGGAACGAGAAGGCTCCAATACGTATCCAGCGGTGTGCTGGATATTGGGCATCCACCGGCATAACTAATGCCAGTAGCGTGGCACACGCTGCCAGAATAAGCAACGGCCTATACATGCGTCGCCAATACATATAGGGTACTCTGTCGGCAATCAGGAATGCTACCAAACCAATAAGCACGGCAAGGATTTGGTGCGTCACGTAGTAGCTGGCGCTGGCGCTACTCTCTACTGCAAGCGCCGGACTGATCGCATAAATCACGATAATACCTACAGCGGATAGTAGCAAAACGAGTATAAGGAGTAGATAGTCGGGCCGGTGCCGCCGATGCGTGAGGGATTGCTTATGCCGGGAGGTATCCCAGAGCCAGCCAGGTACGCTCATACGCCCATCCTCGGTAGCTAATGCCACTCATATTAGACATACCTACCAACCAAAAACAACACCAGGCCAACCATAGCGGCAACCTGACCCAAGATCCAGAAACGCATAGTGATCTTCGGTTCAGGCCAGCCTATGGCCTCGAAATGATGATGAATTGGCGAAGATAGGAACACCTTTTTACCATGACGCAACTTGCGCGATGTTCGATTAATGATGACTGAGAGGGTTTCCATGGCATAGACAGCTCCAATGATTGGCAGAATGTATACCGTATCTGTTTGCATGGCGATAATGCCAAGCGCCGTACCAAGCGCAAAAGCCCCGACATCGCCCATAAAGAACCGGGCTGGATAGATGTTAAACCAGGTGTAACTCAACAAAGCACCAACCACCGTGAAGCAGAAGCCCGCTAGTACATACTTCGTTTCAACAGCAGCAATTGCCGCGTAAGCTATAAACGACGACACCAGGAGACCGCCCGCGAGACCATCAAGGCCATCACTAATATTGACAGCGTTTGCAGTTGCTACCACTACGAACCAGAATATAGGAATAATAAAGATACCGACATGCCAATGGTGAATAATCGGCAGATAGATACTCGTGACGTCCAGTTTTGCAAAGAACCACACGCCCCCAATAATAGCTACTCCGCTATAAAGTAGGAATTTCAACTTGGCACGCATACCTGCTACGCCCTTGCCATTGCTTTTAATGTTCATGATGTCATCGGCCAGCCCTACGAGACCAGCGCCAACCATACCGGCAAGAGGTAGCCAGGTCTCACCCCGGCTGAGATTAAAGAACAGCGTCACAAACAAGACAGATAGTACAAAAATAATACCCGCCATCGTCGGGACATTCCGTCGATGTTTGGCAGCATGCAACTTTTGATACACAGTCGCCGCGGTACCGCCAAGCGCTTCAGTCCGTTGCTTCTTCCACCACTGCCCCTTATACGCTGCATTGGTATATAGCGGTGTAATAATCATACTCACCAAAAACCCCATAAAGCCGAGTAGGACAATTCGAATAAGCGTGTTCGTCTGAACTGCAATATGGAGTGTCGTGACCATGTTTCTACCTCGTCACCTTAATTATATGCTAGGGTTCCCCTGTTGTCACGAGAGAATCTTTAGAGCTTACCATGTTATCTCCTGTTACGAAAGTACACCTCTTGTGTTATAAAGCCAGGCTGTAACTAGTCCTGCATGGTAGCACTCGGCTTAATGGGTGTAAGGGTTTTAGCGACTGTACTATTTTGAACCCGCGATATGGCCTCCAGTCGTGCTGAAGCGACTTGGAGGTTATCATATTGCTGTTTCAGCTGTGATTGCTGCTGCAATAATCCATTTATTTGGTAGCCATACGTATTAGTTTTGGTTACCTGCGTCAGATATAGCAGACCCAGTAGGACTGCTAGGACGATCAACATGACCGCGTTACTGACTGGGCCCAGTGCGCGGGTTCGAGTCCGAAATACAACAGCATTTTGGTTTCTGCTAACAAAAGTATTCTGTCTACCAAGTGCAAGCGAATTTGAATATGTCATATTTTTTATATTTATTTTGTTTGTATGATGATCAGGCTGAGTGCCCAGATAGTACCCAGGCACCCTCGCCTGCTTTCCTATAAAGTCACCGGTTCAGGTTACAACCCTGACGTGTACTTTGTAGGCACGGGATCTGTTTTTAACTACGCGTATAGGCATATGACAGGTCCCCTTTCTTTTATTTGTTTATTTTCACTGCGGCTCGGAGTTTAGCGCTTCGAGCGCGCGGGTTTGAAACAATTTCATTTTTTTCGCCAACGACCGGACGCCTAGTAAGTATCCGCAAAATCGCGTCGTAGCGATCGCCCCCAGCATCTTGGAACGCCGCTTTTACCAAACGGTCTTCTAGACTATGGAAGCTTATGACTACAAGCCGACCATCCGGAGCAAGCAAATTATGTATCCAGATTGGCAAGGCGTTTCGAAGAAGCTCAATCTCGTTGTTGACGGCAATTCTAAGCGCCTGAAACGTCCGCGTAGCTGGATGCAGTCGGCTGTGAATTGGCCAAGCCTTGGCGACAATTGCAGCGAGTTCTTTGGTCGTATGGAGTGGCCGATTTGCGACAATTCGCCCTGCTATAGCAGCGGCCTTCGGCTCCTCTCCGTATCTACGGAGAATATCCTTCAACGCCATTTCACTGTAGCCGTTCACGATAGTCTCGGCTGTGAGGGATTGACGTTGATCCATACGCATATCGAGCGGACCATCCCGCTGGATGGAAAAACCACGACTCGCCTGATTAAGGTGCAGTGACGACACTCCAAGATCCGCCAAGATACAATCGAATTGTTGCCCTGCTGCGGCAAGCCTCTGACTCGCCGACAGGAAGTCAGTGCGCCAGACGGCAATTCCCTGCCCCGCAAATCTCGCCTTGAGGCGTACTACGGCTGCCTGATCCCGATCAATCAGTACTACCTGCGACCGTCTGGTATGTGCCAGAATAGCCGCGGCGTGCCCACCATAGCCAGCAGTCAGGTCAAGGTATGAGTCCCCTTCCCTAGGCGCTAGATAGGTAAGCACCTGATCAATCATGACGGGTATATGCGATGTATTTTGTTCTTCTTTGAGCATCTTTTTCTTGTTTTTGTTTTGCAAGGTCACCTATTCAGCAGCCAACTTTTTGTTTTAGAAGTGTTTTTGTTTTTATGGTGACGAGCAGTTATGTATGTAAAGAAGAGATGTGAAGATTTGAAAAATCTTTAAACTTCTTACTAATCTGTTCGTCAAAGGTTGAGAGACTTATGTGTGAGGTGGAGTTTTGGGAGGTGTTTTCCAAAATGTACTTGGGTATTTAAAGTGGTGCCCATGTCCACTTGTTGACTGCCGAATAGCTAATCTCGAGTCGATTTTGTTACTCTTTAAATTGTCAATGTACAAGGTCTAGGACATACCTTCCTGTCATGTGCCAGCCATAAGTCGCCAATACTTGCCGACGCGGACTGCCACAACGTCCCGACCGATGCCAGCGTAATCGAGAAGATGTTGCTCTATGCTTACCCTTCCCTGCTTACCATCGATTGCACCCTCGCTCTTGCCCATACGGAATTGTACGTTCAGGTCAGCCGTCTGTTCATCCAGAAGATTTCCCTGGAGCAATGGCTCTACCTGATTCTCCCAAACCGATTTTGGATATAAATGAAGGTACTGTTTAAAACCTCGGGTGATGACTACGCCGCTCGCGAACTCGTTTCGAAGCTCGGTCGGTATGGTTAACCGCCGCTTGTCGTCAAGCTTGCGTTCGAAATAGTCTACCGTTGCCATGGTTTTGTTAATTTAATTTTCAGTGGTTTTTATTTTGCTGGGCAGTTCCGGGGCTACCCACGATTACCCACTTACCTGACTATACTACCCACAGTTACCCACATACAAGTAGTTTCACAAGAAAATAGTGGTGTTTACCACACCACTTATCCACAACTACTACAGACATGGCGTGATTTATCCACATATAGCGTTAACGGAATTATACACCACGCTACATACCATCACGTACCCGATATAGTTACCATGCGAATTTCACTACCAACACTCGAAGAAATACGGCTCGGCTCTTCCCGCATGTAGGCACCGACCAGGCCAAACCCGCTCGCATAACTCTGGCGTAATACTCGTAACAGGGTACTATCTATTTTTATAAGACCTCCCAGAAGTAGGCAAAGCACAATACAAACTAATAGACGACTGCATGAGGCATCTTCGATAAGCTGTGGGATTGTTTTAGTTTTTTTTATGTTTATTCTCATAATGTATGATACATGATAACACTTATTTACAGTCAAGTCAATAATCTGTCGTCATACTCGTCTTTGACAAAGTCTGCTACACTTGATCCTATATGCGTAGGCTACGGAGAATCCATCAAATTCCCAAAACTGACCGGCCACGGGAAAAATTGCAGCAAAAGGGTCCTGCAGCTCTTTCTGATTTCGAACTCATTGAAACACTTATCGGCAATGGTGTAAGCGGAGCCGATGTTGGCCACATCGCGCAGGGCGTGCAACGACTCATGCAAAAAGCGCCTGATGCACTGAGTTATGAAACACTGAGCGCAATAAAAGGCCTTGGGTCAGCTGGAAGCGCAAAAATCCTTGCTGCTCTTGAACTTGCCAAAAGACATCTCGTCCGTAACGCTGAACCTATCCGAAGCCAACAAGACATATTGGGGCGCTTGAGTGATATCCGTACGAAGCAGCAAGAATACTTCATCTGTTTGAGCCTTGACGGAGGGCAACGTCTTATAGCACAACGGACTATAACAACCGGTACGCTGGATTCGGTGATAGCCCACCCACGTGAGGTCTTTGCAGACCCCATCGTTGATCGGGCGGCCAGCATTGTAGTAGCCCATAACCATCCCTCGGGGGAAGCACACCCTAGCCAAAAAGATATTGTCCTCACCCAACAACTAGCTGCTGCCGGCCTACTATTGGGTATCACCTTGCGTGATCACCTTATTGTGACCAAAACCGACGCATTCAGCTTTCGGCAACATCATCTGCTGTAAAGAATTGCAAAAAGCTTTTGCTTCGAGGGAAGGTGTGGTATGATTCCGGCCGTTGAATAGGGAGCATATCATGGCACAGTGTTATTTCGAGCTACGGAAACAATCTGCACGAGGCAGTGATAGTATCATTGCAGACATGATGCGGCATCTCCATACTAGGCAGTACATCGGTAGAGCTTTGGTGGTTTGTGATCAACCCACTGTCATGCTTTCCGCAGCGCGCAAACAATGGCTCAAATTGGCTCGTACTATCCAAAAACAGCGTGCTAGTACACTTAATGCCGATAAGATTCTGAAGTATACCCACGCTATCGTATATATGCAACGGCTGCGTTTTAGCTCCCGTTCGCCGCTTGATGATCCTGAGGGCGACGTATGCTTCGTAACTCCGGACCAAATCACAGTAACTCCTCTGCAATGCTTCACGATATATCTTGCGGCGCCTATTGACCGTGAGATTATGGTAACTAACTTGATCGATCAGCTTCCTGCTGAGGCACTCCTCGTAGATTATGGACACAATGATGGCTGGGAGAAATATGGGCTACAGCCAAAGCACCTACTCGAAAAACGAGTCATTGATGAGTGGACACAGGTTGAACGCTTCTTCACAAAATATAAGATTGATATCCAGGCACTCTCTACAGGCACTATGGGGGACGTGGAGGCTATGGATGATGCCCTCGATACGGTTCTGGGTATTAGCCACCAGTTTTTACAAATTGCCAACAGTTTTCAGCACGCGCTGGAAATTGCCCGCCCATTGCATCTCAGTCAGCACACGCGGCGGCAGTATGATGCCCTATCGCTACTCGCACACCGAGTTCAGGCCCTAAGTTCAGAAGCGTTTACTCAAAGATTCCTCGAGGCATACAATGAAGACGATACGTTCTTCCTCTACGATGCTACAAGACAGGTCCTATTCGGTTATGGCGAAAGTCTCGCTGAAGCTGTTGGTCGCCATTTGCAGGCCGGCAGGGCCAACCTAGCCATTGCATTACGACGTAGCTATATGGGGCGCTCCTTGAGCCCAATGACAAAGCCAATATAAGTAGCCACTACATGCACTAATAACCATAGAAACAATAGGATTACGTACTGTTCTAGTCGCAGCTGCACAAACGGTGCTGAGGCTACGGCGCCACCAACAATATAGTCAGTCTGATCAAACGGGAACCAGCCATGTCCAGGTGGACGGTTTAATTGACGCTTGAAAAAACTCTCCAAGGCATCTCCACCGAGTGCCCCGATCCCAAACAATGGTCCCAGTATAGCCGTCGGTATCGTTCTGTAATCAACCTGGCTGGTTAGCGTTTGTGCCCAACCGAAATGGCGTACCAGATATTGCTGTAACCAAAGAGTTATTGTTGCCATGAGTATGCCAACAATAAACCCTCGCCAGGTTTTATGATCACCAAGGAGTCGTTTACCTCGAAACGTCGTACCAAGATCCATCGGTGCATTCCAATCGCGCAGATGAGGCAGGTTTGCGACCAAGATTGGGGATACATTAGCAACACCAGCTGGAGCAAAAAACCAAAGTGCAAATATAATCTCTTTAAGCATGGTTTACCTTCTTGCGCAAACGATTGAATTTTGGGTAGGCGCTCCCGAGCAGGCCAACAGTTCTCATAATATGCTGCGCATCTTTGAGCGAGTTGCCCAGGGTCACGGCAGACGGCGGCCCGACGATAAGGCTGAATGTTCTTCCCCAACCGATCCTACCATGGGCGTCGCTGCTGCTAGCGCCAGGCGCGTTATGCCGCGCTGCCCATCGACGCGCTTCGGCACTGCGATTTTGGAATATAGCTCTTCCATTATATATCTCGACGATATCCACATAATCGGCTATCTCGTTGAGCGTTGTGAATGAAATCCCGTGCCGAACAGACTCGAATGGGTGTGGTATATAGACGAGCCCTGACTGATTCTTTATAGCATGGACTGTCTCGACAGCACTTAAGCCAGGTGGGATTGGCTGTTGCAAGTAAAGACCCACTATTTCACCATCTGTTGTGCTTACCTCCTCACCGACGATAATGTGGCTACCGATTTCATGATGCAGTTTTTGCGCGAACTCAATGTTGTCATGGTCAGTTACTGCAATATAATCGAGCAAACCTCCCTTTAGCGCTCGGCGGTAGTCTTGCGCCCGCAGCCCCCCATCCGGAGAAGCCGTTGAATGCGTATGCAAGTCAATCTTATACATCGGAACCTCGCTGTATAAAACTATTGTTCAAACGAAACCGCTTTTACAACTTCGTCGCTATGTACTCTGTGCTGTTGTGCGGTATCTCTATCACGTATGGTCACGGTGTCATCCTCAAGCGTCTGGAAATCGACCGTAACACAGTAGGGCGTGCCAATTTCATCTTGACGGCGATATCGCTTGCCGATATTGCCATTATCATCCCACATGATGGCACCAATATCCTTCTTGAGCATACTGTGGATTTCCTTCGCTTTTCTAATAAGCTCAGGTTTATTCTTGAGTAGGGGGCTCACCGCGCAGCGTACGGGGGCGAGATGAGCGGGTAGCTTGAGCAGTACTCGTTTTTCGCCATTTAATTCGTCCTCGCTGTAAGCATTAGTGAGAACCGCTAGCACATGACGATCAAGGCCAAACGTCGGTTCAATAACATGGGGGACAAATGAGGAACCCCCATCTCTAGGCAGATATTCTAGGGCCTTGCCGGAATATTCCTGGTGATTTCTAAGATCAAAATCCGTACGGTAGGCCAAGCCACTAATTTCCTGAAAGCCGAGTGAGGGGAATTCATAGTAACAATCGACTGTACGCCTGCTATAGTGGGCACGGTCAGCTTCCGGTACCTCATGCTCCTTGATCTTAGCCTTATCTAGGCCCAGCCTATCAAACCAATCTAGTTGAACTTGTCGCCATGTGTCAAAGCACTTCTCCCAACTCTCCGGCCTAATAAAATACTCAAACTCCATGATTTCAAGTTCACGCAGCCGGAAGATAAAATTACCTGGGCTAATCTCATTCCGGAAATTGCGACCTATTTGAGCAATACCAAACGGAAGATCTGGGTGGAAACTATCAATGATGTTTTTGAAATTAATAAACATGCCTTGCGCCGTTTCAGGACGTAAATATGCAATCGATTCATCATCTTCTAGCGGTCCAACATGGGTTTTGAACATCATGTTAAATGCTGCCGGTGCACTCAACCCGTTGCCATCCGGACTTTTAATATTACGCTCCGTAACAACCCGAGCCATTTGTTCGAGCGTCATAGTATCTACATTTTCTATACCATTGTCTTCCAGTAAATGGTCTAATCTGTAGCGCTTTTTCGTCTTGATGTCCTCTATCAAAGGATCATTAAATGTTTCGACGTGCCCGCTTGCCTGCCAAACCCTCGGATTCATAAGAATTGTCGTATCAATACCATACATATCGTCTCGGCTTTCGACGAAAAGCTTCCACCACAAATTAGCAATATTACGCTTGAGTTGAACACCTAGGGGACCATAGTCCCAGGTACCAGCCAGCCCGCCGTATATCTCACTGCCCTGGTAAATAAAACCACGACGCTTGGCGAGCGAGGCGATCTCTTCTAAACTGACATTACTCATACTTGCCTTGATTATATCAGAGAATACTTATGTGAAGCAGGCTGAATGGCTGAACCCATATGGATAGACAGGTCTGAATACTACATCTACAATTCAATCAGCCCAATGTTCCCCCTACACCTCTTTTGCAAGTTTCTAATCATGTCCACAATGGTTAATTGATCAAAACCACGGCCCTCTCAATGTTGATCTAATAAGCGTAGGGCGTTTTCAATTAGCGTATCGCTACCGTACACCTGTGCCAATACGAGAGGGCTATAGGTTCTGGCAAGCCGAAGTATCTTGATATGGTCCGAAGTATAAGGACCAGTATTGGACTGGCGAAAAGCCATTCTTTCAGGATTAAATGTAAATTGTCCCCTCGCTCTGAGCCTCTCTCCTCTGTCGTCAACTTGTAGCTCAAGGCTACGACCAGTTAGGTCAAGCATCCGTACAGCGAACCAAAGGCGCACTATATTCAGCGGCATCTTCTGATCATTAAGAGCCATGAGTGTTTGTTGGAGTAAGTCAAAGAACCCTTGCTCTACACCCTCTTCAGTAGTCTTGTCTAATTTCTTAATCAATTCATACCCCAGCATCGTCCGATCCAGATCGCGAACAATGCCATCATAGTGCCTTATAAGGCGGGTCGATGTCAGTGTCCCTATATCTCCCCTGCCCTTTATAAAAGTCAGCTGGCTAACACTAAATAGTTCTATGCCCCCTGCTAGCTTAGACTTAACACGACGGACTCCTTTAGCAATTACTCGGAGCTTGCCATGATCTGGGGTCAAAAGCGTCAGTATACGATCCGCCTCCCCGTAGTCAATACGGGTAAGGATTATGCCCTCGGTCGATAGGTGGTTCATTGACCCATTAACCTGATTCTTGGGGAGGAAGTAACTGCTCGCGGACACTTCTCAGGAGTATCTGTAGCGTCGTCTGCGGTTTGTAATGCCAGGCGCGGATACCCAGCTGGTCATGCACTACTGACCACGCTGAACCTAGCTGTTGAAATGGTATGTTGGTATTGGTAATGACTGGTACTATCTGCCATTCCGGATATGATCGAAACTCGTAGAGAAACTCAAGACCGTTGTGCGCGGGCAGCTGCAGTTCCAAAACAATAAGGTCTGGCGACATGCTATCAGCTGCGTCAATAGCAGCCTGCCCTGTCGTTACATGGGAGACTTCATAGCCGGAATGGATGAACGCTTTATTATATGTAGTAGCCAGCAGCACATCAGGTTCAACGAGTAGAATATGCTTCATAAATAACTCCACTACACCAAAGATAACTGGGGGCTGGACCGTAATACTGTTACAAGACCACGCTGTCTACGGTAACGGCCAACTCGAAGGCGAGTATCCATGGCCTGCAGAATAGTATCAGCAACAAATATGCCCGCACCGCTTCCAGCGCTCATCATAGTAAACGGCTGACGGGCGCGACCACATAGTTCCAGCGCTTGCTTCCAGTGCACCGCTTGTAATTCTTCGTAGTTACTGTACATGCCGGCGGTAATGCCATAACCACTCCGGCTGGCTGCCAGTGTCAGACGAGCCGATTTAGTATGGGCCGCTTGTGCCTCGATAAGCTCCTGACCCAAGCTCATGAAGACAGCCCTGAGTCCAGCCCGATGGCCAAGAACCGGGCCATATTTACCAGTGATTTCAAGTTCAATAACAACCCTATATTGCTTAGCAAATCCTTCGAGTGCATGGGCTACTTCAGTAAGAACCGAACTGATCGATACTGGCTCCAGAGCGAGTGACGCTTGGTCGCGCAGTAGTTCTAGCCCAAGCATATAGCCATCAACAAGTGTTAATGCTGCCATCGCCTGCGCATGTATAGCGCTCAGTTCAGCCATTCCTATACGATCAGTGAGCTGCGCCAATTCAGATGCCCGAGCAATATTCGATAGAGGCAACTTGAGTTGTTCAGCAACAGACGTCAAGAGCTCGTTTGCCGGTACAGTTGCCGATAACGTTCGCACGTTCTTGAAACCCTCATTTCTACCCATCCCCAATATTACTCAGTATACACCTGACGACACGGGGATGCAGAGGATATATCGCTCAATCAAATATATAAGCGTTTACGACTGGAACGTAACGTTCGGTAGCACCAGATTCGTAAAATCTGATTGAAAACCCGAGGATTCCGTCCAAAGCTCAAGCGTCATATTCAGGATGGGCACCACCACCATTGTCCCTTGTTTATTGCTAGCTATTTGGCCACTAAGGACAGAGCCGATGGCACTCGATTCTTTTGGCAGCGTATAGGGGGCAACCTTTAATCGGCCTCCAGTTACGCTCCCATTGAACTGCTGCATGACCGTGCTGTAGCTCTGTTCTATAAGCTGAATGCGTAAGGCGTACGTATTAGTAGGATTCTGGATGTCCGGTACTGTGTTCGGATAGAAGTAACCGTTGATGGGAGTCCCGCTGGTCGGCTCGACTGCTACGTATGAACTCCAGGTTTTTGGGTATTGCACTACGATATCAGCAAAGGAGGCGGGGCCGGTAAATGTCGCCAAGGGGTACTTGGCCGCCTTGGCATACTGTTTGGCATCATTAGCCTCGGTCTGCTGCTTCACGGTAGTTACTGCCGCAGCTATTTTCTGATTCGTATGGTCTTTATAGTCTTGACGGCTGCCATATGCCCAGAACGCGAATGCGGCCAACCCGATAAAACACAGGCTAAGTAGGATAAACGGGATAAGGAGCGTATTCAGTACACCACGCTGCGAGTCCATACCGCTCATGGTAACTCACCGAGGTGTCAACTGGCAAGTCGTTCATATTTAATATCAATCGTAGCTATACAAAAACACGCCGCCTGCGCTTTGAGAGATGTGCTTCCCGGGGATACGAAATGCAAAACTAGCCAAATTAAGTGGCCCCTCGTGCCAGTGCATAACCTGATTATCTAATCTGGTCATCTGTCGCTGTATCATGAATGTAAATATGCCATCAGCCGGTGGCCACGAACGATGCCAATAGCTCCCCCAAAGAATGTGAACTTGCCGACGGTATCGCCAGGTGACCAGACGGGAGATTAATACTAATAGGGGGTTAATCTCTATACCGACAACCTGCAAGCCCTGCTGGGCAGCAAGCCGGGCTACCCTACCGTCTCCCGAACCCAGTTCTAAGAGCGTTTGGCCTGGTTTAAGGCTCAATAGATTAAGTGCGGTGACCGCCTGGAGATGCATCGTTGGCAAATAGGGCGGACCAAAGAAGATACTCACACAGAATAAGGTAGTAATGGTTACGGCTATAATGAGCAGTGTCACCATATCTACGCCTTTAGCGAACTGGCATATTAGCCTTCAGTATTTCGAGCTTGTTCTCAGTCTGCTGCAATCTCTCTTGCAGCTGTTCGACCAAATCTAGACCTTTCTTATAAAGCCGCATGGCCTCGTCAACATGCACATCAGACGCTTGCAATTCGGCCAGAACCTCATCAAGCTTGGTACTTAGGGTTTGGTAGTCAATTTGCTTCTTTACCATAAAATACGTTCATTGTGACCTGTTTTACTATTGTCAGTACGTCAGCGTCGATAAGCTGCATCGTCAGTTCATCGTCTGTATACACCTCTTGGCCGCTAGATACTATGTTACTCCCCTTACGAACAAGAGCATAGCCACGGCGTAATGCTGCTTGTGGATTAAAGGCTTGCAGTAAATGATTGCGTTGCTCTAGTTGCCGGTGGGCCTGGGCTATTTGTTGCAGTATTGCCTCATCGAGCCCAGCCCGCTGTTCCTCGAGTTGAATCTTGGAATGCTCCATGCGCATATGTACGAACTGGGACAAATGGCGGAAGCGTGTCTCAAGTTCAGACAGTAGGGCCTTCCTATCCGGGACAATTAGTTCTGCAGCATTACTTGGCGTACTACCTCTTAAGTCTGCTGCCAACTCCGCAAGACTAATGTCGACCTCATGACCGATGGCTACAAGTGTCGGAATACGGCTACGCGCCACAGCACGGGTGACCTGCTCAGTGCTGAAGGCTTGTAGATCTTCAGCACTGCCACCACCCCGAGTTAGCACAATAATTTCAGGTGGTGTTGCCTGTTGATTAAATACATCAAGCGCCGTGGTGATTTGCTCAGCGGCCGCCTGGCCCTGCACTTGGACATCTATAAGGGTTATCTCCATACCCCCCCACCGAGCATTAATAACTTTTATAAAATCTCGAAAGGCCGCTGATTCCGCGGACGTAATAAGGCCGATAGACTGCGGAGGATATGGCAACGTCCGTTTTCGGTCTGCATCGAATAGGCCTTCTCCGGCCAACTTTGCCTGCAGTAGTGTCCTAGCCCTTTTAATAGAACCCTGCCCCGATGGCTGTATATGTGCGACTGTCACACTGAAACCATAGAGTGGATGAAGTCGCGGCATGCCTTTAACCTGAAGCAACATGCCATCTTCCAACGGTCCAGGCAACTGATAGATTGAACCGAAGAATCTGACGATTGCGTTTTCATCCTTCAGGTCAAAATATATCCATCTGCTCTTGCTGATTCGAAAATTTGCCAGCTCTCCTACGATAGTGACGCTCGGATAGGCATATTCAATAGTTTGATTGAAGACAGCAATGAAATCACTGACCGAAAGAATAAGATCAGTCATGTGCCCTATTCTCTGAACGATGCAGTGTCCGGTGATAAAAGACGTAGCCTGGAGGCAACTGTACAAGCATATTAACGACCCTATACATGATTGTCACTGGTAGGCTGAGTGCCGCTCGCACCCCCGTAGCAGCCAACACTGCCGTCATGAGTGCCTCGTAGATACCGACTCCGCCGGGTAGTACTGAAACGAGTCCAGCAAAGTTAGCGATGCCGTAAGCCAATATGACAGCACCGGGATTCACCCAGTGACCGAAGGCAATATACACCAGGTAGACCGCACCGATCTCACTAGTATTAGCTACCAGAGCCCAAACAAATGGTACTTTGAGATCACGATAGCGAGACTCGATCATTTTATAGTTTCGGTGCAGCTCTTCGACCGTCGTACGAGCACGCACGATGTTTATCGCCTCGGGGTAACGTGGTAGGACCAATCGTACTAACCTGTTAAGTACACGCGTCAAAAAAGCAAAGGTAGCCTGAATCCGCCTCTCGTGACCAATAATCATGACAAAAGCGAAAGTGCCAATCACGAGGATAGTAGAGAGACTGGCAGCAATAAGAACGACAAAATTGCTGATATGGCCTGCCAGCACTAGACAGAGCAATCCGACTATCAATATTAGTTCAAATGAAACGAAGAATAATACCAACTTCATAATATGTACCAATGTGGCCCGGCCACCAGTCAGCTGCTTATTGCGCATCCGTACTCCGAAGTAAGATATACCCGATACGCCACCACTCGGAAAAATATTATTGACAAAGTTAAGCTCTAGCGCTGCTCTGAATAAAAACCGGTAGTCCAAGGAGCTACCAACTAGTGTAAATAGCCCCTGATAGAGTTTAGCTTGAGCATGATAATTCACCCACTCGATCGGAATAATCAAAAGTAGAATAAGAATATCAACCTTGGAAAAATTCCTAATAGTAACATCAAGTTGGTGGCGAACGGCATACACCAGAATGATAAGAGCTACAATGGTAACGAGATTGAGTAGCAGCTTCCATCGTCGTTGTATAAAAGATGAGTTACCCATATCTGCCTCATTATAACAGTAACCAAACTACTCCGAAGGCGGTATACTTAGATCTGTTATGCTCCATCGCAGTCTCTTCATTCTTGGCCGCCAGAGCGGCATTGCTCGAGCAGAGCTCGAAAGCCTTTACGATCCAAGGCACCTTCAGCCTTTCGGTGATATCTGCGTTACAAGCGATCTCGAAACATCCAATATTGACTTCAGGCGTCTCGGAGGCACTATAAAGCTTGGCTCAATTCTCGGCGTAGTTGACACTATCGACCGGCAGACTATTCAGGCTGCTCTGCCGGGCTTCATTCATAACCATATCGACCCGGCTGTGTCAGGAAAACTATCCATCGGTCTGAGTACATATGGTGTTCGAGTGACTTCAAAACAGGTCACTGCCATGGCGTTTGAACTCAAAAAGACACTCCGGACGGTAGGGTACTCGATACGGTTGATACCTAACCAAGAGCCAGCACTCAACACTGCCCAAGTGATCCATAATAGGCTCACAGGACACCGGGGCATCGAACTACTCCTCGTTCAATCCGGTGGCAAGATAATTGTTGCACGCACTGAGGAGGTCCAAGACATAGTTGCATACACTAAACGGGATCAGGCCCGACCCAAACGCGATGCATTCGTTGGGATGCTCCCGCCCAAACTTGCCCAGATTATTATTAACCTCGCTGCTGGGCCCAGCAAACCTTCGCCAAACAGCATAGTGCTTGACCCATTCTGCGGCAGTGGCGTGATTCTGCAGGAAGCGCTCCTTATGGGTTTTGGCGCATACGGCAGCGACATCGAACCGCGCATGATCGAATATTCGCGCGAGAATCTCGAGTGGTTGGCGCAACGCAAAAAACTCGACAACTCTATGTTTGACGTCGGAGATGCTACGACCTTTCAATGGCACCATCCCTTTGCGACAGTTGCGAGCGAAACATACCTCGGAAGTGCTCTAAACACCTGGCCTTCCAGTGAAAGGCTTTCAACAATCATTCGGACCTGCAATACAATCTTGGGCAATTTTTTGCAGAATATAGCTCCACAGATACCTCGGAGCAGGCGTCTTTGCCTTGCAGTACCAACCTGGATTAATCCATCTAATGGGATAATTAAACATCTCCCCATCCTTGACCAGATAGAGGATTTAGGATACAATCAGGTGAGTTTTCAGTACACCAAATCACGCGAAATGGTGTATTACCGGCCTGGACAACTCGTCGGGCGTGAGTTATTAGTACTGACCAGAAGATAAGGATTGAATTGTCATGTCACATGTAAAAGCAGGCGCGACAGCTAAAAACGTTCACGACAGCCCCGGGCAACGACTCGGCGTGAAGCTTTTTGGTGGTCAAAAGGTCAAAACTGGTCAGATTATCGTTCGACAGGTAGGGCTTACAAAAAGGGCCGGTGCAGGAACCAAGCTTAGTCGTAATTATTCAATACATGCCGCTAAAGACGGTATGGTTGTATACCGAATTCGTAAAATCCGTCGTTTTACCGGCCATACGGTTAGGCGAACCGAGATCACAGTAGAGTAGCCCTACACTCCGTCTTCAAATGTACGATCAAGTTCACAAACCTTAGCCGTCGTTAGTGTTTTGCCCTACTCCTTTCTCTGTTGTTTTGTGGAGTTAACGTCTTTAGATTTTTTGTCGCTACTCTATAATAGATAGTGATTGATCATCCTTCAGCAGTCAATGGAGGAGTATCCCCTGATGGGCTAGGTTGCGGAGGGGGTGGTGCAGCAAACTCGGCGTTAGTGTCGGTACTCGTCGAGGTAACCTCTGATGATTTCGACGTGGCGCTTTGTGCTGGCCCAGCTTCAGGGGACTGGTGTGTGGTGGGTGCTGCCGACTCTGCAGTAGTATGTCTGCGAGCTTCTCTTTGCGCAGCCTTTGCCATGGGAGTCCCCAACTCCTCATGGTACACCGCGTTTAGTAGTTGTGAGTTTCTTTAGTTGCTCCGCCCTTGTCCGGGTGAGCCCTCATAAATGCTTCTCGCGCAATATCAACGCGGCCTAGCACATCACCGCGTTTAATATCTTTTTCACTAGCGACTTTAGCCAAAATGCGTTGCGCCTCTGCAGTAGCCGCAGGGCTGAATGACGCTCCCTTGAACTTAACGTCAAACGTAGGCATATAGGGTCGAGGTGGCGGAGATTGATGCCATGGTTTTTGGTTACTAAACCTTGCCTCAGGTATAGACGATTCCCGGAAGGGTGCCTGATGAGTAGCTGAATCGTAGTAATCCCTAACGATCCCACTAAAAGGTATTCTTGGCTGCCTTGGTTTTGCACTATGCCGAGAAGTAAATGGTGGAATCCGTGTTTCCGGAGAGCTGAAAGGTATAGAGAAATTGGTGGGCGAAGTTTTTTCCTGAGTAGCGCCTCGATCTCCCTGCCACCTCGTCAGTAAAATGGTAGCTAGCTCGGGCTTTAAGTTGCCATCAAGGGTCAATGCTCCGGACACGGCCAGCAATGCACCGGCCTTATGCGTCCAATCTTGTATATCAGTATCAATGACCCTCCTAAGTATAAGGTTACCAATCACATACATCCTGGCTAGCGCAATGTCGCTCATGGCCTCAGGAGTTAATGAGCCAGTCGCTATACCCTCACCGGGCATTGAGACGAGAGGTGGAATATCTGCTCCGCTCGGAACGCCAGTACTGTAAGCCCATGTAGTATCTAAATAAGGCTGGCTGGCCTCAGAGTGTAGTTGCTGAGAGTACCGTTCTGTCATAAATAAACATTAACATAATAGTGCAGTATGCTCCAGGTGGTCAAGCAGCGGGTGAATGCTTAGGCAAGACCTAGATGAAGCTTAATGCGGGCAATAACATCGTTCACTACTACTTGAGATTTGACAAGATAGTCATCTACACCAAGGGCTTTTGCTCGCTGCTTATCACTATCCTGACTGAGTGCAGTCAGGATAATTATTTTGAGGTTGGCGGTCTCACGAGTATTGCGTAGGATATCCAGAACATCAAAACCACTTACTTTCGGCATCATAACATCTAGCAAAACTAAATCCGGATGGTAGCTCGTCGCTGCTGCTAGGGCATTTTCGCCGTCAGCCACCCTTCTAACATCAAAGCCTTCGGCCTGCAGCCGCAGCATATACACATTGGCTAACGCATCATCATCTTCGACAAGCAAGATACGCTTTCCGGATGACTTAGGATTATAAGCAGTAGTCCCCTCCTGTGTTGTATTGTTTTCCATATCCTTACGATACCTTAACCAAGCACATCATTGCAATAAAATCAGGTTACAAGCTTAGGATGAGTGCCCGGGCGGCTTCGCTGGTTTTCTGCAGCGGCGGCCTCAACGAAACCCAGGAAGATGGGATTTGGTTTCAATGGGCTACTCTTATATTCTGGGTGCCCTTGAGTACCCAGGTAAAATGGGTGGTCTGGCAGTTCTATAATCTCTACAAGACCTTCATGTACGGAGCGGGCACTAATAACGAATCCAGCGGCCTCAAAATCCTTAGCAAATGCATTATTGAACTCGTAGCGGTGACGGTGACGCTCGCTGGTAAGACCCTTGTCTTTGTTAATAAAATCATTGGTACTCTCATAGAGTTTGTAGGCTTTGGTACCTTTTTTCACGATTGCCTCCCAGCCACCCAGCCGCATTGTTCCACCGTATGCACGACGCTCCATAAGTTCCTTCTGGGACGGTATAAGATAAATAACCGGATGCTTAGTCTTCTGGTCAACCTCGGCTGTATTAGCGTCCTTCCAGCCGAGAACTGAACGAGCAAAGGCCACGCATGCCAGCTGCATGCCATAGCAAAGCCCCAGATAAGGGATCTGCTGCTTGCGAGCATAATCTGCGGCAGCGATCATGCCCTCAGAACCTCTTTCACCCCAGCCGATCGGTACGATAATCCCATCTGGCCTACCGATGATCCCAACGCCCTCTTTCTCTACTTTTTGGGCATCAACCCACTGTTTCTCAACCTCTATGCCGGCCTGCCAACTCGCATGATCAATGGCATCAAACAGAGCAGCATACGAATCCCGTAGCTGATAATCTCCTGACCCAAAATACTTACCCACGATGGAAATAACTGCACGTTTCTTCTTGGAAGCCTTAATAGATTCTACGAGTTGCTGCCACTCCCTAAGCTTGGGTGCTCTTGCAGTAAGATTGAGTTTCTGTAGAATTCGTTTATCCATACTCTGTTTATGTAGTATCAGTGGGATTTCATAGACACTTGAAACATCAGGGTTGGAAATAACATCCTCAGGAAGAATGTTGCAAAAGAGGGCGAATCGATCTTTGCGACGTTGATCAAGGTATTTCTCCGAACGAGCTACGATAAAATCAGGCTGAATGCCTAGAGAGTTAAGCGTTCGTACAGAAAGTTGCGTCGGTTTAGTCTTAGGCTCGCCTAGATGGCCTGGAGTTGGCACATAGCTGACATGAACATGGATAACGTCACCAGGGTTCCGGAAGGCCAGCATACGCGCTGCCTCATAAAAAAAGACATTCCAGTATTCTCCTGCTGTACCACCGAGCTCAATTATGACAATATCGGCATTGGTTTTTTTGCCTGCATTCTGAACACGGCTAATGATTTCTTGAGCGATATGGACCGCTTCGACGTCCTCACCGTTATACTCAAAGCGTCGTTCACGGTCAATAATCGTCTGATAGATTCGGCCCATGGTGACAAAATTATCCGCACCCATGGGCTGATTAAGGAATTTCTCATACGTTCCAATGTCCATATCCCCCTCAGTACCATCCTCACAGAGGAATGGATCGCCATGTTCAATGGGGTTAATTGTTCCAGCGTCAATATTAAGATAACCCTCAAGCTTGATCGGCGCTACCTTATATCCTGCTGATTTGAGTAGCAATGAGATAGAGGCCGATGTTATACCTTTTCCGATCCCTGAGATAACCCCGCCGGATATGAATATGTACTTAGTATTGCGATGCTGCGTTGCGGGCATGCCTTATGCTACCAAGCGCCTATATAATAAGTCAACAAGATTACAGGGGAATCACCCTCGCTAGAGGGCTCGAGGCTCAGCCGGTAATAAATCAGTTGGAAGTTCAGTGAGTTGCTGACAGATATATCGTGGCGGCATTAAGCTGTGTATCATTACCGGCTTGTGTATTGGCATCAGTTAATTGTACCGTCTGATCTGGTGTAATACCCTTGTGGTTAATGTCCTGACCATCAGGTCTATACCAGCTAGCGATTGTTACTTTGAGCTCAGCACCTCGGGACAGATTAATAATGGCCTGTACAACCCCCTTGCCGAAGGTTGTAGTACCAATAATACGAGCAGCATTATCGTCATGGAGGGCACCGGCGGTAATCTCACTGGCGCTGGCGCTGCCGCCATTGACGAGCACGACCGTCGGGATCCCCTGCAAAGGATCATCCCCATTGGCAGTGTAAGTCTGCACCACCGTGTTACCGCGTTTCTCCTGCATGATAGTATCACCTGACGGCAACCATAGGCTGCTGACATTAACGGCAGCATTAACAAGGCCGCCTGGATTATCTCTCAAATCTAAAATTACCCCCCTAGCGTGATTCGTCTGGAATGTCTTGGCAGCCTGCAGTGCAAGCTGTGAGGTATCATCGCCAAATGTACTGATCTGCATATAACCGATGCTGCCACTCAGGATTTTGCTCTGTACACTCGGGACAGTAATATTGGCACGAGTAATAGTAAAGCTCAGCCGTTGCGTCTGACTTCTTATGACAGCCAAAGTAACTTTCGTGTCAGCCGTACCACGAATTTCGTTGACGGCGGTGTCAATTGACATGCCGCTAGTAGTTTGACCATTAATCGCTGTAATAATGTCCTGTGGCTTTAGACCTGCCTTGGCAGCCGGAGAGCCATCGATAGGTGCTATAACTTCAATATCCCCACTAGTATCCGGTCCAAGCTCTACACCAATCCCGCTGAAAGATTGATTAACTTCGTCGTTGAAATCTTTCGCCTCAGCGGGTGTGAAATATTCAGTATAGGGATCGCCGGTTGCCTGTACCAATCCGCTCTTTGCACCATTAAGCAGCTGGCCAGCCGTAAGCTTACCGTCGTAGTTTCTGAGCAAGGCACTGTAGACTTCATTGAGGCCCGCCGGGTCAAGCGTTTTTCCATAGGGTATCCGGCCATTACCGACGTTCACTCCCAACTCAAATATACCGACTGCCAGCACAAAAGCAATGCCTACTCTAAAGGCCCAAATAGACATATTGCTCGGCTTTACTCCAGAATCTTTATTGCCTGAGTTCACTACCCCTCCTTTACACCAATGATAATGATTATAGCTGAGGTTCGGCCGAGCAACTAGCAAACCTACAGTCTGCCCCAAACTTCTGACTACACCCTACACCGCTCATTATCTGTCCGAGCAAATACCTACCGCCTTATGCCCATTATTGCCCATAGCTTAACCACCAAAGTATATATAGATTAATCCGGAGGCACTAATGGTTGTCTCATAGAACTTGCCATCATAGTATAAGTTATATTGGTCAACTGTGATTGTACCATCGCCATTGACACTCTTCACCCACATGGCGTGACCCCAAGGATCGGATGAGCCCCCCATATATATGGCGACTGAGTTAACCTTTGGTTCCGTCCCAGTAGGAATGCCGGCCGCTCGCGCATCGGCAGGCCATTGGTTTGCATTACCATTACCACCCCAGTAGGGCATATAGCCATACGTCTTATATACCATCCATGCCGCATAACTAACACATTCGCGATTATACATACCCCAGTTATCAATCGTATTGTCTAACGAATAACTGCAACCCCAGGTTCCAGCCGGGCCTGCCGCAGTAGCCGGATAGCTACCCCCACACGTGCCGCTAAAATCCACATGACCAGTACTCAGCAGTCTCCGATTGGCTGCTATCTGCTCCGCTTTGAGTGTTGCTATCTGCGTATTATTTGTTTGTATCTGTTGGTTGAAGCTAGCTTGCTGATTCTGGTTCATGTTGAGAAGCTGATTCTGTTGAGCCTCCTCGCTCGACAATTGTTCCTCTTGCGCCTGTTGCGTCTGTAAAGCCTGCTGAAGTTGTGCCTTTTGTGACTCTAGTTCATTTTCGAATTGTGCTATCTGTGTTAGAAGTGACTGTAGCTTAGCCTGAACAGCCCCGCGATATGTCTCCGCATCAACAAAAGAACTCAAGTTATTACTAGTAGCCAGCATCTCAACCGTCGTCATCTGGCCATTAACGTACATCGCCTCGATCTCTTGGCTAAGCAGTTGTTTCTGCTGTACGATTTTGGCCTGGTCTGCCGCTATCTCTTGCTGTAATGTTACCTGGTCTGCCTGATTAGCTGAAATGGCAGTCTGAGCGGCGCTGATTTGGGCTTGCAGTTTATTAATTGCATCCTGATAGCTACTAGCCTGCGTTTGCAGGTTGCTGAGCGAGCTCTGAGCTTGAGTATTTTGTGCGTTCAGGCTGTCAATCTGCTGCTGAAAAACATCTGCATGAGCTACTGGAATACTACCAAGCACGAAGCAAATAAGCACAGCGAGCATAGCCGACAATCGGAAACGCCGTGAAAACTGAATCGCCTGTTGCATGATTTTTTTTAGCATATTTATTTGCTTACGGCTACCCTTAGCCTAGCATAAAAGCTTATAGCCGTTCAAGCACCCCCTACCCCTTGAAGTTGTTTTATTTCCGCTTGAGATTTTTGTCTGAGATTATCTGGTGAAAAAATTATTTAACACTTTTGAATTTGAGATATCGTCTGGTAGCAATAACAGATGAGACGACACCAATCACTATACCGATTAGCAGTTGCCCTGTCAAAAGCAGCCAGAAATGCCTGTGGAAATATGCATCTGCATAACCGATATCCAATAGGCCAAGACTAGTTGCTTGCAATGCTGACGAAGATAAGATAAACACTACGTCGACCAGGCTAACGGATATGACTGCTGCACAGATACCATATATAGTACTTTCTACTACAAAGGGCCCACGGATGTACCGAGTGCTCGCTCCCAGTAGTCGCATAATGGTTAGCTCATCACGTCGATTGAATATGGCCATCTGGATCGTATTGAATATAATGAGCATGGAAACAAAGCCGAATAGCACCACGATAACCACCCCAACCCGCCGGAGTACGTCAGTGGTTTTAGCAATCTTATCGATGGCTGCCTTGCGGTCCCCGGAGTACGAAGTGCCAGCTGTCTGATTTTCAATCTGGATCGTAGAAGGCCGATTAAGAACGCCCCTAATTTGATCAATCTTTGCTGGATCAAACGGATTAATTTGTATAGACGCGGGAAGCGGGTTACCACCGGCTTCATTAATAGCCTGTAGCAGGCTCTGGTTGGTGGCATTCTCCGCCTTGTATTCAGCCAAGGCTTCGTCCTTAGATATATAGGTAACGTTTTTTACTTCGGGTAAACCGCGTAGTTCCGACATGAATGCATTACGTTGCTGATCGGTAACCGAATCATTCAGATAAACTGATATGTTAATCTTACTGGCTATCTGGCTAATCGTACTATTGAAGGCGGCGTTCGTGATGAGAGAGACTAGGATAGTTGTAAGAGTAACCACCATTACGGCAATTGCCGCCACGGCTAGTGTCGCATTCCGGACAAAATTAATAGCACCGGTTCGAATAATGCGCCACAGGGTTATAAGTCGACGATTCATATTTTGTAATCCGCGTTAGCTCGGTCGCTCGCCACACTGCCCTGTTTTAGGGTAACAACCCGGCGTTTTAGCCTATTCACAATATCCTGATTGTGCGTCGTGAGTAACACTGTAGTACCGTAACGATTGATCTTTTCGAGCACCCGTATGACATCCCAAGCATGCTTAGGGTCTAGATTCCCGGTCGGCTCATCAGCAATCAGAATTTTCGGCTGCCGTACAATGGCACGAGCGATGGCCACCCGTTGACGTTCGCCGCCGGATAATTCGAGTGGCATGTTTTTTTCTTTGTCGCGTAAATTAACAATATCCAATACCCGAGGTACGGTATGACGAATCTCGCTATTACCCATGCCGACCATCTCCAGCGCAAAGGCAACATTTTCAAAGACGGTCCTGTTCGGTAGTAGTTTAAAATCCTGGAACACTACCCCTATCTTTCGTCGCAGTAGTGGGATATCTCGATCATGTAGATGATCGTAATCGATGCCACCAACAATTATCTTACCGGAGCTGGGTTTCTCCTCACGAGTAAGTAAACGGAGTAATGTTGTCTTGCCCGCGCCGCTCTGGCCGACCACAATAACGAACTCTTTCGGTTCGACATGCAAACTAATACGGTCAAGCGCCGGTGCGCTCGCCTTACCATATATCTTAGTTACCCTATCGAGTAAAATCATTAACAGTATCTATTCTATACTAGGCCCCAGCCCCACACAAACTACATTAGAGGTGGCTGATACGCCACCAAATACTCGGGCTAGGCAGAGAGTTTTTCAAGACAACTGGAGTCGCTATTGTTGTGCCGCGATAGCTTATCTTGACCGTACCTACAGTTGTGCCAGCATGCTGCCCTGTTTGTAACAAATTAACTGAGACTTGAATCCCGGGTTTATCGTTAGCCCATTCTGTGATCGTGATAGGCTTCTCTGCTACAGCCTCTATTGAACCGCCCCAAGGTAATTTATAGCTCGCAACTTCCTGACCAGAATTGATGATTTTCTCGGTCTGAACACTCGACTCAAAAGAACTCAAAATTTCTGGTGCATCATGGAGTGCTGTACCAAGATCAGGCGCGCCTAAGATAGCGCCGATAATACTGAATGACTGATATCGTGCCGCAAATAGAAATGCCCCACCGGCTTCATCTGTGTTGCCTGTCTTTATCCCAACTATGCCCTCGTCTCCAAGATCAATATTAAAATTCTGAAGTGTTCCGGCAACCGGTAAAGTAATACTACTCTGACTAACAATCTGTCGGATAACTGGGTTAGTTAGGGCGACTTCGCCTAACCGGATAAGATCCTGTGGCGTACTCACCGTTGCTGGCGAGAAGCCGCTCGCATCAACTGCGAAATGCGTATGATCGAGGCCGAGCTGTAGTGCATAGTGATTAGCAAAAGCCAAATAGCTACTAATCGATCCGAATGCCCAAACTGCCGCGGAATCGGCAACGTTAGTAGAAGAGGGCACAAGCATCGCCTCAAGCATCTGATACTCACTTAGTTGCTCACCGGCACTGACCTGTACAACTGACTCATTCTGGGCGAGTTCTTGTTGATAGGTTGCAACATCATTTTGGCCAATGGTCATGGAAGGCCCCTGCTGCCCTAATTTCAATGGTCTCTGATACAAGATTGCAAGCGCTGTCATAATCTTAGCAATACTTGCGACTGGCAATGGGTTCTGATTACCATAATTGGCAATAAGATTCTGGCCAATTATCGCAATGGCCTGCTCGCCATACGGGGACCAACTGACACCAGGAGATGCTGATTGCAGAGCCGACGATTGGTTAAGTATTAATGCAGGTTTAGACACGGGAAGAGGGCGATTATATGCCCAGTAAGCTAAGCCTCCTATACCTATAAGAACAATAAGTGTGAACAATGCCTTCCGATAGCGTCGTTTTTTTACCTTCTGCATAGAATTTTTCTTCACTTGGCTTCTTCGCCTGGAGATATATTACCCTGACTGAGATTATACTCGAGGTATGCTTCAATAAGAATATCCAGATTGCCATCAAGCACTCCATCTATATCGCTAGTCTCAAATCGAGTCCGAAGATCTTTCACTTGCTTGTAGGGATGGAGCACGTAGCTCCGTATCTGATTACCCCATTCAGCTGATTGACTCGGACCCTTGAGTTTTTCGATCTTCTCCTGATGCTGCTCTAACTTCATCTGTGCAAGCTTTGAGCGAAGAATCGTGAGGGCCATCTCTTTATTCTGGAGCTGGCTACGCTCGTTTTGTATTGCTACCACTATACCTGTCGGCAGATGGGTGATACGCACTGCAGAATCAGTTGTATTAACACTCTGCCCACCATGGCCACTAGAACGATACACATCAATGCGGAGATCCTTTTCGTCAATGGCGATTGTCTCAAGCTGATCGATCTTGGGCAATATCTCGACTCGTGCAAAACTAGTCTGCCTTAAATGATCAGCATTAAAGGGGCTCAGACGTACTAACCGATGAACGCCATGCTCCCCTTTTAATTTACCGTAGGCAAAATTCCCGTCTATTTCGCAGGTGACACTTTTGATGCCAGCTTCTTCACCAGCCGATTCGTCTATAGTTTTTACAATCATGTCATTGGCTTCAGCCCATCGGATGTACATCCTGAGTAACATCTGTGCCCAATCCTGCGCATCAGTGCCACCAGCACCAGCATAAATACTCAGGATAACACTGTATTGGTCATAAGGACCGGCGAATCGAAGCTCATGTTTTAATTCTTCAAATCGTTGTCGTGAATCACCTAGTTGCTTAACAAGATCATCATGCAAGCCAGAGTCGCCAAGCTGAGCTAGTCCCACAAGGTCATCTACATTGCTTTTGAGCTCGTGCCAGGGAGTAAGCCGTCGTTCCAGCGCTGCGTGTTGTTTGCTCAGTTGCTGGGCTTTCAGAGGGTCCGCCCAAAAATCTGGTTGGTGCATAATATGTGCTAAAGATGCCTGCTGTCGTCTAAGATCGCTAAAACCTATACGATTGAGCGCTGCCGTTACCGCCATTTGAAGATCGGCCGCATTATGGGCGAGCTCGTCCATAGCTAAATTCCCTTCGGCGGTTCCACCCAAAGCGGTGCGATATGATCATAGAGTTCTCGCACCGTTTGCCGTTCGCAGCTACTTAGCACTCCCAAGCCCCAGGTTTGGTCAGCGAACAACTCCCGAGCAATTTCAACGATCGCTGATTTCGTAACTGCCTTAATTCGTTTTGGTACCTGGTAATAATCTTCGATAACCCCGTCAAAAAAGTAGCGCGAACTGTACCCTGCAGCAGTGCCACCTACTGTTTGGGCACTTCGTTGAAACCTGCCAAGCGAATACGCTTGAGCTGCCTCGATATCATCTGATGCAATATTGCCAACAAAAACCTTGTTGAGTTCCTCTAGCATAATATCAAAGAGGGCCAGCACATTTTTCTTGGAAACCTGAGCACCAAACCACCAGTTGCTGCTCTGCTTAGTTTGACCAAAACCCGAACTCATCCCATAGACCAGGCCACGCTCACGAGCTGTACCTAATATTTTCGAATAGAGGGTCTCTGTTAACATGGTATTTGCCAAGCCCAGAGCGTCCGTCTCTTCATCACTCATTCGGCGATTCATGAAGCTGTCAACATAGAAGTAGATATTTTTAACCGTCTTGTTGTGAATATACACCGGGTGATTTTGTCGCTTCGGACGCTCGTCGGGAAGTGCCAATCGGTTGGTCCCAAGTGGTAGATCAAACTGTTCCAAGGATTCTATGATAGCCTCATAGCGCTTAGGTGTTAGATTGCCAGCGATAATAAAACGTAAGTTACGTGTCGTATGTGTACGTTTATAATGATCTCGGACATCACCAACCGTTACATTGTCCATGAGACCGAGTCGCTCCTCATCAGTCTTGGCAATAAATCCATACTCTTCACGAAGACTCAGGCTTAAATGACGAAAGTGATTATTCGATCGCGCTGCCAATTCCTCACGGACATTGCCGAATTCTGCTTCAAACTCATCGTTAAGAAATAACGGTTTAGCTATAGCAACCTGCAGCAAATCCAGGATTCTATCCCATTCAAAGTCAGCACATTCCGCCTCATAGACAATATCATATACACCAGTAGAGGCATTACTGTATGCACCGTTTTTTTCTATCTCGGCCTGAAATAGACGAGCCTTAGGATAGCGCTTATTGGCACCGAGCAGAATGTGCTCCATGAGGTGGGGAGTTTCCCACTTTCTTTCGGTAACAAGATATTCGCCAGCACGGAAGTCAAATTCGAAAGTCATAACGCTGGCATCAGGTATATGTACAAGTAGGCCCTTTGAACCGTTTTTAAGCGTCACTTCGTGTACGGTATGTTTCATGTCTTTTACCTGGACCGTTTGCGCGCCTGCGCCTTGCGACGACGTTCTGCCTTATGTGCTTTCTTACGTGTTACACCTTTGCCTTGATTCTTGACTGATCGGTGAGCACCAGTCTTAGCTGAACTAAAATCAGCTTCTTTAAATTCATCGTCAACGTCAATAATCTTATTAGCATTACTAATCGATTGGCGAGCCGCCCGAGTTAGCTCAGTTTCGGCAGGCCGCTGGAGGTCCTCATGGCGTACTGGTTGTGCATGGAAAAGTGTACGTACAACACTATGGCGCAAGTTACGCTGCATGTCTTCAAAGAGAATCTGCCCTTGACGACGGTACTCCACCAGCGGATCACGCTGCCCCACTGATATCCAGTGTATACCTTCACGGAGATGCTCCATATTCTCCAGATGCTGCATCCAGAGCTCATCGAGAATCTGTAGATATACGTCTCTCTCCAGCTTACGCATAACCTCAGCACTAAATGCCTCCTCGCGAGACTCGTACAACTCTCGGGCGGCCTGAAACAGCACTTTGCCGAATGTCTCAGTGGTGGCGCCGAACAGACGGTCAAGTGTTTCCTCATCAAACGGGAATAATTCACGCACAATTGGCTCGAATTGATCTGTAGTCAGAAGTGGCGATTGTGTCATTAGCTCAACTTCTTCTCCCAGGAAAACACGGATACGCTTGCTAATGTCTTCAGAGCGCAGTATTTCTCGACGCATGGCATAGGTCGCAAGACGGTGACGGTTCATAACGTCATCGTACTGAACGACGTTTTTTCGCTGATCGAAATGGAAGCCTTCGACCTTCTTCTGAGCCCCTTCCAAGCTTTTGGTGATGAGACGATTCTCAATCGGTGTCTCTTCATTAACCTTAAGACGACCCATCAGGCCAGCAATACGCTCTCCGCCAAAGATTCGCATAAGATCATCATCGGTACTCACGAAGAACTGCGTCACGCCCGGATCCCCCTGCCTGCCCGAACGACCGCGCAGTTGATTGTCTATCCGGCGAGCCTCATGACGCTCCGAGCCCAACACGAACAGACCGCCTCGTTCCTTGACACCTTCACCAAGCACTATGTCCGTACCTCTTCCCGCGATGTTTGTAGCTAGTGTGACTGCTCCCTGTCGACCTGCTTGAGCTATAATGGCAGCTTCCCTCTCATTATTTTTGGCGTTGAGCACCTGGTACGGTATATCCTCCTTGGTGAGCAGTGTAGCCAGAAGTTCATTCTTCTCAATAGACACTGTACCAATCAATACCGGCTGACCGGCTTCATGCAGGGTCTTTACTTCTTTTACGATGGCCCTATACTTACCTACCTCAGTCTTGTATATACGATCTGGCCGGTCAAACCGGGCTAGTGGACGATTGGATGGTATATCAACAACATCGAGTTTATATATCTGATGAAACTCCTCGCTTTCGGTCATAGCTGTACCGGTCATACCGGCAAGCTTTTCATAAAGCCGGAAATAGTTCTGGAATGAAATGGTTGCCAGAGTCATTGATTCTTGCTGCACTTCAACACCTTCTTTAGCCTCAATCGCCTGGTGCAGGCCCTCATTGTAACGTCTACCCCGCAATAACCGACCAGTAAACTCATCGACGATAACAATTTCCCCATCTTTGGTGACTACATAGTCCTTATCACGCTTAAAAAGTGCTCGGGCCCGAAGAGCTTGTTCCAGATGATAGATTGTCCGAATATTTTCAGTAGCGTATAAATTGTCAATGCCCAAAATTTTTTCGATTTTTTCGACGCCATCATCAGTCAAGATAACCGTACGACGCTTTTCGTCAGTCTCGTAATGTTTATCCGCATCAAGTTGCACCACCACTTTGGCAAACTGTGCGTAAGAGCTACCCGTCGTTACGCTTGGAGCCGAAATGATAAGCGGCGTACGCGCCTCATCAATCAGTATCGAATCAACCTCATCGACAATCGCAAAGTGCAGCTCTCGTTGTCTAAGCTGATCAACCTCGCGAACCATATTGTCACGTAAATAGTCAAAGCCAAACTCATTATTCGTTCCATACGTAACATCGGCCCTGTATGCCTCCTGCCTCGTACACGGTCGCAGATGACGAAAACGTTCATCTTCATGATCAGTATTTTCAAATGTCGGATCGTAGATATACGAATGGTCCGCAATAATAACCCCTGCTTTGAGACCTAAAAAGTGATATACCTGTCCCATCCAGCCGGCATCGCGCTGGGCAAGATATTCGTTGACGGTCACAACGTGAGCTCCCTGACCGCTTAAGGCATTTAGATAGACAGGGGCAGTTGCAACTAACGTTTTCCCTTCGCCGGTCTTCATTTCGGCAACGTTGCCTTCATGCATGACAATACCGCCAATCAGCTGTACATCAAAGTGGCGCTGGCCTAATGTGCGAGTGGCCGCTTCTCGCACCACGGCAAAAGCGGCAGGTAAAATCGCATCCAGCGATTCCTTTTTAAGTCTGCGTCGCAAAACATCGGTTTGCTGCTTGAGTTTGAGGTCCGACATCCTCTGATACTTGTCAGACAAAGCATTGATTTCTTTAACCCGTTTCCTGAGACGCTTTATAGTACGGGCTTGGGGATCCCCCAATAGCCGCTTGAGGATACTGTTCATACAAAGACCTGCTCTCCCTTTTGCCAAATTTTGTCTGAAGCTCCTGATATTGTATCGTTTTTAACCGAATATGGCGACCCTATTTCCTGCCATATTGGGCTGTCATTCAACTTTGTGATGTACGACGGATATGAGCAAGAAACCGGTGTCGAAGCTTAGGGGTAGAGTGCATCTCTTTATATTTTTTGAGTTGAAGCTTAAGTTTAGTTTCGACAATGTCAACGGCAGCATACATATTAATCGTGCTCTCATGGACATTGATCACCTCGTATGGCAGATATGCTGTAGCCTCACAGGTACATTCTTTCTTATCTTTAGACTTTTGTTCTATGAGCTTGACTTCGACATGAACGCTTTGGCGAATTCGTCGCGAGATATACCTATCCAGACGACCGATTTTGCGATGTACATATCTCTTCAGATCGTCATCAACACGTAAGTGAATACCGTTAATCTCAAGTCTATTAATCATAAGATACCCCCTTCCTCTAAGGACATCATATTTCCGCCTGTCCACACATAAATGGTCGGAGTACTTCGGGTACAATAATTCGTTCGTCTTGAGTTTGGTTATTCTCCATGATTGCCGCCATGATCCTACCAAGCGCAAAAGCGGTTGCATCATTGGTGTGAACAAGCTCAACAGTGCCCTTCTTGCGTCGGACTCGAATTCTGAGATCACGCGCTTGATAGTCGGTCATAAAATCTGCGGTGTGTGTTTCACGATACTTGCCCTGTGCTGGGAACCAACATTCAATATCAACCCCGCGAGCATTGGGTTTTCCGATATCGGCAGTACATTTTTGGAGCACCTGGTATGGCAAATTAAGCTGCTGCACAAGATACTCCTGAATTGCCACCAACAAAAGGTGCTCGTCTAATCCAGTCTCGGGAGTCGAAAATACCTCCATCTCAAGCTTGTCGAACTGATGCATGCGTAGGATACCTTCGGTATCCTTGCCGTACGTTCCTGCTTCCCTTCGAAAGCTAGTACTATACCCTATGTAGCGAATCGGCAGCATCTCTTCGGGGAGTATTTCTTCCCAATACATAGTACAGAGCGTATGCTCTGCGCTGGCATTTAACCACAGATCATCTTGGACAATTTTATAGGTTAGATTCTCTGCATCTAGACGCGCGCTCGCCACATACGGCTCCGTGCGTAGCATGGCCGGAGGGAGTATCGGCATGAAGGCACGGGGGTGGAGGTTAAGATTGTTATCCTGAATAAGTCTTTCCAGCACGACTTCATCACCGAGAGTCTGCAGGACAAACTGAATGATAGCAAATTGAAGTCGAACTAAATCGCCCTTTATATAGGCAAAACGACTACCCGATATCTTAGCAGCCCTTTCCTTATCTATAAGATTCCGGGGCTCAGCAATCTGCCAATGATGTCTCGGTACAAAGTCATAGTTAAGTGGCTCACCCACCCGCTTGGCGACCTTATTTTCATCTTCACTCATACCGAGCGGCACATCATCGAGCGGCATATTTGGCACTGCTTTGATCAGCTGTTCAAAGTCATGCTCAACACCTTTAAGCCGTTCTTCGGATTGGCTCAGCTCTGCTTTGATTGCCCTACCCTGCTCGATAATCCCCGCTTCCGGCTTACCGTGATGCTTAATCTTATCTGAATGCTCATTACGTCTGCGACGTAGTGTCTCAACAGCTGTTATTAAGCTGCGGCGTTCCTCATCGAGCTGCAACAGTCTATGAATGTTAACCTCATAGCCCTTTTGGCGTGACTTTGTCTCAACCAAATCACGATTATCTCGAATAAACTGAATATCTAACATATGGCCTCTAATCTCATTATACCTTACGTTGCTATCTGCTTAGCATTCAGGACGACTTGCCTCGTACTGACCGATTATGCAAAGATCGTAAGGTCAATTCTGTCCGTGATCGCGCATAGCTACAGAAATCACATTCACCACCCATGGCCGCACTGCCTACTGCAGGCATCGTACTACGCTCCATACAGTCCTTCATCTGTAGCAGTATCGGCTCCACCCAGCTGTCATCCCCGGCATATGAGATAAGTTTGGTGGTAAACTCAAGGTGATTATTAAAACCATCGAGATCTAGCCTGCCGTTACAGTACACAAAATAACCAATCGGGCTGACTGTGAGGCCATTTTGGCGCAATAGCCATTGGTAGACCTCCATTTGTCGTTTATAGCTGATCTGCCAGGCAGCATCGATATTGACGTCTTTGTCTTTGGCTGTTGCTTTGTAGTCGACAACAATAACTTCCCCGGCCTCATTCACCCAAAGATCATCGACTGCCCCAAAAACATGCAAATTAGTTGATTTATGAAGCGTCGTCACGCCTACGAAGTTCTCGCGCCATTTATCTAAGTCCTTGTGAGCGTACGGAATAGCCTTAATCTGGTTATCTAACATCAGCGGGTGAGCTTCACCTTTTACACGATAAGTGTCAAATTCTTTTTTCAGAAGACCGTCAATGGCCTTATTTATATTGAATGGCGGGCTGGCGGGCCGCTTAATCTTGAGCCGTATGTCAAGCCAAAAACAACGCGGACACTGCATGAATAATTCTATCTTGCTGCGACTGACCTTAAATGGGCACGTCTGGCCTGGCATATATGGCTGATTACGCTGACTCCAGTAATTCATATCTTCATATAGTAGCTCTTCAGAGAGTAGAGATACTACTGTTTTTTCAATATCTCAATCAGATCATCCGGACGTTGTGCGACAGCATATGGCTTCTCGCGAGTGAGAGCACTAAAATCATTATAACCCCAGGCCACTGCAATCGCTTTGACATGAGCGTAACGTGCGGCGTGAATATCTCGGACCTCGTCACCAATATAAAAGCAGCTTTGGGGAAAAATATGATCACGTCGCATGACTTTACGTAATGCCCTTCCTTTACGAAATAAACCGACATTACCATAGACACCATCGAAATATTCACCAAGATCATGTTGCTGTAAGAAATTTTCAACATTGGGTCGACTGTTGGAGGTAATGATAAAAAGGCGATTACCTGACTCATGCAGCTTCCGTAAGACCGGCGAGACATTCGGGAATAATTTTACATGATACATCCGTCGTTGCATGAGACTCCGACCCATAATAAGCAATCGCGGTATCTGCGCTGGTGAGATATGTAGCTCTTTGGCAGCCTTTAGAAGCGACAAAGAGCGCAGATGATCTCTCTGCCTGGGGTCAGTTATCGGTTCATAGCCTGTCAGCTCATAAAATATCTGCTCCGCAACCTCAAAACTATCCGCTATAGTGCCATCGAAATCGAATACTATATCGCTCATATCTACCTACGGACGCAACACCCCAAAAAATACTTGCCAAGCGAGTAACGTCTTAGCGACAAGACTCAAGATCATGTAACCTTTTTCGCCATATAAATAATTCGCCCATCTGCCTTTCTTCTTATACTGAAGGTACATATTCACTGCGAAGCTATTGAAGCATATGAACATGCTGCCATAAATCCCATAGACAAATCCTGGTATATGGCCACTGCCATAGAAATTCGTGGCAAATAGATAGAATATCAGAACAATCCAAGGCACAATACCGGCGAGACAGCCAAGCCAATAGACCAACCAATTGGGGGATGCATTCCGTTGGTTATAAACCTCCATAGCTAGCCCACACAGGTTCATCAACGCCACGAGCATAAAGAGCATAAAAAGGCTAGTGAGATCGTAAACACCACTAAGTAAACCGATGGCAACAATCATGACGCTAGCGCTCACGGCATATTCGAACCAACGCAGTTTGTTCATGGCTCGACTCAGATCTAGCTCATAACGCCGACGATATATCGTTGCAGACAGACCATGGGCAATTGCTGAGGCAAAGAAGAAAATTACCACCAAGCTAATTAGATCAACATAAAATAACTGCCTCGTAGCGGTTGTCAGTACTGGATGTCCCACTGTAGCCGTGGCAATCGGATCGATCGTTAGATAGCTCGCTGTTACTGGTAGCGCATAAGCTATACCGATTAGCGCAATGGCGATACCTTGCACAGCATGAATAACTGCCAGCCAACGATTCCAGTTATGAAGTGACTTATATTCAGCTTGGCTACCAATCTGTTTGATCCTTTTCCCTCTTTCTCGCGCCATAATTAAAACTATAATACAATGCTGCGTTATACGATAGGTTTAGAGTTGCTTGTATGGTAGTGGCACATTCTTCAGGGCACCCATTTTTATTTACACTACTTATCGGTACAATACCTACCATATGGCAACACTAAAAGATTATCGAGACGAACGATTACGGAAATTAGAGGAACTCCGCAAACTTGGCATTGACCCCTACCCTGCACGTTCAGAGCGTACTCATAAACTCGTAGAGATCATTGACGGCTTTACACAGCTTGAGGGACGGCCGGTTAGTGTCGTTGGACGGATTACCAATATACGAAGAATTGGCAAAATAGCATTTATTGTTGCTCGCGACGCCAGTGCAAGCTTGCAGTTTTTTCTACGGGAAGATAGCGTAGAGGCATCTAAACCAGAAAATAGCCAACTTGGTTTCCGACAACTACCACTTCTTGATAGCGGCGATTTTGTCGAAGTTCATGGCACAGTCATAAAGACACAGACCGGTGAGATATCAGTGGGTGTAACGCGACTGCGCCTCCTTACAAAAGCCCTGCGTCCCATGCCAAATCAAAAAGGCGGGTTTACCAATAAAGAAGAACGCCTACGGAGACGCTACATTGATACCAACACTAATGCTGATGTATATAGCCGCTTCATACGGAGAAGTACCTTCTGGCAAGCAACACGAGAATTTCTAATGAGTGAAGGTTTTATTGAAATTAATACCCCCATACTGGAGCATACAACTGGAGGCGCTGATGCCACCCCCTTCGTCACCCACATGGATGCACTTAATCAGAACTTTTATCTTCGCATCAGCCATGAGCTACCATTAAAACGCCTACTAGTGGGAGGCTATGAAAAGGTGTTCGATATAGGAGCACGGTTCCGTAACGAAAATTACTCAGATGAGCATCTACCTGAGCATGTTGCAATGGAGTGGTACTGGGCATATGCCGATTGGGAAATGGGCATGAAGCTTACCGAACGTTTAGTCCGACAAATCGCTGATAAAACTTGGGGCAAACGACAATTTGCTCTCGCCAATGGTATGCAGGTGGATCTGGGACAAGACGGAGAAGATTGGCAACGAATAAGTTTTGTAGAGATCATGCAGAAGCACTACGGCCTTGATATATTCACCTGCACATTAGAGCAGGTCAAGCAGCAACTTACCAAACATCACGTGGAAGTAGAACAAACAGAAAACCGTCCCCGAGGAATTGATAAGCTGTGGAAAAAAATCAGGGCTGACATAATCGGCCCAGCCTTTTTAGTAGATATCCCCACCTTCCTGCAGCCACTTGCAAAAACACAACCCGGGAGGCCTAAATTAACCGAGCAGTTTAATTTACTGCTTGGTGGAAGTGAGCTCTGTAAAGCCTATTCCGAGTTAAATGACCCAGTGGATCAGCTGGAGCGCTTTAAAGAACAGCAAGCCATGCGTGACTCCGGTGATTCGGAAGCGATGATGCTCGATATTGATTATATTGAAGCTCTAGAATATGCTATGCCTCCGGCCTGTGGTTTCGGCTATGCCGAACGCCTATTTTGGGTACTTGAAGGGGTTACGGCCCGAGAAGGAGTTATCTTCCCGCAGCTACGCACTGATATAGACAATGTGACCCGAAGTATTTACCCTGAACTATTCGCCCGTTGATACCTAGGCAATATCTATAATCGTGTATGTTGTCGTCTCGACTGGAGTTCTGATTTCGACCGCTTCACCCTCGCTCTTGCCGAGCAAAGCCTGGCCGATTGGCGATTCGTCGGATATCTTGCCCTCAAGTGGATCGGCTTCCACCGTACCGACTACTTGAAATTCCTTGGAGGTCTTATTGTCAGCACCCTTAAGCTTTACTTTTGAACCCAGTACAACCCTACCGTTCTTCTTCGGTTTGATAATAAGCTGGACATTTGCCAGGATGTGTTCTATCTCACTAATATGGGCCTCATTGCGTTCTTGATCCTGTCGAGCTGAACTGTATTCAGCATTTTCTGCCAAATCGCCGAATTCCCGAGCCGTTTTGATACGATCGGCAATTTCTGTTCGAAGGTTAATCAAGTCATGCAATTCAGTTTTCAGTTCGTCTACACCTTCCTGTGTAAGGTGGAATTGTTTCTTCATGGTTATCTCCTTGATCATTCTTGGTTTACCTTCGACTATTCGATTAATAGTATAGAAACTAGATAGAGGCGACCTTTTTGATTATATCCTCTACACTTACCAGTTGCACTTCTTCGGAGGAACGAACTTTCAGCTCGACCCGACCCTCAGCAACTGTCTTTTTGCTTACTATAATCCGGTAAGGAACTCCTATAAGATCCGCGTCCGCAAACTTCTCGCCGGGACGCACATCTCGGTTGTCATATATTACCGCGATATCGGCTGCTGTCAAGTCACTGTAGACCTTATTTGTTGTCTGCATCACAGTCTCGTCATCGCCAAGCCCTATAAGGTAAACGCGAAATGGTGCAATAGCTTCAGGCCAAATAATACCGCGGTTGTCATGATGAGCTTCAACAATAGCCGCCATGGTGCGACCAATCCCAATACCATAGCACCCCATATAGTACTCCTGCAGCTTGCCTTGTTGGGTAGTATATTCAGCGTCATGCATAAGGCTCGAATAGTGATGGCCAAGTTGGAATATATTACCCACCTCGATACCACGTTTTTCGACGAGGGAGTTGCCGCCAGGACTTTTCATGTTCGGTCTAGCTAACGCTATGTCGGCCTCAATGTCGGGTTTAAAATCCCGATCAATATTGATATTCAAAGCATCGTAGTGGAGCTTGTTTGTCCCACCGTAAGCATTACGGATAGTCTGTAACGATGTATCTGCTACAATGATAACATTGTAGCTAGTTTTGCGCCCTTTTTTAGGAAATCCAACTGGTGAGATGAAGCCAGGTTCGCTGCCCAGATCGTCTCTAATCTCTGCCTCGGTAGCACTGCGCAAGTCCCATGCATCGGCCGCATGCCCAAGTTTTGTCTCATTAACATCAAGGTCACCCCTTATGACAGCTAGAACGTAGCGCTTGGTGGCCTCATCGAAGTACAATACATCCTTTATTTGTTGCCAGCGTGGCATCCCATGGAACTTGACACCATCTTCCATAGTTGCGCCCCGCTCTGCGGCCACCTCTATCATTTCTTTCATAGGCTCATCGACATTTTTATTTTCAATTTGGAACTTAGCAACATCTTCATGCGCAGCATAGCCATTATTAGTATCGATGAAATAGCGGCTCTCCCCTACCTCACTTTCTGATACAAACTCGTGGCAGTACTCTCCGCCGATATAGCCGTTATCAGCAGCAACAACGTCAACATGAAGCCCAAGCTCTCTAAAGATAGAGCTGTATGCATCCCACATGCTTTGATAGATAGCCTTGAATTGCTCTTCACTACTAAAGCTATAGGCATCCTTCATGATGAATTCTCGAACCCGGAGTAGACCCCCACGGGCCCGCAACTCATCACGGAACTTAGTCGAGAACTGGTATATTGTAAACGGCAGGTCCTTATAGCTTAAGTTGAACTTGCGCACCAAGTCGACAGCCATCTCTTCGGCAGTTCCACCAAGAGCAAAAGCAGCACCACGGCGATCTTTTACCTTCATAAGTTCAAAACCCGTTGTGGTCGTCCGGTTCGTTTCCTTCCAGAGTTCAAGCGGGTGCAGGGTTGGCATAATAAGCTCCTGGGCACCCACCTTATCCATATGTTTTCGGACAACACGCACGATATTGTCATGCACTTTGAGCCCGAGTGGCAAGAGATAATATCTGCCAGCTGTTGATTCACGTATAAAACCACCCTGCGTGAGCAAACGGTGCGACATAACACTGTATTCAGACCCTTCGGTTTTCGACGTACGGCCGAATAGTTCGGACATCTTCATAATCTTTTAACCTCTTCTGTCATTAATCTTGATCTCTCAGCTAAGGAACTTCAGTACGGCCGAAAGGCCGGCATAACTGTGCTCACCGATAGCATTCGGTAATTGGTGAAGTGTATAGTGATAGTGTTGCGCATTATGCATCTTATTTTACTCTAACGAAGATGTACAATGAAGAGAGAAACGAAAGCAATACTGTTTTTTACCATATGCACTCCTATGCTAGCCCATAATGATTTCGACTTTTCCCGAAGATAGCATAGTACTAAGGAGAGGATGAATGTATCAATCCCTGCCACCCATAAAAGCCCCTGGCCATTACTACTTTCAAGTAAATGCGGCGTAGCAAACAATAAACTGGTCAGTAGTGTAGCCCAAATTGGTGCCATACGGTGCCGCAGACCACTATACAAAAACCCACGAAAGGTTATTTCTTCCACAATAGGCGGCAGTGCTACGAGGCTCACAAAGGTGATTAAAAGCGAGCTGGCACCAGCGACATTATTAAAGCCTAGATCCTGTTCTTGGCTTACATTAACTGACGTCAGTGGCTGAATGATCAAATTTATGACCAAGAGAAATAACGCCACATAGGCAAGAACCCCAACAACGGCATAGCCAACATCTCGCCATCGAACTCGTATCAGTCCAAGAGACTTCAAAGTAATCCGCCGGCGTACAAAAAGCCAGAGTGTAAGCAATGTAAGCGTCTCTGCTATTAGCACGTAAAAAAACTGTGCCGCCACCGAACTCTTGAGCCAACTACTGGTCTGTGCAGCACCCCAACCGTGTATATATGGATATACGTATACAAGTTGGGCGCCAACAAACTGGGCGATAAAATAACTCAGGACCACAATAGCTACTGTAGCCAAGGAACTCCACCACCGTGTCTTCCACTGGGGTTTCTCGGCTGACCGTAGCATGACGTTATTTGAGATGGCTGACATCGGATATCGTTATGAGGATCATTAGAAGGAACAGAATGGCGAATCCTGTGGCACTAATACGCTCTTCGAGGTTCTGACTAAGCGGTTTTCTCAAAAAGCGTGATACCAAAAGCACAAAGAGCCGGCCGCCATCAAGAGCCGGGATGGGCAATACATTTATAAGCGCCAGGGTCAAAGATATAACTGCGATGATGGAAAGCACGAACTGGTAACCGAGTAGACTACCATCTCGCAATATCACGAATAGACCGACAGGTCCCGATACCTGTGATGAGGCCTTCTTATAGTGGCTTTGCGCTATGGCATGGGCTGTGACACCGAGCCCATGAAATGTTAGTATTGTGAATTGTCGGATGAGCCCAGCAGCTACCAGTGGCGCCGACCAAGTGGATCGAATAAGCGTATACTCAACCGGGCTTACGCCAAGATATCCTTGTGATAGGCCGTTCGTCCTCTCAGAGGTGGCCACAACTGCCGCACTACGCAACATCGCTTTTGTATATGATATCTGGCCGTCACGCACATATCTAATCGTTACCACCTGCCCGGCAAGTTTAGCGGTTAGTGCTGGCAGTTGTTTGGCCGAGGTGATTGTCTTCAAGTGATATGCTTGCCCAATAGCCTCTAAGCGATCATGTGATTTCAGCCCAGCACGCTGCGCCGGAGATCCTGGTTCGACGTAACCAATCAGAATCTTATTGTTGGTAGTATGCGCATCACTCGCCACACTAAATTGATTACTGACCAACTGGGGCATACCGATCCACGCCAGAGTGGTCAGCAGCACGAAGGCCACTAGCAGATTCATGAATACACCAGCGAGAAGTATCTTCGTCTTAACCCAAATAGTAGCCACGCCAAAGCTATTTGGTCCGGTATCGGTATCATGCTCACCGTGCAGCCTGACAAAACCGCCAAGCGGTAGAACATTGATACTGAATAAACAGCCGTTTTTTAACTTACGGCTCCAGATTCTCGGTGGAAAGCCAATGCCGAACTCCTCGATTGCTACGCCATTACGGCGAGCTATTATGAAATGCCCGAATTCGTGGGCCACTACTAACCCCACGAAGATAATGACGAGCCCTAGAATGAGCAACAGCAGCGCCATCAGGATCCAAATCTCCGCTGTCTTCGCGCATATTGAGCCAAGGCTCGTGACAGATGCGCTTCGCTAAAATCCGGCCAGTTGACTTTACTAAAAACCAGCTCGCTATAGGCTCCCTCCCATATCAGAAAGTTACTCATACGCTGCTCGCCAGACGTGCGGACAATAAGATCGGGGGCCGGAATGTCTGGGGCATAGAGATATTTACTAATAAGCTCAGGGGTTACGAACTCAGGTTTTATACCATCGGCAATAATGCGCTTTGTAGCATCAACTATCTCCTGCTGACCACCGTAATCCAAACAGAGCAATAGTGTCCCACGATCATTGCCCTCTGTAAGACGTTCAGCTTGATGGATTGCCCGTAGCAGCACCGCTCCAAGACGAAATTTTGAACCGATAACCCGCAAACGGATACCGTCACGTTGGAGCTTATGCACCTCATGTTGCAGAATCCATCTGAAAAACTTCATGAGATCCTGCACTTCACCACGCTCCCGTTTCCAATTTTCGGTCGAAAAAACATATGCAGAGACATACTGCACACCTTGTCGATGAGCAGCACGGACTATCGTCTCAAGATTCTCGTAGCCACGGCGGTGCCCTTCAGCAACGCTCAGGCCATGTTCTCGAGCCCACCGACGATTCCCGTCAACGATAAACCCTATATGACGTGGCACAATGGCCACCTGTGAATCTGCCATACTATGCATCATTGTATCAAGCTTGCTGCATTTCTACCGCAATAAATCAGATAGTCATAATTTCAGACTCTTTGGCCTTCTCAGCGGCTTCGACCGCCGATTTTGCTTGCTGCATTGCCTCATCGATTGATTTCTCGAGACGCTTTGCGTCGTCTTCGCTAAGCAGCTTATCTTTTTTGGCTTGAGCAACAGCACTGAACGCCGCATGACGGATTGTGCGCAAACTCACCATACAGTCTTCGGCCTTTGTGCCGAGTAGTTTGACATACTCTCGGCGGCGTTCTTCTGTCAACGACGGGACAGGTATGCGCACCACGTGACCATCATCCATCGGGTTAAGACCCAAGGTCGGATTATCTCGAATAGCCCCTGTGATTGCCTGTAAATTGTTCGGGTCAAACGGAGTGACCTGCAGAAGCTGTGCCTCTGGTGCGCTAATACTGGCGACCCGGTTCAGTGGCATTGTTGTGCTATAGGCCTTCACCACTATCCCATCAAGCATACTCGGATGTGCCCTGCCAGTCCGTATTTTTTTGAGTTCCTCATGAAAGTGATCTACAGCCGTAAAAAATTTTGTACGTGTCTCGTTGATTGCTTTATCACTATCCATCGTTTCCCCTCTCTTTCTCCATTCTACATAATTTTTTGATAAACAATCTCCAATTTAGAAACCAATGCCCGGAGTTCAGCCACGAGTACATGATCGACACCGAGCTTTGATGCAATAATCTCTAGCCGACCGTTCCAAAACCAACGGCGTTGTTGCGCTCGACTACCGCCAAACCGCGCCTTGATCTCCTTTGGTCGTCGTTCATACCAGTAGAGAATATCGCGACCGTTATAGAGCATATCAGCGCCACTTATTAGGCTTGCTGCAGCCGGCGCCTTTTGCAACTGTTGGAGATAGCGCTGGCGTGCCTCGTGCGGCTCATACCGCCTGTCATCATGGGTTACTGCCAAAACAAGCTTTAGAACCCTAGAACCAAAATCTACTTTTATCGATTCAGCAGAGTACCGCTCTGGCGGGATGTCCTCAAGTGTATCGTGAAGCAACGCGGCAATATGAACATCTTCATCTTCAGTAAGCTGTCGGACAATATAGCTGACCCCGAACAGATGCGTCACAAAGGGCACCCCACTAACATCACGCGTATGGTTAACGAAAAGCTGCGCTACAAGTTCGAGCGCATATAGATATCTACTCGAAAGGAGCTCATCGCATGACATACTGTATTTTTATTGTTCGATTTCCCCGAGCGCCATGCGCGTAAAGCGACGAACGACGATATTCTCTCCGAGCTTGGCAATATTCTCTTTGATATACTGGCCGACCGTTTGGTCTGGATTCTTGACGAATGGTTGTTCCAGTAGGCACCTCTCGGCAAAATGTTTCTTTAGCATTCCAGACACGATTTGTTCGATCATCTTATCTGGCTTGCCCTCAGCCTCAACTTTAGCCACATATTCAGTTTCTATCGATTTACGAACAGCTGCCGGGACATCGTCTGTAGCAACATATTCGGGAGCTGATGCGGCGATATGCATCGCTAAATCTTTGACGAGGCTTGTAAACAGTTCGTTACGAGCAACAAAGTCGGTCTCACAGTTGACCTCAACAAGGACCCCAATACGGCTATCGTGTAGATAGCTCCCTATAACTCCTGATCGAGCCTCACGCTCGGCACGTTTCTCGGCCTTTGTAAGCCCTTTTTTGCGCATAGCCGAAAGTGCGGTATCAAAATCACCCCTCGCTTCCTCAAGCGCTTTTTTAGCGTCGGTCATTCCTACTCCCGTGAGTTCACGGAGCCGTCTGACCTCTTGAATATTTACTGCCATATTACTTATCTCCCACGTTTCGTTGCTTTGCCTCAGTCGATTGATCTTTATCTGGAACCCCTTTGGCTGCCTTTGCCTTCCCCTGTTCAACGGCCTGTCGTATATAATCAGTGATCAGCTTAATAGCCTTAATAGCATCATCGTTAGCCGGAATCGGATAATCTACCAAGCCCGGATTAGCATTGGTGTCGACGATAGCAATAACTGGCAAACCAAGCTTACGTGCCTCTCTTAGCGCGTTGGCATCGTGGATAATATCAACAATGAAGACAGCCCCCGGGCGAACAGTCATGTTTTTGATGCCGCCATAGAGTTTATTCATGCTATCGATTTCGGCTTGGAAACGTTGCACCTCAAGCTTGTTATACTTGCTCGCAAGTTCTCCAGACTCCATTTTTGCTTCTAGATCTCTCAAATGCCGCACCCGATCATTCATGGTCGACGCGTTGGTGAGCATACCCCCAAGCCAGCGCTCGGTCACGTACGGCATCTTAACGGTTTCTGCCGCATCCTTGACGATACTTTGTGCCTGGCGCTTTGTGCCGACGAATAGTAGTTGCTTGCCCTCAGCGGTGGCAATACTCACAAAATTCAGCGCTACTTCTAAACATTCAATGGTTTTTGTCAGATCAATTATATGACTGCCGCCTCGCTTACTGTGAATATACGGCGCCATTTTGGGATGCCACCGACTGGTCTTGTGACCAAAATGCGCTCCCGCTTCTAGCAACTGCTTAATATCTAGCCCTGTCGTAGCCATAGTATCATCCTTTCTCTTCATTTAGGCACTCTACTTGAAGCCTGCCCGGCAACTAGCAAAGAGGACGTATCCCTAAACTGCTTAGTTATATTGATGACATTTTAGCAAGTAATTGACCGGAGAGCAACAGATGTGTATACTGTAGTCTCGATATGAAGAAAAAACTACATCCAGCTGACTATCGCCCCGTTGTTTTTCAGGACCTCAATAACGGCTTCTCTTTCCTGACGCGTTCAACCGCATCTAGCGAAGAAACCATCCAATGGGAAGACGGCAACAAATACCCGCTTATAAAAGTACACATTACCAGTGCCTCTCATCCCTTTTTTACTGGCGAAGAACGTATCCTCGACATTGAAGGCCGCGTCGATAAGTATCGTGCACGTACCAAAATTGCCGAGGATGCCCGTGAACGACGGGCTCATGCCGCTAAAAAGCAAGCTGCTCGCAAAATCGCACAGCGCGAAAAAGTCGCAGCCAAAGGCAAACAGGCGCATCAGCCAGCTCTGGCGAATCGCTAAAGCCATATACGGGCATGAATACCCGCTGCCCGTCTTGAGATAGACAAAGACAGATTGATTACTTTTACCGTATACTCAATAAGTAAGCATATGGACCAGAAAGAACTATCGTTACGCAACGAGCTCGCTGAAATCAATAAACGCCTGGATGACCCTGCTATCTTCACCTCTAAAGATTACCCTGGCCTCGCCAAGCGGCGACAGGAGCTAGAGCAGGTCATTGCCCTATTTGATGATCGTAAAAAAATACTCCGAGAAACAGCATCTGCCCAGGAACTTGTCAAAGGAGAAGATGGCGAGTTAGCCGAGTTGGCCAGATCCGAACTCAACCACCTTCAAGAACTGATCACCGACAATGATACTGCCTTACAGGGCTGGCTCGCCCCCAAAGATCCAAATGACGAGCGTGCTGTCGTTATGGAAATTCGAGCTGCAGCTGGTGGCGATGAAGCAAGCCTCTTTGCGCTAGATTTATACAGAATGTATGTCCGATGGGCAGAACGTCACCATTTCAAGGTTGAACTGATCGAAGAAAGCCCTAGCGAAGTAGGCGGTTTTAAAGAAGTTGTCTTTGGCATCCATGGTACAGCCATATACCACCAACTCAAGTTTGAGGCAGGTGTCCATCGAGTGCAGCGTATCCCGACAACCGAGTCACAGGGAAGAATTCATACTTCAACAGCTACAGTTGCCGTTCTCCCCGAAGCCGAGGAGACCGATATTGCCGTTAACCCTGATGATCTCCGCATTGATGTGTATCGTTCTAGTGGCCATGGTGGGCAGAGTGTTAATACAACTGATTCTGCAGTGCGTATCACCCATCTGCCGACAGGTATAGTGGTTACCTGTCAGGACGAAAAATCGCAAATAAAGAATAAAGAGAAGGCTCTCTCTGTTCTACGAGCCCGATTGCTCGCCTTGAAGATTGAGGAAGAGCAGAAACAACTCAGTGAAGCTCGACGTAAATTGATCGGTTCAGGAGATCGTAGCGAAAAGGTCCGCACCTACAACTTTCCGCAAGATCGTATAACCGATCACCGCATTGGCTATTCGCGTAGCAATATTACTGCCGCCCTGAACGGCGAGATTGATGATATTCTTTCTAAGCTACAAGCCTATGAACATCAACTTATTCATGACGAAAACGGAACATAACCCTAAGGACACTGTCTATACGACTGTCGGACATTTCTTACATGCTGCCAGCCTAATGTTGTCTCGTATTAATATCCCTTCGGCCCACCTCGATAGCCTGCTCCTTTTAGAGGACGAACTAGACAAAGATAGAGCATATCTACTGGCCCACCCTGAAACGATCATTACGCCAATACACCTTTTAAGATTACAACAAAACTTATTGAGGCGGGCACGACATGAGCCAATTGCATATATAAGAGGCCATGCCCCATTCTATGGCCGCATTTTTCAAGTAACCCAAGATACGCTCATCCCCCGACCAGAGTCAGAGGATTTGATTAATTTATTGGTGGACCAATTGAGAAGGGATTGCCACGACACCACAGTGCTGCGCATTGCCGATATCGGTACCGGTACGGGTTGTTTGGGTATTACTGCCGCCCTCGAGCTACAATCCCGTTACATTGATCTATATGATAACGAACAACGAGCTTTAAAGGTAGCAAAAAAGAATGCGCGGGCTCACGCCATTGATCCGCGCTATTACTGTGAGAATTTATTGAATGCCGCCACATATCGCCACTACGATATTGTACTTGCGAACCTCCCATATGTTCCCGACAATGATCATGTCAATCAAGATGCCACGTTTGAACCGGCTTCGGCAATATTTGGTGGCAGCGATGGCTTAGAGCTATACAGGCTATTCTGGGAACAGCTGGCTAGTTTGAACTACTGCCCGCGCTACATTCTAACCGAATCATATGTAGTACAGCATCAGAAGCTCGCCATATATGCCGAACAGAACGGCTTTCAATTGAGCCGGGTAAAAAATCTCGCTCAACTCTTTACGCTTAACCAGTAGGCGCGCTTCCAAGAGTAACAGTTATTTCTATATTTTTGCTATTCCTTACGATGGTGAGTGTGACTTGGGAACCGACTGTCTGCTGGTCGAGCACCGACGTGAGGCTGTGCTGTTGATTGATGACTATACTATTAACCTTAGTGATGATATCTCCCGCTTTTACACCCGCCCTAGCCGCTGGTCCGCCATTGACGACCGGCTGCTGCCCAACAACACTAGCAGGGGGGATATAGGCACCACTTGATACGCTCAGGCTATACTGTTTGACAACGTCACTGGTTACCGGGATGTATATAACGCCAAGATAAGGCTGTTGTAGCTTGCTAGTCTGCTCGACGCTCTTAATGAGCCCGGCAACATCATTTATGGGTATAGCGAAACCAATGTTTTGGGCGCTACTGGCAAGGGCTGTATTAATGCCTATAACCTGGCCATCCATGTTAACGAGTGGGCCACCCGAATTGCCCTCGTTGATGGCGGCATCGGTCTGAAACATGTCATTGAGGTTCTCAGTAGCAGCACCGGTGCTGTCACTGGCCTGGACACTTCTACCATAGCCCGATATGATGCCTGTCGTGACCGTATTCTGGTACTGACCAAGCGCATTACCGATAGCTATCACAGGACTGCCGACCTGCATCTTGCTGGAATCACCGAGCTGGGCCGGCACTAATGTTTGGCCTTTCGTATCCTGTATTTGCAAAAAGGCAACGTCCAGACTGTCATTCTGGTTCGTGCGGCCCACTACCTTAACATTATTGTATGTGGTTCCATTGGAAAGCGTGACACTCACGTTCGTGGTGCCGGCCGGTACAACATGTCGATTCGTGATTATAAGTCCGCTCGACGTAAGAATAATACCCGTGCCAGCACTCTGTTCTTGCTGTGGCTGTACATTGAGCCCAAAAAGATTATTAAGCGAACTAGGAGTAGTTGCCTGGGTTGTATTAATCGACGCTACGCTCTGGCCGACAAGGTTTGCAATGCCACTAATCAGCTGCCCGTGGCTCTCGAGAACAACTGGCTCTTTGTGGATAGTTGTCTGATTGCCATGCGAACCCGCAACCCAACCGCCCAGAAAGCCTGCACCCACACTCAGAACAATGAGTAATGCCCCTATAAATATCTCTGTTCTTGCAAAAGAGAACGGTTTTTTATGAGGTGTGTGGGATCCCTGAGGAACTGTCGGGTAAACTAGCCCGGAACCTCGGGCATATTCAGGATCTATCGTTTCCCCGATTTTCTGCTTATCGGCCTCTGATTCATGGCTACCATATGCTGATGTCATATACAACCAACCTTAAACTATCTTGCCACCCCAGTGTGAGCGTACTAAAACTATCACTATTATAGCTACCATTATGAAGATCAGCTGACGAGAGAGTAATTTACTAAGTCGACGATGGTGATCAAGGTAGTACAGTGAGGCCAAACCGAAGCCAATAGCAATGAGTAGTAGTACCGGTTGGGCTATAGCGCCATAGAAGAGTAGCCAATGCCCCAATATCCAGACAAGGGCAGCACCGAAGTAACCCCAGATGTACGCGAGCAACTTAGCATATCTTTCATCAAAACTGTCGAAAAAATGTCGCGCTGAGAGGTAACATATGAGACCAGTGAGTAGCACTAGAGCATAGAGTGGTCCACCACCCCATGCCAAGAAGAGTGCCATAAGCCCGCAGACCAGACCCAGCGAAGCCTGTACAGATATCATCAGCTCATTGGAAGCTGGTTTTATAATGACAAGCCATACCCCATATGCGACAGCCCACAATAACTGCGCGATTTGGCTGCTACCGTGGACCATGAAGACTAGGATTGAGATACCAACTATGATATCAACTGCATTCGCGCGCACATTTGCGGCCCAAAAACGTGGCCGCACTGCAAACATACGCCATTTACTGAGCAAAATTAGGACTAGTGCGATCTGCGTAAAATTAATTCGGATAAGGACGAAAACGAGCATCGGCAATAGGGCATTTAAGCCGATATGGGCTATTTTCGAAAAACCGTCAGCAGGTTTTATTTTGGTTATAAGTGGTCTCATAGTTGTATCTTAAGATAATTATATAGGTTTGAGGCAATGTAGTTCAACTTATCCATTAGATAGCCCTAGGCAGGCTAGCCACCTAACGATAGATGCATCTGGGATAAAAGTACGCTATAGTTAGATTCGAATGGAAGAACAAGCAAAAAATGTGTCGACTGGCCACTCAGCAGGCTCTGTTTCAGACAACTCTCCCCTGAAAACGTCACGGGGTTTCAGTGACGTCCTTTCATTACTACTAGTCGTAGTAATTGCCTTTAGTGTTGCCTTATTACTGACAGCCTATATATTCCAATCATATCAAGTCGATGGCCCCAGCATGGAACCGACACTGCAAAACAGTAATCGCCTTATCGTATGGAAACTTCCTCGCACATTGGCCCATATTACCGGTCATGCCTACATACCCGATCGGGGTGATATCGTCATTTTTAATACTAACGGGCTTCCCGACTTCGGTGAGGATGGGAAACAGCTGATCAAGCGAGTTGTTGCCCTACCCGGGGAACAAGTCGTTATTAAGAATGGTACGCTTAACGTCTATAATAAACAGCACCCTCAAGGTTTTAGCCCAGATGCAACTCTCCCTTACGGCAAGGCCATTACTAGCACTCAGGGGGATGAAAGCATTACTGTACCGAAGAATTCAATCTTCGTATGTGGTGACAATCGTGGTGATTCGCTTGATTCAAGGATTTTCGGACCAGTGCCTACAACCAATATAGTTGGTAAACTGGTGTTTCGGGTATTACCGATTAACGAGCTAGAAGGTTTCTAAAGGCCTGACAAAAATTCCTCTAACACAAATGCCCCTGAAGATGTCCAGCGAGGTGACAGCAACGGATCCTGCAGCAGAGTCGCAATTAACAATGTGTAGGACGATGTTTGCCGATTGGTTATAAGAACAACTTCCATAGAGCAAGGCTGCTAACAACTATCTATTCGTAGCAACACAATTAGCTGGTTTCAACGCTCTCACTGGAGACCCCCCAGACTAGATGGACTATATAGCTAGTACTATAAGGCTACTTTAACCTCAGCGGCTCTTTCTCTCTTTCCTTGTTTTTTTGGGCCCTATGCGATCTTCGTGATCCTGAGTCTTGTATTTCGTTGTCGGTGACCACGAGTCTTATGGACTCTCTTTTTTGCCTTATGGCGTATTGCTGTGGTCTTTTGCGTTTTGATCTCTGACTCTACGATTTCAGCGGTAACCTTAGCCTCGTCTAGACGTGGAGTGCCGACTTTTATATCATTGCCATCGATGATCAAGAGTGGACTAAAATCTATCGTCTTTTTGTCGACATGCAGAAGCTCAGCATCAATGATTTGATCCTTTTCGACAAGATATTGCCTATTGCCAACTTCAATAACTGCCTTCATATTCCGTAGAACCTTCTCTCTTCGGTATTATGCATAATTTTAACAGAAGTGTTACTGTATGTAAATGCTCAGGGTCGACTGTTTTCTTCTCTATGCACTTGCAATGATATGGTGAGAGGCAAGCCATCCACTTCGCAATCAAGACTGTCGGCGAAAGTTTGATCCATCACCAATTCATTAGCCAATGTTTCCGATATTATAGTAGCGCTGTGCTCCGAGATAGCCCTTCGTAGTTCGTCATCAGTGGTTGATAGGCTTAACCGTATACGATTATCCACTTGTAACTTGAACTTCTTTCGGGCACTTTGGATATGACGTATAACCTCCCGGGCCTTTCCTTCACGTCGTAACTTTGGCGTTATAGTAGTATCAAGCCGAACTAGATATGGCTTGGCTGATTCAGGTGGTGCCTCGGTAACTATAACTTCCTTCACATTAAGCTCATCTTTTACAATTTGCTGATAGTGCTGCAGTATATCGTGAGTAGCCGGAATGCTACGCATATGTAATTGTACTCGGTTGAGCGGTTGGCGGACTTTAATCCCGGCAGCTGCGCGTTGTGAAAGCCCCTGTTCAATATCTGCCCTAATATCTGCCATTTGCTGTAGCACCAGATCGTTAATCCGCCCCACTTCTGGCCAATCTCTCAAGTGTACGGATTCATCCCCGGTCAACTTTTTATATAGTTCTTCTGCCAGGAAAGGCGTAAATGGCGCCAGAACATGCGCTAGCTGCACTAGGACATAGTGTAGTGTTTGATACGCCGTTTGCTTATCGTCATCATCCTCGGTCTTCCAGAATCGCCGTCTTGAACGTCGAACGTACCAATTTGAGGCATCATCGATAAAGGGCAATACTGGCGCTAAGGCGCCTGGGATATCATATCGCCGCATATTGGTGTCTACTGCATCTATGAGCTGATGGAGACGCGAAACAATCCACTGATCGAGTGGATTACTCAATCTGTCGCCTGGATCTTTGACTTCTCCGTCCCATTCCCAATTATCAACGTCAGCATAGAGCGTGAAGAAGTCATACATATTCCAGATCATGGCCAACTTACGCTGAACATCGGAAACCTCTTTATCTTGTAGCGAATAGTCTTCGCCGTTCATAACTGGGCTACTCATCAACAGGAATCTCAGCGCGTCGGCGCTGTAAAGATCCATAAGTTCGTTTGGGTCAGTGTAATTCCCATATGATTTACTCATTTTACGACCATCGTTGCCTGCCAAGTTACCTGTTACGATGACATGTTTGAAGGCATTGTGACCAAAGAGAGCCACATTGACTGCATGCATGTAGTAAAACCACGCCCGTACTTGGCCTATATATTCAACAACGAAATCTCCAGGATAGTTCTGCTCAAATTTTTGAACATTATCAAATGGATAATGAAATTGAGCAAATGGCATACTACCACTCTCAAACCAGCAGTCCATCACCTTGTCTATACGCCGATATTCGATGCCATCTATAGTAAATATTACACCATCGATCCATGGCCTATGGTAGTCGTCGAGCTCTACACCAGATAGCTCCTTAAGCTCTCGATAACTGCCAACTACTTTAATGTGGTCCTTCCCCTGGGCATCAGTTCCTTTCCATACTGGCATAGCGGTCGCCCAGAAGCGGTCACGGCTGAGATTCCAGTCTGGCGCCGCCTCAATGGTCTTAGCAAATCTGCCCTGTTTTAAGTGCTCAGGGAACCAGCTGATATTGCCATTTTCTTCTAACATTTCGTTGCGCTGGCTCGCAATATCCATAAACCAACTTGGATGAGCTCGGTACATAAGTCTCGTATTGCACCGGTAGCAGTGTGGGTAACTGTGCTGTATATATTCAATCTTCCAGACTATTCCCTCCTTAAGTAACTCCTTGGCAATTTCTTTATCGGCATCCCAAACGTATTGCCCTTTCCATCTACCTGATTTATAAAAACCATTTTCATCAATTACAGATATAATCGGCATGCCCTCTTCTTGAGCCATGATGAAATCTTCCTCACCATAGGCGGGAGCCGAATGAACGATACCAGTGCCCTCTTCAAGCGATACGTAATCTTCGTGATAGATAGTATGTGCCTTGGCACCATGATCCTCAAAAAGTGGTTCCATCCTCTTGCCAACTAATTCCTTACCCTTGAAGCTACGAATGATCTTGTAGGGCAATGGCTGATGTTTCTCATCGGTGAGAACTTTCGGAAGTAAATCTTGAGCTAGAATTAATCGCTCACCCGCGACCTCTACCTCCACATAATCAAAAGCCTTGTTAACAGCTACCGCTACATTGGCAGGTAGGGTCCATGGAGTCGTCGTCCACGCTAGAATAAAGGCATCACTATCACGGAGCTTAAATTTGACATACACACTCGGGTCATTTACTTCCCTATAAGAGCCCGCGTCCATTGTAACTTCCGCTTTAGATAGTGGTGTCGCATCGCGCACACAATATAACAGGACTTTCTCGCCTTCATAGATCTTGCCTCGTTCGTATAACTCTTTGAAGGCCCACCAGATCGACTCCATGTAATTCTTATCCATGGTACGGTAAGCGCCGTCGAAGTCTACCCAGCGACCTATCCTGTCAATCGTATCTTCCCAGAGTGAACCGGTTTGAATCATATTGTCCCGGCATGTCCGAATGTAGTCCTCGAGCGATATTTTTGTACCAATATCCCGCCTATCCTTAACTCCCAGCTTTTTTTCGGTGAAGACCTCCGCTGGTAATCCATGGCAATCCCAACCCCAGACCCGTTCTACGTGTTTCCCCTTCATAGTCCAGTAACGCGGCACTACGTCTTTAGCCGTGGTGGCCAGGAGTGTACCAACATGAGGGACCCCCGTGATAAAAGGCGGTCCGTCATAAAAGACATACGAGTCGCTAGCTGACCGACGCTCTATGGACCGCTTAAAGGTCTCATGCTCTTTCCAATAATGGATAAGCTCTTTCTCATATTCAACTGGTTTGCGTCGAGTGCCTTGCTTGAACTTCATATTATCTCCTACTAAAAATCACCTCTTCGGCCATCGGAACCCTATCGTTGCAGGGTGGTACCATCCGATTTCCTTTGAGGTGATGATAATCTCAAAAGCACTTATTTATTGGCTGTTACGGGCTCCCCGTCAGGCTCTACTTGGACAGCAATGCCGACCGTTCTTCCTGCTGCATTCGTGGTTGATAGCCACTTATTCTATATTAAATAGAGAGCATGTTGTTAAATTGTATCTTTACTATACTAGACTTCGCCAGGAGGTGCAACCTCAATTATAGAGATACCCAACCACTTCATCCATGAGAGGCAGTTGGCCCTGCCAGGCATTTCTAACTGAACCGTCATCTGCGAGCGCTAGAATAGCTGGGTATGACATTATGTCATAGAGGTTGGCCGTAGCGGCACCATCGCGAGTATTTATGCTCAATATCTCTAATTTTTTTCCGATATCATGTAGGCGCTGAAAGTCATGCGCAAAGCCCTCGACGGCGGTGGCATGTTCTGAATTGGGACGGTACAGAATAAGTAGCTTCACGAAGGAAGCATACCAAAGACTATACCATTATTTCAACCACAACCGTCACAATAGTCCTTGAATAGGTCCCTAGCTACAGCCTGTTGTTGAGCCACAACTCGTACAGACATAACAGCTACCAGACCTCTGTGTCTGATTGCCGCAATTGTAGCAGAGTGGAGCATTACTATCTTGACGACTATTAGTAGTAGTCTCGATTCGCTTATTCTCTGCATCAATACGTTCCTCGACAATTGAGGTATCTGCCGCTTCACTTGCCGGTTGTCCCATATTAAGGCTCTCTGAGACTGGGTTCATCGGGGGATCTTTTATAACCTGACTATCTGTCGTAAACTGCATAGCCTGTTGCGTCTCTGGCATATCCTCTAACGAGGCAAGGCCTAGCTCAAGCCGGTCGTCGTAGGAAAGATAATCCAGCGCCAAGCGACGAAATATATAATCGGTGATAGAGCTGGCCGTACGGATTTCGGGATCATCAGTTACACCAGATGGAGCGTAGCTCGTACTCATCATACTACGAACATAAGCTTTTAATGGAACCCCGTACTGCAGACCATGACTAACACTGATAGAGTAAGCATCAAGCATACCGTGGAGTGTTGAACCCTGCTTAGCAACGCTGATAAACAACTCTCCGGGAGTACCGTCCTCATATTCACCGACAGTGAAAAACCCCTTTAGATCTGCCACACGGAACTTATAGGTTTTACTATTGCGTTTTCGCGGGAGTAATCGGCGCACAGCACCCTTAACCATCACTTTACTATTGAGCGCATTAACTGCTGCAACAGCAGTGTTCGGGGAAGATACAGCCACCGCCGGAGTTGTAGCCATAATTTCTTCCTTTTTCTCATCACCTTCTTTCTTGGCCATCGATAACGGCTGAGCAACCTTACAGTTGTCCCGATAAATCGCTATTGCCTTGATCCCCATATGCCAGGCATCGATATGCAACTGCTCAACATCCTCAACACTGGCATCTTCAGGCATATTAACAGTCTTACTGATCGCACCGGATATAAAGGGCTGCACAGCGGCCATCATTTTGACGTGACCCGAATAATGGATAGCATTATCCCCCATAGAGCAAGCAAATACGTCGTTATGCTCCTCTTTCAAGTCAGGAGCGCCTGTCACGGTCTTTTCTTCGTCAATATATCTAACAATGGCGTCAATCTGGGTCTTGCTATAGCCAAGAGCCTTAAGCGCCCGAGGGACCGTCTGATTGACAATAGTCATAGTCCCACCACCGACGAGCTTTTTAACCTTCGCCAAACCAAGATCTGGCTCAATACCTGTAGTATCGCAATCCATCATAAGGCCAATCGTGCCCGTCGGCGCCAAAACAGTTGCCTGTGAATTGCGAACGCCATATAGCTCGCCTAGCTCTACCGCTTCGTCCCAGGCATTGGCAGCTGCACTGAGGAGATCTTCAGACACTAAGCTAGCATTAATCTTGGAAATTTCCCGGCGGTGCATTCGTAGCACTTGTAGCATAGCCTCACGATCCTTGTTGAAGCCAGCAAATGGACCGACTCGTTTAGCAATCTTAGCGCTTACAGCATAAGCATGCCCAGTCATTAATGCTGTAACCGCGGCGGCCTGGGCTCTTCCTTCGTCCGAGTCATACGGCAAACCCTGTGCCATAAGAAGTGCCCCAAGATTAGCGTAGCCCAAGCCGAGCTCTCGATAGGCACGAGCGTTTTTCGTGATTCGTTCCGTCGGATATGAGCTATACCCGACCAGTATCTCTTGAGCGGTAAATATAAGTTCCACTGTGTGTTTGAAGGCCTCTATATCAAACGTGTTGTCCGCACGCAAGTATTTCAACAGGTTAATGCTCGCAAGATTACAAGCCGAGTTGTCCAGATGCATGTATTCCGAACAAGGGTTGCTACCGTTAATCCGACCTGCCTTGGGCGTAGTGTGCCAACGGTTAATAGTCGTGTCGAACTGCATACCGGGATCAGCGCACTCCCAAGCAGCCTTAGCGATCTCACGAAAGAGCTCACGTGCCTTTATGGTCTTAACTACTTTGCCGGTAGTGACCGTTTTGAACTGCCAGTCGGCGTTATCCAAGACAGCCTGCATGAATTCATCGGTCACGCGAACCGAATTATTGGCATTCTGATATTGCACTGAAAAAATATCCCTACCGTCCAGTGTCATATCAAAGCCCGCCTGTTGCAGTACTCGCGCCTTACGCTCCTCGATCGCCTTGCACCAGACAAATTCGAGGACATCGGGATGATCGGAGTTTAAGATAACCATTTTTGCCGCCCGGCGCGTCTTGCCGCCACTCTTGATCGCCCCCGCCACAGAATCTGCCCCGCGCATAAAGCTCAGTGGCCCGGAGGCCTTGCCCGCACTCTTCCCCAAAGATTCAAATGAGGAACGAATCGTGCTTATATTGACTCCCGAGCCCGAACCGCCCCTAAAGATCATACCTTCCTCTCTATACCAGTTTAAGATAGACTCCATGGTGTCTTCTACGCCCAGTATGAAACAGGCGCTAGCCTGTTGAGCCCGCTCAGTCGCACCGATATTAAACCATACTGGTGAGTTGAATGCTGCACGCTGCGTAGCCAGCACATACTTCAGTTCTTCTCGAAAATCTTCGGCTTCATCATCACTCTCGAAATAGCCCTCTTGATAACCGTGCCGTGTAATAGTATCGACAACTCGGTCAATCAATTCCTTGAGGGAACTTTCCCGACTTGCAGTACCAGGTGTCCCCGTGAAGTATTTCTGGGCAACAATGTTAATTGCGTTCAACGACCAACCCTCTGAAAACTCTACCCCCCGCTGCTCAAACACCGGCGTATTTGTCAGCGGATTCATGATTACAGAGTCCTGTTTAGTCCAACGAAGCAAATCATATGCTTTCGTTCTGGGTTGAGTGAATAATCGCCCAACCGATAGATCAGTTGTTTGTCCCATAGTACCCTCACTTTTGCTAGTCATTGTAGCTAGCAAATATTTATTAATTTTAATATTTGTTAGAGTTGCCCGCACTCTCTCTTGTGTCGTCAGCTCCCCTCAAGCCTCATTGCCATACAAGTTATAGTACAGCAGCACAAAACATACAAGTTTTTTGAGCCGCTCTATTTTGACTGTGCTCGCAGGCGAACATGACCTCAGGGGAGTTGACAATAATCCTAGGGGGATAGCCTCTCTCAGTCAGGTTTTTTCTGAACCGCATACCGCTTGATGTGCGATAACTCTCTTTCGAAACCAGTTATATCCTTAAATCTTCGATATACACTGGCGAATCGCACATATGCTACCTCACTTAATTGCATAAGTCGGTCCATTACGAGCTCGCCTATCTTAGTTGATGCAACTTCTGATTCTCCGCAGGCATATAGCTGCTGTTCAACTTCAGAGACAAGCCGTTCGAGTTGTAAAGCACTGACTGGAGTCTTCTCACAAGCTCTATAGAGGCCATTAAGCAACTTCTCCCTATTAAAAAGCTGGCGCGTACCATCTTGTTTGACGACAATGAGCTGTGGCCGTTCAATGCGCTCATATGTAGTAAAACGATAGCCACACCGCGTGCATAGTCGACGGCGACGGATTGCTCGACCATCAGCAGCCTCTCGTGATTCGATAACTTTGGTATCGGCATATTGGCATTGATTACATCTCATGGTTGCCCTACCTCCACTTTTGATTGTTATTAATGTGCATCACCACATATAGTGCCTATTAATATAAATCATACCCTACTCATAGTGCTTTGCAAGGTGCAGGGGTATGTACTATTCACTACGAGATAGGCCAATTTACTTCTTACCTTTTTCGTCATCCTTGCGTCTCTTGGTAAGGCGACGCAGGAAAGAGGGCTTCGCAAGCTCATCGATCACCCGGTCCGATGGTTGGTCATCATCACTTAAGCTAATTACAGTATCGTCTGACGTCGTGGTCGTGTGATCAAGTGTCCATATATTTGGTGGCATGCTATTATCCCCAAAATCGCTAACTGGCTGATCTTCGTCAAGAGATACGTCCAAACTCTTCATATCCCTCTCCTCTACTTTTGCAGACCCAAGATTCCTGCCTACGACGCCCTGCGGTTGTTGTAACTCATCGGTCGATGAATCCGCCAAGGCGAGGGGACGATCGGTAAAGTAGGAGGCATCAAAACCCGTAGCGACGACCGTTACGATTACCTCCCCATCAATTTTATCATCAATTGTAGCACCAAATATAATATTGGCTTCGGGATCTGCGGCACTAGTAATAGCCTCCGCGGCACTGTTAATTTCGTGCATCGACAAATCATTGCCGCCTATGACGTTAAAGAGAACCCCCCGAGCACCATCGATTGAGACTTCAAGAAGCGGAGAATCGATAGCTTGCTGTGCTGCCTGAACAGCTCTGTTTTCGCCACTCGCACGCCCAATTCCCATAAGCGCAGATCCCGCGTTGCTCATGACGGCCTTGACGTCAGCAAAGTCAAGATTAATTAGGCCATGTACCGCGATCAGATCAGATATGCCTTGGACACCTTGGCGCAATACATCGTCGGCCACCTTGAATGCTTCCATGAGGGGCGTCTGACGATCAATTGTCTGCAATAACCGGTCGTTCGGAATAATTATAAGGGTGTCAACTGCTTTACGGAGATTTTCAATTGCCTCTTCGGCGTTCCGACGACGTTTTTCTCCCTCAAAGGCAAACGGTTTAGTAGCAAAACCAACCACCAAAACACCAAGATCTTTGGCTATCTTAGCAACAATATGGCCAGCACCACTTCCGGTACCACCTCCCGCCCCAATCGTGACAAAGACCATGTCGGCACCTTCTAGCGCTTTCTTGATCTCCTCTCGAGATTCTTCGGCAGCCTGTTGGCCAATCCGAGGATCTGCGCCTGCGCCAAGGCCACGAGTAGTATCTTTGCCGATGTGAATCTTCACTTGAGCTTTAGAGTGATGAAGCGCTTGTGCATCAGTGTTAACAGCAACAAATTCAACTCCTTCCACGCCCGCTTCAACCATACGATTTATGGCAGCTCCACCTGCTCCACCAATGCCGACCACCTTTATACGTGCAAAAGTTTCTATAGCCGGTGCTACTTGAGGCATAACAACTGTTCCCTCTCTTTACGATCCATATCGAAGAGTATAGCTTAGGTCTGGTTTGAGTTCAATAAATTTGTACGGGGCGCTTTGATTAGAATCCGATAGAGTATATTGTGTACGCAGAAATCTAGATACGGAATTTACGCAGCCAGCGGTCAGCAAAATTTAGTACTCGTACAGATTGACTCCCCTGTTTGTGATCTGTCTGGGGCATGAGTAGCATATCGAGTATCATCAGCCCTGTTGCCGTACAGTAACCCGGATCGGAAACAATATCAACAAGCCCTGAAACATTTCGGAGTTTGCCAACCCTTGACGCCAATTGGAGTCTATCCTTGCAGAACTCGACTAAGCCGGGCAGCTTTGCTGTGCCACCTACCAAGACCGCCCCTCCAGGTAATTTATGTGATCGGTGAATACGAGTAAGTTCTTTCTCTATATATTCGAACAGCTCGTCTACGCGTGCTTCAGTAATCATGGCAACTTCTTCGGCTCTAAAAGAATGCTCGCGGCCGTTCACTTTGATACGTACGTCTCGCTTGCTTGCATCTTGCCGTAGACTCGCATGGTTGACTTTAACTGCCTCGGCTATATCGAGGTCTGTCTTGAGCCCGATAGCTAGGTCATTTGTAATGTAAACCCCTCCAATAGGCAGTACAGCAGCATGTTGGACTTCGCCATCTTCAAAAACGACCAAATTGGTAGTGCCTGCCCCGATATCAAGCAGGACTGTACCAGCTTCCTTCTGCTGACGCTCGAGCACGGCCTCGGCAGCGGCAAGACTTGATAAGGTATGATTATGAGGGTGAATTTGGGCTTTTTCTAGGGTCATATCAAGGTTACGCAAACTAGGCGTTGAAGCAGTGACAATATGCGTATCAACCTCAAGTCTGACACCATGCATGCCCACTGGGTCTTTGATATATTCTTCGCCGTCAAGCCTATAATTCTTCGCAAAGACCTGGATTATCTGTCGGTTCGGTGGAAGTTTCATGATCGCGGCAGCTTCCTCAACACGAAGGCGATCTTCTTGAGTAATTTCACGATTCGCGGCGCTTATAGCAATAACGCCCTTTGAATTGATACCATTAATATGGGCGCCATTTATGTTAACCGTAGCTCCACCCACGCGTATGCCAGACAGTCGTTCAGCTTCGGTAACTGCCCGAACGATTGCTTCTGCCACGTCGTCTATATGAGCGACTGTTCCTTTGCGCATACCAAGGTTCTGGGAACTACCGTGTCCTACAACCGATATACTGCCTGGGGTACTAGGGTCAAGCATGCCGACCACGCAGCGCACAGAGCTGGTGCCTATATCAAGACCGACAAATGCCTGGGAAGAGGGGTCGCGCATATGCAGGCAGTATAGCGCTTGTACTTGTGTTAGGGCAAGTTTCTGTTAAGTGCAGTAAGGATATCACAGCCCCCTTCGGTTACCAGAACAGTGTGTTCAAATTGTGCCGACCAGCTACCATCGGCAGTAAGGAGCGTCCAGCCATCACTAGCCTGGCGTATGACAGGGCTGCCGAGTGTCGTGATCGGTTCGATAGCTATAGTCATACCAGACCTTAGCAAAGGCCCACTACCAGCCACTCCATGGTTTGGCACCTCTGGATCTTCATGGAGTTCATGGCCGACTCCATGGCCAACAAGCTCACGAACAATGCCAAGACGGTAATGTCTTAAAGTACCTTCAATCGCATTTGATATATCTCCAATCCGGCAGCCGGCCTTAACTTGGCCGATCCCATCGTACAATGCCTTCTCGGTCCCCTCAATGAGGCGTTTAGTGTTAGGCGTTAGAAACGCATTCCCGCCAATACAAACAGTGATACCTGCGTCGGTGATCATGCCCTTGTAGCGAACCCCAAAGTCGTAATTCACTACATCGCCAGCCCTAAAACGACGAGAGCTAGGGATGCTGTGCTGTATCTCGTCATTAACCGATATACAAATAATGTCTGGATATCCATAAAATCCTAAAAATGCTGGCTCTCCACCAAGACGCCGTAATTCCGCCTTGGCCATTGCTGACATATCCTTGGGGGTCAGATCTGGTTCGCTTTTATCACGCAAAAGCTGAAGAACATTTGCAAGTATCTGGCCACTTTCACGCATGGCCGTTATTTCTTCACCTGTTCTGATTGGAGCCTTCAATCTTTGGGCCATGCTCTTAGCCTTCTGCACCTCAGTCGAGGCATTTCAATATTGCATCGTGCACTTCCCGTGGTGTTTGTGCAGCGTCAATATCGCATATGGGGACACCGCTTTCTTTGAGATGCTCGATGATCGGAACAGTTACAGTGTTATATTCTTCAAAACGTTTAGTGATCGCTTCCTCACTATCATCAAGGCGGGCTCGTTTTACTAACCGCTCGCGAACAACTTGCTCTGACGCCATTAGATGGATAACTGCATTGAGTTTAAGACGTCCTCCTCGGCTTTGCTCTAAAAGCCAGTCCGCCTGGGGAACTGTACGTGGGAAACCATCAAGTACAAATTCTTGATCCGTATCAATAAGGTCGAAAACCTTATCTAGGATAGCTATCATCTCATCATCACTCAGCAGCTTACCTTCAAGCATCTGTTGACGACGACGGCCTGTTACGAGTACGCGCAATATCTCACCAGTAGAAATCCAGGCATAGCCATGCTCATCGGCCATAATCTTCCCTTGCATACTCTTCCCCGCACCAGCAACCCCCATTAGCAATATCACGGCAACAATCTCTCCTTCACTAATTGTGCTATACGGGCACCATCTGCGGCTCCCTGGGCCTGATTCTTAACAGTTGCGATCACACGCCCTAGCTCTTGCATAGATTTAGCACCACTACTCTCGATGGCAGCATCAACAATTTTTTGCAGCTCATCGTCGGATAGTTGTTGCGGCAGATAGTTTTCAATGATAGCCTTCTCCGCCAACTCTGTCTCAGCCCGAGTGCTGTTTCCGCCCTGCCGATATAGGTCGACACTCTCCTGGCGTTTTTTTGCCTCTTTGGCAATAATAGCGATAATCTCTTCATTACCAAGGCCTTTCTCACGAGCTCCCTTGGCGACCTCAGCATATAGTATGGCACTCTTGAGGCCTCTGAGCGTAGCAACTTGCTGCTGATCGCCAGCAAGCATTGCTCTCTTCAGATCTTCATCGATCCGTTGCTTCAGCATCGTTATCGCTGACCAAGTTTAATCTTCTTAAGCTTGACTGCTTTTCGTTGCTGCCGAAGAATTGCCTTGGTTCGGCGATCGCGCTTACTGATTGGCTTCTCGAAGTACTGAGACTGTTTAGCAATCGCGATGGCCCCAGACTGCTGTATCTTGCGATTAAAACGTCTTAGCAAGTTTTCTAGTGATTCTTTCGAGTCTTTGCGAGTAACTTGTATCATATTCAGGAGTTATTTTACAGTAACAGGGAAGATTTTGCAAATAAAACTATACTTGTCGCTTCTGATTAGCCCGTTGTGACTTCAGAACAATACTCTGTAGCTCTTTGAATATAGCAAACTGGCGGTTAGTATGATAGACCTTTGTATTCCCCTGCTTCTCGGAGATCAAAAAACCTATCTTCTCTAGGCGTTTGAGTTCCCTCTGGATATTACCCGCATCTTCCTTGATAAGCTTAGCTAAGCCCCGAACATGTGTCTTAAAATCGGGGTACTTGGCATAGATAACAATGATCTTACGCCGCACTCTTGATGTAATGAAAACGTCTAACATATGCTTGTATTGTTATTAGAACAACGTGCTTAAAAGTATAGCTAAGCAACTCTGAGTTTTCAAGCAGAAATTTGTGATTCATGCTGCAAAAACCCTATAATGCGGATTATGCATTTCCTGGAGATTGCAGTACGGGAGCCGAGCTATCATGGGCGCTCCTTCCTTACGTACCGCTCCGAATCCTCGCTCAAACCAGGCACTATTGTAACGGTACCGATTAAGAAGCGACAAGTTTTGGGAATCGTAGTATCTTCTGTGCCGAAACCAAACTTTAGACTCAAAGCGATTATCAAGGTTAGCGGAAAGCCGTCACTACCCGAAGAATCAGTCACTTTACTCCGCTGGATATGTGAATATTACGCCAGCCCAATAGGGCCGACTACACAGCTCTTCTTGCCAAGCCGAATTCCAGAGAGTAGCAGCATATCAGAGCGACCATACAGCCCCTTATTGCCCATGAATAAATTACCACCGCTGACCACCGATCAGGTAAAGGCCCAAAATATAATCAGCAGACCTGGTATGTACTTATTGCATGGTGACACTGGTACCGGCAAAACACGAGTTTATATAGAGCTAGCATCTAGGAGTATCCACCAGAATCGCTCGGTTCTTGTATTGACACCAGAGATAGGATTAACATCTCAATTAGCGCGTGACTTTGTCAGGATATTCGGGAAAGATGTTTTTGTCATTCACTCCAAAATGACAGCAAGCCAACGACAGAAAATATGGTTAACCATAGCACTACAGAGAACAACCTATGTCATAATCGGACCACGATCGGCACTTTTTTGCCCCTTACACAACATAGGCCTAATTGTAGTTGATGAAGCCCATGAGACAGCTTATAAACAAGAGCAAACACCCTACTATCACGCTGTTCGAGTAGCGGGCAAATTAGCAGATTTACATAAGGCGACTCTGGTTCTGGGATCAGCTACACCTCTGGTTGCAGATTACTACTTTGCCCAACAAAAACGAAGACCGATTGTCCGTATGACCCAGACCGCCGCCGATGCATCACAGCACAAGAGACAGGTCAGTATTGTAGATCTTCGCGATCAGGCTAACTTTTCTAGAAAAGCTCATATTTCCGATGCCCTTCTCGGAGCTATTGAAGCGACTCTGAGTCGCAAGGAACAATTACTACTATTCCTCAATCGCCGAGGGACAGCACGGATTGTAATCTGCAGCCAATGCAGCTGGCAAGCTCGCTGTCCTTCTTGCGACTTAGGATTAGTTTATCATGGAGATATACACGCTATGCGATGTCACAGCTGCAACTTCAAAACACAACTACCGACAAGCTGCCCCCAGTGCCATCATACTGACATAGTCTTAAAAAGCATTGGAACGAAGGCTATAGCCGAGGAAGTACAATCGGCCTTTCCGGAAGCTCGCCTTATGCGATTTGATGCCGATAACAAAAAAGCTGAACGCATAGAGGAACACTATGAAGCTCTACGCGAAGGCAAGGTAGACATCCTGGTGGGCACCCAAATGATCGCAAAAGGTCTTGACCTGCCTAAGTTGAGCCTCGTCGGCATCATTAATGCGGATACCAGCTTGTACTTCCCCGATTTCAGCGCTAACGAACGGACATACCAGCTACTATCTCAAGTAGTCGGCAGGGTCGGTCGTGGGCACAGACAGAGCCAAGCAATCATTCAGACATATAATCCTGGTAGCCCAGCACTTCAATCGGTTCTATCCAACGACTGGGAAAGTTTTTACAATAATGAAACACAAGAACGTTCGCGCTTTCTATTTCCTCCGTTTTGCCATTTACTACAACTATCTTGTCGTCGTGCCTCAATGCGATCCTCACAATCAACAGCAGATAGACTAATAAAACACCTGTCAAAACAGGGATATCGTATCATCCTTGAAGGACCTACGCCTTGTTTTCATGAAAAAATAGATAATAAGTATCAGTGGCAGATTGTCGTCAAATCGAAACAGCGGCCTGAACTTCTCAAGGTCATTAATGCTCTACCGAGCGGTTGGACATATAATATCGATCCGATCAATCTCCTATAGCACCTCTTGTGATATACTCAACCCTAATGGATAGCACCAACATTATTACTCTCCCAAATAAGCATTTACGGGAACGCTCTAAAAAAGTAAAGGTTGTTGATGAGACAACAAAAGGACTTATCCTGGGCATGCAACAAGCAGTACTTGAGTGGGAAGATAGCCGGAAGCATGAGGTGGGCGTAGCTCTAGCGGCAATTCAAGTTGATCACCCCATCTGTATTGTTGTAATCCGTAACAATTTCGATGACAAATCCGATAGGACATTCTCGGTTTTCATTAACCCGATCATTACGAAATATGGAGGAGAAGTCGAAGAAGACTATGAGGGCTGCCTTAGCATCCCAGATATTTATGGTAAAGTCCCTCGCCATACAAAGGTACGGGTTAGGGCACTCGATGAACACGGCAAACCTTTTCGAGTTACTGCCATCGGATTTTTAGCAAGAATCTTCCAGCACGAGATTGACCACAATAATGGTATCGTCTTCGTGGATCATATTAAGAATAAATCCAATGGTTTTTTTAGACTTTTATCTAATGGCCAACTTGAACAACTTGATTATGAAAAAGACGTACGAACCAATCCTATTCTTTGGTAGTGGCCCAGTAGCTGCCCTGAGTCTTGCGGCGCTTGCTGAAAAGTTTACAGTTGAAGCAGTTATCACTAAGCCCGCACCAGCATACTATCATGGCGCAATACCCGTATTAGAAATCGCTGGGCGTTTCGGTATTACCGTGTATCCAGTCAACGGTAAGCAGGAGCTTGCCGATTGTCTGACCACTCATAGGATACATGCCAGGATTGGCGTCTTGGTTGATTTTGGTATTATATTGCCGCAATCTGTAATCAACTACTTCCCATTAGGGATTGTAAATAGTCACTTTTCTCTACTACCCGAGTGGCGAGGCGCCGATCCAATTACCTTTGCAATACTGAGCGGGCAAAAGGAAACGGGGGTCAGCCTCATGCTTGTAGTAGAAGCTATGGATGAAGGGCCACTGCTTGCCCAATCTACTTATAAGCTACCGTCGAATATTACAACCCCACAACTAACTCAAGCCTTAATCGAATTAAGTAATACAGAAATAGCAATAGTACTTCCCCTATATATGCAAGGAGAGCTACAGCCGATTCCACAGAATCCTTCTATAAGGCCAACCTATTCCCGAAAGCTTACAAAAGGCGATGGCTACATCGATTGGCACAAATCTGCAGTGCAGCTAGAGCGAGAAATTCGAGCATATATAGAGTGGCCAAAGAGCTATACGACGCTCAATGGTATGTCCGTTATTATCACTGAAGCTCATATACGTCCAGAATCAGGTCTCGCCGGTCAAGTAGTTACATATAGAAAAATGCCACAGGTATTCTGTGGTACCCAATCTCTCATTATTGACCGGATAAAACCAGCAGGCAAAAAGGAGATGTCTGGAGAAGAATTCTTACGAGGTTATCAGGATAGAACGAGTAGCCCTTAAGCCTATCCCTGGGACTGTGGAAAACCGTCTGACGTAGTGGGGGGGTTAAAGGTAGAGGGTGATGCCGTACTGGCCTCGACGATTTGTGGCGAAACTTGCTTGACTTCGCCCTTTAGCTTCTCGAATTCGTCAGCCACCACATCTTTATAATAGGGGAAATTCGTCTCAAGCCAGCGTAGAGCGCCTGCCTCATCATTGCGATTGATGAACTGCTCAAACTCGTCAAGTTGGGCATCGTTCATTTGTTCAGCCAGACGCATACCAACCCGCATTTCTAGCGTTTCATAAATATGGGCCAGCATTTTCTTCTTCTCTTCAGGCGGTAAGGTATTTAGCCCAAGTTCACTAAGTAGATTATCATCAAGCTTGATCATTGCTCTTCCTATTCTACAATACTTTCAATTATATGCCCGCTTATTATAAGCTTCGCACAACTGTTTGTCGCGTAAAGAATTCCAGCCTATCTCCTTCTTGGAGAGTCAGCTTACCAATAGGGCGGAAACTTACACCACACATCTCTCCCTCAAGAATCTCTTTAGCATCCTGAATCCCCCGTTTTAGATTCGTTATTTCTACCTCTGCAAGCCGCTGTCCTTCGCGGGTAATACGAGCAAGAGCAGGCAGAACCAACTTGCCCTTTGTGACCTCACCGCCACAGATAATCTCAGCCTTAGAGGTCTTAAAGATTCCACGAACAACGAGCGTACCTAGACTTGTCTCAACCACTTCAGGAGCGAGTAGTTTACCCATCTCAGCTTTGACATCGTCAATGAGTTCATAGATAACGTCATACATACGGATACTAACCTTGTCGCGCGCTGCAAGTCGTCTTATATCAGCGGGAAGTGTAACGCTAAAACCATATACAAGCGAGCCACTAGTGGCAGCGAGCTGCACGTCATTTGCTGTTATAGTACCTACTCCGGAGCTCACTACTCGTACGGCCACTTCCTCTGTGTCGAGCGCCCTAAGGCTGTCGACTACTGAAGTGAGCGAACCCTGAACATCCGCTCGTACTATAATTTTTAACTCCTGAAGCTGGTTGCTACGATTTATCATTCTTAGTAGTTCAGCGCTAGTCATACCGACAGCAGAAGAGCTTGTGGAGCGACTTCGGCTACTTTGGTGTACAATTTGATCGCGAGCCATCTTTTCAGTTGCAACCACCGTAAACTCGTCTCCAAATGACGGCAAAGCCTTAAAGCCGGTAATAACAACTGGGCAGGATGGACCTGCCCCCAATAGCGGGTTACCATCGGTATTCTCAAGCGTCCGAACCTTTGCATATGTATTTCCGGCAACAACATAATCTCCTTGGTGAAGCATCCCCTCTTCAATAAGGGCATGGGCAATCGGTCCTTTGCCGTGTTCAAGGTGCGCTTCGATAATTAGACCCTTAGCTGAAGTATTGGTCTCCGCACGATAGTCCTCAACATCAGCTACCAGCAAAATCATATTGAGTAATTCATCAATGCCCTTCTTTGTTTTGGCAGATACCTCGACGACAACCGTGTCACCACCCCATTCCTCAACCAGCAAACCCTGTTCAGAAAGTTGCTGTTTCACCCGATTCGAGTCCGCCCCTTCTTTATCAATCTTATTGATCGCGACAATAATCCTGGCACCGGCCGTACTAGCGAAGCGGATTGCCTCAATTGTCTGCGGTTTTACCCCGTCATCTGCTGCCACCACAATAATAGCTATATCAGTGAGATGAGCTCCATGTTCGCGTATCGCGGCAAAGGCTGCATGCCCAGGCGTATCCAAGAATGTAATCGCCCGCCCATTATGGGTTACTTGATACGCAGATATATGCTGCGTAATTCCACCCGCTTCCCCTTTAGCAACGTGTGCACCACGGATCGCGTCCAATAGGCTAGTCTTCCCGTGGTCAACATGACCCATGACGGCAACCACGGGTGGACGCGATGAGGCATTTTCGCCAGCGGCACGCTTTTTTTGGTGGGGCACTGGCATTTCTTGAGCTTTTTTTTCAAGTGAGACGTCAAGACCCAACTCAGAAACAATAATCTGAGCTGTATCAAAATCAATGCGCTCATTGACGGTTACCATAACGCCGTTCTTCATGAGTTCGCCAATAAGGCGAGCCACCGGTAGCATAAGTTTTTCAGCAAGGGTGCCAACGGTAATAGTATCTTCGATTTCAATGGTTCGGGCCATATTAGCACTCCTTTCTGCCGAAAACGGCTTTATTCTACGTACAGATTGCTTGCATGCTATACCTTAATCTTAACCCTACTTCTCTTTTTTAAGACTGAGAGCTATCTTGCGAGATTCGCTATCGATATCAAGTATCTTAAACTGCTTCTTTTCATTGAGCTTAAAAACCTGCTGTGGATCAATTGCCTCATCACTGCCCATCTCCGAGACGTGCACCAAAGCCTCTACACCGGGTGAAAGTTGGACAAAAGCGCCAAACGGAGTGATCCGGGTGATCTTCCCTTCAACAATGTCTCCCTTTTTGAAGGCTTTGACCTCTTTAAGCCAGGGGTCTTCTGTCATCTGTTTTAGACTTAAGCTTAAACGATCTTTATCAATTGCGATGATCTTCGTTTTGACATGATCCCCAACTTTGATATAGCTTCTCGGGTCTTCAACTCGCTCCCAGGAAATTTCTGAAATATGAATAAGCCCTTCGATACCATCAACGTTGACAAATGCCCCAAAATCAATAACGCCAGTTACGACTCCCTCGACAACGTCACCGATTTTCAGCTCCGCGAATCGAGCCTGTAGATCATCTTTCACCGCTTCCTTCTCGGAAAAGATCAATTTATTATCTTTACGACTTACATCCAGTACCCGGACGCGAATCGCTTTACCGACTAAGGCACTGAGCTTCTGTAAGATCTCATCTTTGTCTGCGCCTGATACTCTTGGATAATGACCGGCTGCAAGCTGGCTAACCGGCAAGAAACCACGTATACCCTCAAGCTCCACTAGTAATCCACCACGATTAGCATCATATGGGTTAACTTCAACGATTTCCTGATCATCAAAAATACGTTTCAACTCATCCCACCCACGATCTTTAACCGCTCGCTTCATACTTAGCAGTGCATAGCCTTCATCCATCTCTGGATCGATAACGCTAACCGTCATCTTTTGCCCTATCTCTAGCTGTTGACCATGGCCAATCTCACGACGAAGTACTACTCCCACTCCACGTGCGCCTAGATCTATCCAAACTTCATGCTTCGCTACAGAATTAATTACACCTTCAATGACATCACCAGTTTCAAGCTGCTTGATATCATTATCTTCCAGCAACTTGTCCATCGTTAGACTAGTATCTTTTGACATGATCTATTTCATGCCTCCTTCGAAATGTATTTCTGTGGTGAGGCCCAACAAAGCGCTTCACCACAAGATTATTAACATTATACCTACTTTTACTCCTTAGGTCAAAGCTACACTCATCCAACTATATCGAGAATGATTAAGTGGGCATGCTAAACTAGAGTTACTATGTACTTGGGGGTAGATATTGGAGGGACCAAAACACTCATAGCCTGTCTCAATAAGGATGGGGTGATCCAAGAAAAGGTTAAATTTCCCACCCCGAAAGAATATGGAACCTTCTTAAACGATCTGGCAAAGATTGTAGCAAGTTTATCTACAAAGAACTTCTTAGCAGCAGGTGTGGCTGTCCCCGGTAGACTGGATCGTGAGAAAGGTATAGGTATTGCTTTTGGCAATCTCCCCTGGAAAGAAGTAGCTGTCAGAGCAGACGTTCAGCGAATTGTAAAATGCCCAGTTGTTATCGAGAACGATGCCAATTTAGCTGGTTTGTCAGAAGCAATGCTTCTAAAAGAGCAATACGGTCGCGTATTATATGTAACCATAAGCACGGGCATTAACATGGGGCTCATAGTAGGTCAGCATATAGATACGAGCCTACACCCCGAAGCTGGCAATATTATGATGGAGCACCATGGTAGACTTGAAACGTGGGAGCACTTTGCCTCAGGCAGGGCGATCGTACACCGTTTTGGGAAACAGGCTAGTGAGATAACTGACGACGGGTCATGGAAGATCATAGCCCATAACATTGCTATAGGGTTAGCTGACCTAGTGGCCATCATAGGGCCTGAGATTATAGTACTTGGTGGTAGTATTGGCGGCTATTTCGATCAATATGCCAAAGCTTTATTTGAGGATTTGAAAGAGCTATCCACCCCTTTAACCCCAATGCCCCCCATAATAAAGGCGAGCAGGCCTGACGATGCAGTTGTGTACGGCTGTTATGATCTTATAAGAGAGCTATATGAATATTAATGACCTAGTCGATAAGTTGAGAAAAGATTTTCCCGATCTTTCCTTTGCCGCAAGGACGCAGGCTTATTGGTCACCCAGAGATAAACATATATTCTATAAATTGGCCCCTAAGACCGATACCGCAATTTGGACCCTATTCCACGAGCTGGGACACGCCCTACTAAAACACGACTCATACATGACTGATATAGATTTGCTCCGAAAGGAGGTAGCTGCCTGGTCTAAGGCAGAAGAACTAGCAATTGCCTACGGTTTTACGTTTAACGATTTCTATGTTCAGAAATGCCTCGAAACCTATAGGAACTGGATATATAAACGAAGCACTTGCCCTCGGTGTGATGCGCGCGGTACACAGAACCAGGAGAAGGAGTACGTCTGCCTTAACTGTGGAGCACACTGGTCAGTGAGCACCTCTCGCTTCTGTAGGCCATATCGAGGTTCAAATCGCCATAGAAATAGCCAAACAACCACAAAGAGCCAAGAGATTCACCCCTGGCTCTTTGTGGAAAATATGTCGCCTAAATCAGACTAGCGTCCCAGCAAACTATCTGGTGGCTTGCTTTGGTCGGCGTGAAATACGCCCGCCGATTCGACCATACTTACGAGCGCGCTCTCGGCCTGCTTCGCCAGCAGCAAAACCGCCAGTGCGCCCCTTCTGGCCGCCCATACGACCAATACGAGCATAGAAGTCTGTACCATACTTTTCTTTGTTGGTCTGGGCAGCAGCCTGACCACCACGTTTTGTTCCTGCCATGCTAAGTTTCTCCTTTATATAATTAATTTCTATAAGGTCAACAAAAGGGCTCCGTTATACGAAACCCTCTTAACGCCTTCCTCACGAAGATGTAGTTTATGGTAACACGTTATAATGCTAGTGTCAATTATTTGTTAAACCTGAATCTCGAAACTCCCACTTAAGATAAAACACGCCGTGTTTGCTATCTTTGTTAGTGCAACCTAAACAAGGAAAAACAAACATGCGTGTTTTACGTTCTCATCATATAGTGCCATTGTATGTTTGGGTAGATGACGCGGTAGCGTCATTGTCCCCAACAGAGAAGGAGATGGGCCGTCCTCCTGTACTCCGTGACAGTGAAGTGGTCACCATCCTGGTCTTCAATCTCATGACTTGCCAGCAGCAAACCTTGCGCCAAGTGTATGATTGGATAGGCCAATACCATGCCAGTGATTTCCCTCATGTGCCCACCTACCAGAACTTCGTGAAGCATTGTCACCGGGTTGTGCCATTGCTCAACCAACTGCTCACCAGTCTGTTAGCAAGCGAAGCATCACTTCGCTTCATGGATAGTACCATGCTCGAAGTGTGCCGCCTGGTCAGAAGGAAGTACCATCGTGTAGCCAGAGGTTATGCCCACACCGGGCACAACTGGCAGGGAGAACACTACGGTTTTAAGCTCCATGCCAGCATCGACAATGACGGCAGGTTGTGCGCCTATGTTTTTAGCAGTGCTGTTGCTCACGACAGTAGAGCCATACCGTACCTGGTGAACAAATACACCAAAGTAGCGGTTGGTGACAGTGGCTACCACAGTGCCCTGCACAAGAAACTACATCGGCTGTATGGCACTATCTTCATCGTCCCACCACACTACACGCAGCAGAAACAGCTCATAACCAAGAGTCAATGGAAACTACTCAAACGCAGGCCAAAGATTGAAACTGTCTTCGACTACCTGAAACAACATCTCCACTTACAGAGCTCGTTCCCTCGCTCTGTGCAGGGCTACGCCCTGCACTATCTCCGGATACTACTCGGGTACCAGCTACTCGTACTTGGATGGTAGAGAGAGTTTCGAGATTCAGGTAAGTACTATGGGTGGATGGGGCTAAACTAACACTGAAATCAGCCAGAATCCAAGCTCGGAGGCTGAGGTAGCTCTATCTGCACCGCCGCAGCCCTATTTTTCCTCTGTCGCTTGCCACGATGTAGACCTCCGATATGTAACCCGAAGGCCGGTTAGGAAAGACGACCTTGTACCGTAGTCTAGAGCTGGCGCGGTAGGTGTAGCAGACCGCTCAACAATACACTGCTACGTGTTCAATACATACCCTGATAAGTCGTGGTTTCCCCTTCGAAAGCCCAGCCGCCTTTGAGATCAAGTCGCTGGAAGGCGAGTTCTTGGCCAATCAGCGAGATGCGCTGTTCGTGTACAATCGGACCAAGCTAACTGCTATTACAAATAGCGTCACTCACCCTGAAACCATAGATGCTCTACGTGCTACTGCGGTAATGCACAAAGTAATACGCTATGGCAACGAACGGATGCAGCACAAGCATGCCAATAGCCCATAGCACTTTCTCGTTGAATGCGATCTTCCGGTTCCGTATAACGTGCACAAACATAACGATTTCAAAGATAAGAATTGCTAAGAGCAGTAATACCGCCAACAGCTCAGGGTAGCTTAATTCTATAAGCGCTATACGGTTAAACATGATTCAAGGATACTATACTTGAAGCTATTTCACGATCACGGTTCACATTGATAGTCCCCCTTTCCTGTCAAAGGGGCTCCTACTTACACCGGATGTCGAGTATCGATAGTGAGATATTTCGCCGTTTGTCCTCGGCGCCTACAATCAACCTCACCTGCACGGCCTTGAAATCTATGTGCCAAAATCGTGGGCTGTTGTAGATGATCCAGACTTTCTTGCGTCCGTAGGCCATGAGTAGAGCCTTTAAAACTGGCAGGAGTATACACGATCATTGACAATCTAGACGGTCTAGATTAATATAGAGATATGACATGGCAACTACAAGAAGCAAAGAACAAATTTAGCGAAGTTGTTGATACCAGTATACGCAAGGGGCCACAGATCATTAGTCGTCGTGGTCATAATACCGCAGTCGTGATTAGTTTTAAGGATTATCAACGTTACATCTCCTCTAGAAACGGATTAAAACGAACTCTGCAATCTACAGGCTTTGATCAACTTGATCTTGCAAGAGATAAGTCAACCACAGGCAGGGGCACCGATTTCGTGCTATGACAAGCTATCTCTTAGACACGAACGCGATTAGTGAAGCCCCGAAAAAGTCTCCTGATATTGGGTTCATGGAATGGTTTATCAATACAAATGAAGCTAACCTCTTCACTTCTTGCCTTGTTCTTGGGGAGATCAAAAAGGGTATTAATTTGAATAATGATGCTGCTCGACGTGCTACGTTTAGTAAATGGCTCGATGAAGTTATCGATGAGTTTGCTGATCGAATTGTCGAAGTGAATAATACGGTAGCTTCGCTATGGGGAGAATTAATGGCTTCGGGGCAACTTGCTGGCAAAACACCGCCCATCATAGACGCTCTATTGGCTGCCCAGTGCTTAACGCACAAGCTTACACTAGTTACGCGCAATGTCAGAGATTTTGAGCAGTTCACGGGCTTACAGGTCTTTTGTCCCTGGTCTGCTAAGGTGGGCTGAGAAGTTCGGATATCTGCGGCGCTATCTTTTCGTCTCGATAGACTATTCCTGACCTTTCTAAACGCTGTACGAGTAGCAATATACTGGAGTAAAAGTGTTTCCACCTTTTATCCAGTGAGGGTAGATAGAGGAAGCTATGACCGTGGAAACCAATAGCTCAACATCGATGGGTGTGCTACTTTAATACCTTCGTATTCTTTTAGATCAAGTAGGTCCTTGTCGAAGGCTGCTACGATATGCGCTTCTGCTTCAACGGCACATTCTAAAATTTTGTTGTCGTCCGGATCGCGTATAACAGCAAGCCTTTGCTTGGGATAGACTACCGTAGAAACCCGACGAATATCTTGGATAACCTTAACGACTTCTTCTCTCTCGAAGCCAAATTTATCTTCTAGCTTAGTTTGCACCTCAAGTAAAATAGCCTCGGATGTAAAGAGCTCGTAGCTAAATAGCTTGGAGCCCTTTCCAACTAAGTAGCTCCGCGCGAAACCATCTTTTAAGGTTGCGGCAATATAGAAACCAGTATCCGGCACTATCCTAAGTTTTGGATTTTGCATATGCGGCGATGTCATCCTCAGTATGCAACCCTAGTTTCTCTAGAAGCGGAGTTGCTTTGGCCTGCAGCTCTTCTAAGCTGTTCTCTAAATGCACGCGGGCATACAAGGAGCGAACGATATCGCTCCGTGACACCTTAGATTGCTTGGCCAATATTTCAATACCCTCGGCTGTTTCTTCATCAAGTGAATAACTGACTGTCTTCATAGTTTTATTCTATGAGTAATACTAATATTTGTCAATATGTCTACTATTAGTACATCACAAAAGTTCCTAGTACACCAGGAACTAGGAACCTACACTTATAACTTGCCCGTCTTGAATCCTAATATGGCGCTGGTTTTATCGAAACCTAATGTTACTGTATTAAAATTAACCAAGCTTGGGTTTATATATCATGATAGTGAGGTTTTCGAGACCGGCTTCCCGCCATAATTTTGTGTAGAGTGGAGTTTAACCAATGCTATTACATCCTTGATTGTGTCTGCGTATACATCAGCACCCTCTTGCACGTAACCTTGGATAAGGTTTTGTCTTAATGCAATGGTGAATGCATCTGACGCCTTCGCAGCCTGTATGCCATTATTTGAGTCTTCCAAAATAATAGTCGACGTTGGCATTGCTTTTAATGTTCGCATTGCCTCAATATAGCCATCTGGTTCGGGTTTATTGGCAAGATCATTTCGTTCATATAGAGATATGATAGTCGAGATGTCGCTCTCAAAAGCTAATCGTTTGGCTACTGTCGTAATCCAGGCCATTGGCGAAGCTGACACAATACCGAGTTCGTAATTCAGTTCTTTCAATAAGTTAACAAGTTCGTTAAGTCCCTCTGTGATCGGCGCAGTCCTATAGATAGTATCAGCTAGTTTATAAAATTCGTCGACGAGTTGTGCTTTAGCGAAAGTAGTGCCACAACTGACCGCCCTTTCGTAGATCCCATCTATATTAACGCCAAGTGTCGGGCCAAGCTTATGAGCCACTTTAAGCCCAAAAATTCGGGGATACAGTTTCTGCTTTTCTTCTTCCCACATATGCTCATCGTTAATTACGACACCGTCGAGATCAAATATAAAGGCTTTATTCATAGCTACATAGTAGCACTGAATATATAACCAGAAAGGCTGTAACGATGAAACAGATTAAATATACAAGAAAAATAAAAGGTCTCGGAAAGGCAAGATCTTCCTTATCTGCAGGATTGGTGCGCCCGGGCGCACTTTGTTTCGAACACCTTTTAGGGTGGTTAGATGGTGCAGCAACTGGGTAAAAGTTTACACCTGATCTCTGATGAGATAGCTAGGTGGAGAAAAATACTTGAAAGACCTTATCGAGAGTATTTACTTGGTAAGTAGGAGTCGGGAATTACACGGTTGCATACTATGCAACGGCTAGCCAGTGTATCTCAGGTTGGCAAAGAATGTAACCTGTGAATCAAGATCGTAAACCAGATCTTTAGCTTGACAGAGGCTGTATACTAGATTCATGCCAAGATATGTAGCAAGCCTTCATGGGATTAATGCTCAGGATACCATAGAGCTACAGGAGGTATTTCTTTATACACCACGAGGTAGCAAGCCCCGCTACACACCATTCGAGTCTTTCGACGATCCCTTAAGCCAATACCCACTATGCGTACTGGGAGAACTGGGGGGAATATTCAACGCCTACGGAAAGCATCTCAGAGATAACACCGATTGGTCATCTGAAACAAGTGACGAGGTTGCCGATTCTTTCATATACCTCTTGGTGTTCGCTATGTCGCTGCGCCACATTAGCAATAACAATGTCTTGGATTTTGCAGGCAATAACTGGGATCGTCAACCTCAGAGTATTAATACTTACGCCGAACTGTTCGCTACTTATAACAGGCTAGTTGGGCAGATTCTATCACTCCAAGAATCTAATAATCACACAGTTGAAAATTTTGGCAGTATACTCAGAGCTCTGCAAGACATAGGAGTAAAGTTAACAAAGAGGTCTTGGCAAGAAATAATGGACACGTTTCATACCCATATGCTAGAGGAGCACCTACGTGCGCGTAACTATACGCCGGACTTATGGTTTTTAGGCAGCGGCTATGTTAATTTTTCGCTTTTACTTATATGGCTTCGGGCCAGGATAGCGGAAGGGAAACTTCAGATTCCTACAGATAGGATAAAAACGTTTGAGCGATTCGCAGAGCTACAAAATGCTTAAGCAAATTGGTGCGCTTGACGCACTTTCATTCCAACACCTTTTGGGATTGGTAGGCAAAAGCGCACAATAGCAATTAACGTTTATATTCAACGCTCTATGCTATCCTTCGCACGGTACTTGGCCACCCTCTCCCTAGTAGCACATTTAGGAGAGCAGTAATTTCTTCCCCCGCCCTTACCAAGATCGATGAACGGCTTGCTACAAGTAGGAGATGCACAGAGCCCGCCTGGATTGCGCTGTTTCTCTGCTAATAGAGTCGCAAGTGCTAATGCCGACGAGGCCGCAAACCACTCAGCCCAAGGCGCATGGTCGCTACTATCAACATGCAGGTGCCACGCGCTGCCATCATGTGCAGTAAGGCGTGGTTGGCTGCCATACTCTTTCAAGACGTCGTTAAGCAAAGTAACGGCTTCATTCGTATTATGCGTTTCAAATACTTCGTATAATCTTCTACCTACAGCCTTTAGCTCATCAAGGTTAGCAGTAGTTACGGCACTGCGCTCTCCATACATTTTCAGTGTTTCATTAAGCTTGGCAAGGACTGCCTGATATTCTAGCCTGTCCTTGTTTTGTAAAACAGCCACCACATCAGCCGCTCGCTTAGCGGCATATGTCGCAGAACCAAGATCTATGGACTCTTCGGTTGCCTTTTCCATAGAGGTAGTATAGCATAAGTAACGTGAAAGAGAAAGAAAAGCGTTACAGCCTTGTGCGTTACCTTGCTGGCGCATTGCCAGCACGGCTCGGTGATGAGATGTCCGATCAAGCGATCTTGCTCGTGGCATTAGCTGCGACAGGTAGTATTCGTGCTGGTTCAACGGTACTGGCAGGATTGACGGTATCTACCGCTATTGGCGGTCCGCTGCTTGGTACTTTCCTCGATCGATCAAATAACCCAGGAAGAATACTGACTAGTGCGCTCATTCTTTACGCAATTGGTTTGGCGATCATTGCCTTTAGCCTTGGTCGTATACCGCTTTGGGCGGTCGTATTATGTGCACTGATTGCCGGTTTCTTCATGCCAGCTATTTCAGGCGGATGGTCTTCACGGTTGAAGACATTCATTGCCGACGAGCAGATGGCACACGCAAGTGCAATTGACGCAACAACCTTTAATATTGCAGGCCTGATTGGGCCCGGAATCGCTGGGCTTATCGCCGCTTCTTTTGGCGCATATTGGGCTGTGGCAGCCTTAATAGCGCTGCTTGCACTGGCGCTACCAATGGCTTGGAGGTTGCCAAGGCATACAGCCCGTCAGCATATGACTTCGTTTGCTCAAGATGTGGCAAGCGGATTTAACATTATTCTTAAAAATAAAGCGCTTTTACGCATTACGCTTGTGTCAGTCATCTCATATATGGGTATTGGTATGCTTTGGGTGATCTATCCGCTGGTAGGTAAAGAACTACTCGGCAAGGCTGGATACGGCGGTCTGCTCGCATCTGTACTTTCTGTGAGTGCGTTAGTTGCAACAATGGCATATACAAAATGGCGGACAAAGTACAGCCCCGATACGATGGCCTTTGTAACCACAATAGTCTTGGCACTTGCGATGGGTATACTCCTGTTAGCACACCACGTCTGGATCGCGGTAGTTGCTATGCTTATTTCAGGGCTCGCGGATGGCCCGCAGCTCGCTGCTATCTTTACCGTTAGGCATCGGGGGGCACCGGAACGGTTGCGGAGTCAGGTGTTTACGACCGGGGCGAGCCTGAAGATCACTGCCGCTGCAGTAGGAGCAGAAATTGCAGGTGTTATTGCAAGTCGTTCATTGTCAATGACTATCACCGTAGCTGGTTTAGCCCAGGTACTCGCAACGCTAGTATTTATAACTTGTACGGTGTTGGAAAAGCGTCCGAACATAACAAAATAGGCCAATTAGTCGAACACTAACTTGGCCTATTACGTATCTGTTATCTAATCTTGAAAATGCAAAGGTCGCAATTGGTGCGGGTGAGGGGACTCTAACCCCTGGCCTCATCCTTGGCAAAACCCCTAGTGCAAGAGTGATTGATCGGATTACAGGTGTAAAGCTGGCTATGCGTGATCGTACGCGGCATTGGTTGTTGGGCTGTGTTGCCGTCAAATTAGCCGTCAACTCACCCCCAGCATTCTACAGCAAGACAGGTCGATCACCTCCGCAGTAAGCCGGATATATTTTGTGATCATATTTACTTTTGTGTCCATGCTTAATATTCTATTGCATATATGGGCACAACAACAGACGTCAAGTCAAACGCCGCACTGAGAGTAAAAGAATTCCTAGAGTTCTTCAAAGAAAGGGATGATGAACATATCGATAGGACCGTTGCCGAGGTATTGGAACATATATACGGCGTAGACAATCGACAAGAGTTAACTCAGCTTGTTTCTGATTTGTGGCAATTGCCCAAACAGCTTCGGCAACAATTAGAGCTTGTCAACGGCCTGGATACTACACCTTTTCTGGATGTGATATCAAAACTGGAATTTGCGATGACATATCTTGGTCTTGGGGAAGATTCAAGCCATTTCGCGCGTCACATAGTTGGCTTGGCCGATAGCTTCGGAATGATGAGCGCGACGCTGAATATGGCCAACCCAGAAGTAGCCCTCTCTGAACCTACCCGAAAGAAGCTAGTGAGTGATCTTGAAGAAATTCTTGCCTCTATTGCTGCAGCAGACGATATTGATGATGGGTTTAAGGCCTTCGCAAGTCAGAAAATCAGCTTGCTTATCTACGCACTACAAAGATACGACGTCCTTGGCTCCGAAGCAGTTGTCGAAGAGACCGAACGACTACTGGGATCTTTAGTGAGAAGACTACCCGATATCAAACAATCTAACCAAAAGATGGACATAGCAAGAAAGCTTTACCATGCAGCAACCGCAGTTATGCTTGCTCTTAACCTAGTGAATAGCAGCTTTCAACTTGAGGCACATACTGTTGAACTGCTTGAGCAGAAGCCAACTCAATCACAAGTGCAGCCTGTCAAGCAATTAGCCAATCAGAAAAAATAAGAACCCTTGGGTGCCTATGCCTTATCGATTTCTGTGGATCAGAACCGATAGCTTCGCTATCCCCGACCAGAGTGGCAGTCATAGCATATATGCTTTTGCCTCACGCTAGGTACGGTGCCGAGGTTCGATACTTACGCCTTATCCCTTCAAGGGATTATGCAGCTGACGAAATCGTGAGTCTTACTGAGGTGAATATTAAATAAAAAGACGACTGTTTGTTGGCGCACTGCCGTCAAATTAGCCGTCAGAAAGGAATTGAAAGTATGAAATTACAACAATATAACAGTGGTGCGGGTGACGGGACTCTAACCCGTGGCCTCATCCTTGGCAAGGATGCGCTCTAAACAACTGAGCTACACCCGCACGATAACGGCGATTATACACGAGAGATAAAGAAACTAAAACATTGGTGAGTCATTCCAGGGGAAACAGGAACCGCATATTCTCAGATATGTACCTTTTTGTGAGTATATAGAACGACTGAACCTATCGTTGTGTGAGTACGCCCGACTATCATTCCGCTTATGAGGTAATCAGAGTAGCCGAGCCTATCGTAATAAAAAATTGGCATTTATACTACTATTTATTACATGTCTGGAATAAGAGCACCCGTCTACGATGTGCTAATAGTGGGAGCAGGCCCAGCAGGGCTAGCAACTGCAGACGGTTTATCTAATAGCCCCCTATCGACTCTGGTCATTGATAGTGGAAAGTCGCTGGGGGGAAGAGACCAACATACGCCTGAAGACTTCACGCAAGGCATAGGAGGAGCAGGGCTATTCTCTGATGGAAAGTTTTCATTCTTTCCATCATCAACCCGCTTATGGCAACTCCCCGATGACGAACTGCTGAAGAGAGCTTATGTGAAAGTTGCCGCACTTCTTGGTGAATACGGTCTTTCCGCGCCTCCTTTCAGACTGAATAATATCGACCATCGAGATCACACTACTAGCGCCTGGAAACTAAAAAGTTACCCCTCTTTCTACATGAGTCCTGAGAATCGATATTCCCTGACACGACGTTTGAGCACGCACTCCGGTGCAAAATTTCTAACTCTTACTACGCTTACAGACTGTGCGTTTAATACGAAGACTGACGTCTTTGACGTACGAATAGCTCAGGGTTCGAAGCATAGAAGTCTGTCGGCTAAGTATGTAGTATTTGCCGGTGGCCGCTTCAGCCCCATCAACTTTCCACTCATTACCGATAAGACATTCGAGCGGTTGGAAGTCGGCTTTCGTATCGAACAACCGCACGAAGAGTCATTCTTTGATTCGATTAACCAATTGGACCCAAAACTCAAGCTCATCTCAGCTGCCCAACCGGAAGAATGGCGAACTTTTTGTGCGTGCCGAGAAGGTGAAATCATTCACACAACGACGCAAGGTCTACGAACTGTCTCGGGGAGGGCAGATTGCCCACCTACGGGCAGGTCAAATATAGGCCTTAACGTCCGCATCAAAGATCCGAAGATAGCACAGAAGGCATGGCTACATATCCAGAACACCTTTAAGAGCAACGACTGCTTCTTTGATTTCCAACTAGACGAAATCCTACAACGTAACTCCCCGGCCTACAATCAATTAGAGCAACTATACGGGCGCACTCTATTCCAGAACCTATTGCGTGGGCTAGAACTACTTATCGAACAGTTTCCCAAAATATCTTCCCAGAACACCAGGGTTTTAGGACCGACTCTTGAAGGAGTAGCTGACTATCCTCAACAAACCGCTTCGCTCCAAATCCCGAACTTACCTGCATGGGTTGCAGGAGATAGTACGGGCAAGTTCCGTGGAATTGTCGCCGCCTTGGTCAGTGGCTATTATGTTGCGGGGCAAATTGCGAATACAAACTCCAGCCCGGACTGACCTCCAAGTTTTATGTGAGATTAGAACAACTCGGCATAGACGAGACTGATGTATGCTGATCAAATAGCGTAATTTTCAGCAGCAAATTTCGCCTGATCTATGAAGGTCTTCTTGGCGTTGCCTAAAATGCCTAATTCGTAGAACGCAAGAATAGCTAGTTTATATGTATTTACATCAACCGCACGGAGTGACAGGGGAAACGAATCGTTCGCATATAAGATAGCATTTGCCAAGATACGGCCCGTACGTTTGTTCCCATCATTAAATGGCTGAAGATAGCAAATATAGGTAAATGCCAGCAATGCCTTTTCATATACACTATGCTTCGCATTTATCACCTCGCACAAATGCTTCAGCTCGTCCTCTAGCTGGAACTTATTTTCAAGTGGTCGATATACGCTGCCAGTGATACCTACAAGCCGTTCGCGGAGCCCACAATCGAATAAACCATTCGCTAATAATCTATGAAGCTCAATGATAGTCTGCACCTGCAAGTCGTTGGCGAATATATCTTTATGCACTTCCGAAAAATCCAGTGCCTTCTTGTGGTTAATGACCATTGTGGTCTCTTCCTGCGTCTTGCCACGTGCCGGTATTCCTTCTTTAAGCAAGGTCTCTGTCTCGAGTAACGAATACGTATTACCTTCAAACTGCGATGATTTCCAAGACAGCTCGATTGTAATCCGCTCGCGTTCTCTGCGAATAATATCCGTAGGCGCTGTCTCTAGTTTTTCACGGAATGCGGCATTATACCCGTCGAGCTGCTCTGTCTCCTTCGCAGAAAAAAGAGCATGAGCCGCGAGAACACCAAGACGATCGAAATCATATCCGAGCGGCCGCCTCCCCTCATCAGCGAACAGCACTTCAAGCAAGTTACCAGAAATTTCTATGTTAATTCTGCCAATGTTAGTAACTCCATAAGTAACCGCCCGTGCTTCACCGCTTCGCTCAACCAACTCGTGTTCGATAAGCTCATTAAGGTCACGTTGCAAAGTACGTTCTGTAACGTCTTGGAATTCAGATAGTATAGCGAGTTGCGGCAAGGTACTACTGCCCCGCATAAGAGCAGACATAATTTGCTGCTGACGTGGTGATATACTCATGCTTTTACTGTAGCAAATCCCGACAGACTAAGCAAAGTATCCCGACATTTTGTCGGGATACTGCCCAGCTTCACACATCGATACCCTACCAAGCTCAAACTAAATTACAGAGATAGTTTTACAAAATACAAATCCGAGACTTTATGCTCGGTTTTTTACACTCGTGATTTACATTGGTGGCGCCTCCCAGACTCGAACTGGGGACACAAGGCTCTTCAGGCCTCTGCTCTACCAACTGAGCTAAAGCGCCCCGTTAAGATATAACAGAGGTTATTGTAATCTATTTACCGCTGTAGATCAATGAAATCTATTTCCAGACTACGGTTTCGTCAAGCTGACGTCTGCCCAATGATAAGCACTATATTGCGTATTGGGAGTACCTGGATTATCGATACGAAAAACCATCTGTTCGCTATCCGCTGAGTCACAGTACACATTGGTAATCTCTGAGCCATACGGCCAGGTATACATAACGTTGGTGTAACCATTTCCGTTATAAGCATGGGTACCACTTGGCACACTAGCATATACATTGAAATTCTGTCTTGTACAATTAGCGATCGTGGGATGAGTAACATTCGGTGCTGGAGCGGGAGGTGAAGATGGCGGAGATGGCGTTACGGTCTTCTGTGGGGCAGGTACAGGAGGAGTAGTCGTACTGGGCACCGATGAACTCGTCGTGGTCGGTTGTTTGGCGGTTGGCGCGTTCGCAGGAGGAACTTTAGGTATCGACTTCGTCGTTGAATGAGTTGTTGTTATATTTGAGCCTGATGATACTTTTGAATCATTCTTAACGCGTATATACGCCACAGTGGAAGTCCCTAAAACTGCTACTACTATAATGGCTAATAGTAGAAGGTGCGTTATACCTGCTTGATTGTTTTGTATTTTTATCATTGTGCTTATATTTTTACCATACATGAATGATAAACATCAAGCTCCCCAGATGAGATGCAGAAAGTTATGCTTCTTTATAGCTAGTGCTTGGCGACTATACCCGCTCTGACGAGACTGGCATCAATCCATTTGATCACACTCGATAGCCGTGGAGCTGCCTGCCCGTTCTCCGGGCCATGCTTATAACTTGCAGTTCCGTCAATATCCAAGTACGGCTCCTGTCCATGACTCGGGCTGGCATATATAAGTTCCACAGGCCCATGACCATCGGGAAAATCACCAATGATAACGCCCTTTCGAGGGTCGAAAATATAGCTCTTCGTCCGTTGTCTGGGGCCCTGTACCATAATACTGGTTGCCGCTCGACCAATCTGGCTGATGCTATGAATGTCCAGAGAGCTCATATACCATGCTTCGCCAGGTCTGACAGCTCTATCCATATCTGGCTGCTGCCACTTGCTCATACTGGGTATCCATACCTCAGCAGGTCTTAGGCTGGGTTCATCACACTGCCACAGACGCATCCAGTAAGGAACCTCCCCAACCGGGGCAGCAGCAAGTGCATAGCGGTGATTGTGCTCAACGTCGGCATATTGTCTGGTAGGATGTTGTCGCCAGGCATGCACCCATATTTTGTAGCCATATGGGTTATCATGCCATAGGTATCCGTCATTTGGGCTGAGCGTTCCGCCAACTAAGTACTTAGTATGAGTAGGAGTATCAAGGACGACATCGCTTCTGTCGCCGGGCTGAAAAAAGGACCATGGCGTAGCATGATCAGCTATCGCCCTCCTACTCTCCTGCTCCTCGCTAGCCCACAGCATACCCGCTTCGGCTATATTCATGAGACGAACCGGTCCTGCTGCAGCCAGTATCTCTGCAGCTTCGGCTACAGCCTGGTTGTTACCAGGATCCCAATCTATCCTCCCAAGCGATCTATCGAGCTGTATCAAGGCCTCAGGCCTGTGCATATATATATTATGCATCTTTCTAGATAAAAATACCAGGCCTGTGTCTCTTTATTAGCCCCAAATGCAATCTATCTCTGAACTAAAAAGATGCCGCAACCATCAGCCCGGAACCGAAACGTAATTAAGCAAAAATGGTGGAGGTAGTCACCCACTACTCGAACACCCCTGACCTGCTCACTGACCTCCGTCGCACAGTCCAAGCAGTGACCGAGATGATCGTTGAGGACGACGAGCCAGATCTGTCTACCACTGCACCGGTCGATCGTCCATGGCAGGTACGGGACCGCCTCAGCCAGGCTGACATCGATCAGCTCATTGAGTCCTTCAAGGCAGGGTCCACCATCCCCGAACTGGTGGCTCACTATGGCATCTCGCGATCAAGCGTGAAGATGTTGCTTCGGCAGCACCACGTCTGGCGACGACGGCCAGGCTCTGTGCCCTGATACTCAATCACCCAGCCCGGCTGCCCCGTAACGGGTAGTCGGGCTGGTGTGCCCGGATGTGGCACCTGCTGGAACGTAAGCCCTCGGTGCTGTGATCCGACCATCTCCCAAGACTCCACGTCGTGTTTTTGTGTCTCTGTTTTAGCGAGAAGCACTTGTTTCCTAGTGTGCGTGGATATCTTGCCTCGTTATGTAATCACAACTGAAACGAAAGGACAAGGAAAACTATGCAGGGAAGACTGAAACCCCTCGTTAGAACTACGGCTGTTAGCATCGGCTCACTCTGCACGGGCTACGGTGGCCTGGACATGGCTGCTCAGGCGGTGTTCCAAGGGAAGCTCTCTTGGTGCTGTGACAACGATAAGCATGTAGCAACCATCCTGGCTGCTCGGTATCCCAACGTCCCTAACCTGGGTGATCTCACTGCCTTGGACTGGAGCCAGGTAGAGCCGGTTGACATCATCTGCGCAGGCTTTCCCTGCCAGGATATTAGCTACTCAGGCAAAGGATTAGGTATTGAGAAGGGAGAACGAAGTGGGATCTGGAAAAATATCGTACATGGGATTTGCTGTCTACGACCGAGACTCATATTTGTGGAGAACGTGGCAGCCATCAGGAAACGAGGGCTTGACAGAGTTCTTGGAGACTTGGCCGAGCTCGGGTATGACGCGGTCTGGACGAGCCTGTCA
>DASYZQ010000027.1:0-32837 GCA_035946175.1 Saccharimonadales bacterium (SeqCode)
TCATCTACCCAAACATACAATGGCACTATATGATGAGAACGTAAAACACGCATGTTTGTTTTTCCTTGTTTAGGTTGCACTAACAAAGATAGCAAACACGGCGTGTTTTATCTTAAGTGGGAGTTTCGAGATTCAGGTATAATATAGTATTGCATTTAAGCAAATAAGGTTATAAAATGTCTACCCATATGAAGAAACCATGGCTTGCAGCCCTGTTGAATGTGGTATCTGGCCTCGGCTATATTTATCTTAATTTTAAGCGTCCACTAGGATGGCTTGTACTTGCGAGTACTTTATTAGGATTTGCAAGCCAGTTCGATACATCATCCACCTATACGGCATGGCTGAACTCCCCGTATCTTGTCTGGGACTGGTTAAGTCTGGCATCGTTTTTAATGCTTTGGATCGCATTTATCATTGATGGCTTTATGGAGGCAAAAAGAATGAATAGTCAAGATAACAGTAAATCTTCAAAAGTAGAAATAGTTTCTCCAGAGAAAGAGAAGCATATAGAAGCCACTAAGGTAGCTACGCCGAATGAGCGCCGAAAGGGACTATTACTGTCACTATTAGCAATCCCCGCAGGTATTGTTGGCTGGGATATTTTGTGGCGCTATGGCTTTATCGCCTCAATTGTCTCCTGGGGTATCGCATATCTGGCTCTTAAGTTATATCGCAAAGGTTCAGGTTCAAATCCGGATAAAGATGCCGCCCAATTCTTAATTGGCATTGTTACGATAGGAGTTGTGCTAAGTCTTCTGAGTGGTATCATTATGGACGCCCAACTTTGGTATTCCGGGCAGTATCATGTTTCTACGTTCCAGGCGTATACCAGTACTGACTTTTGGAGCACTGTATTGAACAATTTGACTACCAATGGTGCCCTGTGGGGTTCTTACGTTAGTAGCATAGTGATTTCGGTCATTTTTGCTGCTCTTGGTTGCTATCGGATTATACGATACCTCTTTACGCTTAAATATACGCCTGCTACCACAGCAAAAAACTAAAATTCTACTCCGGCTCGATCGGTGGCTATAGGACCGGGTTCGTGTGTGGTATGCTTGTAGATCAGAAGTATTTTTTAAAAACCGGTAGGGATTGGTTCCGAGTACTGCACTGCCAGGTCTGATTAATATGGCTTAGCAGATGAGACGGCGTTTGAATCCAGCAGTGGACACTATCGTGAAAAGCCAGTATAAAAAGTATCCCAACTGCCATTACTGCCGGCACAATAACCGGCCAGGTCTGCCAGACATCCACAGACGCTGCAACCATGATGATTTGCCCCTAAACACGTAGGTAGCATAGCCGGCAAGGGCTAGCATTAGGGCGGCTTCTGGTAAGTAAAGTATCCAAAGACCGATGATTGGGGACTTCCAGAGCCATGATCCATACAGGGTATGACCATACATAATCCTATCGAGCATGTTGGCGGTTAGTGCAGCAAAGAAGGGTATTAGTAGTAGCCCTGCCATGAGACCGCTGCGTTTGGTATAGCGTGGCATGTCGCTGCTCATAATTCCTCCTGCGTAATGTAGCTGTTGCTTGACTATATTGACCGGCAAATCAGCATTCGAACCCAGATCATGATCCGTTCGGTAAGACTTTGAGCGTCATCGAACATATCTGCAGTCGTCTGCAGTATTGCTAATCCGTAGCGTTGTCTGTATGGCTTTGGGTATAGCCGGAGCACCCTTGTATAGAGTGGGAAGTGCTCACGGATATCTTTCATATCATCCCCACGGCTTCGTAAACTTTGCGGGTTTTGGCCAGCGCCACAGTTGTTTCGTAGTAGCTGAGCTCGGCATTGAGAGCTGCCCGCCCTTTGTCTGTTAGCTGGTAGTAGCGCCGTCGGGTATCAAGCTGATCTTTGATTTCATCAACGAGACCTTGCTCATAGAGCAGCTTAATGCTAGTGTAGAGTGCCCCAGGTGCCAGCCTGATCTTGCCGTTAGAGTCCTCGGCTACCTGCTTCATGATTTCATAGCCGTGCCGAGGCTTTAAGCTGAGAGCCAGCAGTATACTGAAGGCAACTTGTGGCAACTGGTTATACCGGCGCTTCATGGGCACAGTATATATCTAACTACGATATATTGTCAATGCAAACTCTTGCCTGGGTTTGAGCCCCATGAGAGAAGGTGAATCCTGGGCTCTAGCTACTGCTAATAGAGAACTTTTTTATCAAGCTGGGGGGATTCGTGGAAGGCTGGTGTTTGTGGAGTTGACTGGTTTATGGGTGCACCAGATTGCTGCTTGTCGCCCGCAAAACGCAAGATCACTAGGCCCATTTGCTCGAGTGATTGCTCGGCCGGACGATTAGAACTTAGATCAGCCGAAAAGTTAGTAGTCATGAAAGAATACTCGTACGATCGGTGCGTCTGGAAGTTATATATGATGCCCTCGTCACAACGGTTGCTACCAGCATCAGCATCATCAATAATACCCACCTTGTTGGCCAATTCAATGTTGGGATTACCAGAGAGCTGGCTACGCACACCGTAGTTTGTGAAGATATTGTTAGCCAGCGCGGCTTGCATGAAGTGTTCATAGCCATCCTTGTTCCCCTGTAACTGTTCCATCAGCCATGATCCTTCATTGGGAGTAGTGTTGCCGAGGTAGAACCCAAGGTAACCTGAGCTGGAAGTAACACCCTGAAAACTCGTCTGCACCAGCTGCGGATACTGCGCGAGCCGACCATTCATCGCCAGAGGTCCACCGAGCGTCTGGTTACCCAATACTTCAGTGGCGGTGTTGCCAGAACGATTAAACATATCCCATATCAGCTGCTGAACAGTTGCGGTCGTCGGCGCACCTGTCTGATCATAATATCCATAGCCAGGAACGACCTGGCTGGCGGTCCAACTTAGTTGCTGCGACATCTGCACGCGGCCATTTCGTAGATCCTGTAATAGCAGCCACCCAAGCGGAACCTTGTTGAGGCTAGCGGCATACTGAGCCATGTCCGGGTTATAGCTATAGAGCGATTGGCCGGTCTGTAAATCTTTAAATTGTACGCCGGTGATAATGAACTGGGATTCGTTGTTATCCACGATTTGCTGCAGGTCGGCCCGTAAAGCATCAAGCTTTGTTTGCTCACTTGCTTTGGTGTCTGAAAATACGGAGAGATTCTTTAGTGAGGGCGGGGATTGCTGCGCTCTAGCCATAGGGATAGCTGCTACTATTCCTCCGACTAGTGTTAGTGTTGCTGCAGAGGCCACAAGTGTCTGCCGTATGTGTCGTTGCTTCATATATTCATCCCCCTATAACCTTAAACAGTATGTAGCACAAAGTTGATCGTACCAACAAAATACCCAAATAGGCAACTGCCTTTTTGTTACCTAATAGGCTGGCCTGTTTTTGGAGAAAATAAACCTACAGAGGCGGGATAAGGTATTATTAAGAACATAAGGCCCACAAGAAAGAAGGAGTAATATGAAAGTTAAAGATTCTGATTGCAATGAGCTAGATACATTCATAGAAAGTTAAGTCATGAACCTAGAACAAATCATCCGTGACTACCTACCACAAATCCAACATATGTCACTCGGTACCAGTAAAGACAATAAGCCATGGGTCTGTGAGGTGCACTATGCCTACGACGATAATCTAAATCTATACTTTCGTTCACTTACTTCACGCCGCCACAGCCAAGAGATAGCCGCAAATCCGTATGTAGCCGGCAACATTGTCAAACAACATCCTCTGGAAGTCTATCCATTGGGTGTTTACTTTGAAGGCCAGGCGCAACTGCTGACTACTGCGGCAGAGAGACAAACAGTATTCCCGTACATAAAAGAGCAATTACATCAGGATGAGGCAGTACTTGAAGATGCCAAGAACCCAGAGGGGCATCAATTCTATAAAATAACCGTAGACAACTGGTATGTCTTTGGCAAACTTGACGATACTGGCGGCAAGAAGTATGAGCTGAAGTGGAATGGAGGCAAGAAATGAACTATAGACCACACCACACGGCAATTTCGGTTCGTAACCTAGATAAGTCGCTTGGACCAAGAGACGGAAGAAGTACTGGCGATTTTACGATGAGCAATGCAATTGAAGACATCTTCCATCTCGGTGTTAAAGCACTCCTAAAAAACGATAAGGGTGAGATCCTTCTATTGCAGGTCAACCCGGCAAAGTTGAACGGTAAACGTACAGACTACTGGGACTTACCAGGCGGTAGAGTACAAAAAGGCCAGACGGTCATGAAACACTACGTCGAGAAGTCGCTGAGGAGACCGGTATTGCTCACATACAGGGTGCCACACATATTGGTATGGTGCTATCCAACCTACGGATACCCGTAGGCAAAGATTCAGTAGGGCTTATCCTAAGTGTTTACCAATGTGCTATACCGAGCGACACTGAGATTACTCTATCTGATGAGCATATTGCCTATAGATGGTTTACACAGAAAGAAGCGGCAAGGCTGCTGGGGGTAAAGTATCCTGAAGAGTTCTGTGAGATGGTGGGTGGACTGAGCCAGGTACATAAAGACAGGCTATAATAGCTATGCTTGAAACCCCCCTCACCACCAACCCCACCCACCCCAGCAGAAGAGCTGGGCTATCAACTAGCTATTGCCGGGCTGCACGATATCTCCCACTAAATCGTAAGCAGTGTCACTGTATAGATTAGCCGCTACACTGTCGGGAAAGCCGAGGTAGTATTGAGGGAAGTCTGCGCCACTCACCTCGGCATATTCCGAGAATGCGGTCGCCGCCTGACCGAGATTTTCGATAGTTATTCGGCGCTGGCTATCGGTAAGCACGCGCAGTTCTTTTTCGTCACCGATCCTGAAGAATAAGAACCGGTCAGGGCCAGGCTCCGTAAATCGGGCAGCATATGTACCGACTAGCCTGCCAGGAGTAATGCTGCCTTGGTCCTCCCACACCGGCCGACGCACGAATTGGATCAGCTCGGGCACCTGGACAGTTTGACCATTTCGGCAGCCCGGATTAGCCGATAGACTGACAATACGGCTACAGCTAGCCGCTCCTGCTGCGTAACGAGGCGTTTGTTCGGCTACATCATATGGCGGAACACCGCGCTCAAGCGCAAAAGCCTGCTGCAATGCTGAAAAAACTCCGACCAAATCCTCGCTCTCCCTAAGTGGGAATCTAATTAAATCAATGGTCATGGCTGCCACTTGAGTGAGCCGATCGGCAGGAAAGCGGCAATACTGGGCACCGAACGCTGCGGCGTTCTGCACCGTCCGATAGTTCTTGGAAAGCTCCGCTGGTAGGTGGTGAGGCAGGTTATGACTCATTTACTGATCCTCTTTTCGGAGCCCCTGTTTACCTGATGTCTTCTGCTTCAAATAGTAAAGCCGCTGCTGGGTTGAAAGTCTTTCGATGGCATAGCGTAGGCTTGTCCGTGGCATAGACTTTGCGTGGCGGTCCAAGAAATTGATCAAGGTCTTTTGATCTTTCTTGCCGACTTCCCGTAGGGCCCAGCCAGTCGCTTTATGGATCAGATCTTCTTTATCCGGAAGTAGTAGCGTGGCGATTTTGAGCGTGGGATCAAACTGATTATTTTTAATACTTGCCAGGGTCGCAATAATGGCTATCCGGCGATCCCAGACCGATTTCGATGAAGCTAATCGATACAGCACTTCCGGTGAATGAGTCAACAGCCAGTCGCCTAAGATATATGGTGCCGAGCTGTCTACGAGGTCCCAGTTATTAACCTGTGCCCGGTTTTTATGGTATAGACCAACAATTTCTTTTTTGATCTGCGTATCACCTTTTTTGTATTGATCAACAAGGATGAAAAGTGCTGTCAGGCGATGTTCATGTATGGGGCTCTGCAGCAGCCGCATTAATTCTAATAGAGAAATGCTAGCAAAGGATGCTGCGACCTCTCTCTGTTCAGGCACTGTAACCCCTATGAATTGATCGCCTTCACCATATTGGCCCGGACCTGTTCTGAAAAACCAGGATGAGCTTTTCGCTTTTGATGGGCTGGCCAGTCTCTGGAGCGCTTGTTGTATATCCTCGGCTTTCATATGGCGGCTGTCAGGTAGTGGCTCATCGAAAGGAACAATCATCAGCTAGCCAGGAAGTCCTGTATCAGCGGCTGCATGAGGTCATACTGTATGTAGTCGTGCGTCTCGCTAGGCAGCTCTACAGCCCTGTAGTTATTCAACTTGCGTGATGCGAGGTAACTTTGAACTGCCGTAAACGATGCTACCGGATCGTGCCTGTTCTGTAAAATAAGTGTGGGCACGCTATTGGCGCTCACTAGCTCATCAGCATCACCGGCTCTTTGCAGTAACCCTAATGCAGCCCCAAGGAATACACATCTAGTTGGCTGCAGTACCCCTTGCCTAATAAGCCGCAAGGCGAAATAAGTGCCGACTGATTTGGCAACAACAACGTACGGCGTCGGCAGATCCTTAAGCTGGCTGGTAATACGGGGCAGCTCAATGAGCTCATCAGGGTGTGCTCCGACCTGGTCCCAGCTCTGATATTCGCAGACAACGCGGACATCAAATAGAGAACCCAGTTGTTCGGCAAAGGCATGAATCCACTGCCTGTTTCTATTGCTGGCACCGGGGAGAAATAGGGCATTCATACCCCTAATGATACCAGAGGTAAGAGGTGATGCACAATGTGCGTATTTTCAGATGGCGACTGCTTCGGCTTATCTTCAGGTTCATTATGCAGAATAAGACCGTGATAAACGAGCACCACGTACAATAAGTTAGTATGATCGTAATACGGAAGTTATTGCTAAGCATTGGTGTCACCGCCACATTCCTGGTGTACAGCTACGGTCTGCGCCACCAGCATGGCGAAGGGATCATTGCTCCACCGACGTTATCCAAAGGTGGTTCAACGAACTCCACCAGCTCAGGCAATGCTGGTTCAACTGGTTCAAGCCCCACCAACGGCCAGACATATAAAGATGGCAATTATACTGGCAGTGTCGCTAACGCCTACTACGGCAACGTCCAGGTCGCTGCCACTATTCAGCGCGGACGCCTACAAACAGTCACTTTCTTGCAGTACCCCAATGACAATCCTAACTCGCAATATATAAACGGGCAGGCTATACCGTACTTGCGACAGGAGGCAATCCAGGCCCAGAGTGCCAACGTCAACATTATCACTGGCGCGACATTTACCAGCCAGGCCTTCATGCAATCGCTCGGATCGGCATTAGCACAGGCACAATAATAATCATGAAACAGACAAAGCTTATTATGGGTATGCCGATTTCAATCGAAATAGTCGATGCCCGCACGGAGCGGTATTTCAGTATCATCTTTGACTATTTCCATAGCGTCGATGCCCGTTTCAGCACGTATAAATCAGATAGTGAAATCTCGCAGATAAACCGCGGATTGCCGAAGTCCCGCTGGAGCAAGCAGATGCGCTTGGTCATGGAGCTCTGTGAGCAAACCAAGCAGAGCAGTGATGGCTACTTCGATATTTTCCACGACGGCAGCTATGATCCTTCCGGATTGGTGAAGGGTTGGGCCATTAACAACGCTGCCATAAAGCTCGTGAATCTGGGAGCCAGGGGCTTCTTCATCGAAGCCGGCGGTGACATCCAGGTGCATGGTGTAAATGGACAAAAATTCCCTTGGCGGGTCGGCATTCGCAACCCCTTCAATACGGCCGAGATTGTAAAAACCTTGCAGGTTGCTTCTGAGGGCGTTGCCACCTCGGGTACCTATATACGTGGGCAACATATCTACAATCCCAAACGACCGGCTGATCCAATTAAGGGGGTTGCAAGCTTGACAGTGATCGGACCGAATATCTTTGAAGCTGATCGATTCGCCACGGCCGCCTTTGCTATGGGCAAGACAGGTATTAATTTCATCGAGTCTATGCCCGGGCTAGAGGGCTATCTTATAGATGACGATGGTATTGCTACCTATACCAGTGGCTTTGAAAGGTATATGGTCAGCTAATGCTTCGGATGATCGACAGACTACTGGACCGTATCACGATGTATCGCCTGGTACTGTATTATCTGCTTGGTCTAATACTGGCAGCAATCGGCCTGAGCGTCTTTGGCGTATTGGCCTTCAGCCCATGGCACATACTGCTGTCAACAATCATCCTGGTGGTAACCTGCTGGGTTGTTAACAAGATATTCGCGGCGATCCTGCGTATCCCCACTAATCCTGAGTCAACTCATATAACCGCTCTGATACTGGCATTGATCATCACGCCGGTGGGCCTGGAAGGGTTAAGCATAGGCTTTCTGCTGGCTGCTGCAGGCCTAGCGATTACTTCGAAGTATCTGCTGACAATTCACAAGCAGCATCTTTTCAACCCAGCAGCTATTGCGGTCGTGTTGACAGCGCTGGGCCCGCACCAGAGCGCTAGCTGGTGGGTGGGTACCCGAAGTCTCATCCCGTTTGTCCTGATCGGTGGAATCCTTGTTGTGCGTAAACTACAGAGGGGCCGGATGGTTGTTACATTCTTTGCCAGTGCACTCAGCGCCTCCATCATCTATACCTTGCTAACGCATGGCAGTGTGCCGACAATGCTGCATAATACCCTTACTACATCAGCGATGTTTTTCCTTGGTTTTGTGATGTTGACCGAACCGCTGACAACACCGCCAACCGCCCGGAAACAAATCTGGTATGCACTACTGGTTGGTTTGCTCTTCCCGCCACAGGCCCATATCCTGCACCTCTACGCTACGCCGGAACTGGCTTTGGTTGCCGGCAACATCTTTTCATGCCTGTTGAGCCCGAAGGTCAAACTGACGCCGAAGATCAACCAGAAGCTGAAACTTACGCCGGACTGTGTTGATTTTGTGTTTGAGCCTGGACGTCAGTTCTCCTATCAGCCGGGACAATATATGGAGTGGACCCTGCCACACGAACAGATGGATAGCCGTGGCGCCCGGCGCTACTTAACGCTAGCTTCTTCGCCAACTGAATCAACCATCCGGATCGGGGTGAAGTTTTATGAGCATGGCAGTAGTTTTAAGCAAACGCTCTTGGCGCTGCAGCCGCATACGCCGATTGCTGCGGCGGGGCTAGCCGGTGACTTTGTCCTGCCGAAGGATCAACACCAAAAGCTGGTTTTTATTGCCGGCGGCATCGGCATAACACCATACCGGAGCATGATCAAATATCTGATCGACAAGGATGAACGCCGCCCGGTTATCCTAATCTATGCCGCCCGGACGCCAGCCGACTTCGCCTACAGGGATATATTTGAACAAGCCCGGGAAAAACTTGGCGTCCAAACGCACTACATGGTGAGCAGCCGATCAGCAGGTCTGGCACATCCATTCGAGCGGCACGGACGAATTACGGAAGCAATGCTCAGGTCCACTGTTCCTGACTACCTTGAGCGGGCCTTCTACATATCCGGGACGCAGAGTATGGTGGCTGCTATGAAGGATATGCTTCAAGCTATGGGTATTCCAGATAACCAAGTGAAACGAGATTTCTTTTCAGGTTACAGCTGAGCCAGTCCAGTAACTCCAGTGAGTTCTAGGATTGGTTGATCGTAGTAAAGAAGTGAGTATGGGGGACTTTTTCGAGCAGCAAGATGATCCCTGTATCAAGCATAAGGTCAATTAAAACGACACTGAGCAGCAAGACCAGGAGAGTAAGCAGCAAGCTTACCTTGATCGATCGTTTACGGGCAACGGTGTTGATCGGTAAGAAATACTGCCGACTATTGATGTCCTCCAGAAGTTTTTGTTCCTGCGGGGCGGCATTATCGTCCGTGGGTGGTTGGGGTTGTGCTGGAAGTGTCTCTGTAGGCTGATCGACTGGAGTTTCTGTGGCTGGCGCTGCTGGGGGGCGTTGTTCTGGGGCTTCGGTATGTTCCGGCTCTGCCGGAACAGTCGCCTGCTGAGTTGGCTTGTCTGTGGCTGGCGCCTCAGTGGTCGACTCGCTCTGTTTCGACGTAGCAAGTGGTTTTACAATATGCCCAAGCGATGTGAGTGGTGGTGCCGATGGTGGTCCTGCTGGCGTGGCTGGTGCCGCATTGTCTGCCGTTCGAGTCACCATCGGACGATGGTGGATAACGAGTCGGCCCGCCTTATTATTGTCGTCAGGATTATCCTTTGACGCCGTGACGGGAGTTTTCGTTTTTGGTTTTTTTACATCGTTCACATACAACTCCGTGACGAGGGGACCATCGGTCCACGTCCTACTATTCTATACTACATACTACGATATGAGTGCCGAAAATGTAAGGCCTTAAAAGCTTACGCTTTTCATACTATACTATAGGGCAGTATGCGTATATCTGACGCGCTAGTTGAGAAGCTGCTCAAAGAAACCAATAAATTCACTGCTGATCAGTTAAAAGAGCTGCACGAGCAGGGAGTAAGCGAAAATAAACCCCTGCAGGACATCGTTGTGCAGACCAATATGCTCAGTGAGACCGATCTCACCAAGCTGTATGCGCAAGAGATTGATGTTCCATTTGCTGACTTTGCTGTCGAAGGATTACGGCGGGATGTGTTACAACTCATTCCTGAGCAGATCGCCAAGCAATATCGGACCATTGCCTTCAATATTGATCAAGACGGCGTTGTATTTGTCGCCATGGAAGACCCCGACGATATTCAGGCTATTAACTTTCTTCAGAAGCAGCTCGGCAAACCGATTCGCGTCCATATTGCACCAACCCCAATTATTGAGGCGGCGATTAATCAATACAGCGGCAGTACTGTCAGCACTGAACTCGCTAAAGTAATTGCCATTGAGAACAAAGAAACCACCGAGGAGAAAGTTACCGAGGAGGATGTTGCTGAAGACTCACCTATTGCCCAAACCGTCAATCTCATTATTGACTACGGCATTAAGAGCCGGGCCAGTGACGTGCATATTGAACCGCGCGAAGATGCCGTCATCGTTCGCTATCGAATCGACGGCGTTTTGCATGAAGCCAATAAGTTGCCGCGCAAGTTGCTTAGCGCGCTGGTTTCACGCATCAAAATCCTTGCTAATTTAAAGATTGACGAACACCGTGCCCCGCAAGACGGCCGGTTCAAGATAGCTATCACTAGCCATGTGTATGCACTCAGGGTGTCGACGTTGCCTATCGTTGACGGTGAAAAAGTCGTGATGCGTATTTTGGACGAGTCCAGCAAGGCGGCCACTCTGGAAGAATTGGGCTATTGGGGCGAGTCACTCAAACGCGTGAAGGACGCCATCGTGCAGCCGCACGGGCTTATCTTGGTGACCGGCCCGACTGGCTCAGGAAAATCAACCAGTCTTTTTAGTGTGCTCAGTAGCCTCAACACCCCAAGTGTTAATATCAGTACCGTTGAAGATCCGGTAGAGTACCGAATCGTTGGCGTGAACCAGACACAAGTTAACCCAGTGGCCGGGATGACCTTTGCCGGCGGCTTGCGTTCGATGCTGCGGCAAGACCCCAACATTATTATGGTTGGTGAAATCCGCGACAAAGAGACCGCTGACTTGGCGGTTCAGGCCGCTTTGACCGGACACCTGGTGTTTAGTACATTGCACACCAATGATGCCGCAACCTGTTTACCCAGACTACTCGATATGGGAGTAGAGCCTTTCCTTATCGCCAGTACGGTACGGGTCGTCATCGGACAACGTTTAGTACGTCGCCTATGTCCAGTATGCCGTGAGGAGTACAAGCCTGACGGAGGTGTGCTTGATCGCCTCAAAGTTGCCTTCAAACTGCAGCAAGGAGGCGATTTTGATCGTATTCATACACTGGAGAAGCAAGCACTTGATGCCGGTATTGGCGCCAAGGGCTCAGTGTCAGCAAGCAAGGCAGATGCCAGTGAATTGGGCACGACAACAAGTGAAATTCACCGGCTTTGGAAGGTGCATGAGGCGGGTTGCAACAGTTGCGATCATAGCGGGTATCGCGGGCGATTGGGTATATATGAAGTTCTGGAGAACAGTCCAGCCATCCAAAAGAGCATCGTGAGTAACGCTACCAGCGAGGCGCTGGAAACACAAGCAATCCACGATGGTATGATCACTATGCACACTGACGGTTTCATAAAAGCGCTGCGTGGCCAGACAACGGTTGAAGAAATTATGCGCGTCACGGCCACTGAAGAATAGGAGAATAAAAAACAAAATGCCCGATTTTAACTTCACCGCTCGCCAAGCAAGCGGCCAAATACAGAAAGGTACCATTAGTGCCCATAGCAAGGCTGCTGCCATTGCTGCACTCCGTGCCAAACAACTAGCGCCCATCGTCGTAAAGGATGCCAGTAAAGCGAGCGGGCTTAATATGAGCATCCCCTTCCCGGGAGCTGGCAAAGTTAAAACCAAAGATCTTGTCATTTTTACTCGTGAATTCGCCACCATGATTAATGCTGGGGTACCCATCTTGCGAGCACTGACAATCCTCAAAGATCAGTGCGAATCGCCAACATTTAAGAAGATTCTTGAAACGGTGCTGGCAGATGTGCAAGGGGGCTCTAGTATGAGTGCTGCATTGGCAAAACATCCCAAGGCTTTCTCGGCCATTTATGTGAGCATGGTGCGTGCGGGCGAGGCGGGCGGTATTTTGGATCAAGTTTTACAACGTCTGGCCTTCCAGCAGGAGAAAGACGCCGCGCTCAAGGGGAAGATACGAGCAGCAATGATCTACCCGATAGTCGTTTTTAGCGTAACGCTCCTTGCCTTCTTTATTCTGATGACCTTTATTGTGCCGAGAATCGGCACGATCCTGCGCTCGCTCAGTAATGGCAAGGCTCAACTGCCGATCTATACCCGCGCCCTACTGGCTATAAGCCACTTCATGAAACAGCCGCTCTTTATCCTAATTCTGTTCGTCGGTATACCCCTGGCCCTGGTCTTGTTCCGCCGCTACACCGCAACGCCGCAGGGTCGTTACCATTGGCATTCATTTATTCTCAAAATTCCAGCAATCAAGGTTATTCTTATTAAGACTGCCATTGCTCGTTTCTCGCGGGTGTTCGCCTCACTGATGGGGGCTGGGGTATCGATCGTTGATTCCATAGATATTACTGCGGCTGCTATAGGTAACGCCGTTATTGAAAAAGAGTTGCTCGACTGCTCCAGAGCCGTCGAGGGCGGTGCTGAATTATCAACACAGTTGAGCAAAAGCAAGCATTTCCCGCCAATCGTTTCCCAAATGTTAGCTGTCGGCGAGGAAACCGGCCAAACCGATACGGTCATTCTCAAAATCGCTGAATTTTACGAAGAAGAAGTCGATACCGCTGTCGGCGCGTTGTCGTCGATTATTGAGCCGGTCATGATTATCGTACTGGGCGTCATGGTTGGTACCGTTGCGATTAGTGTATTTGCACCTATTGCCCAGTTGTCGACACACGTTGCAGGCTGAAAATAAACGGAAGGTTATTGACAACAGAATTAATCGTAAGCATAATGGATTTATAAGCTAGGTTAAGTATATATCTGGATATAATCCAAATAAGAAAGGGTGGCAATGCAAAAGAAAACAAAACTAAAATCGGCAGGTTTTACGTTAATCGAGCTGTTGATTGTGATTATCATCATCGGTATATTGGCGGCGATCGCCTTTATTGCTTATAGCGGGGCGCAGAACAAAGCCAACAAGGCAGCCGCACAATCGAACCTTGCAGAAGCAAGGAACAAACTCGGGGAGTACAATGCTGATAACGGAGATTATCCGACGACGTTGGCTTCCTTTGACACGTGGTTGGCGAGCTCAACCGGTGGCAATAATACGTCACTTAGTACCACGTTGGGCGCTGGTGGCTATACGTACACCCCATCACCAACTGGTTGTGACGATAGCGCAACGCAATGTACGGGTTATTCATTGACGGCGGCAGGTACGCTCTTCGGCGGCAGTTCTCCCGCTAACGACATAACCGTTACGAACTGACATCTATGCAATACTAGAGTAGTTAGGTTAAGAAAAACCGCTTGGGCAAAAGCTCAAGCGGTTTTATAATGCCTAGAGTATTATGGTCCGCAATCGGTACCCGCTCACGCTCCGCAGTAGCTCAAACGAGCAGGGTTTTACTTTAGTAGAACTACTCGTTACGATACTAGTCCTTGGTCTCGTTTTAAGTAGCCTCGGCGGTCTCTACTACGTACTCCAGATTGATGAAGTCCAGAGCCAGCATTACGATATTGCCGTCAGAGCAGCCCGGACCGAAATTGAAGATCTGCGCAACGCCGGCTACGACAACCTGACTCCGGGTAGCAACATCAATTTTACGAGCAGTCTCCCGAGCCAGCTGCCTCACGGTGCCACAGGTAGTGTGGCGATCAGTGAACCAGCAACAGGGCTGCGGCGAGTCGATGTGACTATTAGCTACAGCGATTACGGTAAGTCACGAGTCGTAACATTGAGTTCAGACATTGGCATTATTGGGTTGGGGCAAGGGTGATGCGTCGATTATTCTTTCGTAATACAAACGGTGGATTTACGTTCCCTGAAATGCTGGTAACGATGCTCGTGATGGGCATTCTGTCACTCAGTCTGGCAAATTTCATCGTTAGCTGGCTACAGGCCTCAACACTGGCGCAGGACCGGGCCAACCTCCTGAATACGGCAGAAATGTCAATGGACACTTTGGCAACTGATGTGCAGCTCTCCGGCAGTGCCGACGACAATAATATCTGGCCTGATCCGAATGGACCGGGAGGCTCGTATGGCTGGCAGTCAAATGGCCAGACGTTGGTTCTGGCTAAAGCCGCCGTCGATGGTAACAATAACATCATATTTAGCGATCCGGCCAAGTATATCAGTCAGAAGGATAACGAGATCTACTATCTATCCGGGACAACATTGTATCGTCGCACTATTGTCTCAAATAGCCCCAACGATGCCGCGGTAACGACATGTCCACCGGCCCAAGCTACGAGTTCCTGCCCGGCAGATAGTCCTGTTGCTACTGGGGTAACCAGCTGGTCGGTGACCTACTATGATGTCAACGGACAGATTGTAGCCCCGTCGAGCGCCCGCTCAGTGCAAGCATCAATAACACTGTCAACTAAACTCGACGCGAAAACAATCAGTGCACAGTATTCAACGAGGATGGTATTTCGAAATGAATAGGAACATATTGCGGTGCTGTCGATCATGTTGTCCGGATCATGAACACCAGGCCCAAGGCGGCTGGTTTCTGGTATCGGCACTTGTCATGATTGTATTTTTAAGTGCGGTCGGTATCGCCGCGGCTAGCCTGGCCTCTGAACAGTATCAGCACACGGTCCGTGAAGAATATGTACAAAATGCTCAGCTGGTAGCCGAGGCTGGTATTGAACAATCGGTGTATGAACTGAATACCAATAGTTCGTTCACTGGCTATAACTCGCCCCAACAGTTCTTCAGTGATACATCTCAGGGCCAAGGCGCCTACACCACGACTGTTACCGAAAACACAGATGGAAAATCGAAAACGATTGTCTCGACCGGCAATGTCTATCTCGCGAATAACACCGCAAATCCATATGTTACTCGTTCAGTCCGGGTGACGGTTGTCGGTACCGCCAGTACTGGTTATTCAGTTTTTAGTGGTCCTGGCGGTCTGATCTTGTCCGGTAACGCCAACGTCACGAATTCCGATGTCTATGTTGGCGGCACCATAAGCATGAGCGGTGCTTCAAAAATTGGAACCTACAGCAACCCAGTTAAGGTTGATGTGGCCAATAATGCCTGCCCAAGTGGTTCGAATCCAGGGAATACCTACCCGCAAGTTTGCACAAACGGCAGCCAGCCGATTTCGTTGGGCCACAATACCAATATTTACGGCTCGGTCTGCGCCACCAGCCAGACCAGCACCGGCCCGAATAATAACATCCAGGGCGGCAATGGCGGCTCCGGGCTGCAGGTGGGTTGCACCGCTCCGGTCTCGTCAACCCCCTTCTATGATCGTATGGGGCAGATCAATGCGCTCAACAGCGGCGGAACGTTTGGTTCAGGCAATAGTAATACGTATGTATGCGGTCAATCGCCGCTAAGCCGAAACTGGCCGGGGAATTTAGAGCTGACCGGCAATGTCAATATCAATGGCAGCTGCAATGTTACGGTCAATGGCAATGTCTACATAACAGGTAATCTCACTATCTCCGGATCGGCAAAGATTACGGCTGCTGATGCCGCTGGCACGACAACACCGGTTATCATAGTGGACGGCACCATTACTGTCAGCGGTTCGGCCAGTATGATCGCCAACAGCAGTGGGACCGGTATAGAGTTTATTAGTTTCAAGAGCGATGATAATTGCACGACTGCTACCAACGGTAGCTACTGTACAAACCTTTCGGGCAATGATCTATATAACTCCCAAAGCGTGCAAACAGTCAGTGTTAGTGGTAATACCAGGGTGCCCGGCATGATATTTGATGCCTATTGGGGTGAGGCCACGCTATCCGGCACTGGCCAAATGGGCGCTGTGGCTGGCCAGACAGTCAATCTTAATGGAACCGGTACCGTTATCTTTGGCAAGACACTTAGTTCGGGCACTCAGACATGGACTATCACCAGCTACCAGCCGCTGTATTCAGGGTCCGGATAGCGCCATTTTTTGTAGCTTTAAAACGCGCGATGCTATACTAACAAGTAAGCATAAAGACTGCGCCAGGATGGGTGGTACGTGAAGAAAATTGCACACCGAGTAACGTATTTTTTTGAAGATAAGCCGTTGTTCGGTATGGATATTGGCCATGACATGCTGCGGGTCATGCAGCTGGATATTGGCAGAAAAGTACCACGGGTGAAGGGCTACGGATCAATTGCATTTGATCCGAGTGCTATTTCTAAAGGAGTTATTGTTAAACCGGAACTGATAGCTAAGGCCACAGCCAATTTGTTTCGTAAAGAATTAGTCGGGGATATCGGCACCAGACGAGTCGCTGTCTCGCTGCCGGTCCGCTGGGCACTCACCCGGGCCGTACAGCTACCAAAGATGACTGCCAAAGATATGGATGAGGCTGTCCGAACTGAGATGGAGCAGTACTTTCCCCTGTCAGCCGACAATTTATACCTTGACTACACCACACTCAGACAGAGTGATGAGGGTAGCGAAGTATTTGTTGTTGCCATGCCTCAAAAGATCGTCGACTCTTATCTGGCATTGACTAAGCTGTTGGGCCTGGAAGCGGTCCTCTTTGATACGGCAACCGGGGCGGCGGCACGGCTGTTTGCTCGTGATCGTGACAGCAGCATTCCTTCAGTGTTGATCGACTTTGGTTCCACCACAACAGATATTACAGTATTTAACCACGGGCTACTCGTCACCGGTACAGTTGCCTTCGGTGGTGACGATATTACTAAAGTGATTGCCAACGCTACGCAAGTGAATTCTCGTGAGGCGGTGGTAATTAAGAGTGAGTATGGTATTGCAGCGAGTGACTTTCAGAAACAAATCGCACCTGCGCTCGCCTCTTCTTTAGAATTATTATTGAAAGAGGTACGTCGTACCATTCGGTACTATGAGCAACGTTACAGCAAAGAGCCGCCAATCGGCCAGATTGTGACGATGGGCGGTGGCGCGAATACACCAGGGCTCGCTGATTTCTTGACCGACCATTTGCGTTTGCCAGCCCGCACGATCAGCCTGCGTAACCAGATTGATTTTGGGCATTTACGACCAATCTATAGTGCTGATCTCATGACATTTGTAACATCAGCCGGCTTGGCGTTGACGGATCCGGCGGAGGTGTTCGCATGATCAATCTATTGCCACCTCAGCTCAAAAGTGATTATCGCTATGCCCGCTATAATCATCGGCTGTTCCATTGGATCATCGCATTTATTCTCGCAACGGCCGGGGTTGTGCTCATGGCAATCGGTGGTCTGATAGCCATGAACAATTCGATCGACCGCTACAACGCGCAACTCGCCAGCACCCAGGCTCACCTGACGAGCCAGAGCTTTGCGGATACCGAGAAACAAGTTGCAGCAATCTCTAACAATCTTAAGTTGATGGTGCAGGTATTATCGAAAGAAATCCTCTTTTCAAAGCTTCTCAACCGGCTCGGCACTATTACTCCAGCGAATGTTATTCTGACCAATCTTTCGATTTCTCAAAACCAGAGTGCTATAGATATTACCGCTCAAACCACTGGCTATAATGCCGCAACCCAACTGCAGGTCAACCTAGCCGATCCGAGCAACCAAATATTTAGTAAGGCGGATATTGTTAGCATCAGCTGCGCAACTGGTTCGACCATCGCCAACCCGGCCTATCCGTGTACGGCGACGATTCGTGCTCAGTTTACCAGTAGCAATCCATTTCTGTTCATTAACTCGGCGAAATCAGGTGGCATCTCATGAATAGTCAGAAACTTTACTTTGGCCTTATTGGGGTGCTCATTGTCATCACCATTGGTTTTGTGGCCAGTGCACGGCAAGCGGTCACGGTACTACAACACCGATCGGGCATTTTGGTGAACCTCAAAGCCAAAAATCAGGCGGCGGATAACCAGGAGAATCAACTCATTCGCGACAAACAGGACATCGCTACGTATGCCGAACTCAATACCATTGCCCAAAGTGTCGTACCGCAAGATAAAGATCAGGCTCAGGCAGTGCGCGGGATTGTCAATCTGGCCGCCCAGAGTGGTATTTCTCAGCTGAGTTCCATTACCTTCCCGCCCTCGACGCTCGGAGGTTCCACCAAACCTGGCTCCAAACTGACGCAAGTTATGGCAGTCAAGGGCATACCCGGTGTGTACGATCTACAGATTACAGTGACTCAGGATAACACGAGCCTTGTGCCATATGAGGATTTCATCACGTTTCTGTCAAAACTGGAGCAAAACCGCCGAACTGCGCAAGTCAGCAGCATTAGCGTTGAGCCTGATCAGAAGCATCCCGACATGATTGCCTTTACGCTACAAATTGATGAGTTTATACGACCATGAGCAAAACTCAAACGCTACCATTACAAAATCAATTGCGGTCGCGTGCCGGTAGTGTGGTGCACTTTCGATTGCCGCTGTTCCTGTTACTTGTTATTGCTGTCTACGGTTATGTGGCCTGGCGGTTTCAGGCGCTCAATGCCACCCAACCCAGCCAAAAGGCGATCGCTTCACAAACAAGCATTTCGCAACCCCACATCGACCCAGTCGTGGTTAATAAGATCAAGCGGCTGCAGGACAACAGTGTCAGTGTGCAAACACTCTTCGATCAAGCCCGTCAGGATCCCTTTCAGGAATAGTGCTTAATAGAAACGCCGGTGATGCAATTCACGCTTAGCCGCGCTACAATAGAGTTGTAAGTAAGACGTGGAGATCATCATATGCCCCAGAAGAAACCGATATTGAATTATCTTGTCGTTGCCGGACGCACTTTGCAAGATAGTGCCACCAACCGATGGTCGTATATAGACTTGTTTGACACTATCCTGATTCCGGAGGGAGCAGATACTGCCACTCAGTCCTTTGTCGTTGCCGGCAGATTAGATAACGTCACGGCCGGCCCCTCACAGACCCAGGTGACGATTACCGCGCCGGACGATGAGCTGGCTGCAAGTATTGAACTGTCCGGCCAGCTGGAGGCCGGCAGCGTTAATATGAACGCCATATTCGAACTCATCAAATTTGAAAAAGCTGGTCGATATCACCTGCATGTTACCTATAACGGAAAACAATTGGACGACGACAGCCGTTTTTATTTTGACGTTAAGAAGCTTTAATCATATACCGCGGTAGGGATCTATGATAGCGAAACTTATTCTGACGTTGCTCATCATTCTGGAGGCCGGCTATATGGGTCTAGACGGTATTCATGGGCTGCGTAATGGCGATTACATTGGCCCCAAGAATGCCCAGGGGCGAACAATACTTGGGCCGTGGTCGAAAGCGGTATCGGCAGTTGGGATCAAACCCCGCTCCCGGCTGATGATGAGCATGTTTGTCACCTATAGCGCGGTATGGCTAGCTGTTCTGCTTCTCTACTGGCTAGGCGTACATACCGCGGTGTACGGTCTGGCAATTATGGCGCTTGGGACACTGTGGTACCTGCCGATCGGCACCATTGACAGCCTGTTGCAGCTGATGATGTTATGGCTGCGGCACAGCTCGTAGTAACTATAAACACTAACGAGCTATGGCATAATACGTTATGTGAACAGCAGACGAGTCGCTCTCTTATTCGTCCTCATCATTGGCGTTGCGAACCTTTTTGCTGATTTTACCTACGAAGGCGGTCGCAGTATCAATGGACAGTTCCTAGGAACACTCGGTGCTTCGGCGATAGCTGTCGGTTTTATTGCTGGCCTGGGTGAGCTGGTTGGCTATGGACTTCGTGCAATAGTCGGCTTTTTCGCGGACAGAACCGGACGTTATTGGTTGGCTACTATCTCAGGATACACGATCAATATGATTGCTGTGCCGCTGTTGGCTTTGGCCGGCAATTGGCCAATTGCCGCTATGCTGATTGTGGCTGAGCGGGCCGGTCGCGCTATACGTAAGCCGGCAACTGAGACAATGCTATCGTATGCCGGAAGCCGTATAGGGCAAGGTTGGGTGTTCGGGTTAAACGAGTTTCTTGACCAGACAGGTGCAATGCTAGGACCGCTCATGATGTCTCTAGTGTTGCTGTACCACGGGGATTTCCGGACCGGCTACCGGCTGCTATGGGTCTCAGCCGGGCTCTGTATTACAATAGTACTAATAGCCCGCTACTACTTCCCGAAACCCCGCAACCTGGTCCGGAGCGATGGCCTGGAGATCGCTGGCTTCAGCTCCTCATACTGGTGGTATATGATAGCTGCCGGATGTATTGCAACTGGTTTTGCCGACTTTGCTTTGATCGGCTATCACTTCCAACAGGCGCATACCATCTCAGCTGCTACCGTGCCCTTGTACTATGCGGTTGCCATGGGAGTAGGGGCAATCGGAGCCCTCATCTTCGGACGACTTTTTGATAGGGGCAGCATCAATACGATATTCGGAAGCGTTTTTCTGTCAGCGGGCTTTGCGCCGCTGGTATTTCTTGGCAATGGGAAGCTTGCTTTGGGGGGGATGGTTCTGTGGGGTTTAGGTAGTGCCAGCCAAGAGTCGCTGTTAAAATCCCTAGTTGCCGGCATTGTGCCATCTATCAGGCGTGCTACCGGTTTCGGGTTGTTTGATACCGGCTTTGGCATTGCCTGGTTTATGGGCAGTTGGTTTATGGGCTATTTGTACAGTAAGTCGATAACTGAGCTAGTAGTATTTTCGGTCTGCCTACAGCTACTTTCGCTGCCGATATTCTGGCTGGCATATCGCCGCCCTGTAGCGCTATAGTTGTTCACCTGCATTCGCCTACTGCTCATGAAGGAAGCTGGCTATAAGCGACGCGTTCAGACAGACTATAATTAAACCGATGCTGGCTTTAACCATAACCGTATTTGGTATATGATAAAAATAAGACTGTTATTTTCACTATATTGCGTATTAGGATATGGACGAGAGAAGGGCTATGCAAGAAAAGGCTGAAGTCAAACCAATGAATAGTGAGCGTAGTAAAAGTAAGCTCCTAAAAAGGGTACTTTTAATCCTGCTGGTAGTGTTGCTCATGGCAGCCAGTGCTGGTGGTGCCTATTGGTGGCGTGGCCGCACGGCCACTACTTTCGAACATACGCAAGCCGCTTCTATTGCCCGTCTGCAGAAAGACAAATCCAGACTCCAAAGGCAATTAGCAGTTCTGAAAGCAACAAATACCGCTACGACAGCATCTCCTCACCCTGTGTCTGCCGTCTGTACGCCCAAGGCCCCAGATGCCGCAACTATTCAAAATATTGAAGCGTCTATTACATCCGGCAATACTGCAGCTTTGGAGGGCTATATGGCGGCAAGTGTACAGGATGTCTACGCCGCCGCTGATGTCATCCCCGCCAAAACCCCGGCTGCTTCAGTGAGCGACATAACTACTTTTGTATCAGACCCAAGTACCGGTACATGGACTTTTCCGGTATCTGCCGCGTCACTGACTACATATCGGGCCGATAGTTATGGCCAGTATTTTCCGAGTATTGCCGTGGTTGGCGGCTCAACAGGTCATCGGGTCATCTCGTTTTCTTTCGATTGTAACGGTAAGATAGACACTATCTTTATGGCGGCAGACGACAGCGTTCTGTAGTTTCAGAAATGCCCAATCCTTACGCGTGTGTCAGGAGGGGCAGACCTAAGGCTTGATTTGGGCGACTATCTCTTCATGCCACATTGACCTAGCTCACACTTAGTGCCAGCCAAACTCGAATGTCACTGATATCGGGAGTAAATGCGTTACGTTTCTAACTTCAAACCTGTCTCATCCTGTTTATCTACCCTTTCCTGAAGGTATAAGCTGTCGCTATGTTTATTTTAATGAGTAGCTGTGTTGGAGGTGGTTAAGTGGGCATCTTGGCCACGGTTGTAGGTTTGGACGCTGCTGTCGAAATTATTGATCTGGGCTGGTACTTTTCCCGGGAAAACTTCAACCTTCATTGTCTCAGCCCCAGTCATCTGTAATAAAGCTGTGGCTTCGTTAGGACCGGCTTCCAGTTTGATATTTTGAGAGAATTGGCCACTCCAGATCTGGCCACTTGTCGTTACCAAGTTGGGTTGCGCCAACCCCACTTTCACTAGCCCACTGCTCGATGTAATTTTTGTCCAGTCAACATCCCCTGTGACAGCGAACTGTGTCGGTTGACCCTGATAATTGCCTATAGAGAACTCCTCGGCGCTGGGGTCTAGGTAGTTGTAAGTCAGAGACAGATGCCCGCCATAATAGTTTGAGTTACCCTGTTCATTGCCACCAGCATAACCATTGGTGCCCTCTAGAAACCAGTTGCCGACGGCTTCACCATAGACATCATAGTCAATACGGCCATCCAAGGGAGCTACAGTCCGTAGATACTTAGGTAGAATTTGCGACTTAACGGCAGACGTAAAATAATCTAACGGCGCTACTGTGTTGATCTTCCAGGGCTCACGATTATTGTAGGCGATTGGATTCAAAAATCCTTTTAGAGTCTTTGTGGTATCCCAAACCTGGAAGTCCAGGCTTTGGTGACCCACATAACCGATCAGCTGCCCAGACTTAACTGGCATGTTAACAACGGCTTCCCAATGATCACCCGTGCCAGTGGTCACTTTAGCTTTAAGGGTAGGTGCTAGGCTTGTAAGTAGGTTGTAGTTGCTGATGAAGGTACAAGAGTGAGCAATTGTTACCCACCAAGCAATTTTCTGGCCATCATTAGCGTACTGAACTTGAGAAATTGTGCCATCAGCGTCAGCGTAGACGGGGTAGGCATCAACCGGTGAATTACTGCCACCGGGTCCCCAATAGTATTCGTGGTCAACTGGCGTAACGTGTCCGCCAATCATCAGACCCATGGGTTGAATATCATCTATGTTATTAATGTCCATCAGTGTATGTGTCAGCGTCCTGCTACCGCTACCGCTACAATTACCGCCGGTCAGAAATCTGCCCTTGGTAACCGGGTCGGTTGAATTGGCGTCCTCTGGGTTTACTTGATGAGCCCCAGTCGGCATGTTCGAGGTCGAATTATTTTTATTGCCGCTGAAAACCCGATAGCCGGTGTAACCTACTATTGCGATAACAGCCAAGAGCATAACTAACAAAAGAAGATGAGAGAAACCTTTTTGATTTTGTTTCATGCTAACTATAAAGTTAGCAAGAATTACAATCAATGTCTATAATGCTTATGTTTGGAAGGCCTACATTACTTCAACTGAAATTTGCCAGTTAGCAGATCTGGGATTAGGTTATCTCCACACCTGATAATTCTTGGTTATTGTGTTGACTTTGTCAGTCTCTCCGAAGATGCCAATACCTAAGTAATCAATCTCGTCGTCATTTTTATTAGACAATATATCTACAATCTCTTGGTCGTCTGTAGTTTCAATCATCTCTCTTATGAAACTGTGATAGAGCAGCCCGGACTCTCTGACCTTGATCATTAGATTTGATAATTGGGTTGGCTTTGCTCTGAGCAAGATGATTGGATATTGAGAGTTTCGTGGATACTTAAAGTTATCTTTTGTCTCAAAAAAATCATCAGTGTCAAAGTCATCACCAAGTTGGTGACCTATATACGCTGAAATGTGAGCAACAGTATTCAAAACCCGCCATTGCTCCAGTGCTTTATTAATAACGATAACAATCTTTTTTGAGAAGTCTTGTCGTTTCACTCAGTATAATCATATCAACAAAAAGCTCCTCATAACAGGGGAGTTTAAGTGATATTGATGACCATCGTAGACGCTATCGCAGCTGAAATAATGTTTGACTCAGAACGGTTTATAGTTAGCATGTTATATTTAAGCAAATGGCATATGACGAACATTTAGCAGAACAAATTCGCAATCAACTAGGACTTGCAGTTGATGTGACAGAAAAGAAAATGTTTGGCGGGCTGGCTTTTCTTATTAATGGCAATATGTGTATTGCTGCGAGCGGCCAAGGCGGACTATTGATAAGGGTTGATCCCAAGAAAACCAATAAAATCATATCCTCCAATGCTGGCGCTGAGATTATGATTATGAGAGGGAAAGAAATGCTTGGTTGGCTGCGTATACGAAATAGAGACCTGGGCGAAAAGGAATTGGCTAATTGGGTTAAGCTATCAACTTCTTTTGCAAGAAGCCTGCCGAAAAAGGAGGGTTAAGTACGGTGCTATCACAACTATAATACTGTCTGGGAAATCTAATTTAGATCAAACTGTTCTCGGAGTTCATTAACCCCGTAGCTATCGGACAGTAACTTGATGCCATGCTTCTTGCAAGCCTCGCCGAAACCTTTTTATCGCCCTTCTCCAGCGATATCATTTTCTCAAACCACTTTTCGGTTCCAACAGGCATGAGTACTTCAACAACCGTTGCAGGTAAGCGATATGGGAAGACCATCGTGGACCAAATTCAGAACTATATAGTTATTTACAAAGAGAAGTTACGATTACTCAAGGCTCTTATTGTGATACTGAAACCATTACCAACGGATAGACCAGTTGTTCTTCATTAAAGGAGTTTAGGGTCGTAGCATCTAGGTCATGCTACGACCTCTCAATCCTTCTTATGTGTTAATGGTGCTGAATATATGTCATTCGGTGCCCATATTTGGCTATTTAAGTCATGCACTTCGCTCGTTTCTCTTCTAGATAGACCCCATAAAATGTGGTAATTATTTGGAATATTCGGTAGTTCAGGGCAAGAATTTACTAGATCTACGCAGTCTCCATGGCTGAGCCATCCTTCTCCCAGCGGATATGGCTTGGTTTGGTCGGGTCGGTCAGCCTCATTTGGGCTTACCCACCCAAAGCGGACAGCAATTACGCCAAGTGCTTTATGCTGGGTATAGTAGCGGCCGAGCGCCTCAATGGCGACTTTAGCCGCCCCGTATGGGCTATCAGGTTCGGGTAATGAATAAGGAGAGCGGGGTATCTTAGGATACGTCGAGGGCATATCAGCATGGATAGAGCTAGCAACAATCACTCGATGAACTCCCGTTTCGAGTGCGGCCTGAAAAATATTTTGAGCCATTTGATAGTTATCAGGATCGGTACGAGCGCTTCTATAATGATCTTCTGAGTTATTCCATGCAAGGTGTACAACCGCTCTGCAGCCACTCATCCGTTCCCGCAGTTGATCGTAAGCTCGTGCATCATATTCAGGAAGATCAAAATCCCTTATGTGGTGCTGTAACCCTTCACATAACACAGTCCCGATAACGCCGCTTGAACCTGTTATTAGGATTTCGCTCACATAATTATTTTACATATAGAAACTCCTCAAAAGAGAGGTTTAGGCGTTGGGCAATATTGGACTGCCAACGTGGGCCATCGCAACTGAAGTCAGGATGCGTGCTCACAATTAGATGAATCTACGTATCCTTTTTGGCCAATAGTTCTTTAACGGCAGGGTACATGAGTTGCCATGGCATATTGTCGGGCATCGTAATATTGTTTGTATCCACTAGGCCGTACTCGCGTAGTTCTACTAGGCTTGCTATAGTGATGCCACCAACTAAGAGGAGTTTACGTGTCTGAGTATCAAGGCCACCGTATATAAGTTGCTGCTCAAGGTAATTGAGCGGCTGCGTGTTGGTGAGATGTGAGGTGTTTTGTGCAAACGCAAAGCCGCCCAATCTAAATACACGTCGTGCCCGATTAACGGCTTGGGCTGCGGCCCTGTCGGCTGGTATGTCGGATTCGCTTCGTAGGCTTTCGTAGTATGCCTGGACACACTCACCGAAACTACCTCCACGAGCTTTGATTTGAAGGTTCTTGTAGTAACCCATGCCTGAAACGTGGTCTCTCAACATACCGCTCAGTGCACCAAGCGCAGCGTTTTGCTGCCACATACCACCAGCTTCGGCCTGTTCGGAGGCGGCATCTAGACCAATTTTTTGTAAAATCGCTAGCTCTCCCAGGGCACGCTTATTTTCATGCTGGAGTACATGTACAATCTCATGGTTGCCGACCGTAACGGCGGCCATGAGTGAAGTAAACTTTGCTGGGACTTTCATAATCCGCTGCCTGTCGTTTACTGCGAGACTCTTAAATTTATCGCTGACGATGATTTGCCACTTCCCATCTGCAGCAGGGCCAATTCGCTCGCTATCCCACTCAACGTCAGTGCTTAGTACACCATACATTCGCAGTACGGGAGCGAGAAGCTTGTCCCGGAAGGTTGTGCCGTCAATCATGGTGGACTTCAGGGACTCAGGGTCAATGTCCTCGTACATTTCCCTATCAGTCATAGTAATGCGGACCTCACTCGCATTAGCAACAAGGTCACCAGCTTGTGCGCTCAGCCACGTAAAATTGCCACGATCATCTTGAGCTACCCCGTAACGATACCGATCCATTCGTTGCAGAAAACCTGCGATTTTTGCGTCAGCTTGTCCATTAGAGAAGGCAGGTAAGATGTGTTCTAGGTTATTGATAGTCGAGATATGCGTTGTTTCACCGCTGGCGCGGTACTGTCCGAGTAGTTCATAGGCTTCTATGTAAGTATCGGCTAGGAAACGATTAATACGTTGTCGATATTTGTCGACTAGGATGAGTTGAGCTTTAGACACGACCGGGTTGCTCTGGAGTGCCTGAGTTTGGATGTCAGCTTTAACTTGGCCAAGATAGGTCTTAAGCTGACGATAGCCATAAGCTTTGGTGACTAACACCTCAGGGTTCTTATAAACCTTCACCAATTGCATTGAAGGTAAATCTTCGCCCTGATACCCGTTTGCCTTAAATGCTTCTGTGAGCCGTTTCTCTTCGTAGCCCACACTATCTGCCTCAAGTTTGTCCAATACGCTCGATTCTATCGAGCTCGTATCCAGTGAAGCGAGCATGGTAGTAATTTCCGTTGGCGTCTTTATTTCGTCTAGCTGCACACCAAACAGTTCATGAAGGGCAGCTCTGCCTTCACTCGTCGTGAAGTAATTTATGCCGAGCTGGGAGCTGTTCACCTCCAACTCCCAGACTGCTTCCAACGGCTGTAGTGGAGTTCCTAGTGCATCTTGTCCCCGCTGGTATTCTGTGGCACTGGGAAATGCCACCTCATCTAACGAGGCATTGTAAAGGCTATGCTCAAAACCTATCACTTGCTGAAGTTCAGCATCTGTGAGTACCAGTTGTCTCGCCTCGAGATCAACAGCCTCTAAGTAAATACCTGGACGTGGAGGAAAAGGATAAAAAGGGGATGCACCCATCATATTATTATGACATAAATACAAGTAGCACCCGCTAGCCATTCCTAGCGCGCTATTACCTGTGAATCCGTGACCTACCAGTATTAGGCGTCGTAAACAAAACGCCTACAGAGAAGAGGAGCTATAAAACTTGACTGGAGGGCCAGATTGCCGATTCGTGGCACACCCTCTACTCTGATCTACTCCTAATGTACGACAAGTTAAAGAGATTAGGAATAGCCTCTATTGACGGACAGATTACCTATCTTGAGGAGAACGGCAATGTTTAGTCTCTTCAAGCACTCTGCGCCACCAGTTGATCTTCTGACCTCAAAACTTTACGACCAGGATACGTTCTATACGAGCTTCCTGAAAGATCTCAGTAACTGTCATAGCGAAGTCATCATCGAATGCCCTTTCATTACTAGTCGTCGACTACGTATGCTAATGCCAACGTTAGAAAAACTGAAAGCCCGCAAGGTACGCATTGCCATCAACACCCGTGATCCAAGAACGCATGACGGTGAATACTGGCGTGACGATGCTCATGATGCCGTATCCAAACTACAGCATATGGGGGTACAAGTCCTTTACACCAGTGACCATCACCGTAAGCTAGCCATCCTTGATCGTAAAATACTCTACGAGGGCTCCCTCAACATCCTATCCCAAAACAATAGCAGTGAGATCATGCGTCGAATCGAGTCAGTGCAACTTGCCTGGCAGATGGCACGGTTCATCGGTATCGATAAGTATTTGAATTAGGCTCAATGGTATAGTAAGGAGTAATCATGACAAAACAATACGAACTTAACGAAAAAGATATAGATAGCGCTATTCGTTATCTAAAAACAATCGATCCCGAAAATGCTACACCTGAAATGGCTATAGCTTTCCTAGAACAACTGCAAGCGAGTGTTCATATGATGTCGCATGCCAACCCGGAGTTGCTGGAGAAGATATATCAGGATCTAAAAGAGAAGAAACACAGGGGCCATCTTGCCACTTGATTTATCGGCCGCGCTTGACTCGTGATACTGTCAGCAGGTAATCCTTGTCTTCTGTCTGACTGGTTTGCAAAACGTCGAAGTCATTCCGGTCAAGCTGCTGAGACACCTCTTCTGCGTTTTGGTGCCGATAACGCCAGAGTAGGATTGTGTCGTTCTTATTAAACTCAATGGTGCGCTCACCCTTTTCAAAAGCGAACCTTATAGTCAGCGCTACTTTGAGTCTAATGCGGATATATCGTTCACGTTGCTGCTCATCAAAGCCCATTTCGACGTCGTAGAATGACCCGTCTATATTGAGCAGATCGATTATCATTTTTGCCTTGGCATCAAGAGGTGGCAATTTCTTACCAATACCAAAATCGAAATACTGCCTTGCCGCTTCACTGTCCAATTTAAGGTTATATAGCAGCAGGTCATTACGATTCATGCTGTCATGAATAATTTTAAATGCACCATCAGGTGATCTCAAATTTGCAAACGTGCCGCCCAGTGCGAGAACAAGGTTGATCGTAGCCTTGGCATCTTTTCCGATGGTATCTTCAACTAATAGTTCAGTAAATCGGTCATAGTTAATATCAGCCTCGTAATCCTCGAAGGATACACTAGAGCCAAACCAGTCTTGTATGTTATGTTTTGCAATTTCGAGCATCGAGGCACTTATGTCCACGGCAATGTACCGGCCCAACTTCTTCTGGTCAATCAGGTGCCGTAATAATTCATTAACCGGTAGTGCATTACCAACGCCGACATCTATTACGTTAACCCGCTCATATCTAGAAAGAAGGTCATCAATATAGCCCTGATTTGTCCTCAATTGCCTGATCGTTGTGTTCAAAAAATTAGGAACTTTTTCAGAAGCGAGCCGCTCAGCGTATCTATTCCAATAGTCTGCCCCACCATCGAAATAGCCATATTGGAAGGGAATTTCGTGACGTATGTCGAGATTAGAAGAGATATCGAAGATCTGTTGCTGATTGTAGAGTTCGTAGAACTCCGGCTTAGGTGAGATGACCTTAACACCGCGACTATTGCGAAACTTCCTCCGCTCACTCACGAGTTCCTTAATGAGCGCTATGTTGCTTGTTGTATTGGCTATCCATGCCCGACCATGCTCCTCATGAAGTTCTAAGCCCAACTTACCGTCCTTTGTTTCTCTGATCCAGTTGGTAACTGTTTTTTCGGATATATGGTAGGTTTCGGCTAGTTCGGCTTTTTTGAAATATAGCATACTAATGTTTATCAAACCTATAAAATACTATTGTATGTTTCCCCACGTGTGAGGTAACATAAAAATGAGCGATCGCTTTATCTGCTCCTACGAATGTTTCAGTTACTAAAGGTAACATTTGTGGGCCTTTTCTTCAAGTCGTATACGGCCAAGAGAGGAGTTAGTCTTCTCATGTACCTATTATATGACTAAAGACTGTATTAGCAGGACTTTTACATATTTGACTTAAAATCAAGCATCACTGGGTGGAGTGTGTTTGACCCGCTAGTGGGAGAATATCTGACCTAGGGGTGCCTTAGTCTGCCGATCTGTAGGAGGATCGGTGGCCAAAGAAAGGACATTTTAATGGGTAGTAAGCAGCTACATGATGACTGTCAGGAGAAAGCGCCGTTTAATGACTTTGACTTAGACATGAATGCGGCTCACCTTATCTCCGATTTACCTCGGCATAAGCATGCCAATCTCATCGGAAAGATAGAAATTAAACCGAGTGAGCAACGCCGTGTGGGGCTAGGAAGCTTTACCGAAGATAAACCGGCCAAGGGTTTTTCAATTGAGCTAAATCCCGAGCCTACCCCGGCTGATTCGGTCGTTACGGAAGTATCAAGTCTAGGAACATCCAAGCGGTATAAGCTTGTGCTACATATCGCCAACTACGGGAGTAAGACGGTAAATGCTGGGGTATGGCAATTATGACGGGTTATTTGGTTTATCTTGACTTTGTGGAGTTTGGTCGAAGTCGCCCATAAACGCAATGTGCCCAAGCGGTATCCCTTGTGGGATGAGCCCCTCGGGAATCGGTCGTGACTCTGCTACAAAGGCAGTCTCCAGCTCTATTGCGCGCAAATTCTCCAATTCTGCGTCAAGTGGTGCTGTTAGGCTTACAAATTCACGACTATGTTCACCCTCAGGCATGACCATAACAGTGTAGACAAGAAACACATATATCTGCAAAGGTCAGGGGATAGAGTATATAATACGCTAACTAATTTAAAGGCTTAAAAGTGATACAGCAATACTTCACTGAACGTGATAGTCATATGAATAGTACCCTTCTGGATGCGAACGAGCATTGTCGACAATGGGTAAAACTACCGGTAGATATGCTTGAAGGGCTTAATCGATATCCAGATAGATATGCAGTCGAATTCCGTAAGAAGCTCACCGAGCACTACGTACCCCAGTTTGGTATCGACAATATTCTACCCACGGCAGGATCAATTGAAGCCATCGATCTGTTGATAACGGCGCTACAGCCATCAAAGCTGATAGTTAATGTACCCGGCTATGACGTATACGGGCAAAGGGCGTCAGCACATGGTGTGATAACCCAGCATGTTCCTTTTATATCTAACGGCCAGCCTGACGTATCTACGATTATGGCAGACGCCGATAAAAATAGCCTAGTCATCCTCATACATCCCAATAATCCAACGGGCAAGCTGGTCACGGATTCGATTGGTTGCGATATTATTGATAATTTTCCCGGTTTGGTTGTTATTGATGAAGCATATATAGAATACGCTGGCTTGGAAAAATCATTTGACCACTTTGTTCTTGCAAAATCTAACCTGATCGTTCTCCGAACCTTCTCTAAAGCCTGGGGGCTTGCCGGCGTCAGGCTCGGCTATGTCATTGCTCATCCGGCTTTAATACAGAGACTAGCCTCGTATCAGAGTATCTATAGTGTCAGCCGATTTGCCTTGGAGGCTGGCGTCTGTGCACTCACCCAGAGTTCGCAGTTGCAGGCGCAAGTCGCCGAAACTCTCGGGAGCAAGCGACTGTTATATAACCAACTGTCTGAGGCGGGAATCCCGACGATCAACACTCATGCCAACTTCCTACTGATTAATCCTCCAAATGTAAGAAAAGTGCATCGAGGCCTCCAGGCTAAAAGCATACTTGTTCGTCCGCGAAAGCTCATATATGGCGAAGAAGACCTTCTTCGGCTTACGGTGGGATCTAAATCTGAAAACGAATTATTTTATAGAGTACTCTTAGAGACCATCAAGGAGTAATTATGGCCGCCCCTGAAATTTCTACTATCCAACCTGACTTGGTGAACATAGCAGACCCGTTTGAGCCCTTGACAGCTGATCAACAGTTGGAACTTGCCGACATTGAAGCGTTGGGGTTGCCGAACATGGTCGAGGCTACTCGGATGGGTATGCTAATTAATGCCGGGGTAGTGCCTGCTCAAAGGGATCTTCATGTAAGACCGCCCTTACCAGGCCGTTATACTACTCGAGTTGGAGAGAGAATTGGCCAACTTGAGCTATTGCCTTTGGTGGATGAGTGGCTTGAGCAGATTAGTGGTGATGGTGGCTTTGTCATACAGGGTGGTAATCGATATATAAGTACATATCTTTCCGAGGTCGGTCATGAGGTCATGGACTTGAAGGTAATGTCAATCGATAAAGCGCCACTTCACACGCAGCTAGTGACTCTCTTATCACCGGCAGAACGCCACGAACTCATTGATCAAAGTATCGCCACGGCAATTGAAGCATCACTGGCCCCGGTCACAGACATAAAAGCGTATGGCATGACCCGTGAACAGCTATTGCGAGCGCTAGCAAACGAAACAGTGCAAAGCCCTTTTAAGGCAGTCACGAGCGACGAAAATCTTGAGTCTGAACTCTCAGCTGCTGTAGACGCTATTCAAATCGACGATCTGCCCATTGGAAACGTTCAAGCGATAAAGAAAGTTTTAGCTGGTACTGAATTTGCTACACGCATACAAGGCGCTGACGAACTGCAGTTCCTGGATGATTTATTTTATAGAGGTAGAACCTTATTTAGTCTTGCGGCTATTGTCAAAGCATTTGGTGGTGATCCTAAGGCCATACGATTAACTACGCTCGCATGTGATAAAAAGAGTATTAACCCGAATTCCGTTAGGCCACTCTCCCTGTTAACGCCCTTCGGTTACCGTCAGCTGCCGAGCTCTCACTTCCAGCTGCCCCATTCTTCTAAGTTGGTAGGCCAGTAGGCACCAGACATAATGGACAAAGTAGCCGTTCA
>DASYZQ010000028.1:0-15221 GCA_035946175.1 Saccharimonadales bacterium (SeqCode)
CTTAAACTTCCAGACTAGCAACAAAACAACACAGGCCAAACTAAACAAGTACCTGGAGTTCTACAACACCAAACGAGTACACTTAAGCCTGCAGTACTGGACACCGATTCAAATGTTGCAAAGGTCTTGAGTTCTGTACGATTAAGATCGGCAGCCGCCAAAAGAAATTACTCCTTTGTGACGGAGAAGGTTCTATTATGGTAACCCTTATGCTACACTACTTCTTACTTAGCATAACTGTTTTGGAGGGACGGTTGTTGTTTTTTTATAACTACAAAAAAATGAATCGGCGTACCCGTCTAAGTTTACCTCATTCGGTCAGATGCCGCATAGCAAAACGTGGTGATCATCGTTTCGAGTTGGGACCCACCCTCGGGACAATGCTCATTGTAACGTTTGCTATTGGCGGCTTCTTCTGCTCTGGTATAGCCCACGCCTCTACCGGTATAGAACCGTACCTCAGTTTCGAAGGTAAGGTAGTCACGTCAAGTGGTCAGAATATAGCGGACGGTACCTACAATATGGAATTTCGGGTATACACAGGTTGTACAAATAACACTGGTACCGGCTGCTCGGTAACTTGGACAGAAGACTGGTTGAACACAGGCACGAACACCGGGGGCGTAACGTTCAGCAGCGGGACATTCCAGATTAACTTAGGTTCCCTCTGCCCCTTCAACGGTGGTAGTTGCACTCCAAGTGGCGCTGCCGGCGGCAATACCAACACTGCTATAAACTGGAATACCTACCCCCTCTACATCTCTATGCAGGTTGGTAATAACCAAGCCTGCACCAACAGCAACAATAACTTTACCACCAACTGCACTGGTGATGGTGTAATGAGCCCCTATATTTTATTAACTGCAACGCCATACGCGCTCAATTCGAACCTGCTTGGGGGCCTGGGCGCGTCTGCTTTCGGGCAGCTGGCATCTTCGCAGACATGGACGGCTGCAAATACTTTCCAGAATACAGTTACATTGCAACCAACGACCAACGTCTCCAGTCTGATTGTCGAGCAAAACAGCTCGGGTTCTTTCGGGCAGGATGTCTTTGATGTCCAGGGATCTTCTGGGGGGACTAATAATTTTATCCAGGTTAGCTCTACGGCTGCAAATGCCGGAGCGGTTACTGTGCAGTCTCTCGGTTCCAATGCCCTCGGCTTACAAAGCGGCGGAACACTCAACGTTGACACTAATAATGTAGCTAATACAATTCAGGTCGGTAATACGGCCAACGCCGTAGCCCAGATTATTAATATAGGTAACAATACGACCGCGAGCAGTACTGATACCATCACAGTTGGCAGCTTAGTCGGTACCAGCGCAACGACGATTCAAGGTGGCACGAGCAGCTCGAGCGCAATCAGTCTGAGCACCGGTGTCGGCGGGGGGGCAACCGTATCGTCGGCGCAACCTGCTTCGGCTTCAGGAAATGGCACTAACGCTTCCACGGTCTTAACAGTAAGTGGTGCGGCCGGCGGCAATACATCTGGGACTAGCGGACAGCTAGCAGGCACAGGCGGTGGAATATCTCTGCAGGCAGGCAATGGCGGAACTGCCGGCTCGGGATCAACTAATGGTGCCGGCGGCAATATAACACTATCTGCCGGTGCAGCAGGTGCAGGAGCTGGCAGTTCGGGTGCAGCCGGTTCGGTTATTGTGAAAAATCAAAGTAACTCAACAACCGCTTTTCAGGTACAAAACAGTGTCGGGAGTCCACTCTTTGTAGTCGACACTACCGACACGACGAATCTGTTGTCATATCCAGGCTTCGAGGTAGTGTCCGGCGGGGTCCCGACTGGTTGGGCAAAAGTCGGCTCACCCACGACCTTTATCCAAAATACAAATAAATCTTTCGTCTACCATGGTCTGGGATCTTTGGAAATTGTGACAACGACCTCGGGGCAAGGGGCAACAACCAGCTCATTCACCACGGCACCAATCAGTGGCTCAACCAATACCGTTTCGTTCTATGCCATGATGGGGAGCGGTACGCTTGCAGCCAATAACCTGACTGTCACCAGTACCGACGGAACGACCCACACCTGTATCGGATCCGCATCGACTACCCTCAATGCCAACGGCTTTCAGCGGGTTTCCTGTACGCTGCCCGCACTAACCGGAACCATGAGTGCACTGTCAATTACCCAGACTAATGCTGCCGCTGAAACCATATATATAGATGCCGTACAGCTTCAGAATGGCGGCAGTGTCAGCCCTTACAATCTAGGTGGGATACAATTGAGGGGTATTATCGAAAACCCGCTTACTCTGGAGTCATATTCAAATTCTACGGCTGCGTTTCAGATTCAAACCGCCAATGCCAGCCAGCAGCTCTTTTTAGCCGACAGCCTAAACAATCAGATAATAATCGGAAACGGCACGACCGGCGATACGACAGGTGTGCTGCTGGTTTTAGACACGAAAACCAATGCCGGAGATCCAACCGAAGTGAACGGAGCTACTTACTATAATTCGAGTCTGAAACAATTTCGCTGCGGTGTTAACGGAGTTTGGGTCGACTGCGTTAATGGACAGGCCTATGAACTCGCAAGTGATCTAGGGGGAGCTGCTTCAACCTACACAGTCTCTTCGACAAAAACGCTTATTGCGCCTCTGTACATCCCGGGGCAAATCACTATCAACGATTTCTATATCAGTGTGACAACCGCTCTCGGTGCCACGGGTGACGTCGGGCTCTACAATTCAAGCGGTACACTTGTACTGGATGGCGGGTCGGGCAGCGTACCCAGTGGCACTACTGGTCTAGAAACCATTGCTCCAACTCAGACCGGATCTGCAAGAATAATAGAAGCTGGGCAGTACTATCTGGCTCTGTGTGTCAACTCCAGCACGGGTGCGGTATCCGCCGCCAACTACGGAGCAGCTGGCCTATATCGCTATGGGGGATATACCAGCACAGGTGGTAGCGCACTAGCAGGCAGTATTACTCTATCTGGTATCACGACGCAAGCGACCATCGTTGAAATCGGCGTCAGCAATTAATGCAACGACGCGGTTTAGGGCGAAGGCAAGGAGCGCAGGTTGGCCATCATAGCCCGTATAACATCCGACGATACGCCCTTGCTGCCTGATATTGTGATGAGGGTGGTGTTATTCATAACAATACCCATAGATTGACCAAGGCTGTGGCCTAAGGCGGCATCCCCCGCCGGAACGTGAAAATGGGTAAAGCCGACCAGATGACTAAGATCTGGGGGTGCATTAGGAATCGACTGCTCGCTGATTTTTACATTATTACTACCACTTACCAATACAAATATGACAAGGCCGTTACTGGTAATAACGGAATTTTTCTCAAAGTTATACGTTTTCGGGAGGAGTTTCGGATAGTACAAGGTATAGCCAGTAGTCCGAGCAGTCTGTGTCAGCGCGGATGGCGTTTGCTGTGTCTCTGAGGTCAAGAAGACGACCACTATGCCAGCCATAGCAAGCAGAACAGCAGCCAAAATGCCTATCTTCAGCAAAAGCAGGTGCGTTTTGACACGACCCGTTGATCTGTCGTCATACATAGGCTACTACTGTAGCCCGAGATAGGTTACTATGCAAATAATAATATGGTAATTTTTCCTAAATAGTACTTTAAATAATGGTACACTTAGTAGTAAAGAATCCTTTCCGCGTCCATGAAAAAACATAAAAATTCCAGGAAATTATTGCCAGCCCATCGACGCTCGGCCCAATATGTCGCGTTAAAACGTCGCGTACGTCGGGAACGGCCTATACATAAGCGCCTCGCGCTGCACCCGATCAATATACTAGCTGTGCTATGCATCGGCGTACTACTGATAGCTTTGACTATTCAAGCAATCGCCGATTCCTATGTTGTTACGGCGGTTGTGCCAGCACCTCCCCTGACGAGTCCAGCGATCATTACCAGCCCAGCCAATAATACTCAGCTCCAAACCCAAAGCATCACTGTTAGTGGCACTTGCCCGAGCAATTCCTACGTCAATCTGAATGATAACAGCAATTTCATGGGAACAAGCGCCTGCAGTAGTGGCAGCTTCCAGGTTTCCCTTGTCCTAAGTCAGGGCACTAACCAGCTGGTCGCCCAGGACTATAATGTCACCAACCAGCCAGGTCCAACCTCATCGCCGGTCAGTATCACATATTCGCCACCTTCACCGGTGACAACACCAGCCATACAACCGACACCTGTACCAACCACCTTAGAGACATTACAACTGGACAATACAATTCCATTCACGCAGGCACAGATACCAATTGTCAGTGATCAGCCGACATTCTCAGGTATCGCTCCGCCTTATTCGTCGATCACGGTTGTGGTGCACTCGGCCGACTTTACGTGCACAACCACCGCCAACGCGGTGGGCTACTGGAGCTGTACAATGCGTGATATTTTGCCAGCCAATCTGCATACCGTGATCGTTACAGCCAGAACGCTCAGCAATCAAATTCTTACAATGCAGTTCACCATCAGGGCGGTAGAAGCCATGCCACCCCCACCGCCGACTACCAATATGCCATTCAGGATTTTATCCAGTTATATATACGCCGTTTATAACGTAGGCCAAACAACAAACTATACCCTAGCTCTACAAGGTGGTAATCCGCCGTATGCCGTGACTGTTGATTGGGGTGATAGTAGTACTTCAACCTATCAGAAGCTATCTGCAGGGCCGGTTGGTATACAGCATATCTACAAGTGGATCAAAACAGCGCTCGGCGTGGATACCATAAAAATCCAGGCGATGGATGCAACCGGCAACGTCACGACATTGCAATTTATAGCCATACTCCGTAATCCAGCATGCGGCAGCCCATCGTCAACCTCAAATGACTTTTCGGGCAAGGCGCCCGCATCGTCGCTGAACTCGACACAGCGCCGATTGGGTTGCCAAGGAACTGTGGCCACGGCCTCTAGCGGTGGTGGCATAGGGAAAGCTTTTGGCGCATTGCGGTCATGGCTTTGGTTCATCTGGCCAGGATACGTGGTTGTCGTGCTACTGGTATTCAGCTTCTGGCTAGGAGAACGTCAAGAGTTCCTGCAGCTGGCAAGCAAGGCACGGCTAAAACGTCATCACACACTGAGACATAGGCAAGTCTAAAGATAGATTGCACGTAGCTCCAAGTGATAGTCTATAGCGAAAGGCCATTTTAGGCGCTATTACTCAGCGAAATAAGCGTAACCGCCGCTGGACAACTATAAAGGCCAACACCCCGGGGATAATCGGAAGCCAGTAGGTCAGCAGCCGATACAGTAGTGCAGCGGCCAATGCAGGGCTACCGCTCACACCATAACCCAAGAAACCAGCGAACAAACCTGCCTCTGTTCCTATTAGGCCGCCTGGAGTTGGCGTTGCCGTACCGACAGCTGAGCCGGCTGTAAATATCACCAAAATCCGCGCAAATGATAAATCAATACCAAGCGCACGAGCCGAGCACCACAGGACACTGACATACAAAAAAGTGAGCAACAGGGAATCGCCCAGCGCTAGCACTAACCGCCATGGGTGTTGCCGGTAGTCTAGAAATTCATCAATAACATGACGTGTGCCCCGAATAATCCTAGGGCGGAGCTCTCCGATGGTCAACAAACCCCCAATACAGAGGGCCAAGACAAACAAAGCAATAGCCAGAGACTGGACATCGTAAGTAGGATGCAACCCGATGAACGACACGTTGGCAAATACAATAACAACACCGAACAAACCAAAATGACCAATAATACCTATAAAATCATCCATGCCGACTACACTGACGGCCTCAGCAGTCGTATGTTGCTGAGTGCGAAGATACTGAGCAATTAAGCCCATACCGCCAAGTCCGGCTGGCAATAAGCGATTAGAAAAACCGCTGGCTGCCTGTACGAGCAAGGTTCGTGCGTAATGAAGTCGATGTTTGCTCAATAGTTGGTACATAACCGCTGCCACAAGAAAGGTAATAGACGTTATACCAATACCGCCGAATACATAAGAAACGTGGGCATGTGTGAGGCTATGAAGACTTGCGGACAGCCCTTTGATCTGTGGCACCAATACGTACAGAAAAACGAGGCAAAGCGCCAAAACCCCGGCGCGACGCCAGGAAAAGAATGATGTTTTTGGTGACGTATTCTGCCGCTTCATGGCCATAGAATTACACTATCAGTATACGCTGTTGAGCTGAGTCAGGCACTTTATCAGGAGTCATAGATTAATCATCCGTTACCATAAGTGGAACATGATATCATGATGGTGAGCATAGCAAGGAGGATCTACGGTGACTGATACGTCTAGCCAATATGTTGGAGACTATAAGCCAGAAGGGCCATTACCTAGTTGGCCGGTTGGCAATAGCAATGGGACCATAGAAGAATCTGATTACGGCAAAAGATTGGATTATCGACTTGTCGATGCGGGGAGATCGCTAGATAAGACCGTGGCCAAGATCTCAAGCCAGGCACAGGGTCAACAATTTCGGGCACTCAAGGATTCTATAGCTCAAATCAAACGCAACACAAATCCATACACAAAGGTTGATGACGTTATCACATTAGAGAAGAAGGTTAGGCAATTTGCTAAAAGCGTTGATGCATAGGTTATAAGGCGGCCTCAGTAAGATTGACTTTTCATACCTAGCCTTCTATGGTTATTTCCCGTCGATAGTCGCAACTTCGGAGTAAACGGTGCTATCTTGAAGTGTGATGCCCCTTAATTGCAGCCTCAATGACGTCACGTGGCAACTTAACAGACTCAAGCAACGCGTCGCGTACTTTTCCGACGGCATCACCACCAACGTCACCGGCCGCATCGAGTACACCGCCGACCGCTGCTTCAGCTGCGTTGGATGAATCTGCACCGATCTCACCAACAGCTTTGATCGTCCCTTCTACTGTGGAGACAGCCACCATCCCGATATCGCCACCGGTTTCACTCGTAGCCGTGATGACGCCTTTGGCTGCGGCTCTCGTAGCCGTGATGACATCCCCGCCGACTTGGCTGACACCTGTAATCGCGCCATGCATGATTTCCTGTGCGGCATCGGTCAAAGAAGTGCCGACTTGGCTGGCTCCATGGATTGCGCCGCTGGCCACCGACGCCACGCTCTCAACCCCAGCAGAAGATACTTCGCCCGTACCCTGAAGGACATTGATAACTTGATGTTTTACGGTACCAGTCAGTGCACTCATAATATCGTCTGTACCTTTGATAGCTGCAACCACAGCATCAGTTGTTTCAGTTATGATTTCTTTTAGCATGTGACCCCCTTTTTTTACGTATCCTTCTAATTTAACTGGTTTTTCACATACTCACAACCTCAAGCATAAGCAATCCGGCAATAATAGGGCTATTTGCTCAATATGGGCGGTCTCCGAGCCCCTTAACTATATATCTGGGTTAGTGCCTAGTCAGGAGAGCTCACCGGGTTTATCCAATAAGCCCCGCAGGCCCAGTATAAAAGCGGCCTCAGTAAGATTGACCTTCTCATTTTTAGCAACTTTGGTGAGATTACGAACTGCCTTGACCATATAATCTTTAAGCTCCGCGTTCACTTTTTCCTCGGACCAGTGCTCATCTTGCCTGTTTTGCAGCCACTCCAGATAGCTGACAATGACCCCACCAGCATTGGCAATAATATCCGGCAGAATCGTTGTACCCTGCTTAGACAGATAAGCGTGCGCTGTTTCATCAACCGGTCCATTGGCTAGCTCAACGACGTATCGCGCCTTTATTGCTCGCATATTATCTTTGTTGACCGCATCACCAAGTGCCGCTAATACCAAGATATCCACATCAAGGCCCAGTAGTGCTTCGCTCGATATATGCTCGATGCTATCTTTACGGTAATCTGTGAAGCTGCGGCGGGCTGCTTTGAAGTCTGTTAGGCCTTTTACATCAAGGCCATCAGCGCCGTAAAGTGCACCGACAGAATCACTGACGGCCACCACATGCCATGATGGGTGTTCCTCAGCCGCGATTGTTGCAAAAAACGAGCCGACATTACCGTAGCCTTGAATGGCAATGGTTACCTCTTTTTGGGCCAAGCCTACGGACGCCAGCAACTCGGCCAGGGCAAACACACCACCACGTCCGGTTGCCGCATCTCGCCCAAGGCTGCCGCCATTTTTCAGACTCTTACCAGTAAAGCTTGCATGGCTTGTATCCCCAGTAAGTTTTTCAAATTCGTCAGCCATCCAATCCATGACTGAGGCATCGGTGCCAACATCTGGGCCTGGGACGTCCTTGTCAGGCCCAATATGCGTGTGTAGGTATTGAGAATATTTGCGACTCAGTTCTTCCAGTTGCGCTGATGTTAACGTACGTGGATCTACGGTTATGCCACCTTTGCCACCGCCAAGTGGCAGGCCGACAGCCGCCGTTTTGAAACTCATCAGTGTGGCCAATGCTCGAACTTCGTCGGCAGTGACCTCAGGGTGAAAGCGGATTCCACCCTTATATGGTCCTCGGCTATTGTCATGCTGCATACGGTAGGCCGGAAACGACTGACCATCGTCGAGAGTGATCGTAAACTCATGTTCGGCATTAAGTTGCAGGATTTTATCGATAGCCGCCTGGTCAAGCCCGAGTTTTTGGCCAGCTTTGGTAATAAAGGCACGCGTTGTTTGTAGCATCTGCTTCCTCCAAAAAAGATATATATGCACCTGATTGTACACCTGGAACGATTAATACGAGCTGTAGAAAGGTCAACGATTATATCATTTTATCTTCTTCGCAGTATCGCGAACGTGGTGATGTTGTGCGGACGATCTTCGATACCATGCGCCAATATCTGAAGCCCATACAAAGATGCCGCCCGCTCACTTGCAATTGCCGCCAAACGCGGATCATTTTGAGCGCCAACCATTTGGGCACTACCGGCAGTATCTACCTCAGCCTTAATAGCCGCCTGAGGCAATTTTTGCCGCAGAAACACTCGGCACTGCATGAGTGCTTCATGCTGTGAATGGACGCTCGTAATATATTGCAACTCTGCTGTCGGTAAACCAAGCAGGCAGTGATGGATTGGTAATGATAATTCCCCGACTATAACAAATTTTTCTAGATACAGCGCGAGCGCGGCCTGACTTCTCACAATATCCCCGTAGATAGTATTATGCTGCGCAGCCACGGCGTAATCTGCCCACCCCTCCGCTAAGGCGCTATACACATCGAGGAACGTCTCGCGGCTTAACGGTTCATAAGCAGTACCGAAGTGTTGAGTAGCCGCCTCGTCATGATATGAGCCTCGGCAGCCTTGAATTGCAACAATCATTTGAAAAGCTATAGTAGCATAGTGCTAGACACGCGGCCAAATCACGCGACCCCTTACGACCGACTCATCAAGCCAGCCAAACGACTTGCTGTCGGTACTATGCTGAGCATTATCGCCAATCAGGTAGAGTCGACTGCCTCGGATGCCCCCGACCCGCTTTATTTTTTCCAGACCGCTATGAAAGATGATCACAACATCTTCCGGCCGAAGTCTCCGGTACATACCAACAGCTACAACCAATCGGCCGGGGCGAAGTGTTGGCAGCATACTCATGCCGACCACCCGACGAATGAATAATAGTCTACGCTTTCTTGGTTTCCCAAAAGATAATGGCAATCTCATCGATCATGTCCAACAGTTTTTGGCCTTCAGCGGGATCATTGATTTTCTTGCAAGTACCTGCCTGCTTGGTTGTCTTCCAAAATTTGTCATGCAGATCTGGATATTTTTCCACATGTTCCGGTTTAAAATAGTCAGTCCAAAGTACCCACAAGTGATGCTTCACGAGATCTGCCCGTTGCTCCTTGATAAACACAGCCCGCCACTTATTTTCCTGTTCCAGACCATCGTACTTCTTCATAATTTCATGCACACTTTGCGCCTCAATCCGCGCCTGCGCCGGATCGTAGACCCCACACGGTAGATCACAGTGTGCATAAACCGGCTGAATCAATGAAAATTTCATACGCAAAAACCCTCCTTTTATGGACTTATGTTACAGTATAGCACTCATACTCACTACGCAGGCTTACTGTGGCGAGCACGCCACTTGGCGATATCGCCGTGGTGGCCGCTGAGCAGCACTTCTGGTACACGCTGCTCGCGGAATACCTCAGGCCTGGTGTATTGTGGAAATTCAATCGTTGTGTCATCAGGTTGAAATGACTCAACCTCGGTACTTTTTTCGCCCCCAAGAACCCCCGACAGTAAACGCACAACGCTGTCGACAATTACCATGGCAGGTAGTTCGCCGCCGGTAAGCACATAATTGCCAATGCAGTACTGACGATCAACATAATCAGTAATACGCTCGTCATATCCCTCATAGCGTGGGCATACAATGATAAGCCCACGCGGCGATGCACCGGCTAGTTCTTTGGCATCTGATTGCTTATATACCTTCCCGCGGGGAGTCGGCAGTATAACGATTGCCTCCGGATCATTGGCTTTTGCTTGTTCTATAGCCGCCACGACCGGTTCAGGCCGTAGTAACATGCCATCGCCGCCACCGTAGGGGCTATCATCAACCTGTTTACGAGGCCCCAGTCCGAATTGGCGTAGGTCAATCAATCTATATTGGACAATTTTGCGATCCTGCGCCTTCCAGAGCATGCTACTACTCAGCACACCTTCAAACATCTGGGGGAATAGAGTAATAATCTGGATATTCACCTGAGACAGTATAACACTCTAAGAAATATGAGTCTGGTGAACTTCCTCTCTCTTCCATTGAAGAGAGCGCCGTAAAACCAAACCCCTCCCGAATATCGAACCAAAAAGAAAAATCTCCAGAATTAATTTCTGGAGATTCCCCTTACACATAAAGCTCCCACATTGCTGTTGTCCGCAAGATGGCTCGCAACGAGCTTTTTATGACTCATATTTTTATTTTTAATGTGCGGCCTAATAACCGACTGCACCTAACTATACATCCAGATCGTCGAGTTCTTCAAGCTCTTTTCGCGTTTTACTGACAACGCTACTCTCGTGATGTTCGTCCTCGGCATCCTGCTCCGTGTTGTTGTCAGCCACCTTGGGCTCATCGGCCTGCTGCTCGTCAACTGCATCATCATCGGACGAGGAAAAACTACTCGTTGTTCTCCCTGCGGGTGCCTCCGCGTTGTCGATAATTTTCAAGTTATAACGGGCATCGTTCTTCGTACCGAGGGCTCGTAGCAATGTGCGTACGCTCTGGGCTGTAGCGCCCCGCTTGCCGATTACCCTCCCGAGGTCCTCAGGATCAACTGTCAGCTCCAAAAGCACACCCTTCTCATCGATTCGCCGCTCAACTTTAACAGCATCCGGGTTGTTTACCAGGGATTTTACTATGAATTCTACAAATTGTTGGTCGATACTGCTCATATGGTTTCTGTCACTCCTTCCTTTACTGTCTCCTCATTATATACCCTACGCGCAAAACGCGTTGCAGAAATGTTCGTACACTGACGCCCTATGCGGCCAAAAGCTTATCATACCTTACCAGCGCGTACAATATCCACATACTCATGCCTGACAACAAAGTACCGGTGCCCTTAGGCGTCCGCCGGTGTATCGGCGGGATGGGTCGATTCTGCAGGAACCGCCTTTGCTTCGGCAGAAGCTACCACCTTCGCGTCGTCTACTGGAGCTGCCTTATCGGCTGTATCCGCTGATTTCTCTGTTTCAGCCGTCTCTTTTGGCTGATTGGCGCGCAGTTTCTCCGGATGGCGCGCTGGGCGCTTTCGTTCCGAAGGCACGGCAACCCAGCTCGGTAGCTTAACTTTCTCTGCTAGCAGTAGACGAATAATACGTGGCGACGGTTGCGCCCCATGCTCCAGATAGAAGCTGACTTTTTGTTGATCGAACTGCAGTGATTTGGCATGCGGATCATATGATCCAAGCGAGGCGACCACCTTGCCGCTCGTCGGGGTTACCCGCGCATCCTGCACTACTATACGGAACATAGCATGTCCCTTGCGGCCGGTGCGTTGCAAACGAATAGTTAACATTGATGTTTTACTTAATAACTCTCTTTTAAAAAAACGCTTAAAAATGAACCTTTGCCCTATTTTACAGATGGGCGCCTCTGTTGTCAAACGATTTATCTTGCTGTCTGTCCATACCCGGCTGCTTATATCGCAGCAGCGCCTGTTCAGCCGCTTCCTGCTGGCCGACTTGCTTACTCGGCCCGTTCCCCGTTCCCCGCAGCTGCCCATTGACAAATACGCCGACGGTGAACCTCTTGTCATGATCCGGCCCCTCTTCATCCAACACCCGATAGACTGGCGTATGCCCTTCACGGCTCTGCACGACTTCCTGAAGGTGCGACTTGGCGTCGAGCCATGAACCGGTTTTGAGAATCTGTTTGAAAGTTGCCAATATGCTTTTGGTAATAAAGGCCTTGGCAGCATTGTAGCCTTTGTCGAGGTAAATTGCACCGACTACCGCTTCGAAGCTGTTGGCAAGGATTTGTGCTCGACCCCGTTCGCTGCCACGCCGTTCACCCCGGCTCAGCCTGAGCAGCGGTTCAAAATCGAATCGCTCAGCCGCGTTGCCGATACTCTCAGTCCGCACCAAAGCACTCCGCCAGTTGGTGAGAATGCCTTCCGGCTCAGAGAAGTTGGTATAGAGATATTCAGTGACTACCAGCTCCAGTACCGCGTCACCTAAAAATTCCAATCGTTCATTATGTTCGTGCACAGTTTTACGATGTTCATTGACATAAGAACGGTGCGTAAAAGCCGTAATGAGCAGCTGAATATCGCTGAAGGTCACACCGAGTGTTTTTTGGGCAAAGTCTTGGTATGCGTTAGAGTCGAGCATCACGAATTCTCTTGAGACCCACCAGTATTAATTTACCGATATCGTCATAAGCGATTTTATCGATAGCTTCCTGGGCAGGAAACCACTGGATGTCGGCCAGCCAATCCTCGGGCTTAAGATCATTGGTGTCCCCTTGGGCCTGCACCAAATAAATGTGCATGGTCATCAGCACCAAAGTCTGAGCCCGCCGATAGCGAAAGTGAACCTTGCCGAGCCAGTTGTATGCCCGCATCTTCTGCAGGCCGGTTTCCTCGGTGATCTCTCTCGTGGCCGTATCTTTCGGATCTTCATTAGGCTCGACATGACCTTTCGGAATCGTCCAGCGATTCTTTGCATCCTGAATCAGCAGGATTTCTAGCTTGCCCGCTTCATCGCGTCGAAAGACAACACCGCCAGAGGTCGTCTCGCGGACGACTTCTTTTATAACCGGTCGGCGTTGAACAAAGCGCCGGATACCTTTCAATGGCTTAGGTCGTTTCATGCTCTTTCTCATCTTCCTGCTTTTTGCTGGAGCTAGCCTGCTCTTCTTCCAATTTCCGTAGGGCCGTACCGAGCACGCCATTAACGAACTTCGAGGAATTATCGCTGCCAAAGGCCTTGGCCAACTCAACCGCTTCATTGATAACCACCTTGCTCGGGGTATCTGGTTCAAACCTTAGCTCATATAGCCCGATATGCAAAATGACTCTGTCCATCCGGGCGATTTGCGGGATGGGCCAATCCGGCGCAATTGGCTGGAGAATATCATCAAGCTCGACCTCATGTTTCGTGATGCCATGCACCAACCGCTTAATGAAAGCCGTGTCATCAATAGACGCCTCAAACCGGCCAATGTTACGTGCCAGTGTGGCATCAAGATCAAAAGTATCGTCTTGGGCATTACGACGAAAGTCCTGCTCATAAAGGGTCTGTAGGACTATGATACGACCGAGGTGACGATTCGATGCCATTGCAGTTGTTAAGTTTCCTTTCCACGCACCAAGAATAAGCGTCTTGCTTTTAGGCGGCTTTTTTGCCGAATTCGCGCCGAGTAGTATAGACCTTCACTGGCGACTTTGCATTAACCGCTCGGGCTAATTTTAGTACCAGGTGGCTACGACGACTGCCGGTGCGCCGGGGCGAGGTTCGTTTCTTTGGTTTACCCATAGACTTAAGAGACACTCCTTAACGTTTGTCTTAATCTCATTTTTATTAACTCCTTTGAATTATACCTGAAATATGGCGGAATCTCAATAGAAATTCCGATGTCAGCCCACTGGTTGAGTCATTGTACGATGGTGACATTATAGAGATCCGCCTTCAACAACTTAGCAGACATACACCACATGCTAGATCGAACGTGTAACGAGTATACCGGTCGCGTCATCAGAGTGCTTATAACGAATATGCCACCGTTCCGGATCATCGTCTTCAACCTGCCGCGTATGGCTTATTAGACCAACAACACCATCTCTATGGGCTATATCGAACAGCCTTCTCATGTCATCATGGTTCCGTTCATCCATGTCTGGCGGCACAAGGCCATCACTTCCCAGAAGCACAGCGCGCACTCCGGAAAATGATAATGAGGCGACATGTATATACCGACTCATATTAGGATCTCCATTGACCATTCCTTCTCCGGTACCATCGGGTCGATTGCGTGTCCACTGAAACATATTCATAATAGCTGTCCGTACCCGTTCATCCACACCAGCCTCACGAGGAGTAATACCTCTTTCCACGGCAATTCGGTGGACTAAAGTCAATACTTGTTCGTCAAATCGCCGGTGAAGATTGTTCGTCAGAAGCTTCGTTCCACCGTCGACACCCAGTACCATAACAAAACTATCGCCTACGTGAGCAGTACTTAACGTATTGCTCCGGCCGTCAAATCTGGCAATCGTCGCTGTCGAGGTAGGCAACGAGTTGAGATCTGTGCAGTCAACACTCTGGAACCGCCGGAGACGCTCGCCAAGCGCCACATTCAATCCATTGAGTGTTGCTCTAACGTCCGTTCCTAAAGGCGAAGACTCTATAAGCTCCTTCAGAGTATGTGATGCAAATCTTGCCCCTGATATACGATCCAGCTCTGGAATTGGTTTTTGGCTCGATGCGCCATCAAAAACCGCAGCCACCAGGGAACCGTCATCACCGATGATACTAAAAGCATCCTCATTTGGTTTCTGTGGGTCACCCGGGTCTCTACACCCAGCAAGTGTAGCAGCGTCAACCGTTATTAATCCTAGGCCATCTACCTCTACATGACGATGGAAAAAAATTCCAGCATCAGTTTCCGAGGAATAGCTAAATTCGAATGCCACAATTTCCTATCATTAGACCTGCTCCCCAATAACCTGCACACAGATACACTATTCGCCTAAAGGGAATCCTCTGTTATGCGTTCGGTTCAAGCTGCCCGTATGCCAAATGGTAGTTCCACAGTCCAGCGGCTGTTCGCATAACCCGGTCATCGAA
>DASYZQ010000029.1:0-4983 GCA_035946175.1 Saccharimonadales bacterium (SeqCode)
CAGTGTGAAGTACGAGGATGTCTTCCTGAACAGCTACCAAAACCTGGAGGAGGCACAAGCCGGACTTGTACAGTACTTCCGCTTTTACAACCATGAGCGACCACACCAGGCCATTGACAACCAAACACCTGCTCAGCTATAATTTGGGCTACCGAATCGACCATAACACATACGATTCGTACACCATTTAACAATAACCGGAAAAGATCTTATTGACGCGGTTATGGTGTATGGAAATGGTCGACCAGCTAATAGTTTTCGACGCGGCAAGTCTGGCTATCAGAAAATAGACAAAACCTTCATATACAATAATCCCGAAGCCCATCAGATACACACGGGTCTTGACACATATTCTTGACACATATTCTTGACACATATTATAGTAAGCGCAAAACAAATTTAGCTGTTTAATGGCAAGGGTCAGGAGCTGATTTATGCAACGTTAGCCCCTTATCGAAGAATGCTTCGCTGTCGATAGTACACATACACGACAAAGAGAGTAAACAAGAGTATAGGAGTCATAATAGTTACCCAACCTTGCCAGGCAAAGAGATGGATATGGCTATGCAACCTAACCATAAACCAGCCTGTATGCATGTGGGAAGCAATCTCTACCGTCAGCACTTCTACTACAAAAAATACGACTACGGTTATCCAGCCCCGCCATGAGGTTGGATACAAGCCCCACCCATGGGTCTTTGGGCTAAACCAGGGCTTTTTATTAGTAGGGTTCATGCTGATTCCTCTAGGGGATATTATAGCAGAGGTAACTCAAAGATTGGTTTGCCCTATAGTGACCAATTCAAACACCGCTTCAACCCCCCCCTCGAATGTATCGGTGATCATATTCTTGGTTGCTTGTTTAGCTACTCTTCAGACATACTCTTGCGGGTTAATCTGGTGCACATGGCGGCGACCAGATAAGATGGATATGGGCAAAGGCCTTACTTTTGCAGAGTAATGCTCGCAACCGGCAATTGGACATCGGGGTCAAGGCCGTGACGTCGGTTTTGGGATGAACTTCAACGACAATAATGCGGGGGGCATTGCCTCGGTACAGGCTTTGGCCGGAGTTTGATATATACAGTCGCTACTTACTACTGCCGACCCTATTCGCTGTTTTGGATGCTATTTGCTACAATCTACGAGAGAAGGTGAGACATTTGTATGGCACTATCCACTCAGCCCTATAAGGGCGCACGAGACTTTTATCCGGAAGACCGGCGGTTGCAGAAGTATCTCTTTAGCAAGATGCGAACGGTCACTGAACGGTTTGGCTACGAGGAGTATGATGCACCCATTCTGGAGCCTATTGAGTTATATATGGCAAAGACTGGCGATGAAATCGTACATGAACAAACCTATGTTTTTCAGGATCGTGGCGGCCGGACTGTCACCTTACGCCCAGAAATGACGCCAAGCGTATCGCGTATGGTTGCCGCTAAGCGGCAAGAGCTTCAGTATCCACTTCGGTGGTACTCAATCCCTAATCTCTGGCGCTATGAACGACCGCAGCATGGCCGGCTTCGTGAACACTGGCAACTGAACGTAGACATATTCGGCGTAAAAGACGCTAGCGCAGAAATCGAGATTATTCAAATTGCTGATGCCATCTTACGAGAGTTCGGCGCTACACCGGATATGTATACAATTCGTCTTAACAGCCGCAAGATGATGGATTTCATCATGCGGGAAGACCTTAAGCTCAGCGACGTGCAGGCACACACCCTATCCCGGCTTATTGACCGAAGGGCCAAAATGCCGGCCGATGCGTTCGCGGCAGCGGTTGATGCCATTTTTACTCCTTCGCAACGCGATACCGGAAATAGCGACCGCCTTCTTGAGCTGCTTGACATGACCCGGATAGAACAACTACCGGAAGCACTGCAAAGGCAACCAGCCACCCAAGAGCTCAAAGAACTTATGGCTACCTTAGAGCAATCGCGAATTCCTAATGTAATTTTTGATATAACCCTGATGCGCGGTCTTGACTACTATACAGACATCGTCTTTGAAGTCTATGACAACCACCCGGATAATAACCGTTCGATGTTTGGCGGTGGCCGTTATGATGGACTGGTCGGTCTCTTCGGGGTTGATCCGCTACCGACGGTCGGTTTTGGTATGGGAGACGTGACGCTCCGAACCTTTCTAGAAGGCCATGGGCTACTGCCGAACTTACGTAGTGAAACCGACGTATATGTCATTACTATCGGCCAAGTATACCAGCAGGCGCAGGCTGCGATTCAGGAAATGAGGGAGCTCGGACTGAATGTGGCAGTCGCCCCGGCCGGATCAAAGACGGACAAGCAGATCAAGATCGCCCACAAAAAGGGCATCCACTATGTTCTATTCATTGGCCAGAAGGAGCTGGAAAAGCAGCAGTACACCCTACGAAATTTATTGACCAGCCAGGAAGAGCAACACAGTATCGCCAGAATTGTCAGTATCATAAGAGATTATCGAACAACAGAAGCATAGCATTTGATGTGTCAATCAGGGGCGTATGGGCACAACAGGCCGTCCCTGTATCCGTTCCCTATGTTCACATCAAAATGGCTTTTCGGATCGTGCCCTTGGGCTTGTCGTACGTGCTAGACGAGACCCTGCGCTTCTACGAGTGTGCTTCTTGTCGCGATACGCATATATGCAGCGGTTAGAATATACCTCTTATCCTCGTTGGGGTCCCGTGACCATACTGCATTGAGCATGGCAAGATATTCGCCAGTGCAGCCAAGATCATCTGCTCGTTCAAGCATAGCATCAACTAATCGATTGTATTCCTCGGTATATTTCGAAAAAGTATACAAATAGATTGTGTTAGCTTTTAATGTTGCTATATCTGCTTTTCTGGTGTTTTCGATAACATCGTCGCAGACCAGGGTAACCGGCCGTCCGACATATGCTGGATCGGTTACCTCTCGCAAGAAAGGCTCAACTACATAGAAACCTGCAGCGCTAAGTCTTGTTCGCAATCTCCCCTCTGCAGCCGTCGCGGTATTGTATGGTCGGTCATAAAATGCTTGGACCATCTCATAGATTTGATCTTGGGATGCGATATCTGGCGATTGGTTTTCAAGTTGGTGGACAATATTACTGACTTGTCGAAAGGCTACTGCTTGGTGGTCAATATCTGCCGTGTCACGGTGGCGCTGCTCCCCCCTTATAAGTGCCATGGCAGATAGCCCGCCCGTCTTCTCGTTGAAATGTAGCCGTATCTGTACCTGATCTTCGACCATTAGCTCGACTAGTTGTAGGTCGTCTCCAGGCTCATCGGGTAAGCTGTAGGCGCTGACATGCCAATCGTTCGTATTGATTTTCCCGCCATCGGCCAACTCCAGAGTCGACTCATCAATCATCTTGCCCTCCAACAATATTCCTGCCGCATCTGTGGAAGTATCCATCGACGCAATAGCTTGTCTGTACGTTTCGGATTCTGTTATAGCCCGCTCAGGTAGAACTTGAATCGATGCACCGTGTCCACCCAGTTCGCAGAACTCATTCAATGGATCGGCCACATGTATGCCGGACAAAATGCCCATTATAGTTTTCCAGCCGGTGCGTTTCGTCTCCTTAGTGCTCCACATAAAACTTCTCGCAAGCCCTAAACGTTCTATGGTTGTCCGATACTGTTTCGCCGACATCAGAGTGGTGTAGTTAAGATTTAGGACCGTCCAACCTCCGCCGGTCTTTAGCCAGCCGTTCAAGGCAGATGGACAAAACAGCAAACCGTCAACTTCCTGATATTTTGTGAACAACTCTTGCCAGGCCTGAGTATAGGTCGGGTATTTTTCAATGGCCTGTGCAAGCTCAGAGCTTGAGCTGTAGTATTCCGGCCACATAAGCGAATCGGGAAGGGCAAGCGGCTGCATTGGATCCTGCGTGTCAAGAATGCTGGGAACCTTCCAGTTGATTCTTTTCTTATGCATTTTTTTGAAGCCTCATATAACGCTCTAGCGGGACTCTGACGTCTTGACTGACTTGCCGTGGGTTCAACTGGCCGCTGCATGAGTTTGGTGGCCGGATGATTGCTGATAAGCCCGTAATCACGCTCTAATTCAAAACTGTGTCGTAGATAATAATCGAATAAGCCAGGGTTGTCTTTCCATATCTCAACTCTAATCCATCGTTTGCCCAGTCTCAGGGCAACAGCGGCAAACATATCCAGCGTATGTGCTCCATAACCTCCCCTGGCCATCAAGCGACTTATATAAATTGCTGCACCTGGGCCGTTCGGATCAAGTTCTTCTGGCATCCAAAGCCCCGGGTCGCCGGTATCTTTAGCGGTAACTCGACCTACTATAACGGGAAGGGCAGGACGCATGCGTTCCCGGTCGTGCTGCATTCTAGGGTACGGTGTTTCCTCTCTCCAGATTAAATAATCACAACCATTGACTGCATCATTGAACATGCCAGCGCCTTGTCTGTCTGCATTACGCCAAGGTGCTTGCCATTGCCCCCCTGTACCCTCCTTGCTATTTATATACACTTCTGAGCGTTCACGAAGCCTAGTGGTAAGACCCAGATCTCCAGGCAGACTTCGCGTAACCCAAATCCCCCCAGGGAAACATTGTGCAACCTCATCGGGGAAACAAACTGGGCCATAGAGGGAGGTAGATTCACCAGTAAGGCATTCTGCTCCATCTTCTCGAAGCAAGAACTGACCGATAGCCCGTGAGAACGCCAAATGAGAGGCATCCGTATTGTGACCCATATTCTCTATCTGTTGGGCGAGGTCTGTAGACTGCGTTCCCAGTGGTTGTTCAAATCCTTGACTCATCCTGTACAATCCTATGCTCCATCGTTGCGACGAGCTTTGTTTAAATATGTTATATACTCATCGCCAAATAACACAAATGTTTTTACTACCTGAATCTCGAAACTCCCACTTAAGATAAAACACGCCGTGTTTGCTATCTTTGTTAGTGCAACCTAAACAAGGAAAAACAAACATGCGTGTTTTACGTTCTCATCATATAGTGC
>DASYZQ010000030.1:0-12038 GCA_035946175.1 Saccharimonadales bacterium (SeqCode)
CCCAGGACTCTACAGAGAATTCAGGTTGAGGGGTATCAGCTTCCCGGTTGGATAGTTCATAGGAATGGGGCATGAGAATAGCATTTAGAAAAAACGGTGGATAGAATGTTATATTCTACCCTTGTTGGGTGTGTTTAGCAATAAAATTATGTTGCCTAATATCCGCTCGTAGCCTTCAATCTGAACACCCTGCAAACTCAGAGCGTCTTTGTTTGCCTGTACTATGCCCAATGTCTCACCTGGTATCTGGTAGCCAAGCACTACCATATACTGGCGCTATGAGTTCGGCTTCAGCACCATCCATGTGGGCTGACGAGATATCTGACCATTTCTTGATATGTCGGCTTAGCCTAGAGATTCTCGAGGGGGATACCGGTCTTTAACGAAACTTTTCTTGCCCAAGCAAGCAATCTCTCAAACTGACTGTCTCGAGCTGCCAATTCAGTCTCGTACCTATCTATGCGTCCAAATGAAACCATCGATGGTTGTAATAAGGTGATCATACTTTTGATCCAAATTATCGAGTCCTTGTTCACTTCAGTAAGCCGCATATCCACGCGATCGAATTGTTTACTAATATGATCCATAAGATCGTGTATGATTTCAATAACATCATCCACATCTTTTCGTGTCGCGGCTTTGCTCATAAGAGCAGTATACCATCATGGCATATTAGTCATGCGCCTATTCCCACACTATCGCTTCCACGATATCATACTGTTAATGGGCTTATTTCACAGCGACAACAATCAACCGAGTGCCCAAAGCCCCCTTCCTAATGAGCTGGGCACCGCTACAAGCCCTATCTGCACAGGGCTTAGTGGCAACGAACTCTATTGTTTAGCCCTGGCTGGTTATACGCCGGGCAATATCTTGATGGGCAATAGCGTTTGCTCGCTGGGAGTTATAGGGGGAATGGCCTCCAATGTTCACACCACTATTGGCGGAGAAATCCCTCAATACACCAATATGATCTCCGAAGGCCGGCGGCTGTCTTTGCAGCGTTTTGAGCAAGAACTGCAAGCTGCCCGGGGTATTGGTGCCGCTGGTGTCACCAGTGAGATTGTCTTCCATCCCGGAAACATAGAATTTCTATCGATGGGGTCCAGCCTATATGCCCGGGACGGTGGCCAAAGTAGCGGTATGATGACTTCGGCTGCTGATGGCCAAGAGCTATTTTGCCAAGTCGATGCCGGTTTCCAAGCTATGCGCCTAGCATTCGGTAACGTCGCCTATGCTATCGGAATTGGCCGAAGTATGCTCGGAAGCCTACGCCAAATAGCCCATGGCGAAGTCACACAATACAGCGGCATGTTCAATATTACCCGCAATCTGGCACTGCAGCGCCTGGCCGATGAAGCCCGACGGGTCAATGCCAATAGCGTCATTGGTATCCGCACCACCATACTGCCTATTGGCGTCAATACTCATGTACAAGAAATGATCATGTTGGGAACTGCGTCATATAGCGCTCAGCTTGCCGGACTAGCCCAACAAGTTGGCGGAATCATTACCAGTGATCTGACTGCAGAAGAAATGTGGAACGTCATGCGGCTCGGCTATGCTCCGATCCAGCTGGTTCTGGGTACTTCCATCTATTCCCTTGGGGTTGTCGGTGGCATTAAAGCAGCACTGCGCGGCATTGCCAAAGGCGAGATTAACAGCCTGACGCAATTAGTCTACGGCGCACGGGAGCAAGCCCTCAAAAAGGTGCAAGACCAGGCTGCCAGAGTCGGCGCGGATATGGTACTCGGCATCAAGACGTATATCTACCAATTGGGTGGAGATCTCATTGAGTTCCTGGCCATCGGCACTGCCGTCAAACGTATGGAAGGCCTCAGCCTTCGTTCAGAACAGCTCCCCCCGCAAGCCATCATTCGGGACAAAGACACTTTCATCAATACTGCAGATACAGCATTCGGCAGCAGTAACCTGAGCCATCAGGATACTGCCGTCAATACCAAAACAGTCAACGCCAAGGTATAATCCTAACACAAGAGAGGCCTACAGCTCTTTTTGGGGCACCAGAAAAAGTATCGACAAAGCTTAAGTCACGTCTATGATCTAAAAGTACACTAGAAAACACAATGCCAAGTATCAGACTATGACAAATGACGTAGGTTAGTTCTTATGCGAACAAGTTTCTAAGTAAGTGATCAACCACCCCAAAGGTGGGGATGAAAGTGCGTCAAACGCACCACGACAGTCCCTTATCATCATTACCATCAAGGGCGATACCAATGATTTGTTTTTTACGGTCACGACTCGACCGACACTACTTAAAAATCGCCCTCGTTACCAAGGGCGATAAAGAACTTGAGCTGATTCTCAGGCGATCACTGAATGCTAATGCCCTCTGGAATGGGTAGTGGCTTAGGAAGTACACGAAAATCTGTCTTCAGTTGGAGTGTCGCCAGGGTCTCACTGGGCCGAATGACTAACTCATCGTGAATGCCAGGGAGTAACACGACCTCAACACCGCCCCTGCGGGCAGTTGCTTCATATGCAGCTAGGCGATAAAATTCATCCCCCAGCGTATATACTAGCGTTACGGGAATACCACTATGCCGTAATCTAATAGCTTCGGCAACCGCATCAAAGCGAGCAATAGTCCCAATACTCCCTAAATTACGCACCGGATGCGCAATTAATTCGGCGATTGCGCTTAGGTCAAAACGGCCTACCGAACCCATGTCTCGAAATGATCGAAGTCCAACACCCGGTGTATGCATCCGTATTGCCTTGATACATGATTGCCAGGCTAAACGAGATGATGAGGACAAGAGCGGCGGATTAAACGCTGTGACATGCTCTGGCTTAGTACCGGCTAGGACCAACATGCCGGCCGAATGGGTCACAACCTCAGCACCATGTACTGCCTTTCGAACGACATCGAGATTTCCAATCGCTTCAGAGAAAGTGAATGTTCTAACTTTATGGGACAAGGATAGAGCCGCCGCAACAGCCGCTGCAGTCGCCTGGCCATTATCAAAGCCACCAATATAGACTATCTGACTCATTGCCAGCTATAATACCCCACATGTCAGACCAACGCTACATGCTCCGTGCCGCAGCCTATCCGTTACTCATCAAAGACGACAAGATCCTCCTATCGCGCAGATTCAATACTGCCTGGCGAAATGGTGAGTATTCACTTATTGCTGGACACCTTGACCCAGGAGAGTCAATCCGTACAACAATGGTACGTGAAGCCAAAGAAGAAGCTGGTATCATCATTGACAGAGATGATCTAGAGTTCGTCCACGTCATGCAGCAGTATGAAAATGCAGAATATTTTGACTTCTACTTTACCGTTAAGACCTGGGGGGGCGAACCGACAAATTGTGAACCGAACAAGTGTGACGATATCCAGTAGTTCTCACTGGATAAGCTCCCCGAAAACTTAGTCCCCAATGTCAGACAAGCTATAGAAGCCTATAAAAAGGGTGATTATTACTCTGAGTTTGGAGTTGAGTAGCCTTTAGTCTGCGTTGTAGCGCTAAAGAGGCAGGGACGAAGTTCCGAAGGCTAGAAAGGGCATCTTTGTTTAATTTGTATGCCCATCACAGAGGTTCAGATGAACCCTTTTGTTACTGTGTCGTGGTGGTCGAACTACTAGTACCGCTCATAACGGCGTTAATCTGTGCCTGTGTCAACGGTGTCCACGGTGACCCATCAGGGTTAGACGAAGCCGCAGCTGGGCTTGCTCCTTGGTTCCACCACTTGGCCTGATACGGCACGCCGTTAAAGAGTACTCGAACTCCAGTATCATAGGCTGCCGTACCGGACCAGTCGGGATAGGTCCCTGCGGGCAGGGTCGGCTGGGGAATCGGTTTCTCGCCGGGCAGGACAGGGCCTATCAGCTCCCAAGGTGTTTGCCACGATTGCAATACCGGGTTATCCGGTAGGTCACCTTGCGTCCACCACTTGGCCTGGTAGACGTTGTGATGCCACACTACTTTGGTACCTTCCAGGTAGGCCCCGGCTGGTGACCATATCTGATACGGACTCTCAGCCGGATTATCCGGCGTCTGCTTGGTTGAAGCCGCTGGCTGGGAGACAGTTTTAAAGCCAGCACTGAGTGAAATACTGCCGCCAAAACCTTGGCCTAAGGCAGTTGCAAAGTCTCCACCTGATTGGGATACGCCACTGCAAGAATCGGAGACAATCGAGGTATCGACATAGTTCGCTCCACACGGCACATCCCGGTTAGCTGACCACATTGACATCCGCCCCATGTGATGAGACAGGGTAAACTGATTAAGCTGCTTGGCATCATTGAGTGTGAAGACTTCCTCGGCGCTATCATTTTGGCCGATCATTGGTGTTGCACCAAGTTTAGCCCAGAGTGTTCCGGCATTCAGGTGAATACCGGCTTGCTGATACAGAATGCCGAGCTGCCGCTGAGTCTGAATCAGGGCACTTTCAGCTGCCATAGCCATGGTTTGACCCGCCGGTAAGCTGGATCCGTAATCCATGGTCATAATGTTCACACCGGCCAGATCGACACCCTTGGACAAAAGCTCAGCCACAGCATTGGTACCGGCTTCATCGAGCCCTTGTGGCGTAACTGGCAGGGTCACCCAAATTGCCAAGTTCTTGCCAGCCGCCCGGCGCTCTGACTGCAGTTTGGCAAGCGCCGTAGCTCGCCGGGCACTAGCGGCACCGTCGTTAAGACCAGAATTCTCCAGATCAAGATCAATGGTATCAACCTTATAGCGATCAACCACCGACTGGTAGGCAGTTACTAACTTCGTCGGATCAGTACAGTTGACTGCCAACTCCTGATTGTCCAAGCCGCCGAACGATACTGCGACACTACCACCTTGCTGCTGCAAGCGGGCAATTCGACGATCCAGGTCTAATGTCGCCCCTGCCTGATCCAAGGTATAAGCAGCACCCCATGAAGGCGTACAGGCACTCGTTGGTAAAGAAACGATGAATGATAGCACTGCATCGCGACTGGCCGTAGCGCCCATGCCTTCAAAGGCAAAGGCTGGCGTAGCTGTTACGTCAACATAGGAAGCAAACCATGGCTTATTGGTAGTCGATGCTCGGTTAGATTGCCAACGCTGAAAACCGAACATACTGCCAGTGACAATACCAGCTACCATCACAAGGGCCAACAGCACTCGCCATGGCGACAAACGCCGGTAGGACTCTGCAGGTTGCTTTCGCGACTTTGACAAACGCATGGCATTTATACCTTCAGCCCTTCGTGATTACTTATGTCTGATATACCGCTCATTGCTGCAACCGGCACGACACCGCTCTCATCTCCGTGGTACAGTACCGCCCGCCAATCGAGCCGCGAGGTGTCATTGGAGACCGCTTGTTTTGTCGGCTCAACAGTGACATAGAGCCAACTGGTCAGACCGCGCCATATGTCCGTCAACGTATGCATAATACCGATATAGGCTACGATCGCCCAGCTTGCTACCACAGCGTTGAAACCGGCGAAGGCTGCATTGCCCCAGTTGCGAGCCAGTTCATCCCGCCACAGCGTAACCAGTGAAAAAGCAACAATCAGAAGGGGTGTCAGAATGTAGAGCAGCGGGGCGATAGTCCGATCTCTTACCTTTGGCGTACGGGCAAACGGGATCTTCTTACCACTCAAGGCCTGCTGCAATGACTTGAGTACGCCAGCTAAGTTGACCGGCAGGAGTATGATATTGAAGCCATAGATCCGCAACACATCGCTCCGCTTATACCCGCAGTACTTCAGGTCGTTGGCCATAGCCAGGAAATAGGGCAGGGCCGCGAGCACCACAAAGGGGCTCAAAAGTCGTCCGTCGTACGGATAAGCCAGCAGTAGTACCAGCCCGAAACTCGCCCAGGCAATCGAAGCCATGTAGTTGAGTCGCAGTAATACTTCCATCCTAGATACAAATTCGCTCCGGCGGCGGCGTTCCCGGGTGTGCGACCAGAGTTTAGGCAGAATCAGCAGCCCACCATTGGCCCAACGCCGGCGCTGTACGACCAGCGAACCAAAATCCGGCGGAGTCGCACTGTAGCTAAGTCGCTCCGGGTAGTTGACCAGGCTCCAGCCATGCAAGACAAGGTCAATACTTGACTCGGTATCTTCGATAACCGTACGATCTTGGATGTAGCGGCGGATCTCAAAGCCACCGACCCACTCTTTCTCAACAATATCTTCCAATGCACACTTGCGAATCACCGCGTTAGCGCCAACCCAAAAGGTCGCACCATAGTAGCTCATACCCTGGTGCAAAATGTGCTGGATATCTGTCGTAGCACCAGCCAGTCGTTCAATCCGTGTACCGGCTCCCCGAAAGGACGAGTAGGGCGTTTGCGTGACGGCCACCTGCTCGTTACCGGGTTGCTCCAAGAAGTAGACCAACCGCAGACAGTAGTCGCGCAGCAGTATTGAGTCAGCGTCAAGCGTCAGCAGAAAATCACTATCCGGAATCGTTATATCACCAGCCCTCCTGCTGCTAACGGGCATCAGGATCGGGCCGTCCGGCGTCTGCATCTGCCGATAACTGCCACCCATGAGACCGATGTAGGAGTTTAGGTTCATCGCCTTATTGAACTCATGCGAGAAGCAGGCATACTTCTTCCGCTCAAAGAAGCTCATCTCAGCGTCAAAAATCCAAGCCAATCGCCGATAGAGTTGGTGCACCCGGGCTGTAGACAACCGGGCCTTGTCCCTAACTGAAGCCTCAAGCGCCTCGGCCACTAGGCTCAACTCTTGAGCCAACCCCCGCAAAACCTGCTCGGCAAAGAACTCGTCAACATGGTCATCGATTTCTTCAGCAGCGGCCTGATTCTTCAGCCACTGTGCCGCCCAGCGGTACTGAGCTGCCAGATCACCCACAGTCTGGCTGTCAACAAAGGCGAACTTGGTAATCGTCTTCTCAAAACGTCGAAGAGCATCACGGAAACGGTCACGAGGCTCTGCTAGCAGCTGAGTAATGTCTTCGGCCAATGTCTCAGTGTCTTTGAGCAATTGCGCGGCTGCCGAATTGGTCGGGTGGGGGTTGTTGTCGATAAGCAAGACCACACGTAGCCCAGGATACTCCTGCAGAGCAGCCGACAGCATAGTTTTACGAACTACCGGTACCTCTTCATTAACTGCCGGGATGAGCACAGTAATCGAAGGTTGTTTTTTAGAAAAGTAGCGCTCCAGCTCCGCACGGGGGACCCGTACGTGCTTAGCAAAGCGCTGCAGTGCTCCCTGACGAGTGATCAGGTACATCAACGCCGAGAATGTCAGGAAGGTTACGACAACCAGATAAGCAAAGGCTTGCATCGTGAACTCAAAACTACCATGGCCTTCAAAGAATTGCCGGATGACGGTAGATATAACATAGACGACCCACATACTGACCGTCATCACGATAGCCAGACGACTAAGCATGACCTTCCGTGTGGAGGGTTGCTCGTGCATCATTGATAAAGGAGCAGTCCGACGCTCGGCGCCCCATTGCCGTTTGCGGGCAGGCTGGCTACTACGCTGGGAATGGCGTTTGAACAAATTCATATTCCTTCCTTGGCAACTCGCCGACCATCTCTAGTCGACAGCTGCATTCAGGTGAGAAGTATACCATATTATGGACACTAGGTCAACTCAGTTTTATCCTGATAGTCAGAAACAGGGAGGCCCCTACGCGATGCAAGGAAGTGGAGCGCCTCATAGTTAATATAGGCGATTAAAAATGGCGGGTGCATCGGCGGCAGCAATTTTGGCCGCGATGTCCTCGGCCCTAAGGAATTTCGGCAATATATCCGTGGTTGCTGGGTCAACGAAAGCTATTTCGGCAATCTCGATTTGGCCGTGCGTGCTTTTCGATAGATCTACCCGTAAGTAGTCATCAGCATTAGCAATGTGGAAAAAGAATTCCAAGTGCTCGGCGTCGGTTTCAGGAGTAGCAAACTGCTGAATATACAGCAATCCACCAACTTTCGGCGCTACACCAGTCTCTTCTTGTATCTCGCGTATAAGCCCATCGACAAGGCCCTCGCCTTCGTCGAGGCCACCACCGGGCAGGCACCACCAATCATTGGCAGAAGCCGGCAAAGCCCCAACATAGGGCTTAAGGCGCACACATAGAAGCTTGCCACTTTGAAAGGCAATTGCCCTGACCGCAATACGTCGTTTCACGTTTCTTATAGTAGCATAGAGATGTTAAAAGAGTATTACATGACCTCTTATCTCTTGTACTTATATGAGTGTGTCCCCTCAAGCGCCTCAATTATTTTGTCTGAAGGCCCAGCCACATGAAAGATAGGTTGGTATATCCACATTCCTTCCAGCATGAAATTTCGTACGCATGTCGGCAGAGCTATACAAAAGGACAGCCGATACTACTGGGCTCAGGCAGGCAGTTCTGCACGAATTTGATGCACGAATGGATAGCCACAGTCGTTGATGGCCTGCAGGAGTAACTTGAGATCGGGGATTAAATGGTGCTCATCCAGCTTAGTTATGTCTATGGGCTTCAGCTCAGTGGGTAAATGTGGTGGTAGATCAGAGATGTCGACCTTATGCACGAAAGCTATGGCATGACTTAGCGGCTCACCGTGCTTATTGATAATAATGTCAGCTATACCACAAAAATCGGGCAGGCCAATTGACAGACCGGTCTTTTCATACACCTCGCGCTGCGCTGCGTATTGCGCATCTTCACCAAAATGGATTTTGCCGCCGATTAACCCCCATAAATTCCGGTATGGTTCTTTCGGCTTTTTATATAGCAGAGTTTGGCCGCTATGGGTAAGTAATGTGTAAGTTATGACCTTTGGTATTCGGACGGGCCTGGTGCGGTTGGCGGACAGGTAATCGATCTCCCGCAGGCCCTTGTCAGTCAGGTGATAGGCTTGGTCGTCATTTTTCTCTACAAGACCATCCGCAGTAAGCTGTTTAAGATGGTAGCGAAAGTGGCTACTCTCTATACCTTCGGGCATTAAATCAGAATAACGCAGTGGCTGTCCATAACGCAGCTTGTCGAGTATAGCCTTTTGCAGGTAATGCATACGTACCGACATTGTACTTTGTAAAAACAATTTCCTACACATTTTTTTTGACGAGGGTCAACATGAGTAGGTAGCACCTAAGACAACGGAGGCAAGCCACGACTCACGCTAGAATTATGACCCCCGAAACAGGTCAGTTGGTCGCGTCCGTTGAAGCAGCGCAAGATACCGACCCGGGTTTAGTAGATGTCCGAATGTCTCATCTGGTTGAACATTTGGCTGCCCGCTGCGCTGAGCCAGCCGTACGTGCTAGGTACAAGGAGTACGCCAACGCGACAGGAGTCACAGAGGCCTACCCCTTGGACGCCGATGGCTATGCCCAGACATTTGACCCCCTGCAAGAAGAGACCGAACTATTTGAAGCATGGCAACGTTACGGAGTGGCCGTCGGGAGCCATGTGGTTCCGGATAAGTTATGCGTATCCGCTGTGCAAAAAGTACACGACACGCTGCAATCGCTAAGCGATGCACAATTTTATATGGACCAACCCGATACTTTTGATGCCATGCCGATTGATTCGTTCGGGGTACCAATTTTATCCCGAGGCTTTTTTGAAGTGTATCACGATGACGTGCTGGCTCAGCTGCGTCAATCTTTGCACCTCTATCTTCACCACGTTATTTTGTGGGGACAGGCCGACCTATGGACAACCTTTGATAGATTTGGCGTTAAGCTGCCTGGTCACATCGAATCTGCTGCCCTGCCGCTCCATGTTGACCAGAACCCTAACTTTAATCCTGGCTTTACGACCACTCAAGGAGTAGTAGCGCTCGAAGACTGCCCGGCAGAACGAGGCACTTTGCGAGTAGCGCCAGGCTCGAAAAACTACTTTGCGGCCTATGGTCGTATGGCGATTGGCGGCGGCCAGTATGTAGAACTTAAGCTCGATGATCCAGTGGCCGAAGTCCTAACCAACCTTGCCGCGCCGTTGCCCATACGCAAGGGTAGTGTCGCGAGCTGGGATAGCCGGACAACACATGCCAATAGTGCCAACATCTCTGAGCAGCCCAGGTTTGTTGCCCTGATTTCAGCCGGGCCCGCTCAGGGGAGCAATCGAGCGGCAGTGACGGCTCGAGATAAGGCCTTTGAAACCGGTGCAGGCATCAACGTTCGTGGTGCCCTGATGCACGCCAGCAGACGACCTCGTTACTCGAATGAGTCTGCGTTGGCTGCAATTCGTCAACCTGAAAGGCTTAGCCTCTTGGGCAAATTACTCTACGGACAAGTGCAATATGGTCATAGCTAAAAACAGTATCTTGCTAAATGCTGAGCCCTTCGGTTTTGGCCCCGCCGCAGCGATTGCTGCGATTGCTGCAATGCTACAGGTGCACAATGTTCCACTCGGTTATATAGGCGAAGATCATACTCATGATCTACAGCAGGCGATTGGCTATAGGGATAGGTACGATGTATCTGGTCATGGGCCGAAGACACGCTTACGTGTATGGCGAGAAGCAGCTCAAATATACGGCACTTTTATGACAGCTATGGACTTTGCGGCTGCCGAGCAGGCGCAACGAGCAGGTATGCAGGTTATTGTCTATGACGCACTGTCGTGGTACTGGCCGGATATACCGGATGCCATTAAGAAAGCTGATCTTTATATCGCGCAAGACTTTTATGGTGTTAGGCCCAGGGTAGCCGCCGAGATTAGTCCTCACACCAAAACGAAGGTTGTTCCGCCGATTGTTTCATGCTGTTCAAGTACCAAACAACGCGATGTTGTCTTACTCAATTTAGGCGGTCTGCAAAATCCGATTTGGCAGGAAGCCCAGGCTGTTAATTATGCCCGGGTGATGGTAGCAGCGGTTCGTTCAATCTTCCCCCCTCCTCAAAAGCTACGGATAGCTACCAGCCGCCGAATCGCGCAAGCTCTGCAAGATCCGGACGTTAAGACATATGGCGCAGGCGAGATACAAACGATTTTATCCAGAACAAGTCTGGCTATTATGACGCCGGGGCTCGGCAACATCTACGATTCAGCGGCATACAGTATACCAACCGTTTGGCTACCCCCCCAATGATAGCCAGGCGAAACAGCTTGCGTTACTAAAAAGACATAATTGCTGCGATGCAGCGGTTCCCTGGAAAGACATAGGTATGGACCTGGATTTGACAGCCCCACAACCAGTAATATTGAAGGCCATTGCCGAGCACATTAAGCGCCTTACGAGCAACAGCGAATCAGCAAGACGCCTCCAAACGACCCTGCAGCAGGCCTTGTCGATAGCCAGGAAGCGACGAATTAGCAAGTCTTCTAATTTATTGTCTGAATTTGGTTCGGACGGCACGGCGGCAATAGTCAATGAAGTACTACAGTTTATGAACAGGCAGATGTCGGTCAGTGATCCTCCCTTGAAAGTGGCTGCCACATGATAAGGAAGGCAACTCTTCCCGCCATCATTGCCGATCACAACTATGTCATGATCCGTGACGAGTTTTGTGAACAGCTCCGTCGGTCATTGCAGGACGAACCGACCAGTTTGCCGTTCATCCGTAATACACTGCCGACCACGCCGCTAGTGCAAACAGGTGAGTTGTTTCAGATCTTTGTTATTGGCGGGACTAAGGGTGAAGTGGCAACCGTACGAGCTGACTCTCAAGGTGCGATCACAATTCTACAGCACAAGGCCTATCCTAAGCTGGCCAAATTCAAAACATGGGATGATCTTTTAGACTTTATTGACCCCCGGGTTACCAGCACCACAAGAGCTATTTGCTTGAATTTCGGGTTCGCCTTAGTACCCGTTACCAATGCGAAAGGTAATCTTGACGGCATTATGATTGGCAACGACACTAAGGGTCATCTGTTTCGAGGTTTGCCGCAACAACCAGTCGGCGCGGCAATCGAAGCGTATTTTCAGGCTAAGTATGGTCGCGATCTCGTCATTACTGTCGGCAATGATGTCGTTTGTTTGGCTGCTGCTGCAATGTGCCCTGGGCAAGATACAGCCTTGGCGGGAATTGTCGGCACCGGCTATAACCTATACACCTCCCACTTAATCTTGCGCCACGTCAGCCCTGAGCCCAAGTAGCTCAT
>DASYZQ010000031.1:0-13351 GCA_035946175.1 Saccharimonadales bacterium (SeqCode)
TCGCCTCAAGGTTGCGCTGACCCTTCAGTTTGAGTTCGAGGACGGCCAGCGTACCGTTACCTTCGAGAAAGGCGAGGCCATTTTGGTGTGGCGCTGCTGGCAGTTGGGATTACATGACGTCGTAAGACGACTGGATCGAAACGGCTTCCGCCTGAGTCACTTGAGTCAGAGCGACGACCACGAATACATCCTCGCAGTCTCCCAGGTAGTATGTGACTAAACGCAGGAGGCCTGTTTGCCTCATCGTGCCGTCTCATACACTGTGGTCACGGACACGACCAACAAGTGCTTAACTCATCTTCGGTCGATCCAGCCCGAACATCGTCATCAAGCGATAGCCAGGCGGGTGGAGTGCGTAGCTCGCAACTCCTACGGCATTCCTGAAACTCTGCTCGTTGATTGTTGGATTGCGGCAGAGCTGCTGTGTGCCATCCATGGCCAGCTCGAACTCTCGCCACAAGGCGAAGGGCTCTCTGTGCGAATAGCCAGAGAAGACCGGGTAGACACTGGGCAGGTCGATACTCTTGAACATTTCCCTGGACGCATGACTCGCGGTCGGTAGCCGCTCATCTCAGCGTGATATGCTGTTCTCGTACAATGTGAGTCGGGGGAGGATTGATTGACTATCAAAGCTGGACAGGAACTCAAGTCACTTGGCCAAGAGAGAGCTGCCGCAGTACTGCGGCATCCGGCACAACAGGCTACGGCATCGAATATAGCTGAACTTATTTCCTGGCTCCGTTTGTGCGAGCAGCCGAGCGACTTCTACGAGTTTCAGCGGCACCTGTTCGGCTACCTCTATAAGGTTGAGGAACGCCGAGGGCAGTGCTCTCGTATCGTGAAGCGTCTTCAACACGGCAAGTCGCTGCCGGCCGACGCTCCACCTGTGCCGCCCAGCGGTGACCCTACGCAACTTGAAAGCTGGGAGTTCGAGGCGTACGTCTATGAGCGACTGGCTCGGCAGTTGCGGGCCGTTGACCGTGTGGTGTTCTGGATCGCAATGCACCCTGGCCAGAGGGCCTCCATGGTTCTCGGCTCGTTCGGACGGTTGTTCGTCTGGCTGTGTCTGGTTGTTTGCTTCTGCCGTCACGGCCGCCATGTCAACTCGGTCAACCTCAGCCACCTGCTGTACGGCGAGCTGTGCAACTTGGTTGGGTACGTCATCACCTCGCTTCGCTCCTTCTAGTTGTTCCATCTCAAATCTCCTTAGGCTGCTGCCACATCGGCAGCCAATATTTCTTGTACGGCTATCTCGACCAGCTCCCGTAGAGCTGCTATGGCCTGCTGTGGCACCACCCCGTTACCGATGGCTCGGTGCTTGGCGCTGTAGGGCAGGTCAAGGTTGGTCACGAAGCCACTGGGGATACCCATCAACCACTCACTGAACACCGGCGACAACCGTGGTTGACCGCAGGTACCTAACTCGGTTGGGTGCGGCGCTGCCCTGCCGCTGACTGCTTCCCACCCACGGATCGCCGCCTCGTAACGCCCCCAGACGATGTCGCTGAGGCTGGTGACTGAATGCTCATCGGTTGGACGGCCAGGGCAGGAGGTGATCGATCGCTCCTGTTGACCCATTGATTCGGGTGCTACAGCACCAGCACCAGGTCGGAGAGGTCCACCTGGTGACCGCCAGCTCTGCGCTTGTCTGGTAGTTGTCCAGCGGCGCCGTCGCTGGCAACGGGTGTAGGCAGCAAGCAGCAGGTGTTCGGCTCTGGGCCGGTAGGCGAGGATAAATACCCTCTCGCGTCTGTGGGCTGCACCGATATCACTGGCTCGTAGGCTCGTCCAGACCGAGTAGTACCCGTTCTCGGCCAGGTCCCCGAGTACACGATCGAGCCCACGCCTCCTGATGGCGCTAACGTTCTCCACAATGATGAGTGATGGTCGTAGCAAGCGAATGCCCTCGGCGATGTTCTTCCATATACCACTTCGCTCTCCTTTCTCAATGCCTAATCCTTTACCGCTAGTGCTAATATCCTGGCAGGGGAACCCTGCACACATGATGTCTACTGGTAGAGCCTGACCCCAATCCAGCGTTGTTATATCCCCGAGGTTCGGCACACCCGGGTACCTCGTAGCCAGGATGGTTGCGACGTGTTTGTCGTTGTCAGCACACCAGGCAAGCTTCCCGCTGAACACCGCCCTTACAGCCATGTCCAGGCCGCCATAGCCGGTGCACAGGGAACCGATCGTAGGTTTTCTTGTTCTCATGCACAGTGTTCTCCGCTTAGATTGACTGACGTTGCGCACCTTGCTACGTACTTACGCTTCGGGAATTACCCGGATGTCTTCAACCTGCGTCCAGCGTGCGCCGAGATGGAGGACGTGGGAGTAAGCCTCCTCCCACGTGGCAAACGTAATGTCGTTGCCGTGCCAGCCGCGGTCCCCCTTCGTTTGTACTTCGGCACGAAAGCGCTTCGCATTGAAGAGGGTCGCTACGAACTGGTCAGGTACGTTGGTAACTGAACCCTCTCTATCGATCGGGCCGGTCAGGAAGGCGTCACCGGCGACGTAATCTTCGTAGCGGTAGCCCCGGTGGTGCACCCACAGCAGCATGCTCGCCCGACGGTTGAGCGGTAACTCTTGCAGCTTGCCCTCTTCGTTGACGTACAGGCTTGATGGCGGTTGACGCAGGCGTATCGCCTCGATGTAACCCCCGACGATCTGCTGGCGATCGTCTAGGCTGGCCGCACCGATCTCTTTGCGTTGTAGCGGTTGCTCTTCGTCGGCTGGTACGACGATGGTGGTGATCCTTAGGGCCTCACCAGTCTCAGATATTTGTGGTAACTCATCACCTCTGTTTTCTCGTTCCATGTGTTGTTCCTCCTTGTTCTTTCGTTAGTTCTCGTTGCTATGTACTTATGGGGTTTGGGGCTAGTTAACTGGTCCGATGCGACTGTCCTCACGAATCGACAGGCTCTCTTCGGCACTCAGTACATGGGCCGACAGTTTCTCGACTCCTTCCACATGAGCCCGGTACAGCCGGTGAGTGCCATCAATGAGCAGGGGGAATTCTTCTCCCTGATTGCTCCGTAGGGTGGCAACGATAACTGGCTCATCAAGGTCAGTAGGCATCACATAGCGGCGGTCAAAGCCGGGCAGCGGGGTGAAGAGTGAGAATGATCTCCCCTCGTTACTGTCCAAACGATCCAGTCCATAGGCTAAAGCCCAGGGCTGCACTGGTAATGACCGAGTCTCACGCGGATCCTCAACAATGACGGCCTGGGCTCGATCGACGTTGAAGACCCACGGGCCGAACTGGAAGCGCTGCACACGTGGACGCTCGCCTGGCTCATGTCTTTGATCGGATCGTGCTCTTGGTGGACCTGACCAACCTTGTTGGCTTTCACCTCCTCGGGGTACTTGTTGCTCTCGTTCCATAGTCTTCTTGTCCTTTGCTTGTTAGTTGTGGTTATATGTTCCAAGAATGGAATACAAATTTAAGAGGTCACCATACAATCAGCCGCGTATTATCGAGGGAATATCGGTTACGAAGACGGGGCGTATCGGCCTAACGAAGTTCCTCATGGCAACCCACGGTGTTCAAAGGGGCATGAGGGCGAATATGTATTGGGACGCTGATAGCAGAACCGTTGCGATTGCTTTTACTCCTGGAGCCGACCCGGAGGCCTACCCTCTTGGCTTTACACAACGATATGGAGCATTCATCAACGCGGGCAAATTCTTCAAGGTGCACCATCTCGATCTCGATAGGTATGCTGACCGTTACCAATTCACGCTTGTGAGCGGGGATTCCGTTAATCTGTCAGAAGCTGGGCCTTCAGTCCTCCTTATTGATTTGACGGAGCCATACCGTCGGCAGCGCGTTATCAATCGGAGGCGCCATGAATCTGACGCTCCTTGAGAGCGTCGCTGTCACATCATCACTGAGGACCGTGTTCCTTAGAATCCGGGCACAAGAACAGGGTCAAGCCTGACGGCAAAGTTGACGGCAACGATGCCAAGAAACCAGTGCCTACGCCATACATTTATCGCACTCGCTACTACTGTAACGCGCTCCCGCACACTAACAGGGGTGGAGTTCCGGTACCAAAGGTCGTAGGTTCGAATCCTATCGGGTGTACCAAATTTATGATTATTTAGGGACTCGCGCCCTACTAGCACTTTGGCTCACTAGTTTTTTATCAAATGTCCAAACAGGTAACGCGTTCTGTAGTTCTGCGTAGTTAAGCAAACAACAATCTAAGAACGACCATGAGGGGTGTTTGTTGTATTCTATAAGCGCACGTCGAAAGAGTACTCTGTTACAACTGAAGATCGCCTCATCTATAACCTTATAAAGACTGTCAGATACGAGATCCCTCGGTATTTTGTAGAACTTCTCAAGTGCGAATGCTAGTTCGACTAGTATGGCATCAGGCACGTGAAGTTCTTTACTGTTTGCAAACAGATTATCTACAAGCTCCGTACGAGTAGCATCTCGATCAAGAAGCCAATCTAGTAATATATTAGTATCAATCATTATTTAATTAATATCCAAACTTGTCTGCAACATTCAAACTATAACCCATTCCGCTTATATATTGTCTGTGTGATGTCTTAGCCCTTTTTAGGGCATTTTTGTTGGCTTCGCGTACCTCTGTGATTGTTTTAGCCCGCTTGAGGATATACTCTCCAGATGACGAACCTCTCGAGAAGGAAATTAACATCCCAGGTTTGACGCCTAGCTGTTCTCGAATTTCCTTTGGAATTGTGGTAGTACCTTTACTGGTGAGTATGGTCTTATATATCATGTATGAATGCTACTATATAAGTATACTCTATGTCAATAGTAAGTATATAAATGGCGTAATCAGCATACGCCGTCCCTGCCTAAAGTAATCGGTACATTACCCCAGATACAAATTGGCAACCACTTGCTGCTTTAAGCTGGTACATCAAAACGCCCCCAAGAGTCCCCCTATAATCAATGTTAGAAACGGGTTAGCCTTCCATTTTACACTGACGATGAATGCCCCGATGGCGATAAGTAGGTATTTTGCGCTCGATGCAGTGTGAGGCGGCAATAAGCTTATGGCGGTAGTGGCCACCACGGCAGGTGCGGCAATGCCGACTCCTTTTATGAATAGTTTTACATGGACGTGGTCTTGGAGTTTATTGAGATATCGTGCGGCCAAAATAGATAAAGTTAGGGGCGCTATAAATATACCGACTGTACCGACAATAAACCCAAGGAGCCCTGCTATACGATACCCAATGAAGGGAGCTGTGCCATTCACTACCGGACCGGGTGAGGCATAACCAAAGGCAATGATTGCAGATAGATCACCCTTAGTAATCCAGTGTGACTGGAGGACGCCAAACTGGTAGAAGTAGGCAGGTGATCCGGCCCCAAATGTGAGCAGGCTAATGAGCATCATATTAAAAAAGAGATAGAATAGATGGCCAATCATTGCTGCTTCCTATATGCAAGTAAGTAGGATAACCCTAAACCACATAGCCCAAAGAGTAAAACGATAGCTATAATAGTTATCCCTAACAATAGCCGCATAGCAGCAGCCAGCGCTACCAAGCCCCACAATAATTGGTGCGTTACGTGCATTTTACTGACACGATATGCATTAGCAAATAGTATTCCCCCCAATGCTGCGGCAATGCCTCCGATATGATTCATGACTTTAGTACCTGCGAGATAGTGGAAGTAGAGTATCGAGAAAAGGAAGAAAAGTATGAGAGCAGGTGTTATGAAACACAGTGCAGCCAAAAACGCGCCTCGGGCCCCTTTGAGCCGATATCCAACGTTGGATACTATCTGTACTTGCGTAGCACCAGGGATAATCTGAGCATAGGCTATTGCTCCGTGCAACTGGGCTTTATTGATTCGTCCAGATGCAACCAGTTCCTTATCTACTAAAAGTGCAGTAGAGGACCAACCGCCAAACGCAGTTGCCCCAATCTTTAAGAAAGTCCGCGCTATATATCCATAGCCTGTCGTCTGCTCACCATCCATACGCCCAAATAGTATAGATGAAATAGTATCAAACTGTTTGCAGTAGCAGGATTCGCACTTATGGCGTGTGGCCGTATGTATTAACAACTATATGCCGTTGGCCAAAAATCTGTACTGCTTTACAATAACAGGATGGTGACAAATAAAGGTTTCGCTAACGGGCCAAATGATCAACAGCGCGGTATTGATTTCATTGGGGTGACGTGCTCATTTGTATGCCACGATGGTAAGGGTCGTGTATTACTACATAGGCGGAGCAAAAATTGTAGAGATGAGCAAGGCCGTTGGGACAATGGCGGAGGAGCTCATGAGTTCGGTACTTCGGTTGAGGATACTATACGGCGTGAGATTAAAGAAGAGTATGGCGCAGATGCGACCAACCTGCAATTCTTAAAGGTATACGACCTTCACCGCAAGCTTAATGATGGGACGCCAACACATTGGGTGTCGGTATGTTTTGCAGCTCAAGTGGATCCTAGGCAGGCTAAGAATAATGAACCCTATAAAATTGATGATATAGGCTGGTTCTCATATGACAACTTGCCTCATCCCATGCATTCGGCTGCCGATCACTCACTTGGGGCGGCGCATGCGGCAGGTATCATCTAAATGTCGTCCCATTTGTCTAAGCTTGTAATATTCCACCGTGATTGAACAACTCACCAACTCATAGGTATAATCAAAAGGCGCAAGCACCAATCAATCACTTCAACTCTAGATAGAACCTACTTCTCAGTGGTAGAAATAGATCAACCAATTACCAGCCCTGACCAGGACAGACTCGGCCGTCACGAGCTTGTTCGTAATTTGGCAGCCGAGATATGGGGCATCGATACAAAATCACAAGGTTGCGTTGTCGGTCTGCTTGGTGGCTGGGGTTCAGGCAAGACGTCACTCCTGAATATGTTACGCGCAGAGCTGGCTACCCATGACACCCCGGTACTCATGTTTGACCCATGGCTTTTTTCTGGTGCCAATGATTTAGTCGCCTGCTTCTTCAAGGATACTGCTGAACAGCTATTGCAACATCAATCCAGAACGACTCAGGATTTGACTGCCGTAGCTACTGCCTTGCTCAAGTATCAAGGAGTACTCAGCGCACTGATCAGCATGTCACCGATGGGGGGTCCCTGGGCACAGCTATTCCAGAGTGTTACAAGTGTTTTCAACCAGCAAAAGCCCGCTGCCGACCTTAACCAGAAACGAGCCAAACTTGGAAAGCAGCTCAGTAAACTCAAGAAGCCGATTATCGTGGTTGTCGACGACATTGATCGGCTGGAGACTGAAGAGATCAGAGACATATTCAAGCTAGTACGTCTGACTGGCAATTTTCCGAACATTATATATATCTTAGCGTTTGATCGCTTCCGGGTTGAACAGGCACTTAGCAGAGACGAACCAGGTTTGGGCCGAAAATACATCGAGAAGATTATCCAAATCGCCATTGATGTACCGGTCATCCCCGATGAAACGATAGCCAATCAGATTGCATCTGGTTTGGATGGAATGATCGAGGATATGGTCAGGCAAAACCTATCTGGCCAGTTTGGTTACTTCGACGATGACACATGGGACAGAGCACTGTTCGCCATCATATTACCGCTCATCCGTAACATGAGAGATTTGCGCAAATACATTGCCTCGGTCCAACCAACACTACGTGCCCTCGGCGGCGATATGGCCCTTGTCGACATTCTAGTGCTTGAAACAGTACGCCTCTTTTTGCCTGAAACGTTCAGCGCACTCATTGCTTCAGAAGATATTCTCACGGCCTCGGAACGAAGCGCAGCAGATATGAGACAACTCGCAGCGATTATTACTTCGGCTGGCGATCAGTCAGCCGTCGCCCAACATCTGCTGGACATCATCTTTCTTAAACGAAAGCTGCCGAGGCGAGGCTGGACCGATGCCAGCTTGCATCTATGGAGTGTCGATTACAAGTCATACTGGGCAACCAACCGCCGCGTGTTCGACCGATACCTGGAAGCGCGCTCCAGTGTCTATGATGGTGAACAAATCTATGATAAGCTCGGCAATCCAGAGAAGCTCGACAGAGCGCTCAATGAGATGGAACGAGCAACCCGAATTCGGGATACCAAAAGTCTGATTGCAGGAATCCGCAATCACCTCGCGAAAGAATGGTCAAAAGATTCTTATCCGCCGAATATCGTTGTTCGAGACATCGTATTGCTTCTCAAGCACTTGCCAGCCATTAAACAAATGACAGAGGAAGAGGACGGCAATATGTTCACAGTCAGGAGCGACAAAATAGTGGTCGGGCGTATCATTGCAGCTCTACTCATTCAGTTGGACGACTACGCGACAATCAAGAAGACAGTCGAACAGTGTCTGCGGCAGATTGAACCGCTGACATTACGGCTGCTTTTGATTCTGCAACTTAGATCGCTGAGCGACATCCCCCGCATGACCAAACTGCAAGCTACACTCGAAAATAATCTACGGCGAGAACTTGCGGGGTGTTCCACGCACCGCCTGGCGACCGAACCAGACCCCCTGCGCTTGCTGGCCTGGGCCAAATCAAGCGATAGTAGCTTCTCAATGCCAAACTTCACCCCTGAACTTGACCAGGCTCTGCTTCTCGATACATATGATAAGAATACTGTCTGGCTCCATGAACTCAGCGAGGTCTGTGGTGGTCGAAGCGGCGCATTGGCTTTGATACAAAGAGTCGTGAACAGCAATAACGGAGCCGCCAGCAATCCAATAGTAACGGACTTGGCACAACCCTTACTGCAACTGGCATCATCAATGCCCGATGAGCTCCACAACGCCTATTGGACAAAGAACATGCCGCTAAGGCCACCCAGGGGTTCGCCACAAGTATCAAGCCAATGACAGTCATGCATATCTTGTTAAGATTATCCCTAACAGATATAATAGCAGCGATGTGGCGAGTGTAGCTCAGTTGGTTAGAGCGTCTGATTGTGGTCCAGAAGGTCGTGGGTTCAATCCCCATCACTCGCCCCAGAGACTACCGTAAAATCAGATACTACCACTCAAAATGAGTGCCACCATAACCGGAATTGCTAGGTTATCCGTACCATTGATTGCAAGATTCTCCGTAATTGCCGCTAGCACCGGCGTTATGAGCAGCGTCGTAACACTTGCACCCGTGTGGCTAAAAGCTGTATAAAGCACTGAAATGGCAAACGATGTTATAAGAAAAGCCAGAGTGCCAGCTTTGCTTTTGGTATGTCCGAATACTTTATATTCGTTGCCCTCGCCCTTCAGTATGCCCACCAGAGCAGCCATACCATCACCAAGCGCCAAGTTAAGCATCGCTGCCATAAATACCCATTTAGTGGTGCTAGCCAATACCAATACCCCCACCGACAAGGCAAAGAGGAGTTCTCCCTTCGTGGCCCGTTGCACGCTATGAATAGAACGAAGGATGTCATAGCGCATGGACAGTGCCACAGCAATAAAAAACAGTAAGCTGAGCGCGGCAATGGTACGCCATGACAAATAAAAAGGCCAGAAGGCCACAAACGTACCCACAGTGACATGGACGAACTTACGCGTTAGTTCGGGATGGAGGTGATGCGCTCGTGAACCGCGTTCGGCAAAGTATAGGATCAGAAATACAAAACCAACACTGAGTAAAATCCATAACGCACCCAATATCATAATTCGTATTGTACACCCCGCTCATTAAAGCGCCATGGGCACCTTACACATCTAGGGCCCAGACTACTCCGCTATAAAACCGTTCTTTTGTCGCTGCCACAGATCGGCGTATACACCGTCGGTCTTCACCAGCTCATCGTGCGTTCCGTGCTCGATGATATGCCCCTGGTCAAGAACAATAATCTTATCTAGGTGCTTCAGGGTTGATAGACGATGCGCAATAACGACTGCCGTACGATCTTTCATAAGTTTATGAAGCGCTTTTTGAATCGCTTGTTCACTAACACTATCTAGTGCACTGGTAGCCTCATCAAGCAGCAACAGTGGTGAGTTCTTCAGTATAGCTCTGGCAATAGCGATTCGTTGACGTTGACCCCCCGATAACTTTACACCCCGCTCTCCGATAAGTGTACTAATACCCTGGGGTAATTTGTCGACGAACTCGCCTGCTTGGGCCTCAGCCAATACTTGCTTAATCTCCACGTCTGTAGCCTTGGGCTTAGCATAGGCTAGATTGTCTCGTACTGTCCTGTTAAAGAGATTAGTATCTTGGGGCACAAACGAGCTAATTGCCCGTGTAAATGAGGGATCCTTACTGGTGATATCTACACCATTCACTAGGATTTTACCGTCAGTCGGTTCATAGAGCCCAAGAAGCAGCCCTATTAAGGTAGATTTACCAGCACCGCTGTGGCCAACGATACCCACTTTACAACCACTAGGGACTTTAAGATTAATAGACTCAAGAACTTTTTCGTCGCCTTGATCTGGGTATGAAAAACTGACATTCTGTAGCTCAAGTTGAACTGTCGAAGGCAAGTGTAACCGTAAAACCACCTCACCAGTCCGTGAATCATCTCCATTATTCAGGCCATCAAGGGCATTTCTGATGGTACCCGAACTTCTATAGTACGCGTCCAGTGACCAGGCAAGCTCCCACAGGCTGCTACTGGCGTCGCCAAAATAGGCAGCAAACAGTAGTATCCCGCCTATAGGTATAATGCCATGAACATACAGTAGTATAACTATCAGAAAGGCCAGACCGCTGACAATCGCTGCACTTTGCCCTTTCACTATATTCGTGATGAGATTCTGCCACCACGATTCCTGCCAACGCCTCACAATATGGCGCTGTTGGTTATATAAGGTCCTCTTTTCACGTTCTTGTGCATTGTATGCCCTAACGCTGAGGTGATTACTGAGAACATCGACAACAATGCCGGATGCCTTACTTTGCTCCTCCGTCTGCAGAGCAACGAGTCGTGCAAATTTCTTGCCCCGCACAACATTGAACCAGAATAGTAATATCAACCAGATGACGAATAGAAATCCTAGTGACCAGTGAACTATAAAAAGGAATACTGCCGATATTACCATACCGACAGCTCTTCCCCAGACGCTCCATATAGTTGTGTCGACGAGTTCATTAACCGTCGTAGTAGTTTGGTTTATCCAATAACCGACCTGACCGCTACTGGAGTTAACCGAGTAACTATAGGATTTTCGCAGAGCCACCGCGAATAAGAGCGACCGAACCCTTTCGACCATTGCGGGTTTATAGGTACGCATAAGCGCTTCGGCAAAACGCCAGAATATTTCATCGGCCAATCTCAGAATGAAGTAGCTGAGCACCAGTAACCAAACCGAAGAAGTGGCTGCTCGATTTGCGCTCAGCCTATCGACGGCAGCTGCGATAACAAAAGGCGATGCGCTCCAGGCGGTAATACCCAAGAAGGTCAACGAAAAGAAAAACAGCAGTCTCCACTTATAGGGTTTAGCCATAAAGACTAGGAGATCTCGGACTGTTTTCGGAGTCACTTGTGATTCGAAATTATCGTATGGATACATGATTTCTGGGCCGTAATATCATAAGTGGTCGGGGTGAGAGGACTTGAACCTCCGACCTCAGCGTCCCGAACGCTGCGCGCTAGCCAACTGCGCCACACCCCGATATACGACAAAACCTAATTGCACTTAGAGTACATCACTGCTCTTCATGGTCGGGGTGAGAGGACTTGAACCTCCGACCTCCGCGTCCCAAACGCGGCGCGCTAGCCAACTGCGCCACACCCCGATATACGGTCGTTCTGCGTGTGTAGTATACCAAAAACAGATAAAAACGCCTACGAGAACACCTCTTGTAGCAATCGTATGCTCTTGGCATGGCCATTGGCGCCCGTCTCGATCAATACAGCATTGAACTGCATACGGCCTTTTGTCTCAATGACATTACGGGTTTTGACGTTATCATGCCAGCGGCGAATAACCCCGCCGAACTCTATGCCGAGCGATGAATCGAGCGAGCCGCACATACCGACGTCAGAAATATGAGCCGTACCTTTCGGTAGTACTGAAGCATCAGCTGAAGGAACATGCCAGTGGTCACCGATTACTGCACCGACTTTGCCATCCAGGTAATAGCCGATGATGCGCTTCTCGCTGCTGTAATCGCCATGAAAGTTGACAACCGTCGCTGCTCGTGGCACTGCTGATTCCTGTATCAAAATCCGGTCTATTATCTGGAGGGGATTATCCAACGGCTGGTTAGCATCCTTGCCGACAATACTGCCCAGCAGGCTTATAATCAACACTTTTCCCTTTTCTGTATTCACATACTTATACCCCAATCCCGGCGTCCCGGCTGGGTAATTTGCCGGTCTGATGATCGGCGCTCCGGGATCAGCCAGCGCTGGATAGATTTCCTCGCGGTATAGTGTCCAGTTACCGCCGGTACAAAAATCCACCCCTGCTGACAGGATTCGTTCAAAATCGTGGCGTCGTACTCCTCGACCATCAGAAAGGTTCTCGGCTTGGGCAATCACCAGATCGACGTGATGCTGGACACGCAGATCTGGCAATACCCGCTCCACGATTTTAAGCCCCGGGTCCGCCTGTATATCACCAACATAAAGAATGTTCATTTTCAGCCCTTTCTACGTTTTGCCTCTAACCACTGCGGTATGGGCTTAAAAGTAATCTCTTGCCAGTGATCGATTTCTGATTCGGATACATCGTACTCCGCTTGGTAGGCAACCTCAACACTGCCATACAATGCGTTATCAAGATTCAACCTCAAATGATCAATTGCAGTACGCACTGCCGACTCATTCGGTCCCTCAACCTCCAAAAACGGTCTAATCCATGGCCACTCGTCGAGCTCGATCTGTACATTCTCCAAGAGCCAGCTTTCACGCCTGGTCTCCTGGAAAGACACGACGACTAGGCCAATGGCCTGCAAAAAACTGTCGGCAGCGGTAAAGTCATTAATCTCCAATGAGACTTCTTTGGTACCATGCAAGCTACGATGGTTGAGCTGCTTGTAGCTGAGCGTTAGTCTGTCGCCTTCATCACGTACTCGCACCCAACTTCTACCTTTTTCAAGCCGGGAATCAGGGAAGTCGTAGTTCTTGCGTTTCATAAGCCGCATTGGCTGCTCGCAGCGAGCACCCAACTTCTTGAGCTTTGCGCGGACAGCATTATGGTCAATGCGCAGAAACTTAGCCTCTACCTCCGTCTCCATAGTACTTATTGTAACCGATCAAGCAGTTATTGCTAGGAACTGTCGGCCCCTCGGCCGCCAGAACGTCAATAGACCTGCTCCCCAATAACCTGCACACAGATACACTATTCGCCTAAAGGGAATCCTCTGTTATGCGTTCGGTTCAAGCTGCCCGTATGCCAAATGGTAGTTCCACAGTCCTGCAGTTGTTCGCATAACCCGGTCATCGA
>DASYZQ010000032.1:0-31890 GCA_035946175.1 Saccharimonadales bacterium (SeqCode)
TGAACGGCTACTTTGTCCATTATGTCTGGTGCCTACTGGCCTACCAACTTAGAAGAATGGGGCAGCTGGAAGTGAGAGCTCGGCAGCTGACGGTAACCGAAGGGCGTTAACAGGGAGAGTGGCCTAACGGAATTCGGGTTATGAATGTTTGGAGCTGCTGTTTTTGTGTTTCGTTCAAACTCCCCGAATTGTAACGCTATTTGGCGCAAGTGAGAATGTTTGGTCTATAGAAGTGCTTGCTCCTGGGGATGGTACTGATTTTCTATAATGAGGTAATCCCTCTGGCAATCTTTTTAAGAGAAGAAAATCACTCGGAGCTATGCCTTAGCCACCAGAGCCAATAAGTAATTCTGCAGCACTTCATCTGCATCAATGCTTGTGCTTTTTAGGCGCAAATCAAGCTGAAGCAGTTGACCAATCATCGTCTTAAGATGTTGCAGGGGTAGAGAATGCACCAATGCCTGGCTTTTTCTTACAACATAGGGATTTAATTTGGCGGTTCTGGCAACCTCGTCGGCTGATTTTGGACCCGACACTTTTACTAGAGCCAGTACGTGCAACTGCCAAGCAAGCATGGCGATGATAGCCTGAGGCTCGACCTTGAGGGCTCGTTGTTCCCTGTAGAGTTGTAAAGTGTGTTGCATATTGCCAGAGAATGCACTATCTATCAGTTCGAATATGGTACTCTGGGGCATCGGCTCGGTGAGCTGGCGGATTGATCCCCCCGTGATATTTGAATCATAGGTTACGAGCTTATCCAGTTCGTGCTGCAGGAGCTGTTGGTTAGTACCCAGACGATCAATCAGCAAACGAGCATCTTGGGCATTGAGGCTACCCCCCTGTTCTTTGGCGTAGGCTATCGCCCAGACGGCCAGACCTTTGGCGTCAAGCTCACTGTACGTTCGAAAATCCGTCTGTTTGTTGAGCACCTTGTAGTAAGTGAGACGCTTATCCAGCTTCGGCTCCACGATAACGACATCTGTTGTTTCCGGAACACCCCGTAACAAATCTCCAACGTGCTCGATAAACGCCTTCTGCTTGGCCGGCTCTTTGAGTATAACGAGCTTACGTGCAGTCAGAAATGGCAAACTCTGCATGCTTTCCTGTAAACGCTCATACGAGCTATCTTCACCGTCGATATGCTCTACTGCCATATCGGTGTACTTTTCTATGAAGTCAGCGATGAGTTTTTGCAGCTCATTATTGCGCCTATAGTCATTCTCGCCAGTCAGGGTTATAAGCATATAGATCCATGATAGCATTTGGACATAATTTTGGTTGCAGCCTATAGTAAGCACTGTGACGAAAATAGATCGTTCAGCCCATGACAAGCTACAGGGTATGCGGGAAGATAATCTGCAACGAGATATTAATTTTTTGTTCGAGATGGGCAACATTCGGCTCATTGACCGGATGTGGCAACGCTTTTGGCATGAGAATTTTGCGAATCTTGCAGATCATCACTTCCGGGTGTTTTGGATCGCCATGACGATTGCCGCCCATGAAAAGGGCGTCGACACAGGTAAGGTAGCTAAAATAGCGCTTCTCCATGATATAACCGAAAGTAGAACCGGAGATGTAGACTACGTGGCCCGCCAATATGTGGATCGTAATGAAAGGCTCGCCATAACAGATATGCTGCAGGGAACTGCAATTAAGCAGGAATTTTACGCCCTTTGGGAAGAGTACGAACAAAGAGAATCTCTGGAATCAAAAATTGTTAAAGACGCTGATAATTTGGATGTCGACTTTGAGCTCGCTGAGCAGGCCGCCAGTGGTTCCCCTCTACAAGCCCATTGGGCGGTCAATAGACAATTCGTTGCTGAGAAAAAACTGTATACAAAAACGGCAAAGAAAATTTTCAAACAGTTAAAGACTTCGGATCCGCATACTTGGCACATGTCTTGCAGAAACCGTGTTAACAGTGGGGATTGGCAGAAGTAGCCCGTCGGTAGCTCATTTAAGACTCTACCTTCTGCTGACAGTTTGGACATATATGCGTACCGCGACCGGCTACGCGAATCTTAGTAATGGGTGTGCCGCACCGAGGGCATGGTTGGCCCTCCCGGCGGAATACCTGAGCGAATTGCAGGTAGCTTCCCTTCTGCCCTTTGGCGTCAACATAGGTTTTATCAGTGGAGCCGCCTTTTTCGATGCTAAGCCGCAATATCCTACGAAGCTCGTGATAGAGAGTATTGATCTTCGATTGCGTTAATTTGCCGACTTTAGTAGCCGGATGAATCTTCGCTGCCCAGAGACTTTCATCAGCATATATATTGCCAACACCGGAGATGATGGTCTGATCAAGTAGCGCTGCCTTTATGGAGGTACCTCCACGTCGTAGTAGTCTTCTCTGCAAGTCATTGGCGATAAAGTTTGCAGCAAGGGGTTCAGGCCCCAGCTTTTTGAAAAAATCCAGCATGGGGACCTCAGCAGTAGGGATAAGGCGCATCCAACCAAACTTCCGCTGATCGTTAAAGAAAAGCTGGCTATCGCCTGCAAAAGTCAGTATAACGTGGGTGGATTTGTCCGGCAGCTGATGAATTAGGCTATCACTGGGATGGCCGGCGCCGAAGTGTTGTGTAGCACTCTTATAGACCAGCTGGCCAGTCATTTTGAGATGAACCAGTAGTGTATATTTGCTGCTCAATTCTATGAGTAGCACTTTAGCACGTCGCTTGAGACTCATTACTGTAGCGCCAATTAGGAACCGAGCAATGTCTTCGGGAGAGCCCTGAAAGCTTTTAGGCCAATCATGCCATTCGCTCGCTATGCGTTCGCCAACAATCAAGTTACTCAGACCTATGCGGATAGTTTCGACTTCGGGCAATTCAGGCATTGCGCCTTTATTGTACGCTCGCAGAGTGAGCTTGTGCTACCATATGACTTCGCCCTATAGTATGGCCATGGATCAACTTACCGATATCCTCCGAAGTCGTGTTCCCCAAGAGCCTCCCGAGATAGCGGCTATCAAAGGGTATATATGGGATAATTTCCAGAGTCCAGCAACAATACTGATCCAAAATGAGCGCATCGTAATCGCCGTGGAGAGCGCTGCGTTGGCCAATACATTGCGATTTCGTCTGACACAGCTGCAATCGATTGCGCAGACTAGTAAGCAACTCGTATTTCGGATAGGCTAAAACCTATAGATTCGCACTGCCAGCGATGGTTGGGTAGTCAGGGATTTGAGCTTCAAACAATGACTGGACCGCCGTAAGGTTACCTCCAAAGGTGCCCTGCCCACCACAAGAGGTACCCCAGTAGTTTTGGACATTTGTACCCTCATCGCTAATAATCTGGAAAGTAAATCGTTCGCCTTGCGGGCAGTAACCTCGTGGATCGGCCACTTTGGGATCTTTGTTGCCTGAGGTGTAGTTTAGTAGCTGCAGCGCGTGTAGAAATGCTGCGTAGGCCGCTCCATTTGTCTCGTAGGATTTACTCTGAATGACATTGTTCTGATACCCCTGGTATACCTGAATGGTGTTAGCATACTGGCCGACCGTGATACGGATACCCTTGTGAATCTGATCGGCCGTAATCGGACCATCTACCGTAAACTGCATAACTGTACTGGTCGTCGCATACGACGGCAGATCTATATTGCTGGTTGTCTTGTTGCCACGAAATCCGTGCAGCACCAGGACAAAGGTAACCACCACAAGTAGGATAATAAATAGAAAACCAAAGAAATAACGCATGACAGAGGGAACACCTTACTACACGCATATATATCATATATATGACGTACAGACAAGTAGCTGCTGCGCTTACTGCCCGCCGGTTCGTTCTGGGGTTGCAGAGGTTGACGCTGTGCCGAGTTGCATTGGTCAAAAAACTTCAGAGTTCTCCCCAGTTGTTTCCAGTCGTAACGTCGACCTTGAGACGCACGGGCAGCGGATGGATGGCTTCCATGGTATCACGGAGTATGCCAGCGACGTCATGAGCGTGTATCTTTGGACACTCCACAAGGATACTATCGTGAATTTGCAGCAATTGCTGACCCTTGCCGGTGAGTTTTCTCTCGACAGCCAGCATGGCCATTTTCATAAGGTCAGCCTCAGTCCCCTGGATCGGCATGTTCATTGCAGCACGTTTGGCTGCTTCGCGAACGGCGAAGTTACTGGAGCCCAGGTCCGGCGTCGGACGGCGGCGGCCAAACAGGGTTTCAACATAACCGTCTTTTTGAGCTTTTTGGATTGTGGAATCGATATAGTGGCGAATCGGCGCTCGCAGTTCAAAGTAGCGCTGAATAAAATCCTTAGCTTCCACAAAACTCATACCGGCCGCCCGGCTGAGACCATGTGGGCTCATGCCATACAATATACCGAAATTAACCACCTTGGCGTGGCGGCGCATGGTTTTGTCTACCTCATCCATCGGGACAGCGTAGATCTGGGCAGCAGTTTTGGTATGTACGTCAACGTTATCGTTAAAGTCCTCAATAAGCTCACGATCATCGGCCATGATAGCCGCCAGGCGAAGCTCAAACTGGTTATAATCGGCGCTGACAAAGATATTGCCTCTACTCGGCACAAAGGCCTGGCGAATCGCCTGCCCAATATCTGTCCGGGTGGGAATGTTCTGCAGGTTCGGATTATGTGAGCTGAGCCGACCAGTAGCCGCCACATCGAGTGTAAATGTGGTGTGAAGCCGCCCCTGCTTATCAACAAGCTTGGGCAATGCATCAATATAGGTACTTTTTAGCTTGGTGTACTCACGATAGCGGCTGATCTGATCAATGATGGGATGCAGCCCGCGCAGCTTGGCTAGCTCGCTCGCCCCAGTTGAATAACCGGTCTTGCCCTTTTTGACACCGTCTTTCGGTAAACTCAGCTTGTCGAAGAGGATCATGCCGAGCTGGGCCGGGGAGCTAATGTTGAATTCCTGGCCAGCCATACGATAGATATCCCCAGCAATGCCTTGGATTGTCTCAGCAAACTTCTCGCTCATTGCTTGCAGATACGGGCTGTCCAGCAAGATGCCACGATGTTCCATCAAGGCCAACAGGTAAATCATTGGAAAATCGATTTGCTTGGCAAGCGTGGCAATTCTAGGCAAACTGGCAAGACGAGTCTGTTGGTCCCGATAGGCCCACCAGATGCCAGCAACGACTTCCCCTGCGACTGATACATCAATCGGCCGCTCTAGGACATCAGCCAGGCTGAGTTCGCGAATGAGGGAGTTTAGTAGGAATGCTACGATACGAGTATCGTGGCCAATTACGCCAGGCCATGCCAGCGCCCGGTCCAACAGTGCCCGAAACACCGTCTTCAGATCGTGGCCAATTACCGGACCATTGCCCAGTAGCTGCACCGTGGCCCTGTCAAGCTCATCGAGACGGAGTACTGAGTATTCCTTGGGGCTAAGGCTGACCCAGAGTTCTCCTCTGTCGGGGCTGAGCGCTACAAGGCGAGATTTTTCGGACACATAGGCGGAACGGCGGAACGCTACAAGGCGGCCGGGAACCAGTACTGGGTACTCAGCTGCCTCAGCTCCGGGTGATTGCTCCAGAGCCTCAACCTGCCTGAGAAGGCTCCGAAATTCCATTCTGCGTAACAGTGCCACAAAACTCGGCGGAACGCCATCGTGCAGTTCGGCCCGATTTAGTTCTAGCTGGATTGGCGCATCAACCATCAAGGTAACAAGTTTCTTGCTCAAGTAGGCCATATCCTTATCCTTACTCAACTTGGCCTGTAGAGCTGGTTTGAGCTCACTCAAATGTGCATACACTCCATCAAGTGTCTGATAGCGACTTATAAGATCCAGAGCGGTTTTTTCGCCGATACCAGCCACACCGGGGACATTATCCGAGCTGTCACCCTTGAGGGCTTTGACATCGACAAACTGATGCGGGTCAATGCCGTACTTTTCCTGAAATGAAGCCACATTAAATAGCTCAATATTGCTGAGGCCTTTCTTCAGGGTGTAAATATGAGTATGTTCGTTGATCAGCTGGAGTACATCGAGATCACTGGTTACCAAATAGCTTTCAACCCCCTTCGTACCGGCCTGCTTGGCGAACGCCCCCATAATATCGTCAGCTTCATAATCATCCATTTCATAGAGCGGCCAGCCAAGTGATTCAAGCAGCTGTCGCAGCAGTGGAATTTGGGCATAGAAGTCGGGGGGTGGCGGTTTCCGATTAGCTTTGTAAGACGGATATAGGGCGAGGCGGGATCGAATGTTGGTCTTCGACTTATCCCAAGCCACGCAGACGTAGTCAGGTTTGAGCTTCTTGACCACTTCCAATGCCATGACAGCAAAACCGTAGACACCACCTGTCGGCGTACCATCTTTAGTACTCAAACCGGGCATAGCATAGTAACCTCGGTAAAACACTGACTTCCCATCGATGATAACCAGTCTTTTGGTCATATCCACCAGTATACCCTAGGAATATGCATTGGGAGCTACAGTAGATCATCTAAGGCATGCAGTCGTATTGTTGCAAACTTGCTCTTTTTAAGAACTGTGCGAGCGAAGCCGCCCTGTCCATAAGCCCTACTTCAGGAGCCTGTGGCACTAGGTCTCTCTGTCGCAGAGCTCTTGTGACAGCGCTGTCTGTTGGGACAATGAGTGAAACGTCTGTGCCGATATCATCCCAGCGTGCGACATAACACCCGCTCCCTGCTGTTGTCATAACAGTAACCCCAGGTACAGCTATCGCGATTCGTGGTAGCAAATCCCTGTCATTGCCAGCCTCGATACCCAGCGTGAGGTCGCTGTGTGCCTTATAAATCGGGTATAGCGAGGATATGGCAAGTCGTTCCGGCAGATATGGCAACTAACCAACGATGCATTAAGAAATAATCCATATTATTCATCTAAGCCAATAAGGACCAAAAGGGCTATCTAGGGTCTTTTGCACTCAGTATTTCATAAAATTATCCTTTTCATTTAAAATACGGGCAATGAAGAGTGAAAAAGTGGTCGTGCTGGTGGGCATGCCCGGAGCTGGCAAAAGTTATTGTGTTGATCACTTAACCGCAAGGGGCATACCGAAGGTCTATTTCGGCGGTATTACTGTCGATGAGGTAAAACGACGAGGTTTGGAAGTCAACGAGAAAAACGAGAAGATGATCCGCGAGGAAATGCGCCGAGTTGAAGGCCCAGGGGTAATGGCCTACCGTATGATAGCCAAACTTGAAGAGTACTTTAAACAGGGCCGCTCTGTGGTTGTAGCCGACGGTCTATATAGCTGGACTGAATACAAGATATTTAAAGAGCGCTTCGGTGATAATGCCCTTATCATAGCCATCGCTGCGCCTCGCGCAGTTCGCCATGCCCGTCTGGCCCACCGACCGATACGACCTTTCTCTGAAGCTGAGGTTACTGCTCGAGAATATGCCGAGATCGAAGGTATTGAAAAGGGTGGTCCGATCGCCAACGCCGACCATACTATCGTCAACGATACGACTCCAGAAGCAATGCTCGCAAAACTCGACGCTATTTTGCAAGAAGCCGGTTTTAGCTCGCCTACTACTATTTGATGTAGTCGTGGAGTTTCTTGGCGTCTTTGTGTTTACGAAGCTTGGCCAGAGCCTTGGCTTCGATTTGTCGGATACGCTCCCGAGTAACACTGAACTCCTGCCCGACCTCCTCCAGGGTGTGTTGCTTTCCGTCCTCAAGCCCGAAACGAAGTTTGAGGATCTTCTGTTCCCGCTCGGTAAGCGCGCCGAGCATGCCTTTGACCTGCTCCTTTAGTAGCTGGTTGGTAGCTGATTCCTCAGGAGATATGGTGTCTTCGTCCTCGATAAAATCAGCCAACACCGATTCCTCTTCATCATCACGTATCGAAGCATCGAGACTTGAAATATCTTGTTTAATTTTCATGATATGTTCAACTTTATCGACATCCAACTCCATGGCTGCAGCGATTTCCTCGTTGGTGGGCTCGCGGTTGAGCTCCTGAGTGAGCCGTCGCTGGGTGCGCAGCAACTTGTTGATCGTTTCAACCATATGCACCGGAATTCGGATAGTACGCGCCTGATCGGCAATAGCCCGAGTAATTGCCTGGCGAATCCACCATGTAGCATACGTCGAGAACTTGAAACCCTTGTCAGGATCAAATTTCTCTACAGCTCGGAGTAGTCCGGTATTACCTTCCTGGATGAGATCAAGCAGGTCCAATCCGCGACCGACATAGCGTTTGGCAATAGAAACCACCAGTCGCATATTGGCTTCGGCCATCTTATCCTTGGCGTCCTTATCTCCGGCCACGACCCGTTTGGCCAACGCGAGTTCCTCCTCGGCGGATAGCAGCGGAATCTTACCTATTTCACGCAGGTACAACCTGACAGAATCGTCTGCAATATCATCGAGATACCGTTGATCTTCGGCAACAATTTCCTCTTCGCTCGTCTCATCAATCGCCCAATCGTCACTGAATGAAGTTCCGGTGGCAGCATCGCTGACAATTTCAACATTAGCCTCGGCGAGCTCGGTATAGAGGCTATCGAGCAGCTCGGCATTGTCTGGGGTGTCCGGAATAGCCGCCATGATCTCTTGCTGTTCTAACCGGCCGGCTTGTTTACCTTTTTTGGCCAGTGCTTCCTTGGCCTGATTGAGATCGGCTGGCTTTTCCTGGTCGTCTGCTGGTTGTTTTTTATCTGTCGGCATGATAGGACGCGCCTCCCGTAACGCGACTGAGTAGATTATCTATAGCTTGGGCTTTTTGTAGCAATGTCTGGGTCTGTGTACCGTCAGCGGTCCGAAGTGCTGCGACGATACGCTGTTTTTGCAATTTGGCATACTGCTCTAGCAGGCGAGCTTGCAGGCGAGCTGCTTCATAGCCCTGTTCGACTGGCTCGAGCTGCTGGTAGAGTTCCTCATATATGACTGTTAACATCTTATCATAATCGGTAGTTTGGCTCAATGGTAGCGTATCTGACCCGGCTGGGAGTGCTTGCATAGTGCTCAAGACTGACCGAGCCGCCGTAGTGTGCAGCATTGCTGGTTTTAGAGATACAAGGTATTCCCGCAGTCGTGGCTGTCCACAAACCAGCGCCAGCAAGTGATTCTGCGTTTTTATATATTCCGTGATAGCCGGTTCAGAGATAACAGGCGTGACCTTAGAACGCTTCAGCTTGCGCTGTGGCTGCTTGTTCTGCCGCAGTTTGAACAGCAATGCTCCCGTGCTAACATCAAGCAGTTTGGCAACCTCGCGTATGTAGTGCTCCCGCTCCACTTCATCGGCCAGGTCACGAATCACCGGCAAGATAATGTCGCTGAACTGCCGCTTGCCGGCAGCACTGCTAATATCCATCTGCTTTTGGTAGTAATCCATCAGCCAATCAAGGGCGTAACGGGGTTTTTGGATGGCGTTTTGCCAAAGTTTCGGATCTTGCCCAATGAGCTCATCCGGGTCTTTACCGCTCGGAATAGTGATGACGCTCAAGCTGATACCGGCCTGGCTAGCGATTGGAATCGCCCGCTCGGTGGCCTGTTGACCGGCCCGGTCTTGATCAAAACTCAACCGGATATCCGCAGTGAAATGACTCAGACTCTTTAAATGCTGCGCGGTCAGCGCCGTACCAGCTGTGGCCACTACCTGGGAGATACCGACGCCATGACTGGCGATCACATCAAGGTTCCCTTCAACTAGTACGGCATAGCCGTTTTTACGGATGGCTTCTTTGGCCAAGTGTAACCCAAAAACATGACGAGATTTATCATATAAGGGGGTTTGTGGTGTGTTAATGTACTTAGGGGCACTGGGGTCGTCATTTAGCAGCCGGGCTGTAAAGCCGATCACCCGACCCTGGGGGTCACAGAGCGGTATCATGATGCGACCCCGGAACATATCCTGCTGACCGCCACGGTAACTTTTGCTGGTAACCCCGGCTAAACGTAATTGCTGGTCAGTAAAGCCTTTACCTTTCAGAAAGTCAAGAAGCGCCCGACCAGTATTGGGCGCATAGCCAATTTGCCATTGCAAGACCACAGCTTTTGCAAAACCGCGTTTTTTAAGCACGTAGTGGAGCGCCTCCGGGTTTCGGCTAAACTGTACTTGGTAGAACTTGGCTGCCAGTTCCAGCAGTTCATAGAGCCGTTCTTTGTCTCTTGTAGATGAACCGGGGCGACTGCCCTGATACTGTGCAAGGTCAATACCGGCCTTACGAGCCAGTAGTTCAAGCGCCCCCTTAAAGTCCAGGCCCTCCGCCTCCATGACAAAACTGAACAGATCGCCGCCCTTTCCTGAACTGAAATCATGCCAGATTTGTTTTTCTGGACTTACTATGAAACTGGGCGTTCGTTCGTTAGTGAATGGGCTAAGGCCCTTCCAGTTACGGCCAGCATGCTTGAGCTGGACGTACTCCCCGATGACGTCTTCGATTGCCAGACGGATCTTGATCTCTTCGACAGCATCCATTAATCTTCATTGTACGTCATATTACCCCTGTAGCCCAGATCTCGCTCAATACTGCCGAGTGCGTAGGGTTCAGCTACTATTAGGCAGCGACGCAGATGCGGCCATGTCGGTTCCAACGCAAGTCGCTAGTCGGACATTATTACAGCCCCGTTGTGACTACTCCAAGAGATAGTACATCAAGCCCTACCCCGGCCGTCATAACTAGTAAATGATGCTGACGATATCTATCTCATGGTCGTAGGCATAGAAACATAAGCATGACTTATGATTAAATACCTTCTATGCAGCCCGATCAAACTCAACCTCCTGCAGGGCATAACCCGTATGACTTTATTATGAACTCCGGAAAACCGGTCAAGCATCCCCTTGGTACTCGGCTACCAGCCATAGGTGGCAGCTCCTTCGGTAAACAGCTCGCGGTTTTAATTGGCGGCGTGGTGGTTCTCATGGGCATAATCGGGGGTACAATCAGTCTATTCGGTAATAAGGGGATCACGCCACAGCTTATTTCTCTGGCGGCTACTCAGAATGAAATTATTCATATAGCGACAAAGGGGAGCGGCATGGTCACGAATCAGGGTAACCAGGCGTTAGCGATTGATGTTGAACTCACCGTCCAAACACAGCAGAAGCAACTGCTTGCCTACCTCTCAAAACTTGGTACGACTGTCAGCAGTAAGCAACTCACCTTGCAAGAGAGCACTCAAATCGATAGTGAGCTCACTGGGGCACAAAATAACAGTACTCAGGATATGGTCTTTGCCCAGATCATCCAGCAGCAGCTGCAATCCTACGCCGATACTGTCAAACAATTGTTCTATCGAACATCTAATGCAGACTCTCAACATATGCTAGCAGTCGACTACCAACAGACTGAACTGCTACTCAAGCAAATACCTCCGACAGCATCACTACAGGGATGAACGGCCTACCAAATCGTAAGAGTGACGTATAAGATCTTGCACTTCTTGCCAGCTAAGTTGCCCAGTTAGCAGCAACGTGTTCCAGTGTTTCTTGTTCAGATGGTAACCCGGTAGGACGCTTTCATAGCGTTCGCGTAGTGTAGCGGCAAGCTGCGGATCACACTTGAGGCTCAGTCTGATGGGGTTGCTGCCTTCAGTAACCAGAGCGAACATTTTTTCTCCTACTTTATATACGGCGACACCTTCGCCAAAAGGATACTCGAGACGAGCATCGGGTAGGCTTAGTAAATACTTCTCAACTTCTAGATGTGTGGGCATAACCTGATTTATAGCGTAGCACACCCCTGATCCAGCATACAGGCGAAGTGCAGTGTTCAATATGTCGTGTCACAGTACGGGGGGCTTACGCTTATACGCTTTTTTAGCTACAATAGATTTAATGGTTAACGATTCGAAGGGGGTTCTAAGATGAAAAAAAACAAGGCAATAATAATTGTCATTGTGTTCGTTTTATTGGCTGTGGGGGGCTATGCCCTGCTGCATGCGTCCAAAAAAAATACGGTCACTTCAACGCAAACAGGGGCTGTCAATAATACTGTGCTCGTCACCAAAACAAGTGCCAGTCTAGGCCAATATCTCGCCACTCCCGGGGGACAGGCCTTATACACCTCCGGCGGTGATAGCCAAGGGGTCAGCAACTGCAGCGGTACTTGCCTAGCGAGCTGGCCTGCCTATCAGGATAAGGGAGTTACTACTGGTCTGCCGACAGGGGTAGGAACTATCCAGCGTAAGGACAACGGGCAGATACAGTACACTTACAACGGATTGCCCCTCTACACGTTTACTGGTGACAGTGATGGTCAAGTGACCGGAAACGGTGTGTCCAACTTCAGCGTTGTCAAACCGATAGCTGCCAATTCAAACTCAACCTCCTCTTCCTCTAGTCAACCTGCGGCGAATGGTAGTTCAAGTAGTTGGTAAAAGTAAGCATAGGCTATGAGTAAACATATACAAAATGTATCGATCGTAACATGGCTACTGCGCATTGGTTTAGCCTTCGTATTCCTCTACGCATGCGTATCGTCACTTGAGCATCCGCTTGAGTGGGTCGGTTTCCTACCGAGCTTCCTGACTAAGGTGATGGCTGCCACTACTACGCTAAAGATTTTTGCAGGGTATGAATTACTACTTGGTATATGGGTACTCAGCGGCAAATTCCTGCGTTACAGCTCAGTGGTCTGCGCCCTGACCTTGGCTGGCATTGTTATCTTGAATTTTGGCCAGCTTATTACAACATTTCGGGACGTGGGATTGGTTTTTATGGCCCTGGCGTTGTACGCCATCGACAGAGCATAAGCCGGATACACCGTAAAGGCATGCGGCAAAGTCGGTCTTCTGGCAAAGCACATGGGTACGTCACTGTCCTTAACGCAATTTATGGCCCCAGCCGAGAAGGCCACTTAGGCACCTACTGGTGGGGCTCCCTATTTTTTGGATTTTGCAGCCATGTCATATAGTACTGCCATTCGGCAATCGATTCCTGGATGTCATCAAAAGCTCGGTGAGCCTCTTTTTTCTCAAAGATAACACCGTAGCGTCCCTGCATATATACTTTTAGTGAGCTGACATCTAGCATGCGATAGTGTAGCAATTTTTCAACGTCCGGCCACCAATGCTTTATAAAACTGCGGTCACTGTGGATAGAGTTACCTGCGAGGATGGCTGGTTCGCCGGCAAAATGATGGGAAATGAGCGTGGCCAGTTCGGTTTGCACATCGGCCTGAGGCTTACCTTCAGACCGCAGTCGTTCAATCAGCCCACTGCTCGTATGCTGCTGCTTGGACCAGGCATTGGCGCGTTCCAGCACGGCGTCAGAATGCCGGATAGTACGCTCATATTGAGTCAACGACCGAAAGGAAAAATCAGTTATAACCGCTGCGATCTCTAAGATAACATCCCTACTAGGATCAAGCCCGGTCATTTCTAGATCTATCCAGAGCAGTTTGGTAGGTATAGCGAACTTGGGACTCACGATTTTTTACTCTTTTCAAATGTCATAGCGACTGAGTTAATGCAGTAGTCCTTGCCGGTTGGTTGGTTGGGGTCATCGAAAAGATGCCCCAAATGACTGCCACAACGTGCACAGCTTACCTCAATGCGGTGCATGTCGTGTGAGTTGTCCTCTGCAAGCTTGACTGCCCCTGGCACTGCATCGTTGAAACTTGGCCAACCGCTTCCACTATCATATTTGGTAGTTGAGACAAAGATGATAGCCCCGCAAGCAGCGCAGCGGTATTGCCCCTTATCTTGGTTGTACAGCAGCTTGCCACTAAAAGGGGGCTCGGTACCGGCCCGGCGAAGCACTTCATACTGCTCAGAGCTCAGTGTATCCTTATATCTATCATCCTGGCTATTAGCGACTGGCATGGCGGCTCTTTTAGGCCTTCTTTTTCAGCTTATCCAGGCGCAGCGCTCGAAATGTGTAGTACACCAACATAGCAATAACCGTAAATGAAATAAGTGTTGAGACAAAGGCCCCCCAAGTAAACACCACCGTCTTACCATTGGCGTGAAGCCTAAAGTCTTGCGAGGCCAGTCCACCAACACCAGGCAGAATGAGCCCTAGGGTCGGATTCAAGAAGCTGCTTACAAACTGGTCAACAACTGTTTTGATTTGTGTGCCGAGTACTAAACCGACGGCCACACCGACGACACTCTGCTCGCGCAAAAAGTCCACGAAACCGTTAACTTGCCTACTGAATAACTCATTCATAAAATCTGTGGAAGCTCCAGTATCAAGATGCCTCATCCGAGCACGCATTTCGCGTTTCAGCTGAGCCTGTGACTTAGTAGCAAGTGCCTCGTGTGATTCAGCTTCATCCTTTTTCGTTGTATCGCTCGTCATTTGCTCCTTAACTCCTTACTGGTACTCATTGTACACCAGCCGGTATCACAGTCTGCCGGGCGCGGCAATGCCAAGGACCATGAGACCCTTCTCAAGCACTGTGGCATACCGTTCTACTAGACAAAGCCGCAATGTCTGCCGCTCACTGCCAATAACCTGGTTGTGCTCGTAAAAGTGGTTGAAAAGCTGTGCCAGCTCGTAGAGGTAGGTACAGATATAGTGCGGCAAGAGTTCGTCGACCGCTTGCTCTACGACGTCAGGATACTGGACGATCTTTGATAACAAACGACGCTCTTCGGGCTCGAGCACAGCCTGTCGAGGCCCTCCTGACTTGGGCGTTGTCTTTTGGGACTTTTGCATAATGCTTCGGGCTCGAGCGTGGGCATATTGAAGATAGGGGCCACTGTTCCCATTTAAACTTACTGACGAAACCGGGTCATAAATAATGTCCGCGCCGATACGTTGCTTCAGAAAAGCATATTTGACAGCAGCGAGAGTGGTACCAGGATTATCTATGCCAGTTGTCGCCCTATTTGCAGCAGCAGCAGCATCGAGTACGGCAGTAGCTAGCAAGCCGTTGCCAAGCCGAGAACTCATTTTGACGCCACCGGTCAGTTTGACTATGCCGTGAGTGATGTGTGTCGTAGCCTGTGCTAAATTCGGGGCAAATTGTTCGACACTCTTTAGTACCACTTTCATATACTCGACGATGTCGTTTGCCGTAATCACGATTGATTGATCAAAATGGTAATCGCGCCACTTAGCCATGATCAAACCGACATCTTTGGTCTCATAGGTGGGCAGACCGTTCGAGTTAATAAAGACTCTGGTATGCAACCCGTACGGCTCGCCCTTAAAGATAATGGCTCCGTCGCTCTGTGCATACACACCGCGTTGCAGTTGCTCACGGACGGTCTGTACGCCGAGTGGAGCCGTTTCGCTTTCTGGATAGTATTTGTCAAAGTGGCTGCCGATACGATTATAAAAATCAGCAAAGTAGTCATAGCTCCACTGTCGGCACTGCCAATAGATCCGGGCAAGCGGCGATTGGTGATCATCATCCTCATGGAGTTTATATATTCGATGGTTGATTGACACTATGGCCGCCTTTGCTGGATCTCCAGCTTCATAGGCGCTATTACCCTCAACATAGCGGCTACTGAGCCATGCTGATCGCTGGTTGATTGACACTGTAGAAAGTCTTTCGGGGTGTTCCCCGCCCAGCTCCTGAATAATGCCATACATTGTCTTGGCGACATGCAGACCAACATCCCCACCAAAATTCACCCGGTATACCTGGGCGCCAGCCAATTCAAATAAATTGGCAATGGCGTCACCGACCACGCTTGTATAGAGATGACCAGCATGGAGAATCTTAAAAGGGTTTGGGTCAGAATATTCGACAACAATCTGCTGATCTATAAATCGTTTTTCTGGCACCGCCTCGGCCAACGTGAAGAGCGTTTTGTCGCTCAGTTTAAAGTTTATAAATCCGGGCTTTACAACCGTGACATGCTCGATAATCCCCTTGAGATCTTTCTGCAAGCTAGCACTGAGACGATCTGCGATAGTTTGGGGCGATTGACCAAGTTGCTTGACGAGCCTAAGCGCAATATTAGTCGTATAATCACCAAAGTGCTCGTCAGGACGAGATAGCTGGGGATCGACATCGGTTAGCCCAAATAACTCATGAATGGCGCTACGTAGCGCTTCATCAATGACTCTCATATCTGCTTTAGTATAACAGATCAGGTTTTGAGCTGGCGCAGGTTACGGGCGATATACCACAATACCACGTACAGACTGCCAAGCAGCAGGCTAAAACCAAATGTCGTAGCCAAAAGGTCAGAACGAGCCAACGGATTGGCCAGATGGTTAGCAATATCCACGAGGACACTGCTTGGGTCACGAACTATATCCCAGCTATTCCAGCGCAGATCGCGACCAAGGTAGATCGCAAAACTGCATAGTACTAGTACAGCACCGATCAGTGCGGCCGCCAAACGTTGGCTGACCCGTTTGAGTAACTCCTGATGTATGAGAAAGAGACTTAGATAGCCTAGGACGATGCCGTTAAGAATAAAGGAGCTTAGCATGATAGTACTGCTGAGCACATACATCGGTGAAACGTCTTGGATATGGATAAAATCACTAATCATGTAGAAGCTGTTGGGTAAAAAACAGAGCCAGAGAACAGTGATAAGCAGTGTCTGCCAACTGGACCAGAGCTTATGTCCGAGCGCCCGGGCCAACCATAAGGAGAGCAACAGTGGAATCCACGCAAGAAAAAGGTCCCAGTTCATATACGCCAGAGCCCAGCTGTGTGTGGTATGGGCATTGGTGAGAAATAGGCTAATGCTGACAAGGCTCGAGCCTGCCAGCGCCAGTCCAAGGCGCAAGCGGGCGGAGAAGTAAAACCGCATGACTATCTTATTATATCAAGGGGGGGAGTCGCTCCAAAATCCAGTAGCTGCATAAGCCCCAGTGGGTCAGACCTCAGCCTTATAGCGCCAACACTTAGCCATAAGCATCTACTTGGCGCTATTGAAGTATAGGTCAAATCGTGCTCCGCCAGTCTGAATATTTCGGGCAGTGATGGTCATGTGGTTAACTTTTGCGATCTCTTTTGCGAGTGCCAGGCCCAAGCCATAGCCCCCTGCTTTGTTGGAACGCGCCTTATCACCACGGTACAGCCGATCGAATATATATGGTAAATCGGCCTCGTCAATACCTGGACCTTGATCGATTACCGACAAGACATAGTGGTTACCATCGTGTCGGCCCTTAAGCGTTATCGTACCTCCAGCCGGGCCATACTTAATAGCATTATCCAGCACGATACTAATCAGCTGCAGCAGGCTGTCGTGATTGCCGGCAATGTGCGCCTCTGACAACTGCTTGACAATCTTGACTTGCCTCTCCTTGGCGCGCTTGGCAGCGATGGTTACGGCTTTCGTGACGAGCGGGTTCACCGCCAAAGGCGTAAGTGACAACGCTGTCTGCCCATAACGGGTTAAATCCAACAAATTCGTGGAGAGATCCTCAAGCCGCTGAACTTCCTCAAGATTACTGCGAATCAGGTCCCTCGCCTCAGTCTCAGTGAAGTGATCCTGCCGCAGAAAGACTTCATTCTCAGCTTTCATATTGGTAAGCGGCGTGCGCAGTTCATGAGAGGCATCGGCCGCAAAGCGAGTCTGAGCCTCATGTGCCTCTTCGATCGGTTGTAGTGTGCGGCCGGCAAACCAGTAGCTAAACAGACCCCCTATAATAAGCGCGCCAACGTTGACCCATACAATCTCTTCATCGAGGTGTTGCCGCGTAAGCGCTGCCTGACTACTCTGCAGTGAAATAAATGCGTTCGGCTGGGGAGGAGACAGCTCGAAGGTAAACTCTCGCAACAGCAGTCGGCTAACCTCATGGCGCTGGGCATCATCCGCCCGGGCATATTCGTTTTCGGCTAACAGTCGGATCGTATTAGTTGAAATTAGGCTAAAAGCCAGTAGTGCAGCCAGATAGAAAATAGTTAGTTTGAGACGGGCTGAGCGAAACATATCTTCTCTTTTTTTAGACTACCTTGTAGCCGTACCCCCGCACGGTCTCTATGATACTATCCCCCGCTCCGATCTTCTTGCGTACGTTTGCAACAAAAGTTTCCACGGTATTGTGCTGCACACGGGCCTCATCCGCCCAGACATGGTCAAGTAGCTGATCCTTGCTGAGTACTTCACCCCTATGAGTGATAAGGTATTCTAAAAGCTGCAGCTCTTTGGCGGTCAGGTGCACCAAATGGCCATTCCGATGTACGGTCTTGGCAACCGTATCAATTTCTATATCACCAGCGCACAGCATAGTGCCGGTATGGGCTTTAGGACGACGGAGCAAGGCCCGCACCCGGGCCAACAGCTCATCAAAGGAAAAGGGCTTCGCCAGGTAATCATCGGCACCAGCGTCAAGACCTTCGACCCTGTCACCAATAGCTCCCTTAGCAGTCAGCATTAAAATAGGCACCTGCTCGCTATGAGCCCGCCAAAGCTTGACCAGGGCTGGGCCGTCGTGCTTACCTGGGATCATCCAGTCGAGCAGCACCAGGTCATAGTCGCTGCCCATCAGGGTTTCGGCCTGATCACCGTCGAATGCGACATCAACAATGTATCCTTCCGCACGAAGGCCTTTCTCAAGACTTCGGGCAGTCTTCTCTTCATCTTCAACCACTAATATACGCATAAGTATCTATAGTATAACGTTTCTCTGATGAGTTGCTGAAGAAGCAGGGCTATCTATTGCGCTGGGCTACTTTCTGCCGTTGTTAGGCGAGAGCCTTCTTAAACTTTTCTACTAGATCAACCGGTGAAGGATTAATGTTATTCAGTAGCGCAGTATAAATGCTAACAAAATCACCAAGCGCTATAGTCCATACCAGCTGTTCCAAGATCGTGTTGCCCTCAGCCTGCACAACAATCGGGGCCGGTCGCAGACCAGATAACAGCCGCTCTGATACTATAAAGCGCTTTTGAACTCGTTCATGCTCAAAGCTGCTTCTAAGTTCGATAACGGTATATGGCTTATCTACCGGCTGTTTGCTCCAGCCGATGAACTCATTGTGGTTGAACTCAGGATACTGGTTAGCCCAAGCGATGTGTTTAGCATTCTCATTGATATCTATCTTCCACTTATACGCAGCCGGATAGAGCTTAGGACCGCTGTATATTACAGCTGATTTCCCGATGATCTCCTGGGCAATCTGCTTGGCGCGGTTGCGGACCGTTGGCACGTCAGGCCGCCAGGCTGAGGTACTGGCCTGCAAAAACTTCGCCGTTTTATGTAACTCGTCATCAATGGCAGTAGCAGCCAATAAGCCAGTTGACTCCAGCAACGAAACAACCGCCTTAAGGCTTGAGAGCATTGCAAAGCGTGGTTGGCCGACCGTCGGTAGGTGCGCAAAAGGGTAGCTCTTTCCTTCGGCGATCTGCTGCAGTCTACCGCCATTGGCAATAACTGCAATATGCGCATGCATAGCCTCAGCCTGAGCCAACGCAGTAAGCGTTTCTTCAGTGTTGCCTGAGTAACTCGAAGCAATAAATAGCGTCTTATGTGAGGTATAGTTTGGGATATCGTAGTTGCGGACAATTTCGAATGGCACGGTATAGCCCGGCCAGCTGCCGCTAATCAGCGGACCGAGGGCCGACCCGCCCATACCGGTGCACACAATCTGTTCAGGCCGAAAATCAATCGGTTTCACAGCAAAATGATGCATCAGTTGTTCGTACTGTTTTTCAGCAACGCCAAGCGCGTCCTGAGGATCTCGTTGGTGGATAAACTTCAGGTCATCAAGCATTCCTTTAAACCCCTTGTGCTATTATGGTAATGACCGTATTATAATCTATAATGTAATTGAAATGGGGGATAGTATGTTTGGTGGGACTAGCACTGATACACAGATGGGTAATGTAGCTGATCCTCCGGCCACCCTAACACCGCCGACCGATATGTCAAGTCTGCCGGTAACAGAACAGCCATCGGGGGCACCAGCTACACCAACCACACCGACTGCAGATGGCACAGATTCGGACGCAGTAAGTCCGGCAGTAACTCCCAGCTATGGTGGCGATGAGCAACCGGCTGCTGATCTTACTGCCACCCCGGCCGATAATGGATCAACTAGCGGCACTACAGTAGAACCATCGCTGCCAGCAACCACCAGTTCGACGCCGCCGGCTGGCACTGATGACCTGCTGGATATTAAACGCCAAGCGCTTCAGCAGCTTTCGCCATTGCTTCAGCATCTCGATCAAACACCGGAGGAACGCTTCAGAACGACCATGATGATGATCCAGGCGTCTGATGACAGTTCTTTGATAAAAACCGCCTACGATGCCGCGCAGCAGATTACTGACGAAAAGGCACGTGCTCAAGCATTGCTCGACGTCGTCAATGAGACCAATTACTTTACGCAACACGAGGCAAGTGACAACACCCAACCGTAGGGGAGTCAGCCTCGATTGAATCAGAGTACAAAGCCGGTGAAATTGTCGCGTGTTAATACCGGTCTCGTAGTGTTCATTGTAGTGGTAAACAGTTACATTGTGGTTATGCCGTTTGTGCCGGCCATTACTTTTTGGCTGCAATCGCACAGCATGGCCAGACAGCGACTCAAGCAGGAACTGCTCGCACCAAGCGCCGTCCCAGCTGGGGTATCAACCCCCCCGATACAAAATCGACTTATCATACCAGCCATGCTTTTAGATGCACCGATCAATGAGGGCTCTGCCTCAGTAGCTCTACGAAAGGGTCTATGGCATTTACCTGGCAGCGGCAACCCGACAGCCGGAGGCAACATGGTTATCGCCGGGCATCGTTTCACCTATACCAATCCGGAGGGTGTGCTCTACAACCTCAACCGGGTGGTGACGGGAGATATTGTCGGCGTCTTTTGGCAAAACAAGCGTTATCTCTATACGGTGCATACAGTTACGATTGTCCCACCGACCGATAGTACGATCGAGGCACCTAGTAGCCAAAATCAGCTCACTATCTATACCTGTACACCGCTTTGGTGGCCAAAAGATCGCCTGGTTGTTATAGCCGACTTGGAGACAAATTCATGAGCGAAAAAACCCGTTTTTGGATCTTGCTGACCTTGCTCGGTCTAAGTTTGACATTACTATACGCACTCAATTCAGCACTTGGTCAACAACTGCTATTACGCCACTCCTAACGATTCCGGTCATCCTTCCTCTCTTTCGCGTCACGTGACACTGTTTGATTTGCGGAAGTTGGCTTGTTGCCAGTCGATCGGCGCCACCAACGTACGAATATAGCCCCTACTATAATGAGACAGGCAAGTGTAACAATTGCAGCTATCATGAAGCCGGTATTTGTCAGCACATTTGTCGTATTTGTAGTCGTATTTGTAGCCGTACAGCCATTGTAGGGGCAACTCGAGTAAGCGCCACTACCGTATGCTTGGGCAAACCAGAAATGCAGTACATTGCCGTAATAATGTAGACCTTTTATCACGCGAAATCCTTGCTTCCTATATTACCCCCATGATACTATACCTTAAGCGAAACATAGTATGAAAGTGAGGGATTATTAGAATGGGAACGTTTGGATTTTTGGACATAGGAACACCTGAGTTACTGCTCATTCTGCTGATTGTACTCTTACTATTCGGTGGCAGGAAGCTGCCAGAACTGTCACGCAGCATCGGTACCTCAATGCGAGAACTTCGTAAGGGTATAAGTGACAGTGGAGATGAGCACAAGAAGAGCGAAGACACGTCGAAACAGCAACCCACTCCATAATCAGGAGACACGGCGATTGCCGTTTATTGAACACCTTTACGAACTTCGAAAACGTTTGGTGTATATTGCGGCTTCTGTGATAACATTTTCGGCACTGGCTTATAGTGTCAATCGTGGGGTTATTACTGCTTTGCTGCAGCCAGCCGGAACGCAAAAGTTCATCTACACTTCACCAATTGGCGGAGTAGATTTTCTTTTTCGCGTTTGCCTCTATGTCGGGATCGCCCTTAGTATTCCGGTCATCGTATACCAGTTTCTCCGCTATATCGAACCCCTGTTCAGACATACATCAATGCATTTCATTGCCGTAGGGAGTGTAGTATCAGGCATACTGGCATTACTCGGCATTGCCTTTGGCTACTTCATTGGCCTGCCCACGACTCTACACTTCTTGTTACACCAGTTCGTCACCAAACAAATCCAACCGCTACTCACGATACAGGCTTATATGGCTTTCGTGGCGATGTACATACTCGGATCAGCGCTACTCTTCCAAGTACCGCTCATTCTACTCTTCATCAATCGCATCAGACCGCTTGATCCCCGCAAGCTGCTTTCGTTAAAAGTGGAGCGATGGATAATATTGACCGCTTTCATCGGTGGTGGTCTTATGAACCCGAATCCCAATTTAGTCGATCAGGTTGTTATCGTTGGGCCACTCATCCTTGCCTACCAAGTTGGCGTAGGGCTCATATGGTTAGGACAGCGTCGACTGCGGCAACCAAAACGCCTGACAGAGTTGCTGCGCTATGATCATGATCGTCAGGCTATTCGCCAAGTCCGTTTCGATACTGCCCAGGCCCAGCCAGGCCAACAGTCGGCAACCCTGAAAGCAACCCCCACGGTGATTGCCCCTTCAACCACTACTAAACCCATAGCACCAACCCAGAGCCCCTTACGAAGTGCAATTACTGACAACCGTCCGCTCAAGTATTTCAATGACGTTCGCCCAATTCGCGCCTTTGGTCAGCGCCTCCCCCGTTCGGCTTCTTGACATTATCCCGAGCAAAGTTTCGGGGAGCATTTCGTAGGCTTACAGTATTGCCGGGCTATGAATAGAAGGCGCGGGCGAATGCTGCGATGCACTCGGCATGACCATTCTGCCGCGCCAAGTGCCCACGATAGCGAGTAAGTGCAATAAACTTGACAGCTTGCCTTCTTCTCCACTACACTGCAAATAAGATTGTACTCACATAAAAATAAAAAAAAGGATTTTTAATCATGGAAGTGTTAGAAGACATTCTACATAAGGAAATGACTCGAAAGGAGTTCCTGGCGACTGTGGGTTTTGGCCTAGCTTCGCTTTTCGGAATTTCGGCCATGGCGCGATTTCTGATGGGTGGCAAGTCCCGCTCGTCACTCCAGACCGTTACTTCCGGCTACGGCGCAAGCTTCTATGGCGGTAATCCCAATACCCATAAGTCGTCCCGCCTTAAATAGTCACCACGTCGATTAGCAACGAAAAAAGACCCGCTCAAGTGAGCGGGTCTTTACAGAAGCATGGATACACCTCCTTGGAATAGGAGGGGCTACATCATGCCCATACCCCCGCCCATATCCGCAGGTGATGGGCCGCTCTCCTTCTTTTCCGGTACTTCGACCACCAAGGCGCCCATGGTCATGGATGTACCGGCAATGGATACTGCGTTCAAGAGTGCCTCTTTAGTGACCCGGGCAGGATCAACAATACCGGCAGCCTTTAAATCGACAATACCCTTGGGCGTCAGCACATTCAACCCCATGCCTGGCTTGGCAGCACGTACCTGCGGCAACCACTCATCGGCATTGAGACCGGCATTGGTGAGCAGGATTCTGAATGGCTGATCCAACGCCTTCTTCAGAACCATCTTGCCTGCCGAGACGGCGTCATCATCACTACTGCTGGTAGTGATCGTTGTTGCCAGGTTGATAAGTGTTACCCCACCACCGGCGACTACACCCTCACTCAGAGCGGCCTTGACAGCCGCTACAGCGTCATCAACACGGAATTTCTTTTCTTCAATTTCAGTTTCTGTGGCGCCACCAACTTTAATAACAGCAACCTTGCCCGACAGTGCGGCACGGCGCTTCTCAAGTTGCTCACGGTCGTATTCACTGCTAGCCTGCGCAATCTGGGCATTGATCTGTTTGAGGCGAGCCTGCACGTCAGCTGCTGAGCCGGCGCCCTCAATGATAGTCGTATCGTCTTTGCCCACAATAACCTTACGGGCTGAACCGATCATGCTAAGTTCTGCGTTTTCAAAGCTATAACCACGCTCTTCAGAAATCACTGTAGCCCCGGTCAGGGTAGCAATGTCTTCGAGGATTTCTTTGCGCCGATCACCGAAGGCTGGCGCCTTGATTGCAACTGTATTGAAGACACCCTTTAGGCGATTCAGAATCAGCGTGCCGAGTGCTTCACCTTCAACGTCCTCTGCAATAAGCACGAGATCTTTCTTGCCACTTTGAGCAAGCTTCTCGAGCATAGGCAGAAATTCTTGCACTGAGCTAATCTTTCTATCCGTTATCAGGATAGCTGGCCGGTCGTAGACTGCTTCCATGCGGGCGGTGTCTGTGACCATGTAGGCGCTAACATAGCCGCGATCAAAGGTAAAGCCTTCAACCACTTCACTCTCAAGTTTCAGGCTCTGGCCTTCCTCTACTGTTACGACGCCATCGCGGCCGATCTTGTCCATAACATCGGCAATCAGGTTACCGATCTCGCTATCACCGGCAGATATAGTCGCAACCTCGGCAATACGGCCTTTCTGGCCCTGGATATCCTCACGGAGCCCCTCGAGCTTACTTAGTACATCGTGAGCAGCCGTTTCAAGGCCTTTTCTGAGCATCATTGGATCATGGCCGGCGGCAATCAGCTTGTTGGCCTCATTAAGCATGTGATAAGTCAGGACAGTCACCGTAGTGGTGCCATCACCGGCCACATCGTTCATTTTACTGGCAGCCTGCTTGATCAACTCCGCGCCAACTTTATAGCCGAGTGTTTCATCATCATTCTCACTGATCTCAACACCTTTGGCAACAGTTACCCCATCGTGTGTGACCGTCGGAGCACCGTAGCTCTTGCTAAGCACGACATTGCGGCCCTTCGGACCCATAGTAGTACTGACTGCATCGTAGAGAATGCGCGCACCAGCCAGCACTCGGCGGCGGGCATCATCATCATAAAATACTTTTTTAGCCATGTTCTATAGTTCCTTTCTTATTTGACTGTAGCGAGGATATCCTCTTCCTTAACGAGCATATATTCGGTGTTGTCGACTTTGATGTCGGTCTGGCTGTAACTTTTGGCAATGATGCGATCACCCATCTTAACCTGTTTGACGTCCTTGCCTACAGCGAGCACTTTCGCTACCTTAGGTTTCTCAGCTGCCTTCTCCGGTAGATAAAGACCACTGGCCGTTTTAGTAACCGCTTCTTCAGGTTCTGCGACTACGTAATCGGATAATGGCTGTATTTTGACACTCATCGATAGACTCCTCCCTTTTAAAATAGTCTTTGAAGTGAGAATTAGCACTCCATATACTCAAGTGCCAATTCCATCAGCACTCACTATAGCGGAGCGCCAATTTGGCTGTCAAGAGGATTCTTGCAGAGAACGCAGTGCAGATAGCTCAGCGTTTACCGAGCTTGTGACGGAGAACCTTTCTGGCAGTGGTGACTTCGTCGTAATCCCGTTTTATAACTCGCCGGGGGTCAGTATCGTCCTGCTGGATATGGCGTAGCTCAGCTGCTTGGGGACCGTTACTTAAGATCGACTTTTCGTGCCCCTTGCCGAGCAGTAGCACGATGTCTCCCTTTCGGGCGATGGTAATGGCAACCCTGACAGCGTCAGCACGCTCGTGGTTAAGTAAAAGATCTTTGCCTCGCTGTTTGCCAGCCTTTTCGGCGCCGGCGGCAATCTGATTCATAATTTCTTGACCATCAATGTCCCTGTCATCTTCTTCGGTAACGATGACAACATCACAGTCACGTCCAGCAATTTCCCCCTGTTGAGCACGCTTGATCTCATCACGTCTGCCTGCCGAGCCGAAAACAGCGATCAACCGCTTTTTTGTAAGGGGACGAACCTCCTTAAAGACCTTTTCAAAACTCTCCGGCGTGTGAGCGTAATCAACGATGACCGTAAAATCCTGTCCCTCATCGACTCGCGTCATACGCCCCTCGACACTGTACAGGCTGGCAATACCACGCTCAATCTGAGCCTGGCTGAGACCCACGGCGCGCCCTACCCCAATGGCAGCCAGTGAGTTGTAAACATTGAAACTGCCCGGCAGATGGCATGTTATATGGTAGTTATCTTCGGCAATAGTAGCGTGGTACTGGCTGCCTTCCGGGGTCAACCTTATAGCCCTAGCCCTCAGCTCACCCTTTTTGATGCCGTAGGTCATCGGATTTTTGATCGCCCGCGCAAAAAGAGCGGCACTTGGATCATCAGCGTTAATAATTCCAACCCTCAGGCCCTGGCGATTGTGGTCGCACTGCGTGAAGAGTCGTTTCTTGGCATCACGATAGCGTTCAAACGTCTTATGGTAGTCGAGATGCTCATGCCCAATATTTGTCATGGCGACTACCGTGTAAGGTACACTCCAAACACGATGCTGGGCCAAGGCGTGGCTGGTCGTCTCCAATATCAGCCATTCGGCGCCAGCGCGCTTAACCTGTTTCATTTTGGCAACTAGCGACCGCGCGCCCATCGTCGTCAATCTGGTAGGGTTGGGCCGCGGGCCTTTGCCGTCACCGAGATCAATGGATACGGTAGTTATCATGGCAACCCTGTAACCGTTCTCGCGGAGCAGCTGAGCGATCAGAGTGCAGGTGGTTGTCTTGCCATCAGTACCAGTCACACCAATCACCTTCAGACCACGAGCCGGGAATCCGGCAGCGATATTCCAGAGTACCGCTTCAGCATAGTGGCCGTATGGTTCTATATACCTGAAAAGCTCTTGAGGAATCACCTTCTTAACAGCACTGCGAAAATTCATGACGTTACATAGTATACTGCATTCAAGCAATGAAAGTTTTAGGCATCGAAACTAGCTGTGATGAAACAGCCGCTAGCGTGGTAGCAGATGGACAGTGTCTGCTCAGTAATATCGTAGCCAGCAGCATGGACCTCCATGCACAATATGGCGGCGTTGTACCGGAAATTGCCGCACGTAGCCACATAGAAGCCATTCGACCTGTCATATCACAGGCGCTAGCGACAGCAGCCGTCGCTTGGGATGACATTGACGGCATCGCAGTGACTTATGGCGCCGGCCTGGGCGGCAGCCTACTGATAGGCGTACTGACGGCGCGAACCCTGGCCATGGTGAAGCAGAAACCTTTATATGGCTGCAACCACGTACTCGGACATGTCTACGCCAACTTCCTGACTGAGAGTCGTCTGCCCGACTATGAGATGCCTCCATCGTCGCCACAGTTCCCCATGCTGGCCCTAATCGTCAGCGGTGGGCACAGCCAACTGGCGCTGTTTACTGATCACTTCCAATATCGCTTGCTAGGGCAAACTCAAGATGATGCCATCGGCGAAGCCTTCGATAAGGTCGCCAAGATATTGGGGCTTCCCTATCCTGGTGGTTTGAGTATCGAACGCATAGCGGCAAGCGGCAACCCGACTGCTTTCCGGCTGCCGAGACCACGGCTATCTAACGCCTATGATTTTAGTTTTTCAGGCCTCAAAACAGCCGTTCTGAGGCTTGCACAGCAACAAGCCGGCAAAGATTATCGATTGCCCTCGTCTGCATTGCCAGGGCTACTCAATGAAGCTCAGAAGGCCGATATAGCAGCCTGCTTCGCGCAAACAGCAGTCGCCATCGCTGTCGACAAGACACTGGCCGCATACAATGAGTTCCAGCCAAAGAGTGTCGTCATTGCAGGCGGGGTAGCGGCCAGCCCAATACTGCGTCAGCAGCTGCGTGAACGACTCCCTATTGAGGTGGTCTATCCCGACCGTAAACTCTGCACCGATAATGGGGCGATGATCGCCACACTCGGATGTTACCAGGCGCTATATAGGCAGGCGACCGTCGATCCCTACACGCTCGAAATTGCACCAAATCTCTCCATGTAGGGGCAATTTTACACAAAAACACAACAGCTACCACTGTTAGGCGTACATTGACATTGGAGGCAACAATTTCTACACTGGCGCTCAAACAAAAACAAGACGCGTATTCATTTTACTTCTACTAACTGGCAGGGAGTTAGACAAATCACCTCTAAAAAATAGAAATATATAGTGTGTTAGAGCATAAGAGTATAATCTATCTAGAATATCCCTATTCTAGAGTACACGTGTGTATTTGCGTGTTCTTATCTCGCCTGTTATACTAAGTTGGCCGAATAGATAAAAGGCAGGAAACCATATGGCACGAAAAATAGCAGTAGCTATACATAAAGGCGGGGTAGGCAAGACCACCACCGCCAAGAACCTCGCTGCTGCTCTGGCTATTGCCGGCATGCGAACGCTGCTCGTCGACCTTGACGAGCAGGCTAATGCTACCAAGGGACTCGGTGTCAATCCGCTTGAGCTGCCAGCCACCCTCAATGACCTATTTACTGACCCGAACCGTGATCCGTCTTCGGTCCTGCTTCTCACCATGGTAAAGGGTCTACACCTTATGCCGGCTCATCCGGATCTCGCTAAAACTGAGACTGGCATGGCACTGCAACGAGCTGATCCAAACGCACCCGATCCTATCGGCATGCTCAAGCAGCTACTCGCTCCGCTGGAGGATAATTACGATTTTATAGTCTTTGATACGCCACCATCGCTTAACTACATGACCATCAACGCTCTGGCTGCTGCCGATGAGCTGCTCATTCCGGCGGCAGCATCGGCCTATAGCGAGGACGGCGTCATTCGCACCTGGGAGGCCTACGAGCGAGCGCGACGTAGTTATAACCCAAACCTCCAGCAGCCGCATATCCTAGTAACCCGCATGAAGCGGACCAATGCATCAGGGGTTGTGCAGGAGAATATCGGAAAGACATACCTCCACCGTGTCATGAAGCCGGTCATTACTGAGTCGACCGTGGTTGATGAGGCAGAACAACTAAATCTACCGGTTGTTGCCTACGAGCCGAACAGCCTGGCGGCGCAGGGGTACATACATGTTGCAAACATAATAGCAGGGGGGCAAAATGAGCAATAATTTCAGAAGGCAAGCAGCCCAAAAACGCGCGGCTGTGCCACAGATCGATGTTGAGAGTGTCAAACCTGAAGCTCCGGCGACTCCGTCACCTGTCGTTGCGATACGCGAGTCTCCAGCCCGTTCAGCGCACCGTATCTTAGAAACGACATCGGCCCTGGCCGAGCGGGAAGTACGCCCTACGCACCTGACCATCGTTGACACTACCGAGACGCCAATGAACCGGGGTTTCTTTATGTACCCGTCGCGCCATCGGCAGGTTGCTAAAGACCTGGTGTATATAGAGGATCGACGACCGTGGGAAATTATTGAAGACGCGCTCGAAGAATACGTTGTCCGACACTATGGCAGAGAGTATAAAAGGCGGTAGATCAGAGACTTCGTACAGAGATAAGAGATAGAAAATACTCCCTAAAACTGATATGCTGATACCCAGAAGCAGATCACGGGAACCATCTTATGAATCTTCCGAAGGTATACGAACCGGCATTGTTTGAGGCAGATATCCAAGCGCTTTGGGAAAAAAGTGGGGTTTTTACGCCATCTAAAAGAGGTAAAAGCTATTCAATCGTCATGCCGCCACCGAATGCCAATGGCAACGCTCACCTCGGCACGGCAATAACGATCTATCTTGAAGATATTGCCATGCGCTACCACCGACTGAAGGGTGAAAATTGCCTCTTTTTGCCAGGCGCCGACCATGCCGGCTTTGAAACCCAAGTCGTATTTGAGAAGCAACTTGCCAAAGAGGGAAAAAGCCGATTCGATTTTAGCCGTGAGCAGCTCTATCAACAAATTTGGGATTTTGTAGCTAGCAATCGGCAAAATTTCGAGTCTCAGTTCCGGCGGCTAGGCGCGAGTGTTGACTGGAGCCGCTACACCTTCACTCTAGACGATAAGATCATTAAACGTGCTTACGCAACCTTCAAGAAGATGTGGGAAGAGGGGTTAATTTACCGTGGCGAGCGGCTGGTGAACTTCTGTACCTTTCACGGCACAGCATTTGCGGATATTGAGGTTGCTTACAAGGAAGAAAAGAGTCATTTGTGGTATATCAATTACCCCCTCACTGATGGCAACGGCGAATTGGTTGTGGCAACAACGCGGCCCGAGACGATGCTGGGTGATATGGCCGTTGCGGTCAACCCGCACGACAAACGATATAAAAAATATATTGGCAAGACTGTACGACTGCCCCTAACAGAGCGAGAAATCCCGATTATTGCCGACAATTTTGTTGACCAGTCGTTTGGTACAGGAGTCGTTAAGATTACTCCTGCTCACGATCCCAACGATTTCGAGGCTGGCAAACGGCATGACCTACCGATGCTCACTGTCATCGACTTCGCTGGCAATATGGTGAATGTGTCGGACCGTTACCGCGGCCTGGGCGTCGACGATGCCCGGAAGTTAGTGGTGGCCGATCTTGAAAAGGCAAGGTTATTGGTACGAATCGAAGATTATACTCATAATGTCGGTCACTGTTACAAGTGCGGTACGATCATTCAGCAGCTATTGCGGGAACAGTGGTTTGTCGATATGCAGCCACTGGCGCAACGGGCTATTGCTACACTGCAGACAGGAGCGATTACCTTTTATCCCGCCAGCAAGCAGGAACAGCTTATCGGCTACTTGCAGCAGCTTCATGACTGGAATATCAGCAGACAGATCGCATGGGGAATCCCAATTCCGGCCTTCCAGAACGTCGATCAGCCAGATGACTGGATCTACGACGAACGAGTGGATCAAGAGGTAATAGAGATCGATGGGAAGACCTATCGGCGCGATCCGGACGTCTTTGATACCTGGTTCAGTAGCAGCTCATGGCCCTATGCCACACTCGACTATCCGGACAGTGACGATTTTACGCGTTTCTACCCTTTGAGCCTCATGGAAACTGGCGGGGAAATCCTCTATCCGTGGGTAAGCCGCATGTTGATGCTGGGGCTTTACGTCACTGACACCATTCCCTTCAAGTCCGTCTATATCCATGGCTACGTCATGGCCGAGGATGGCATGAAAATGAGCAAAAGTCTCGGTAATGTCATCAACCCCCTAGATGCTATAGACTCCTACGGTTCAGATGCGCTGCGGATGGGTCTGATTGCCAGCCGAGCACCAGCGGTTAACCGAGGCTATGACCCCCGAAAAGTGGCTGACGCCCGTAACTTCTGTAACAAGCTCTGGAATATAGCCCGCTACGTAGCAAGCACTATCGACGGGCAGACAATCGCCACAACGCAGCCCAAGCCGCGATCTGCGGCCGATCATTGGATTTTCAGTGAATTGCGACGCTCTGTAGATGCCATTGCCGAGCATCTCGATACTTACCGATTTGCTGAGGCCTATGACCAGCTATATCATTTCGTGTGGGACGATTTCGCCGACTGGTACATTGAAGCATCAAAGGTGAACCTCAACCCTGCCGCGCTCGACTTCGCACTGCAGAGTATCCTCAAGATCGCCCACCCATTTGCGCCGTTTGTGACTGAGGCCCTTTGGCAGACATTACAACCCCATGGTAATACGCTACTCGTCCGTACCGAATGGCCTACCGTCAAAGCAGGGGAGTCACAGAAAGCGACAGGCTTTGAGCATATCAAAACGCTGGTGAGCGAAATCCGCTCTATAAAAAATACCCTAGGGTTCACGCATGAGGTGAAGCTGGCACATCAAGGCGATTTTGATGACGAGCAACGAGCGCTTCTGGAGCAGCTGGCGCACGTGGTCGCCGAGCCTGGGCAACAGCGAGGGCTTCGCCTGTTGACTGGGTTCAAAGGAGTTAGTTGCTGGCTGGATATAGACGAAAAGTTGTTAACGCGCTACGCTGCTATATTGGCCGATCAGCAGGCTACTGAAACTCAAACTGTTGAGCGGCTTGAAATACGGCTCAAGAATAAACAGTACGTCAGCAAGGCCCCCGAGAAGTTAGTTGCCGAGACACGGTCGCAGTTGCGCGATGCCAAAAATCGTTTAGCGGCAACACAGCTCGACCAGCAACGCTTAATAACCACCACATAGGTGGGAGCTTATCGCGACTAGTTCGCAATCATCTGTTATACTGGGCACTCATGTCCGACAGCCAGGCATTAGACCTGCTCCCCAATAACCTGCACACAGATACACTATTCGCCTAAAGGGAATCCTCTGTTATGCGTTCGGTTCAAGCTGCCCGTATGCCAAATGGTAGTTCCACAGTCCTGCAGTTGTTCGCATAACCCGGTCATCG
>DASYZQ010000033.1:0-6334 GCA_035946175.1 Saccharimonadales bacterium (SeqCode)
AGCTGGCTGCCTTAGAATTGCAGTGCCGACAATAGTGCTTATCCATAGGCCTACACCGCCTTCGTAGATTCGTTGGATGATGCCGTAGCTATCCTTGCCGGACAAACGGACAGTGAGGGCTATAATGCCGAGAATAATCTGTATCCCCGCAAACCAGAGACTTATTTTCTCGATGACTCTATGGCGCGCCCGATGCTGCCACCACCAGACAGCTGGTAGGAGTGCTACGGCAGTACCGGCGATGTTACTTTCGATACCGTGAGCCGTAGTGATAAGTATATGTGGAGCGAGTGCATAACAATGCATATCGACTGATGGGGCACAACTTATTGGCAACAAGGCGTCAACAATCGAGTCGATGCCAACAAAAGCGAAGAGTCCTGTAAGCAGCCAGCGGACCCTCGGCGCGAGTCCTCTGGTAAGTTGCCATACAAAGCCGCACAATGCCAATGTTAAGAAACCGGCAACTATGTCGAGTGCCTGAAAAACTTGATGATGCGGCTGTGTTAGGGCACTTAACTCACTTATCAGGGAAGGGGCAGCAGGCATACGGGGGTTGAGTAAACTCTCTAGTATCCAGCCGTTGTAAAGTAGCGCAAGCAGGGCAACAATCCCGTATTTGAGCCACTTTGGTACCGGCCTCCCCATAACTTTACCCTAGCAGCTTTTATCCCCAGATACCAGCTCAAAGACTTTGTGCGCCAGATCACACATTCTGGGGATAACCAGCTTGTGCTTATATCACCTGCTCTCTATAATCGGAATTAGTAGAAAATAAAGAGTCTATTTCTAGGGGGCTATGAAGGTACTGATGCTCGGTTGGGAGTTGCCTCCGCACAATGCCGGAGGATTGGGAGTCGAGTGCTATCGGCTATGTAGGGCTCTCTCAAAAAAAGGCGTAGACATCGAATTTATTCTGCCCTATACGGCCGATCATTCTGATATAACCTTCATGAAAATCAACCCGGCTCACAGCCAGACAGTGATGCAGGTGAGAAGTGCCGGCAGTGTGTATGACTCATTCAGATATATTGAGACAACCGGAAAAATAAGCACGCTAGATCTTTATGGCCAGGTCGCACTGTATGAACGGTCTGTAGAGCGAATCGTCGAGACTAGTGTATTTGACGTTATTCACGCCCATGACTGGCTGACATTCAGGGCCGCCATCCGGGCCAAAATGCGCAGCGGCAAACCATTGATTGTACATGTGCATTCGCTTGAATCGGATCGTGCCGGCCAGGCGCATGGTGGCAACCCCCTGATTCGGGAAATAGAAGAGCTGGGGTTGCAGATGGCTGATCGTATTGTCGCAGTCAGCGGAGTTACCAAATCACATATTGTGCAAGAATATGATATTCCGGAAGATAAAATTGAGGTCGTACACAATAATCTCGACATCACGGCACTGTTACCACCGTCCAACGAGAACGAGTATGTGTACCTGACTCGATTGAAAAAACAGGGCTATCGGGTTGTCATGAATGTCGGCCGCATGACGATTCAAAAGGGCTTGCCGCATTTGTTTCAGGCGTTTAGTATCGCACTTCAATATGCTCCCAAGGCCTTGCTGCTCATTGTCGGCTCCGGCGAACAGTACCATGAGCTGATTGAGCTGGCAGCTGAGCTCGGTATTGCTGACCATGTGTTGTTTACTGGCTTCCAGCGCGGTAAGCGCTGGCGGGATGCCTTTGATATAGCTGATCTGTTTGTCCTGCCTTCACCAACCGAGCCGTTTGCGCTGACAGTGCTGGAGGCTATCGGTTATGGCACGCCGGTACTGATTAGTAAGGAGACTGGTGTGGCGGAAGTGATCCGTAATGCGCTGAGGGTTGACTATTGGGATCACAACCAAATGGCCAACAAGATGGCGACACTGTTGCGCCATGATGGTTTACGGGACGAATTACAGACTCAGGCGTATCGGGAACTTGAACGCTTTTCTAGAGGTGATTCGACTGCCGACAAGCTGACGGCATTGTACCAACAGCAGATGGAGGCGGTGCCGGCATGAGCAAGTCGATCGTCTTATATCTGCACGTGCACCAGCCATATCGGGTGCGCCCCTACACCGTTTTTGATATCGGGGTCAATCATGACTACTTCAGTGATTCAACGCCTAATGCTTTGACGAACAATGCGTTTATCATTCGGAAAATTGCCGAGAAGTCATACATCCCGACAAACCGTCGTTTGCTGCGTATCTTAGAACGACATCCCGAATTTCATCTGAGCTTGTCGTTGACCGGTACTGTTATCGAGCAGCTGCAGACCTGGTCGCCGGTAGCACTGCAATCGTTCAAAGATCTTGTGTCCACTGGCCGTGTGGAGATTTTGGGTGAGACCTACCATCACAGCCTTGCCTTTTTCTATTCTCGAGGCGAATTCGAGCGGCAGGTGGGCCTACACCGTGACAAAATAAGGGAGATCTTTGGCCAAACGCCGGTTGTCTTTCGAAATACCGAGCTGGCTTACAATAATGATCTGGCATACTGGGCGGATAAGGCCGGCTATAAAGGCATCCTTGCCGAGGGATGGGGAGGCATCTTGGACTGGCGAAGCGCCAACTATGTGTATGAGCCGACCTATACCGACCATATTCGCTTGCTACTCAAGAATTATCGGCTTAGTGATGATGTGGCCTTTCGATTCGGCGACAAGTCCTGGGCCGGTTGGCCTTTGACGGCCGAAAAATTCGCTGGATGGCTCAACGCTACCGATCATGCCGAAGTATTTAACTTATTTATGGATTACGAAACGTTTGGTGAACATCAATGGGATCACACCGGCATCTTTGAGTTCTTGGAACAGTTGCCGAAAGAATGGTTGAAACAGGAGGGCAACGGCTTTATGACAGTCAGCCAGGCTATAGAGTCTCATGAACCGGCCGATCGGATTGACGCACCGGATACCATAACCTGGGCAGATGTTGAGCGTGATTTAAGCGCCTGGCTGGGCAATAAAATGCAGACTGAGGCGATTACAGCCCTCTACGGCTTAGAGCGGAAGATTATGAAAACGGGCGACCCAGTCCTGCTAGAAGACTGGCGACGGCTGCAGACATCCGATCACTTCTACTACATGTGTACGAAATGGTTCAACGACGGTGATATTCATGCATACTTCAGCCCCTATGAGAATCCCTATGATGCCTTTATTACATATATCAACGCATTTCATGATTTGCAGTATAGATTGAGTGATCACGGGGTGGAGGTTTAGTACTTATGGGTAGACCAGTTATGCTTGGCAACGGCAGCTTGACCGTGGGATTGAATGAGGCGGGTCTGGTGCATGACTTCTATTATCCGTATGTGGGCCTGGACAACTTGACTACTGCGCGAAGCCTTACGCACAAGATTGGCGTTTGGGTTGATGATGAGTTTACTTGGGTTGATGATGGTAGTTGGACTATTAACGTCAATTTCGAGAGTGAGGCACTGGTAAGCAGTGTACGCATGGTTCATACAAAATATAGCATTGAACTCATGTTCAACGACTTTGTCGATAGTGAGGTCAACGCCTTCTGTCGACGGATTACAGTTGCTAACCATTCCAAGGACTATCACAATATCCGTCTGTTTCTACACCAGGTATTTCAAATCTCGAGAGGCGGGCGAGCCGATACTGCACTATTTGTCCCCGAGGAGAACTACATCCTCGACTACAAGGGACGTTGTAGCCTGCTGATTTACGGACAGAATATAGACGGGACACAATATGATCAATTCGCCATTGGTAATTTCGGTATTGAGGGTAAAGATGGAACGTATCGGGATGCTGAAGATGGCGAGCTATCGAATAATCCGGTGGAGCATGGCGGGGTTGACTCCACTATCCGGTTCCCTTGCTCACTCAGTGGTGGCACCAGCACCCAGGTGGACTACTGGATTATTGCTGCCGACTCCCAATTCACGGCAGAAAAGATACATCATCAGTTTCTATCCGAAGGTATTGAGCACCGCCTGGAAATGACCCGAGAGTTCTGGCGTGTCTGGCTGGCCACGTCAGCAAATACCCTGCATGCTCTCGATAGGCAGTATCTGGATATTGCCAAAAAATCGTTGATGGTCATTAAAGTTCATGCGGATAAGCGCGGTGGTATTATCGCTAGTTGTGATTCCTCGATATATAACTACGGCCGTGATTACTACAGCTACGTTTGGCCCCGTGATGCCGCCTATGCCATTTGGCCATTAATCAGACTGGGTTACCAAGAGGAGCCACAAAAATTCTTTGAGTTTTGTCGTGACATTATGACGACTGACGGCTATCTCATGCACAAATATCAGCCGGATCGGGCTATTGGTAGTACGTGGCATCCGCTGTTGCATGGCCGGCATGCCGAGCTGGCAATCCAGGAAGATGAAACGGCCATCGTGCTCTACATGCTCGGGGAATACTATGGTCACAGCAACGACCGTGATTTCGTCTTTAGTCTATACAATACCTTCATCCAACCCGCTGGTAATTTCCTGGCCGGTTTCATTGATGAGCAGACCCGTCTGCCTCATGCCAGCTACGACCTCTGGGAAGAGAAATTTCTGACTACCACCTACACTACTGCAGTAGTCTATCAGGCGCTTTTGGTGGCGGCCGACTTTGCGGACAAGTTTGAATATCCCGATGACGCGGTTCACTGGCGGGCTGTTGCCAAAACGATTCTTGAGAATACCAAAGTATTTTTCGATGCCGAGCGCAAGCTATTCCGTAAGGGTTATCTTATGCAGGATGACGGCTCGCTGCAATTCGACGATACGCTAGATCTGTCGAGTTTCTATGGTCCTATGATGTTTCTTTTGCAGGATATTGGCGCCGAATTCGTGGATCAGACGTTCAAAGCAGTTGAGGATACGCTGCTGGATAAGACGCCGACCGGGGGGTCTCCGCGCTATGAACATGATCACTATTTTGAGTCCAATCCGCCGCATCTTGGTAATATCTGGCCGGTTGCCACGCTCTGGGTTGCTCAGTATTACATCCGCCATGGCAAGCTGGATCAAGCCAAGCACTATATAGACTGGGTGCTGCAGCACACGGCACCGAGCGGTATGCTACCCGAACAGATCAATCCTGAGGACGGTTCGCTACTATCGGTTACGCCGCTAGTGTGGAGCCATGCTGAACTCCTCAATACGATCCTGGATTTCGCAAAGGTATCGTAGGGCTATTTACGGCCCTTGACTTCGTTGCGGCCTAAATTCTTTTTGGTTTCTTCAAACAAGACTCGTTTGCGAAGCTTCGGACTATATTTGCGGAGTTTCAGCTTATCCGGCGTGTTCTGGGTGTTTTTGGTGGTATAGTAAATTCGCTCGCCGGATTCTTCGCTGACGAGACCTACGATTTTACGTTTATCGCCTTTTTTTGCCATAAAAATAATAGCTCTAAATTATTTGATTACCCTCTACTATAACAGAGGAGAGACTGTTTGTAAAACCCTAAAAAATCTATGGAGCCGAAGACGGGATTTGAACCCGTGACCCCATCCTTACCATGGATGTGCTCTACCCCTGAGCTACTTCGGCAATTCTACTAGGGTAATTCTAGCCTAGAGCGAGGATTTTCTCAAGTCGCACCGGAGGCTGCAATAACCTGAGCCAGCTGGGAAGGGTTATCATATTGGGGGAAATGATCGCTATGACCGACGCTGGCGACTGGGCAGCCATTGCTTTGGAGTGTGGCCAATGTTTTTGACAGAGTCTTTTTATTGGCATTACCGTAGACGAAAAGTTTAGGTGGTGTAAGCCCAACATAGTGCTGTAGTAGTGGCAGGTTGTCTGACCAATCAACGGTTGATGCAGCATAGTCGTAGAGGCCTTGGGGATCAACTACTGCAAGGTTATCATGTGCGTAGTGCTGGAAGCCGACATTTGTTGATTTCCGACATTTTTCGATGAGCTCCGGTAGTTGTTTGCAGCGAAACTGTTCATACGGCACTGAGGAGAGCTGCCTAGTCATAAAACAATCTTCAGGTACCAAATTGCCTTCAATGTTAATAAAACACTTTACTTGTTCTGTATGCCTTCGAGTATATTCAAGCCCGACTGCACCGCCCATACTGTGCCCAATGAGTGTAAAGGACTGTAATTTTAAAACGGACACGACGTGGTCGGTTATATCGACCAGGTCGCCGAGGGTCAGATGGGTACCATGGGGATAGGCGCTGTTGCCGCAACCCGGGAAGTCGAAAGCAACAATAGACCTGCTCCCCAATAACCTGCACACAGATACACTATTCGCCTAAAGGGAATCCTCTGTTATGCGTTCGGTTCAAGCTGCCCGTATGCCAAATGGTAGTTCCACAGTCCTGCAGTTGTTCGCATAACCCGGTCAT
>DASYZQ010000034.1:0-16720 GCA_035946175.1 Saccharimonadales bacterium (SeqCode)
CTGTTGTCGGGGGAAACATGCTTAAGGTGGTAGCGTGGTATGACAACGAGTGGGGGTATAGCAATCGATTGGTTGAGGTAGTCGCTGATATTGGGAGATTGTTGCACAAGGCAGATACGGCTTGATGGCCGGATCACATAATATCGTTGTTGAAAATTCATAACAATGCTACGCTTATGTTGGAGTCCATCTTCAACCTGCTGGGGTATGTGAGGGACGGAGTGACATGAAGCGTTTTATATTCGGGTTACTGGCTATAGTCAGTTTGTGGGAGTTCATAAAACTGCCAGTAGTTAGTAACACGTTCTTCCTATTTATAGTAGCTGGAATCAATCCCCTTACTAATCGGCCACTGTCTTTTGCTGCCATGCTTGGCGTACTAACCTGCGTTGCGATCTGTGGCGGACTGCTAATATTCAGTAGAGAACTCTACAATGCGGCTGGAGCTTTCCTTGAACTATTAATTCCGCACCGCCGCCGATTGCAGGTGGGACGCCAGACGGCCGCCGATGTCGGGCCGGATCAGCTACAAGCCGCCCAACCGCCTCTTGAGGCTACGTTGCAGGGACTAGTCTCAAAACGTAAGGCAGCAGGTTTTATACGGATATTACGGTTGAGCGCTTACATTATACGAATGACTAGGTCGAATATCACCCGCCGACTGGGCAAGCTTCAGCAACTTGCTCCAGATATATCCGCAGCTCAAGCGCAGACTGCTGCCGGCCTGCAGCGGGCAGGCCGGTCCAGCGGCAAGATGACCGCCACTGTCGCACTAGAATTGACTGCAGCAGAGGCATTTTTAGGACAACTCCTTCATCGGGTCCTGAACGTGCTTGCTCATTCAATTACCCTGACGGTGCGAGCGCTCTACAAATTGTGCACTACAGTGATTGTGGGTGTTATGGTACTGGCCGGCTATCTTATGCTCGCGACGGCGCTGAGCTGCTTTATTGCTTGGGAATTTGCGGTACCGTATATTCTGCGTATGGACCGATGGTTGGCATCCCTAGTGCACGGTAATGAAGGTGCCGATACGTTGATTAAGCTGATGGGAGAAGCCACGCGGACATTCGGAGACTGGTATCGGCTGGTGCGTAATACCAAGGACGACATCTATCGCTAGAAATTGGGATTATGGGGGGGCAGGCGGCAATAGCAACTTAGCAACAGCAGCCCAATCTTTGACACGCCGTATATTCAGTGGCAAATCATTCTTTTGATTCCATGGATAGTCCCCAAACAGCAGCACCAATACGCTGCATCCGGCTACTAATTCGGCATGATGCAAGTGATCATCGATGAGTGTGCCTGCACCAATCTCTCTACAGACGTCGGCTTTGGAACGCGGTGTCCTTCCGTAGAAGCTGGTATATTCGATTGAAGTAAAGGTGTTCGGAAAATAGGTGTCGATCAAATGCTTTGTCGGCTGAGCCAGCACATTTCGTCGACCAGTCACAATATGAAGTTCATAGTATTTGGCAAGACGTTTGGTTATAGCAATGGCTTCTTGTATAGGCCTTGTTGTAATGTTGGATAATTAGTGGCGCGGTCTCAACAATAACATCGTCGATATCAATTGCTATGACGGTTTTTTGGGTTTCATTGAACATGAAGTTAGCGTAGCGGGTATCAGCTATGACTGTCACTACTCCCGAGAGGATGCCGCAGGGGATACGAGCGGCCCCAAGACACCATCCGACCAGAGCTGCTTATGCGACCTTTTTGTATATATAAACCTGTATCCGCTAAGTACAAGCGGTATATAATAGGGTGTAATGAAAGTCTATATGGGTGCCGATCACAATGGTTTTAGGATGAAGGCCAAACTGACAATTGCACTGCGTCAGGCAGGTTATAATGTTGTCGATGAAGGTGATGTGGCCTTACGGCCTGATGATGACTATCCGCAGTTTGCCGAAAAAACGGTACGGGCCATGCAGGCCAGCGACGATCCCGAGCCGCGCGGTATTCTCATCTGCGGGAGCGGCCAGGGCATTTGCATGGCGGCTAATCGATTTAAAGGGATTCGCGCTAGTCTGGTATGGGAAACGGCTGAGGCCCGGGCAGCACGAAATGATGATGACAGCAATGTCCTGTGTCTGCCGGCGCGCTTTATAGATGATCAGACAGCGATTGCAATTTCCGAGACATGGCTGGAAACACCATTTGCCGGCGCTATTCGATTCAAGCGACGAATTGCTGAGCTAGATCATCTCGGCTGAAAAAAGATATGACTGCTACGATATGCCCCACCATTACTGCCCAGTCCGATGACACGAACGCCTACAATGAGCAAGTCGAGCGGTTAGCTTCCTTCGCTTTGCGGATACATATCGACCTGACCGATGGGCAACTGGCACCGACCAAAAATATATCGCCTGAGGAGGTTTGGTGGCCCGGCGGCGTACGGGCTGATTTGCACGTTATGTATCGGCGTCCATTCGAGCACACCGCGGTACTACTTGATCTTGGCCCCCAATTGATTATTGTGCATGCTGAAGCCGAGGGTGATTTCAAAAAATTTGCAGAACAGGCCCACGATCATGGCATCGAAGTAGGCGTGGCACTCCAGCAACATACCTCACCAGAACTGATCCGCTCTTCATTACACCTTATTGACCATGTGTTGGTCTTCTCAGGCGACCTCGGTCATTTCGGCGGCCATGCTGACTTTCGTCTGATCACGAAAGTAAAGCACCTTCGCGAGTTAAAACCTACGCTTGAGATTGGCTGGGACGGCGGTGTCAATGACGACAACGCCCGCGCCTTGGCAATGAGCGGTGTTGATGTACTGAACGTCGGCGGTTTTATTCAGAAGGCCAAAGATCCCAATGCCTCCTATGAGAAATTAGTGCATATTTTGGCGACGTAAAAAGATCTTCAAATAATCTGATGATCTTAAAAGGTCTGGTCTTTCGTAACTGGTGTACCGCCTGCTATTTGCAGTTTCAGCACTTTATTATGTATAATATGTAGTTACTAGTGAAAAGACACCAGTAATTTCTTTTCTCTTTTATTGCCTACTTATCGTATACGCAACATGGCAGGTCCAGCACACGAGTCGATCGGTCCAGAGGCTCAGTCGTTAGCATTTTTAGGAATTGCGGAACGGCTTGATCAACACGCCGAGAATGCATCTAATCCTTTCACACAAGCCATGCTGACTGATGCGCTTGGCCTCTATAGACAAGTTGGCTCCTCGAGTGGCTCGGCTGTTTCGTTTAGCCTATGTAATGCCCTCGTGGCTGAATATGGCATCCGCAGCGACGATCCTGAATTGGTGCGTCCGGCCCTGCAGGGCGCCCAGCCAGTGCGGCGCTGGGAACTTTTGGGTCAACTCGGGACGACGTTGGTGGAGCAGCCAGGGAGCTTTTGTGCAATCACCTCCGATCACTGGCAACAATGGTGGGAAGAAGCAGAGAATCAGACGGGGTCAATTTCTGAAGTGAATAGCGAAGCGATTCAGGTACGACTCGCCGCTGTCAATGCACGAGCCTCAGTAGAGGCTGCTAAGGCTGGTGATGATGTAGAGCGCTGTCAATTAATTATTAATGGAGCTAGAGGACAGCAAGAAGAAATTGCTGGTGTGTCTGGCTTTTTCGAAGATCGGAAAGAGATTGCTTTAGTAGCAGGTCGGGCAGGTGTTTGGGAACTTTGCCGCGATTTGTGTGAGGCTAAGGTCATAGATCTCTACAGGGCTATTACTGGGCGGCTTTCAGACTTGGACTATGAACGAATATCTCAAGTAATGGAAGCTGGGTCGTTCGTTACTTCATGGCAGATAACCAATTCGATCGTATGTGCACTTGCAGATGGTCGTCAGACAAGTGGAACGGTTCGGATAGCGCCGCACGATGTCATAGCGATGGTGGCCGCCGATGTGGGGTGCGCTGAAAAGTGGCGGACCCTAGCACAGCAGCAGTTCGGAAGAACCCTGCGCTCTGTGCGTCCGGACTTCTACTACGGGCTTGTGAGGGCTAGTCGAGAGGCCAGCACAGGATCGATAGACTTGGCTTACAATCTTGATGATTTAGTCAAGGCGGGTGCTGATATAGCAAAGCCACTGTTTCAATATTATGAAGAACAATGCAAGCAGGTCGCTCATCCCTATAATTTGGTGAATGCATTTAAGGTTGCTCTCTATGCCGCCTCCTATCCAGCGCTGCACTACTCCTCTCAGCAGGATGAACGCTTAGGGCAACTTGTCGATCAAGTGCATACGCTTTGTCTCGCAAATCCAGGACCAACCCTGAGTCATGCCGTGGGCACCCACTTACGGGGGCAGACATTGGCGGCCATACAAAAGTTTGACGAATATAACTGGCGAGATGCACGCCGGGAATCCGAGCTACTCGTAGAAATTGCCGAAGCGATGCACCCGGTATTAGACTCTGAGGATATACAAGTGATGGTCAAGAAGCTACACGTACGACTGCAAAGTTTGAGAGCCCGGAAAAGTCAGGAATCGTTTGTTGCAGATATCGAGCAGCGGGTTGCCTCTTTGATTGCTACAGGGATTGCAAAGTTGAAACGTTTTGAAGATCTAAAACTTGCAAGCCCCAATAAAGGAGTGGTAGGCTTAGCCATATCAGCAGAGTTCTTATAGTTATACCTAAGGAGGCCAGTTGTGCGTAAGACTATACTTCGTGTCAGATGCAACGCCGTCAAATGCCATGATCAGTTGCCTAGGCTGGGTCCACGGTAGTAAGTTCACAATATCTCTCCTTGCCAATTTTCTGCTACAATCATAAGCGACATGTTAGCTGACCACACCATTGAGGATCTTGAACTGAAGGCTACGGCTATCAGGCAAGATGTGATACGCATGTTGGAAGCGGCGGGTAGCGGTCATTCTGCCGGTTCACTGGGTCAGGCTGACATCCTTACGGCACTCTACTTTGTGGTGATGAAGCATGATCCGCATAATCCGGATTGGCCCGAGCGGGATATCCTGATCCAAAGCAACGGCCATACATGTCCTGTCCGCTATGCGGCCATGGCTCATGCCGGTTATTTTGACCGTAAGGAACTGCTTACACTGCGCAAATTCGGTTCCCGGCTACAGGGACACCCGGAGCGGGGTCGTTTACCGGGGCTGGAAACAACCAGCGGCCCACTCGGTTCTGGCCTGAGCCAAGGTTGCGGTATGGCGCTCGGGCTGCGAATGGATAAGCAACAGCATCGATGGGTATATGTCACGGTCGGTGATGGAGAATTGGACGAAGGCAACAACTGGGAAGCAATCATGCTGGCCGCTAAATATAAGTTGAGCAACATGATTGTCATTGTTGATCGCAACAATATACAGATCGATGGTCCGACTGAAGTAGTTATGCCTCTGGAGGATTTGCGCGCTAAATGGGAAGCCTTCGGGTGGCATGTCCTTGAGATCGACGGCAACGATATCGAAGCTGTAATAGACGCCTGCAATATGGCTAAGGCGATCGTGGAAAAGCCAGTTGTTATTATTGCGCATACGGTACCGGGCAAGGGTGTCGACTTTATGGAATATGATTTTCACTGGCATGGGGCACCGCCAAACCAGGAACAGGCCAAAATCGCACTCAGGGAATTACGGACTCTGAAGGGTAAGATCGAGAGCGAGGCTGATTAACCATGCATGCAGCGCACTTGGTAGCGAATTTATTGGATAAAGATGTCGCCGTTGAGGTTATGAAAAAAGGCTACAGCCGGGGCCTGGTGGAAGCCGGCAAGCAGCATGAAGCAGTCGTTGCATTATCGTCCGATGTGGTAAGTTCAACCGGTACTGACGCTTTTGCCGCTGCTTTTCCGGATCGTTTTATCCAAGTTGGTATCAGTGAGCAGAACCTTGTAACCGTTGCCTCAGGCCTAGCTGCCATAGGCAAATTGCCATTTGCGGCAGCTTACGGAGCTTTCAGCCCGGGGCGAAACTGGGAGCAGATCAGGACGACTATCTGTCTGAACAATCGACCGGTAAAACTAATCGGTACGCACGTCGGGCTGTCTGATGCCCCGGACGGGGGGACACACCAGGTGCTGGAAGACATAGCCCTGACGCGGGTGCTGCCGAACATGACAGTTATTGCTCCTTGCGATAGTGTTGAAGCGGCCAAGGCAACCATGGCACTGGTAGCCTGCAAGACGCCTTCCTATATGCGAGTCGCTCGTGACAATACGCCGATTATCACCACTGCTGACAGCCCGTTTCGCATCGGAGAGGCTTACGTGTTTCGAGTTGGCGATGACGTCACCATTATTGCAACCGGCAGGATGACACACCAAGCATTAGTGGCAGCAGAAATATTGCGCAAAGATGGGGTTTCGGCTGAAGTACTACACGTCCCGACAATCAAGCCACTTGATGTTGAGACGATACTGCGGAGTGTTCGCAAGACTAAGGCGGTTGTAACCGCTGAGGAAGCACAGATTGCCGGTGGACTCGGTGGAGCGATCGCAGAACTGCTGGGGGAGGAACTGCCGGTGCCTCTAAGGCGGGTTGGCATGCGCGACCATTATGGTGAATCGGGTACGCCAAAAGAGCTATTTGAGCATTTTGGCCTGACAGCGACACATATAGCTTTATCAGCCCATGAGATGGCGGGCAGTAAGTAGGGGCTGGCCAAACAGCTTGCAGACTTCTACAATTAAGCATAAGCAATGATTTGAAAGATATACATATGGATCACCAAAAACTAGAAGCTGCTGCCAAGAAACTCGCAGTGCCTGGTAGGGGATTGCTTGCTGCGGATGAGAGCGAGAAAACCTGCAAAAAACGCTTTGATGCTGTCGGAGTGGAATGTACTGAAGCAACACGGCAGGAGTATCGGGAGCTACTGTTTACTACTCCGGATGCTGCGTCGTTTTTAAACGGAATTATTCTGTTCGATGAGACGTTCTGGCAGGCAACACGGCAGGGTGAACCATTCCGCCAGCTATTGGCTAACCAGGGCATTGATCCTGGTATCAAAGTGGATAAAGGCCTGATCAACCTACCAGGGTTTGCCAACGAAAAGGTCTCCCAGGGACTTGATGGATTGCCGGAGCGGATGATCAACTATGCCGGCAATAATGCCATATTCGCCAAGTGGCGTGGGGTTATCACGATCGGAGATGGTATCCCGACTGATGAGTGTATCGGCGCTAATACGTTCGTACTGGCTCGCTATGCACGCATCTGTCAAGACGCCGGGATTGTGCCGATTGTGGAACCAGAAGTGCTCTACGATGGGCATCACACTATAGAGCAGTGTGAACAAGTGATGGGCCATACTTTCGATATACTCTTCCAAACCATGCATGCCTTCCGTGTACATCTACCCGGCGCTGTGTTGAAAACAAGCATGGTCCTGCCCGGTAAAGACAGTGGGATGGAGATGGACCACGAAGTGGTAGCTGAACGAACTGCCCGAGTGCTTCGTGAGCATGTGCCACAAGAGCTTGGCGGAGTCGTTTTCTTAAGCGGGGGCCAGACTCCGAAAGATGCGTTTATAAACCTTAATCGGATTGCCAAACGCGGACCGTATCCTTGGGGACTAACCTTTTCATACTCCAGAGCCCTACAGGATCCAGTTCTGAAAACGTGGGCACAAAATCGACAAGACCGGACTATAGCACAAAGAGTTTTCCATCGGCAACTTGAGCAAGCTGCTGCTGCTAGCAAGGGCGAGCTTGATGAGGCCCAACTGACTGAAACAGAGATAGCCGCTCAGTCACAGGATTAGCTCTTAAGGCGGCAATCGCGTATCAGAAGCAACTAGTATTAACTGCGACGTTAAGCTTTTTGTGGATCAGGGGTGGTATCATTAGTTGGCTCTGACAACTCAGCATTTCTACGCACTACAGCGAATTTCCTTAGCCCGGTAGTCCCGAGAGACATACTTCCAGGGGGGGTTGTGTCAACGGTGACATCCAGAGTGGTTACTATGTCTGCTCCCTGCTCGTTCAGCTGTCCGAGAAAATTGTTTAATTGGTCAAGGGCTTGTTGGGGACGCACAGGCAATATTTCGCCATAGTTACCTCTGGTTCCGATTTCCGGGAATGCCACCGCACTGAGCCCCATAGGCAGTGAGGGAATTGGTTCGCCGCCACTCGGGGTCTCATTCGGGCTAGGTTGAGTTTCTTGCATGTACTTTTCCTACTACTAATCTCAGTATAGCATTTGGGAGTTTCGCTTTTCAAGAGCCGAAGGCGCTTGCCAAAACTACAACTGACGAGCTATGCTACAGTAAGCATAAACATAATTAGTCGCCCACGAGGGGATTTATTGCGAGAGACATCATGGACGAGACGAACTATCCTTTTGAGATTATGAGTGTCGGCGACGTTGTCACAGATTGCTTTATACGGCTGCTTGAGGATGAGGCTAAGACCTACCAGGATGAAAATGGCCAACGATGGCTGGCAATGCAGTATGGTACTAAACTACCATTCGATCATGCCGAAGTAATTGAGGGTGTTGGTAATGCTGGTAATGCCGCCGTATCGAGCGCGCGTCTTGGGCTAAAGACCGCTTTTGCTACTAATGTTGGTGGTGATCAGCAAGGTCGGGATATTATTGGCGCACTTCACAAAAACGGCGTGGATACCCGCTTCGTACGGGTTAATCCTGGCAATAAGAGCAATTACCATTACGTACTGTGGTATAAGGAAGAGCGGACCATCCTTATCAAGCATGAGGAATACGAATACCACTGGCCGCACCTGCGCCCATCCGAAATGCCCCGCTGGCTATATTTCAGCTCAGTGAGTGAACACGCCATCGATTTCCATGATCAGGTATCTGATTGGCTCGATGAACATCCTGATGTGAAATTGGCGTTTCAGCCGGGCACCTTCCAGATGGCGGCGGGTACGGACCGTTTACGCCGCATTTACCAGCGGTCTGAGGTGCTCATACTCAATCGCGAGGAAGCAGTCACCGTTGGTGGTGGGAATCATGATGATCTGCATGATCTTTTGAATCGGCTGCACGCGCTTGGGCCTAAGGTAGTAGTAATAACCGACGGACCAGCAGGCGCCTACGCCAGCGATGGCAATGAGCGGCTGAAAATGCCACTGTATCCTGACCCGGCACCACCATATGAACGGACCGGCGCAGGTGATGCCTTTGCCTCGACTTTTGTTGCCGTGCTTATCAAGGGGAAAAATCTCGATGAAGCGCTTCGTTGGGCTCCGATTAACTCGATGAGTGTCGTTCAGAAGGTCGGTGCTCAGGCAGGACTTCTCAATGAGAATCAACTGAAAAGTTACCTCCAGAACGCGCCGGAGTGGTATCATCCAGATCCGTTTTAGGATTATTCATGAGGATTGTGAGACGCGGTCCGGCATGCTGGTTAGACAATGCCGCTTGTGCTAATCTGTAAATATATGACCAAGTATTTATCTCGGACCTTGGGCGCGACTGAACCAGATTTTTCACAAACGATTGCCGAATTAGAGCGAGCTAGTGGTCATCCCAGTGCCGATATTCGGTTGAGTAGTGAATTGCGACAGCGTATCCGCACGAAAGTAGCAGCCTTGGGACTTGATCCTAACGACACTACGGGTGAAGAACTCTACGGTGCACTCTGTGAACGCTTGAGGCATGATGATGAGCTAGTAAAGGCGGCCCTCCATCTAGGCGACCAAGCTTCACCGGTCGACGTCAGCCAGGCTATCTGCAATTTTCTAGAAGGCCGGAACACAACAAAAGTTTTTGTGCTCAAAGCTAGCGTGGCACGACGCCTCTTGAAAAAACATCCGCCGAAGCTGGCCATGAAACAGCTTGGATACCGATCGCTTGATTCGATGCTCAAACGTGAAGCTCCGGCGCTGATCTATGCTGCAGCCGTAATCGCAGAATCGACACACTGGCACGACCGCTTTCGAACCAGCTATAGTGCGCTCCACCCGAGCGATTTTGAACTCCGAGCCATGGACCTCCATTGTCCTAAAACAGTACGGTGGCAAACATGTGCGAAGACTTACTCAAGGACTGCCCGCCAAAACATATTATGCTTTCGGGAACTCGGAAGCATTGTACTTCTGCCCACTGATGAACAAGTTGATGGGTTTGCTATAGTAACGCTGTTGTTCGCTCTAGAGTCCATGAACGATATCCGGGCTCATAGTTCATTTGTCAAGCTTAATCAGGTCAAACCGGATTTCGGCCATATCATACAGCTCAGTAGCCATAGCGATCCGCGCATAGTGGCAAAATTAGCCGATCAGCCATTATCGTGGTCGATGGTCCAACATTACTATGGCCAGCACCCTGATCACCGGACAACGGCTTTTGAACCGCATGTCCAAGCCGAAGACCTCCAATGGCATAATGCTGAAGACGCCCTTGCAGATCTGGAGCCCAGTCTCGCCTTCTGGCGAGATACCCAATGTTTGGGTCTACTGGATGGAGACGCACCGGTCTCGATGAATGTACTGGATGTAGCACTTAACTACTGTAATCATCTACCGTTCCCGCAGCGAGTAGTTCGTTTTCTGCGAAGCAACGTTTGGCATGAACTTATGAATAATTACCTTGACCAGAATAATTTGGAAATGGCGCTCCAGGATCAACTATCCGCCGGGCTAATAAGCGAACCGGCGGCTATAGAATCGTAGGTAAGTGTAGTACCATAATAAGCATATGCAGGAAGAACAAAAACGATTGGCCAGTTTCCGCTACTCAATTTGCGTATCTGGGGCTGCGGCTGGAGCAACAGTCGGTGAAGGTGCCGACAAGGCAGCCAAGCTTGGCGAATCTGTCGCCCGGGCTGGTCACATACTGACAACTGGCGCCACAGTCGGGCTGCCTTACTATGCAGCGTACGGTGCCAAGCAGGCACATGGTATGAGCATTGGCTTTTCACCAGCAACAAGCCTTAGAGAACATATCCGGAAGTACCGCTTGCCGCATGATGTCTTCGACTTTATAAATTTCACCGGCCGCGACTATGCCGGTAGAGACCTGTATTTAGTACAGTCGAGTGATGCGATAGTTACCATTGGTGGACGGATTGGCAGTCTGCAGGAATTTGCCTCAGCACTTGAGGCCCACAAACCATGTGGCGTGCTGCTTGGTAGCGGCGGAACGGCCGATTTAATCCCCAAGTTGATTGAGCTATTGCACCCCTTGCCTTCGGGGCATGCTATCATCTTCGAACGAGACCCCGCTGTCTTAATACACAAGATTATCGAAGTACTTGACGAGAAGTATGCGGATATTCGCGAGCAGATGAAACACGATGAGTATTGGTTTATGCGCCAAAGCTCTATCCGCAAGGCGTCGACCCATGAAGGATAATGCCCTAATTTAATCCTGTTCTAGTCGGTTGCGTCATTTCCTGAATTACTGGCATAGCGTTGTCAATTTCCTTACAATGGTGGAATGACAGATTTTCATTTAGAGAGCAATTATGAGCCGCTTGGCGATCAGCCGACGGCCATTGCTAAGCTAACTGAGGGGTTACGGGCAGGTCAAAAAAACCAGGTACTCCTGGGAGCAACTGGCACCGGCAAGACATTCACGAGTGCCTGTCTAATTCAAAATGTGCAGCGTCCTACATTGGTTCTAAGTCACAACAAGACACTAGCCGCACAGCTGTACAACGAGTACAAACGCTTCTTTCCAAATAACGCTGTGCATTACTTTGTCAGCTATTTCGATTATTACCAACCAGAAGCATATATACCACGAAGTGACACGTATATAGAGAAGGATAGCGACATAAACGAAGAAATTGATCGTTTGCGTCACGCTGCTACTGATGCACTGCTGACTCGCCGCGATGTTATCATTGTGGCTAGCGTCAGCTGTATTTATGGCATCGGCTCGCCATCTGACTACCGAGATTTGAGGGTGACATTAAAAGCTGGAGAACGGCGTTTTAGGGACAAGCTGCTGCGCCACCTGACCGATATACAGTATCAAAGAAATGATATCGATTTCCACCGGGGTACTTTTCGAGTACGCGGTGATGTCGTAGATATATTTCCAGCCAGTGAGGAAATTGCCTATCGGGTAGAGTTCTTTGGCGATGAAGTCGAACGTATCACTAAGGTCGACCCCCTAACTGGTGAAGTATTGAATCGTCCCGCAGAGGTTACCATCTTTCCCGGCAGTCACTATGTGACACCATACGAGAAATTGAAGCTGGCACTTGGCAAGATACAGGGGGAGCTTGAGGAGCGTACTGCGCAGTTTAAAAAAGACGGCAAGTTACTGGAAGCCCAGCGACTGCAGCAACGCACCAAGTTTGATCTTGAGATGCTTGAGCAAACAGGTTTTGTTAAAGGTATTGAGAATTACAGCCGGTATCTGACGGAACGAGAGGTCGGAGAGCAACCGGCGACTCTTCTGGACTATTTCCCAGACGACTATTTGCTGCTCATTGATGAATCGCATATGACAATTCCTCAGATCCGTGGGATGTACAATGGTGACCGGGCTCGCAAAGAGGTGCTCATTGAGTATGGTTTCCGATTACCGAGCGCCCTGGACAATCGCCCGCTTACCTTCACGGAATTTGAACGGCATGTAAACCAGGTTGTCTATACTTCGGCAACCCCTGCCGAATATGAGTTAAGTCGAAGTCCCGAGGCCATTCAACAGATCATTCGACCGACAGGATTACTCGACCCGGTGATTGAAGTTCGGCCTATTGATGGCCAAATTGATGACCTTCTGGCAGAAATCCGTACCACTGTTGAAAAAACCCAGCGGGTACTTGTTACCACATTGACAAAGCGTATGGCCGAGGACCTCAGTGAGTATTTAAAAGAAGTGGGAGTTAAGGTTGCATATTTGCATAGCGATATAGACACACTGGAGCGAACAGACATCTTACGTGATCTGCGGCTGGGTACCTACGACGTTCTGGTTGGCATCAACCTGCTACGGGAGGGTCTGGACTTGCCGGAGGTGAGTCTGGTGGCAATACTCGATGCAGATAAGGAGGGATTCTTGCGTTCTACCCAAGCTTTGATCCAAACTGTCGGGCGGGCGGCTCGGCACGTCGAAGGACGAGTCATCATGTACGCTGACAATGTTACTGATAGCATGAAGCGAACGATTGATGAGACCGATCGCCGCCGCGAAATGCAGCAGGCCTACAATGAGGAGCACAACGTCACCCCGCGCAGTATTAGTAAGGCAATCGAAAAGGGGCTACGGCCTGACCTCCCCGAAGAAGCCAAGAAAGCCAAACTTGATCTGAAGAGGATCCCGAAAGACGAATATAGCTCACTGGTGCGCGATTTAACTGCGCAGATGGATTTAGCGGCCGCCAACCTCGAGTTCGAAAAGGCGGCTGAGCTGAGAGACATTATTACGGATATAAAGAAAAAGATGTAGCTCGGTATCGGCAAAATAGCGTGCTGGTGATTGCCGATAGTGACGTATCAGATTATGGGGGGAGTAAGCCGTCTATTTTCAGGGGACCGGCAGGCAACGATGAGCTAATGAACTCTGGGATGTCTGAGAGGTCAGGATGTCTGAGAGGTCAGATAGGTTAATTATCATTGAAACTATCCCAGACTATCTTACACTGAATGTATAGAGAAAACAAGGTCACTGCCCTTACTCCACTGCTATATGTAGGTCATATGAACCCATTTCAAAACTCCTAACCTCGTAGCGCCCAGATACGAGGCGGAGTACCCTAATGTTGTAACGACAAGGGGGTACTCCAATGGGCAATGCTACGTTCTTTTTAGACCAAACACAATATGACTGGCTGGCCAGTCACTTGCCGGAACCAGTAGCTATGACTGGCCGCCCAGTCATACCAAACAATGAGCTGTTGAATGGCATATTGTTTGTTCTCAAGACCGGCTGCCGCTGGCAGGATATACCAGGCTCAGTCTGTAGCCATGGCTACAGTAGCTGTTGGCGAAGGCTTCACTTCTGGTGTAGTCGGGGCCAGTTAAAGCTCACGTGGCAACGTATCCTGCTCCTGCTAGACCACCAGGGAAAGATTGACCTCAGTCTCGGTAATCTGGACGGCTCATTGGTGCAAGCACCGCAGTATGCCGGTGTTGGCTATGACTCTCAGCACCACCGCTACGGCACCAATATCTCCTTACTCACCGACAAGCAGGGTGTGCCACTGACCAATATGAACTTCAAGGGCAACCGGAACGACATTACGTGTGCCGAGGCTACCATGAACAAGCTCCGAGTTGGTGCAAAACGACGGGTCAAGGAACTGAACGCCGACAAGGGATACGACAGTAAAACCTTCCGCACGCAGATGGCAAAGCGCGGCACCGTGACAAACATCCCGGAACGCAAGTTCAAACACCGACGGAAACGAGGCAGGAAGCCGCACATGAATAAGATACAGTTCAAGTTCCGGGCGTTCGCTGAACGAGCCAATGCCTGGCTCAAATATTTCCGCAAGTTACGCTACCGTTGGGATAGAAAGCGAGCTATGTTTCAGGCACATGTAGACCTAGCCTGCATTTGTATCTGTATTCGACGGGTGGAGTTTTGAAATGGTTCATATGACTATTTCTAGGCAACGCACCCAAAAGGTAAAATTGGGGCTCCCCGCTACATTAATATTTGCCTAACTAGTGGTAGTGTGCTTAAATAGCAATCCTACGTTAGGATTTAGAAGAGGTATTTATATAATGCACAATTTCAATAGTTTAACTTCAGGTGATCGAAGAACACGCCCGCGTACTTTACTAATGGGTGCAGGAGCGTTAAGCCTTGCGGCAGCTCTGGCTGCATGTGGTTCCACCAAAACAGTATACGAAACTCCATCAACTGCTGCCGCATCGCCAAATACAGGGACAATCCCCGCCGGTACGAGTACGCAACCTTCAGCTACCTCACGAGAACCAATCCTTACTTTTGATGCATTAGGTGGTGGGTCGAATGTCATCCAAGTCTACCCTGGCCCCGCCAACACTGCCCAGGACAAGGTGAGTATCGGTACATTTGAAGCAGGTCAAACAGCTGGTGTTGTATGCGAAGAAGCTGGTAGAACCGTTACTTCAGACCCTTCGGTAGGTGAAGCATACCGACGATCAGATGAATGGTACGAGATTCAAGCCGGTGGCCAAGAGTTCTTCGCTACAGCTGTGTATGCTGATGTTAGCGGTGGTCCAGTGCCTAAGTGCTGAACGAAAGGCCTATCCCCGAAATCTACTCAGCAGTATTTAGCCAATTATAGGTGACCGGGATAGCTAAACCGTCTGTCGTACCTGTCAGCGAACCCTGGAGCACGGGCCCATCGTAGGCGGCTCCGGCCGGGGATATTTGCTTTTGCCCTTCAACCCAAAAGCCTGCTGCATACTTGGAAGTAAACTGGATATCCCCGGTTGCGAAAGTGTTTGAGCCACCGTACTCAATTGCGGTCTTTGTGCCATTGCGTAAGGTAAACACTCCTTTATCTGATTGCAGCCAGCTTAAGTTCGCGTCAGACAACACACCACTTAACGTCCGGGCTATACTACTGCTTAAGACAGACGTTGTTTTCGGCTGCGACCATGTATAGATGGTTTTACCGTTGATCACTGTTCTCAATATGGCCGACTGCGGTAACTTGTTGCCACTATTTGCTAGTGTCGCATAAGCTTGGAGTGTGTGCTGATGAGTAGCCAGGAATCCATCGCCTGTCACGGCAGAATCGTAGCATTGTGTCTGGGCCCGTTTGGTGAAGTTTGTGGTTCCTGCCTGGTAACATGCTCCGTCGCTGCCCATTTCTTGAGTGGTAGCAACCACCTTATTAATACCAGTAAACAAGGATACGTTATCCCCACCAATTGCGTTAGCCGCCTCGACCGCCGGGACGTTACGCCCTTTCGCCAGCGCTTGGTATAGAGTAAGTGGCCCTAAATACAGGTGGTCTTCATCAAACAGACAGTTTGCTTGACCAGTACTAAAGTCCTTGTTCGTACACGGCCACCCTGGAAGAGGCATTTGAGCATCATCGAAAGTCGAGTTCGTGCTGCTGCCTGACGTATTTGCAAGATACGCAGCATAGGTAAACGGTAGTTGCAGCGAGCCAACATTTGTCAGTTGTTGAAGACTGTTCGTATCATTCTGGTTAATAGAACTCTCCGCCCAGCTTTCTAGTTGGCCATTCGTAACATTTTCACCTATGAATATGGCATCGCCAACACCTTGACTGCTCAATGCAGACTTCTGGTTCTGTACTGCTTGCTCTGCGGCAAGTTGTAGCGATTTGTTAAGTGTTGTCGTGACAGACCAGCTTCCCTTATCAGGGAAACTACTCCCGTATTCCATGCGCAATTGAGACTGCACGTAGGATACAAAAGCCGGTGTTGGGCTACTGGATACGCTACCCGTTGATTGCCAAAGTACTGTCTTACCGTCATTGTAGTAGAGGGTTAGTGATGGGCGTGTGCTTCCTGCTGAGCTAGTTTGTTGATGCTTATGCCAGTAGAACACGTCGGGGCTGATGCGTCATAGGATCTTCCATGCCCAGTCGGCTCTGTTCGTACGCTACGGCAGCCGGATAGGCTTTTGCAAGAACAGCATCAGCTTGAGCTTCGGGGCCTATATCTATGTCAGGCCCACCCAAAGTTATATCTGGCGGACCATCTGCTGTACCGGCTTCGCCCAAGGCGTTTGCTTTAAATTCCATGTACTATAGACCAAACATTCTCACTTGCGCCAAATAGCGTTACAATTCGGGGAGTTTGAACGAAACACAAAAACAGCAGCTCCAAACATTCATAACAAAAGCCAAGGAAGGTGCTGCTTCACGTCGTGCTCTGGCCGTTCGGT
>DASYZQ010000035.1:0-22995 GCA_035946175.1 Saccharimonadales bacterium (SeqCode)
ACCGAACGGCCAGAGCACGACGTGAAGCAGCACCTTCCTTGGCTTTTGTTATGAATGTTTGGAGCTGCTGTTTTTGTGTTTCGTTCAAACTCCCCGAATTGTAACGCTATTTGGCGCAAGTGAGAATGTTTGGTCTATAGGCTGACTTTTGGCCTACATCCCCACTATGCCTTGGCTATAGATAATTGATTGAGCTTTATGGCGTTCATAGCAAGTTGCCAGGGTTCGGCACCAAAAGCAATCGTTGGGCCTTCAGGAGCTTTGGAATCCCGTACGGCCATACCACCTGCAAGGTGTGCTGTTTCTACGCAGTTCCCATCTGCGCTATAACTACTCTTCCCCCAGTCAGCTTCTGCTAATTGCTCTGAAGTGAGAGGTGCTACCTCAACGCACGGTACCGTTAGGGTTACTATAGCTTGACTTATACCAACCTAACCCTCCGCTTGTTTCATTAGATGTCATAACTGTACCCTCCTTTAGTTATTTAGCTTATCCTTCGAGCTTGTATGCCCCTTATGGTTAATATAGCACAGTGTCATGAGAGGGGTAGGGTGGATGCTCTTGGCGTAAGCAACAGAGAAGAATTGGTCAAGCCGTGATGTCTAAACCTAGCAACGGTCACGAGTCCCATAAACCACCGTTTTTGGACTTGGCTGCATACTCACTATACAACCAGCCGTTCTTGAATAGGTGAGAGTATTATATCTTGTCTCAGAAACTTAATACCAATACTTGTATGCCATATTGAGTCTTGTGTGATCGAATTCTACAGTAGATAGGATCTATAGGCAGATTATATCTTAGTCTACGCAGTACAGTGCCAGAGCCGTACAGATTAGTCCGACATCTCGAAATGTTGTTATGAGCTGGCTTGGTTGACGATTAGTAGGAGGTGAGGAGATGTATTTTCAGGGCGCCTTTGATGGCTAATGGATGATTGATTCAATTCGTCTTGCCGAATCATAGCAGTTGACTCCGAGGAATGCTTGACGAGTGGCCGAAAGCGATTCAAAGTCCTCGCAGTTTGGCATAATGTTGCCATTCTCGTGGGGGTCGTTATACCAATTCAGATTCACCAATTGCCAGTTACTAGCACCTTGTTTGTATAGGTATGCCTTGGTCTCACCAGCATTGTTATAAATAGGCAGGATCGCAGTGAGAAACCCTGACGTCTGATTTGTGCTTACTATCGCCGCATTGATTGCATTGATACCGAGATCGGGCGTTTCAGCAGCGTAAGCATGCACGAGTGTTTGGTCCTGGGTAGCTATGGATGCCAGCTGGCTGATGGGTACGCAAGCAATATCCAATTGGGTATATATGGAAATTTGGCAGAGGTTGCTGGTACTACGGTAGAAGTAAGTCACCGAGAGCAGATTGTCGCCAGGCTGGGTGGTTGGTGTCTGCTGTTGATAGCCATGTTGCTGCAGGTAGTTGCTTATGGCGGGCAGGGTTGCCATCAGCTCATCATACGTAGCCTGTTCACTCCCGCTGCGCTGATCGTGAAGGCTCATGCTGCTGTTAGGCAAGGAGGGAACAATAACCTGAAAATCATAGCCAGGCAAGCTGTAGCCAGGCACGTTCTGTGTCGCCATCCCTGATTCCCCTAGATAGCTGAAATGGGCTTGGAGGATAGTGCGTAGCGATGTTATCAGAACAGCAAGAGATTCAGTCGTGTTGGCAACCGGTGCCGACGGTTTTTGAGGGTGGTTTTTTAGCGGTGTGCTGACGGTGTATGCTGCGATCGCCAGCACAGTGATGAGCGCGATACTAACCAGGCCGAGCAACTTGGCGCCCCTAAATTCAAATAGCCGTTTGCGGGTTGGGCTAGGTAGTTCAGTTGGGGGTGACGTATCCATCGTTGATCAGCATATGCGCCAGATCGGCAAAGACTGGTTGGCCACCGAGTGCACCTGCGTAGCCAGGCACGTTCGGCTTTATGTTAAAGACCACAATGAGGTACTGCGGCTTGTTGTTGCCGACGAAGCCGATATAGGTACCGTTAAAAATGTTTGAATAGTAACCGCCGGATGGATTAGCCACCTGGGCTGTACCGGTTTTTCCGCCGACGAGGTAGTTATTTGGAAAGTTCATAAAGCTGTAGCCTTCATGAAAATAGGTGGTAACCACATTTTGCATCAAAGGGATGAGTTCCTGACCAACTTTAGGAGAGACGACATTGTGCTCCAGAACTCTTGGCAGGTTGGCAGTAGTCTTGCCGCTCGGGGCAATAGTGCCAGCGACCAGGGTTGGCTGGTAGTAGGTGCCGCCATTGAGAACGCTGCTGAGGGCGGCGCCAAGTTGAAGCGCAGTGAGCGTAACTCCCTGGCCGAACGACGAATCGGCGTAGGTCAGGCTGATGCTCGGATTGCTCATGTCTGCCAGGGGTATGTAGCCGGTATCTTCATAGCCCTGCTCAATGCCGGTAGGCTGGCCGAGCCGGAAACGCTTAGCCATATAGCTATGCCAGGTCTCGATACCCTTTTGGTTGATAGTCGTACTGCCGGGGTTACTCATTTGCATAAGCATCCAGGTTGCGCCAGTATTGAGCGACAGTGCCAAAATGCTGGCGATGTTTTGCTGTCGGGCACCGCCGTCCTGTTCGATGTCTGTTATATTGAATCCATCAACCACCCAATGGGCCGGATCGAAAAAAGACTCATTAGGCGTAATTGCGCCGCTATCCAAGGCAGCAGACGTGGTGAGTGTTTTCATGCTTGAACCTGGCTCGATAGCGTTGTCTATGGCGGCGTTCTCAAACAGGGTAGGGTCGCTAACACTTTGGTAATTGGCCGGATCGTAGCTCGGATAGTTGGCCATGGCATCGATCTGGCCATTGTTCGGGTTCATGATAATTGCGCTCAATCCTTGTGAATTAGTGCTCTTGTATTTACTCTGCAAGATTTGCTGCATTTGTGATTGCATGGCTGTGTTTATAGTCAGTACGACATTGTCGCCAGGGTTCGGCTGTTTCTCAATGTTGCCCGGTTCGGCTACCAGTGGCACACCGTTGGCGGCGGTGTAGGCTTTTAGCTCGCCTGGTGTACCAGACAGGGTCTTATTGAGTGCCTGTTCCACTCCGTACTGGCCTTGTCCGTCGGTGCCGACGAAGCCAAGTACCTGAGCGGCCAGATCGCCGTTCGGATAAATGCGATAATCCTGGCCTTGAGTGCCTATACCAGGGTAGTGGTAGGATAGAATTTTTTGTGATGCTTGGGGGCTGATTTTGCGGGCTAGGACAACGTACTGAGTGCCCTTAGCCTGCAGTTGCCGGGCATATGTTGCCGGATTGCCTCCAATAATCTGGGCAATGCTGCTGGAGGTTTTACCTGGGTTCTTAATGAGAGAGGGGTCACCGTAGAGTGTATAGAGTTTTTGATTTAACACGATTGGTACGATACTATCACCCTGTTGGGCCTCAATCAGGCCTCGCTCAGCTGGTATCTGGGTGGCTTCGAACTGCTGTGCGAAGGCTTTTTGGGCATAGCCATGGTAGTGAATAACCTGCACATCAAAGAGGCGGATAACGAATATTGCCAGAACCAACATGATGATGCGATGTAGGGCTTCAGTTCGTCGAATGAATTGTTCCATATGCTTTGTTTGGGTATATTTTTTGTAATGATAACTACTACAGCGTAGTATACGCCGTTTACGTTGGCCGAAGAAGCGACTGGACTAATCGCTCCTCTTGAGGGAAAATACATGATCAGAGTCCAAGCCCGCGTAGCTCAGTGGATTAGAGCGATTGTCTTCGGAACAATAGGCCGTAGGTTCGAATCCTACCGCGGGCACCATTACATTTTTACAACAATACAGCACTTGAGATAGCGTCAAAGGTATATCCTCCTTTATGTCGAGAGGTTCATTGGTACCGTTAGAGTGCAAATATGTCTCCTGTGGAGCGGTCTTGGCATTGGCCTAGCTTATCACCAGGCCACTATTGAACCAGTGGTTAGACAAATACCACAGAGCTACCGACCCCACCAGTCTCTAGGCTGACGTCTGATGAATATTTATCCCAACTAAATTCGAGAAATGTTCTCGAGTATTGGGCCAGCACACTCTTTAAGAATCCACCAAATTGTGTGGTATTATTACTTAAGCATCATTGTAGACAAACAAAAATGACTACTCTAAGTAGGCTCATATCGAGAGCGCGCGTTGGCATTGAGAAATGGAACCGTCTCTGTTTGTCACGTATCGGTATGGCCGGTAGGAAAGTAATCAATACTTATCACCATGTTCCGCTCTTTGCTCGTATAGGCATTATCTTATTAGTACTAATGGCTAGTAGTGGCACACTACTATTCCAGAATTATCGAGGTGACTTAATGCTCCACACCGCGATACACCTCGATAACAGTGGGCATTACGTGCTCGCACGGCGAGAACTAAAAGCAATTAATCAGTTTGGGCTACTAGCCAGCACCAGGAAACACATACGCACCGAACTTAAGCGTAATCAGCAATTGCAGCTAACAATGCAGCGTCTGGCCGAGATACGCCTATTGCTCAAACAACATAAGACGGCAGCCGCCAAGAGTTTACTGAAAACACTTACGTCTACTAACAGCAGCTCAACGATTGCGTCACAAGTAGAGCAGCTCCAAAATACGGCAAATAGCCAAATGAAGAGTAGCTCAGGTACTCATAGTAGTGGCGGCTCAAGTTCTCCGTCTGGCTCAAGCGGAGGAAGTGGAAGCTCGGGCGGTTCGGGGGGATCGGGAAGTGGCAGTGGTGGTGGAGGAGGCAGCTCCGGAGGGGGCTCTGGAGGTGGTGGAGGAGGCAGCGGTGGGCCCCCACCACCCCCACCACCTGGCCCCATGAGCTCCATTACGATTAACTCGTTCTCGCCTACTGTCAGTGCATACAGCTCAACAGAATGCCTCCTACATGAATCAGTCAACTTCAGTGTGAACGGTAGCGGTAGCGTAACGGTCACCTGGGAGGAATTAAGCACAAAGACGAGTAGCGCCATAGAGAACCCCACTACCTATTCGTTCTCTGCTGCAGGCAGCCAAACCGATACTCCTGGAAATAACCGTATGCAAGGCCTAGAGCCAGGTGATAGTTACCGTATTAGTGCTATTATTACCGACACGGCTGACAGCAGTATCACTGCAACAGCAGGTCCGATAACATTTAGTACTTGTGCTGCTCCTCAAAGCCTCTTATCGCCAAACCAAGCATCATATATGACCCAGCCAGTCACTCCCACTGGTCTTACCGACCCACAATTTCAGGATCCCATATTCTCCAATGAATGTAATACGAACCCGCAATCTTCCTTCAGTGTCAACGGCCCCGGTAGTGTACAGGTTGTTTATACTATCACCAGCAGTTATTCTATAGGTGCTACTCTCTATTCTTCGACCCAGGAAGACTTTACTGGCGCAGGCAGTTCTTCGGACAGTTCATATATTCGCATGCCGCACTTGCCTGGTGGGGGTAGTTACTCGGTCACTGCCGAGTTTAATGTACTTGGTGACCCGTCGCATGATGCTACGCGAGGTCCAATCACTAGCGCCTGTTCGTAGAAATTAATATATCGCTGTGGATTTGCGAGCATTAATGGTAACCTGTCTTTTATTTTCGAGATAACATCTGAGAGTTCGAACCCCACCATCCTAGCAAAGCTGCTAGAATATGATCATGAAATCTCCGTATATTCCTGTAGCACTTGAAGCCGTTAGTGCCGCTGAGGCGTTAATTTTAAAATACTACCAAAGCAATTTAGACGTTTCTACAAAACCCGATAATACCCCTGTGACGATTGTCGACCAGCGAGCTGAGGAAATAATTAAAGATACCATCCATGCAGCGTTTCCCGATCATACTTTCTACGGGGAAGAGGGAGAAAAGGTTGACCTAAAAAACCACAAAGGATTTACGTGGATTATTGACCCGATTGACGGAACAAAAAGTTATATTCGTGGTATCCCTCTCTTTGGAACTTTATTGGCACTGCTTCATGATGGGGAATTGATTGTTGGGGTCTCTAATGCACCAGCGTGGGGAGAGCTCCTATACGCAGCTAAAGGTGAGGGTGCATTTTTCGGGGGCAAACCTCTCAAGGTATCAGAAATCCAAGATATGAGTGAAGCATATCTAAGCAACGGACGGCTGAAATATTTTGAAGATATTAACAAAATACCTCAACTGTTGAAGTTGGGTAGGCAAGCAAAATGGGCGAGAGGAATGGGAGATTTCTGGGTTTACCACCTTGTTGCGCAGGGAAAGGTCGATATCATGATAGAGGGTTCTGTTAAATTTTGGGATATTGCGGCCGCAAAAGTGATTGTCGAGGAAGCTGGTGGAACAATGACGCAGCTTGATGGTCAACCTATTAATTATCAATCTACAACAGCCTTGGCAACAAACGGTTTATTGCATGCAATGACTGTTGCAGCCCTGAACGAAGAATAAACCCTTCATTCGCGGCAGCTGAGCGCACCATATCTGGGTAATTGTGCTTCTATAACACAGAGTAATATTTATGTTTTCAGAGGACACAGCCGACTATCTATAGGAATATTATTCGCTGCTGATCTTTCTCAGTTCCTCTTTGGCCTGGTTGAGCGTGGCCCGCCGTGCATTGGTGAGTCGCTTACCAGCTCTGTTTATATAAAAATTGAGCACCGACATTGCCGATTGATACGGTCCCGCCTTTCTGCGTTTGCTTCGCTGGGCTGATTTCATTAGGGATATGGCTATCTTTTTGGGGTCATCCCAGGTAAAGACGCCTGGCTCTAAATCAAGCGCATTGCTTTTTTTAGTAACATCGTGGGACCAATACTTAGCCATACCTATAGACTACGCCCTCTTTGAGGATACGGGCATTTCACTCTTTGGTTTTGGGGTATCATGTATACGTATGTTAGATCAAGCAACCAGAGAGGCTGTCAAGTTTGTCGTCTATGTACCTGAAACCCACGCTGACATCGTCAGGGAAACGCTCGGTAAGCTTGGGGCAGGTACCATCGGAGACTACAAATACTGCACTTTTTCGGTCAAAGGCATCGGCCGTTTCATACCCCTTGGTTCGGCACACCCGGCTATCGGCGAGATCGGCAAACTTGAGTCGGTTAAAGAGGAGCGTATTGAGACAGTCTGCTACAAAGATGAACTTGAAAAAATTATTGATGCTGTAAACCTGGTGCATCCTTACGAGGAAGTTGCCTACGATATCTACCCGTTGATACTCAACCCGCATGATATAACACACAAGAAGCCGATAGGGATGTGATTTCTCACTAATGGTCTCAACAACTACGTTAAAAGAACTTGAGAAACTTGCCGAGCGGTCATTACGAGTAATCGGCCCGAGCGACATCCAGGGGGAAGCAAGGGTCCAGGGCTCAAAAAATATTGTCAACAAAATTATTGCAGCCATGATCGCAATGCCGGGTAACTATGAAATCCATAATTTCCCTCTTATGCTTGATGCCCTGCAGCTCCTGTGCATCTTGGAAGATTTGTGCGCTACAGTCAGAATCGATGCTGAGCACCATATCACATATATAGACACGACATCTTTGCAAAGTAAGCCTATACCCTACGCGCGGACGAAGAGTAGTACCGGCGCATTCGGGTTTGCCGGCGCCATGCTGGGCCGTTTTGGCGAGGTACAAATTGGTAAGCCGGGCGGCGATCGGATTGGTGCTCGCCCAGTCGACCTTCACGTTGCTGCCTTTCGGGCACTCGGGGCAGACATCGAGGAGCGGCCTGAAGGGGTACAAGGTCAAGTAACAGTTTTGACAGCTGACACCCCTTTTACAATGCGGGTTCCCTCCACTGGTGCGGCGGTGAATTTCATCCTTGCGATCGTTGCAGCCAAACAGCAAGGAACACTGAAAAATGCCCCCATCGACAGTGATATGATTGCCCTCTACCAGTTTCTAGAAAGCGCCGGAGTACAGATTAAGGTCAGCGGTACTACAGTACGCATTGATGCTACATGTATAAAACTGCCAGCCAAACGGTTCCACTACGTCTGCCCACCGGATAGGAACGATGGTTTCACCTGGTTGGCCTATGGGGCGCTCAGCCGAAGTGGGCTCACAGTCAAAGGAATGTGCATCAGCGATGTTAGACATGGCATAGATGCATTGCTGCGCATCGGCGTGGAGATAACGTCGCGATCCGGCAGTCTATTTGTCAAATCAGGGACATTATCCAAGGCTCATGCACATCAGCTGACGTTTATAGCCGGAGTTGCCACTGAGTTTCATTCCGACTGGGCTCCACTTCTCGAGGCGGTATTGGTGACAGTTCCCGGTGATACTCGTGTTGTTGACAGCCTCTTTTCGGACCGAGTTCGCCAAGCGGAAATATTACAAGATATGGGAGCACACATCCGAATTCATGGTGGACCGGCTCCGAATGGCATTAAGCTCCACTTTACTACAGATCCGATGTCCGCCCGCTATATAGTAGATATCCATGGTCCGACGGCGCTTAAGCCGATTCGAGCAGCCGTTGGCTATGATGTGAGAGCCTGTGCTGCAGCCGTTCTGGCGACAACCCAGGCCGACGGAGAGTCAGTACTTACGGATATAAAGGCGCTATATCGTGGCTATGAGAACATTGTGAAGCGACTCCAGGCAGTGGGGGTAGATATTGATTATGCCCAATAACCTCAATATGAATAATGTAGCTCTAGCATACGATAGTTGCAAAAGTGGTGAGTTAGTATGTTCGAGTTGATTTTGACTGAACAGGTGTTATAATAGTACCATAGAGATCGCAACAGATGAATATATATCACTATGCCCGAAGTCGCGTTAAGAGTAGCTTCACTATGATACATGCCTCAAGGCACTTGTTAGTAGGAGCTAGCCTTTTAGTCGCGGTACTGTTTCTGAGTGTGTCAAGCGTTTACGGGTCCGATTTAAGCCACTATTTCAGAGATGCTTCGGCAACTCCGAAGCCAAAGCCATCTGCAATATCAAAGCACGAAAGCGTATCCACAGTAACTCCTGTGGCTAAGCCAGCCACGCCTATCGCTACACCAGCGACTAATACAGCCACTACTACAAACCCGCACCCAAGCATACGGCCAACTGTGCCAGCGACAAAGTATGCCACTTCGCCCGATCCACGCTCCACTGCCACTTCAACAACTGCTCCTGGACCAACTCCTCAAGATGTCAACATCCCTATAACCCACAGCAATCAGGTACCTGTTGGTACGCTTATTAATTACAATGCAACCAAGAACGCAAGTGTGTACTATGGCGGCGACTTAGTATTCAATCCAGGTGAAGTGACCATATCGGAACATACTAGTCCTAAAAGTCCGTTATTTACTGTCAGTATCCCCGACGGGCAGACCACGATGATGCCGACTATGCCATGGAATGATCAGAGTAGCATCGCCTTCCCTGCCACTAATGGCTCAGCGGCTTCGGCGACTAGCTGGTCAATATTCTTACAGTTAGACGGTGTGCCGGCGCCTAGCACTACTCCCTACTACATACACCTGGTGACCTTCAGAACAGGAGAATCAGGCGATGTCACGTGGGAATACGATGGATTTGTGCCGTTGTATGTGAATAGCTAGAGGTGGCGAAACTTCAAGAACCTTCTCTTTGTCCCTTCGCACAGTGGCATAAAATGTGTTGTGCTCGAGTAGGCTGAAGGATACTTTATCTGTTATGAAACAGACGATATTGTCTATTTCTTTGACCCAAACGAGACAAGAGTTTTTTGCTACGGTCACATACGCATAAGGCATCGTCATACCGTGCTATGCTGATGGTATGTTAAGCTTGGTTTTCCTCCCCGGATTTCTGCAAAGCGTTGCACCCCTGCTAGACCACTATGGTTATGGTGCTGTCGCTTTACTGCTCGTATTGGAGGATTTTGGCATTCCCGTGCCTGGTGAAACGACGCTTATTGCTGCTGCCATTTACGCCGGTACTGGTCGCTTGAATGTAGTACTACTTCTCGTGATAGCGGTACTGGCGGCAGTTATTGGGGACAATATCGGTTTCGCGATTGGCCACTATGGGGGCGAGGCTCTTATTCATCGTTATGGTCGCTACCTCTTTTTGAATAAGCGACGCTTCAACTCTGCCCGCGACTTCTTTAATCGGCACGGTGGAGTTATCGTGGTGTTTGCTCGTTTTTTTGAAGGACTTCGCCAGTTGAACGGCATCATCGCTGGAACTTCGGATATGCGCTGGCAACTATTCTTGGTGTATAACGTTATTGGTGCGGCACTGTGGGCTGGTACCTGGATTACCTTCGGCTATGTGGCGGGCAATCACATCGCAACGATCTATCATACAGTAACCCGATATGAGCAATATGCCTTAGTGCTGCTTATTGTTGTAGCGGCTGTGCTTTTAATACGAATGATACGTCATCGACGGCGGTAACTTTACCGAACCGTTTGGCAACGTGAGACAGTGCGATAGCTGCCCGCGGACGGCCGTTTATGCATGTTCACCTTCGAAGGCTCCACCTTCGGCCTGTACTCGCGCAGCGGATTGCAGCGGCGTTTCACGCAAGAATAGCGATATGACGAACGTCAGGACAGCAAACGGCAGAGTCCAAAGAAAGACGTCATGAAAACTATGCGCAAATGCTTCTAGTACGTCATGCACAATAGGGCTAGGCAGGTGATGAAGACCAGCCGTGCTTCGCTGCAGTCCTTTGGTGCTTATATGGGCGCTGACCGCGCTCGGCAGAAATTTTACCAGATAGTAGGTTAGCCGGGCAGTCAGAACCGCACCGAAGATGGCAGTGCCAAGGGAGGCCCCGAAGCTACGGAAGAAGGTAACAACGGCCGTTGCGCTACCCATGTCTTCGCGTTCCACTGAGTTTTGGACTGCCAGAGTCATGACTGGCATGAAAGCGCCGATACCGAGTCCCAGGACAACCATCCAAAGCGACAGCACTAGCCGACCGGTCGTAAGGGTAATATGGCTAAATAGCCACAGACCAATCGTCATCACTGCTGTGCCGATAATTGGGAAAACACGGTATTTCCCTATTTTAGAAATCAGCCGTCCGGAAAAGATCATCGAAACAAGCATGCCGCCGACCAATGGCAGCAGGGCAAGTCCGGACTTTGTTGCTGAATAGCCACGGACAACCTGCTGGTACTCGGGGATAAATACCAGAGCTCCGAACATGACGCCACCGGAGAGCAACGACAGCAGGCTCGATACCCGGAAGATATCGCTGCGAAATAACCGAAGTGGGATAACTGGTTCCGGCACCCGGCCCTCATGCCAGATGAAGATGAGTGCTGACAATAAACCTCCGGCTGCCAGTTCGTAAATCGGGGCCGATAGCCACGGATAGGTAGCCCCACCGAGTACCGTAACCAGAAGGATGCAGACGATGCTGGTGGCCAATAGCCCGGCTCCCAGAAAATCAATACGGTGTTCGGTTTTATGGACCGGCAGGTGTAGGCGGGTGGCAATGGCCGACAAGGCGAGCAAGCCGAACGGTATGTTGATGTAAAAGATCCAGCGCCAGCTGAGGTGGTCAGTGAAGACTCCACCGAGCAGTGGTCCGGCGATACTAGCCACAGCCCAGACACCACCGAAGTAGCCTTGGTAGCGACCCCGCTGGCGAGGTGGGATGATGTCGCCGATCACTGCGAATACCAGGGCCATTAATCCGCCGGCGCCCACTCCTTGCAAGCCCCGGAAGAAGATTAGCTGATCCATGTTTTGGCTGAGACCACAGAGTGCTGAACCAATAAGAAATATGACGATAGCTGACTGGAAGATTTTCTTCCGCCCCAATTGGTCGCTGATCTTACCGTAGAGCGGTGTAACCACTGCGCTGGTGATCAGGTAGGTGGTGACCACCCAGGAAAGCTTATTGAGACCGTTCAAGTCAAGCGCGATACGGGGTAGGGCAGTGCTGACGATGGTCTGATCGAGTGCTGCCAACAGCATCGCTAGCATGAGCGCGACTACCACGACCATGATCTCGGCATGTGTTGCTTCACCATCATTTTGGATGGAATGTGCCGGGTTTTGATTGATTGTTGATTTGATTTCACTCATGTAATGGGATACTCCTTTTGTTTACGGTTCGTGTTGTGCTGGGCGGCAGCCGGTTTACCGGGAGGTGACTCATTGTGCGTTTCCAAGTAATTCAGCATCTTCTGTTGGACTCGTAGATACAATTCAAGTTCAGCGTCGCTCAGACGGGCCAATACTTCGGACAGAGCGAGGCGGTAAGACTCGCTACGATGCGTTAACATTTGCATGCCACTGGCGGTTAATGACAGACGAGCGATCCGGCGATCCCGTTCATCAGGAGTACGTTTAATGTAGCCAACCCGCACTAATGGTTCAGTGAGTTGTGTAATGGCGCCGGCGGTCAAATGCAGGTTGTGTGCCAACTCCTTGAAACTGACCTCTGGCAGATTATGGGCGCACATCATCAGTTGTATCTGCGTAGGTGATAGTTCATGGTTATCCACCTGTTGCAAACGGGCAAAAATAAGTCGCTTGGTCAGGGATATGGTGGCAAAAATTTCTTCCAATAGATCAGATCGTTTTTTCGGCACAACAAACCTACAACTGTAATTTTGGAAATAGTATAGGTGCTAAACTATTATCTTGTCAAGTCTTGGGCCTGCGTAGGCGACGATTCTATTGCTTTTTGCTTGGTGATCAGCAAACAACCCCATGCAGACACTGCGGCGATGAAGAAGGCTGCGACAAAAAATGTCCTAGTTGAATCGGTGGCTAGCAATACTACGAGTAGGATGCCCCAGAGGGTCACATAGGCCAGGTCACAAGCTATCTCCATACTCATGATATATTGCAAGCCGCGTTGTTTGGCATGATGGTAGTACGTACTTGTCCAAGCATTCTGCAGGTACGCAAATGATGCCTTCCAGGCTGAACTGATAATGGTGATGCCGAGTCCTGAGGTAACCAGAATTCGAACAACATCAATAACACTCGAGGCGGCTACACCTTCTCTCAGTACTGCCCTATCCCGGCCCTTATCCCCACGGCGCCCAGCCATCCAAGTGATCAGGACGGTTACGCCGGCCGCGATAGCTGTAATCGCACCGATTGACTTATATGTTGCTATGAACACTGCTAAATAAATTGGCCAGACCATGACACCGACTGATGCCTCTATGTTGAAAAAGAAATTGGCTAGGATATCCCGGCGTGGAGCCCCCTGAAAATTATAGCGGATAGGCAGGCCTTGCTTTTCCACTGACTGTATATGACGTAGCGGAATGATTGCACTGGCACAAAGCACTACTGCCAGGGCGAGCAGAGGAATAGGGCCGAAGATTGATCCAATCAGCCCGCCCAACAGGGGGGCGACAACACTGCTGACCTGCCCGATAATAGCAATGGCCGCAATGTTTGAGCTTTTGGTATTTTCCTGCATGGTGCTGGAGATATAGAGATGCTGCGCATTCCATAAGTAAGCGTTTGTAAGGGCTAGTGCAACTGCCCCAGCGATCAGCGGTAATATGTTATGTAAAGTAGCAAATCCCAGAATACTAAGCATCTGTAGAGCGCCAGCTACAAATGCTATGCTCAGGCCCAATTGGACGCCCCGACGTTGCAGAAGCAGCACAGCCGGGTAGTTCATGAGCAGCTTGCTGCAGGCGTAGATGAGGTAGAAGGCTGGAACTTCCCATAGCCGTCCCCCGCCTCTAAGGATAACGAGCGGGATAAATACGCCGACGAGCGATGTGGCAAAGCTGAAGGTGCTTAACCCCACCGTAATATGCACGAGACTTGTTTGCAGACGGAGTGGGTTTCTCATGGTTTTCGGGTTAGGCTGAGCTCTATACAATCTGTACCGGTGATGGAGCTGTAATAGTAACAGGCTGATAAGAGCTGATAGTCATATCGGTTGTGCCGGTGGCCCCTTGGTAGCTCCATTCGCGTAGAAGATAGCCCGTGGTATCGAACCAGATGTACTGGGTGGTGGCTGGCTGTGACTGCTCGCCAACTAGATATTTGTAGCAGCTGATATTGCCACAGCTCATGCGCCCGAGGTAGCTAAACCGTAGGTCCTTATTACCTACGGTGATGTCCATAGTAGCGGTAGGGTTAGTTTGCGCCGGGGCATTAGTGGCTCCCTTCGGATACTCGATCCAGCTCAAGCCGTTCGTTTTAACGTATGTTGCCCCATTGAGCAGGATTGTCGACAGCTCCTGGCCATTTGCAGTGCCGTCGACTGAGGTGTTGCCCTTGCCATCAGCACTAAATTTAAGAGTTGAGATTATACCTTGCGGAGATGTGACATGTATGTTTGAGGTAAAGCTATTATCTACGATCGAGAAGTTATGTTCGGCATAGTGACAAAGGTTTTTGTCGTGATAGGTGCCCAAGCAACTGCTATGTTGGCTCGTGGCAGACCCTTTTTGCAGTAAAACGGCATGATGAGCGATCTGCCAGCCAATGAATCCAACCACTGCCAGTATAAGAAGCGACATCATTGCCAGAGTGATCGAGGCTATCCCCTGCATGCTACCCTTGTACTGTTGCTCCACTTGAGGGACCTCTTAGTTTAATTCGTCTATTTATATAATAGGGCTCAAGTGTTTTGGCTGTCAATTTGGGCGCTCTGCGCCTGTAGCTGTCGTAGCGTCTGATCGACCTGGCGTATTGCTGCTTGCACGAAGGGTGCTAGAGAGCTGCCTCGCAGCGTGAGGGCAGTAATCGGTCGGCCAATGACATAGTTTCCGGCGAGTGGCAGGGCAACCACTTGGCGGGCGGCCAGCGGCTCTCGTACCGTGAGATATGGCAGCACTGTTGCCCCGCGGCCGGCGGTGACCAGCCGAAGCATAACCGTCGGGCTGCTACTGGAATAGAAAGTCGGCAATAAGCGCACATGGGCGGCAGCAAACAGGTTAGCGATATGACGGTAGCTGCGAGAATCTGTGTTGTAGCTAATGAACGGCGAGAGTACTCCCCGGGTCATTGCCGCAGTAGCGGCGTCCTGACATTCGGGGTTACAGACAATCAGCAGCGGCTCAGTTCCGACAAACTGGTAGCGCAGTGAGTCAACCGCTGGCCTCGTATTGGCCTCGACGGTGAAGGCAATGTCGATTTCATGTCGTCGCAGTGCCTCAGTCAGATTACGGGAGTTATCTACGACAAGCGATAGGCGCACGTGCTGTTCGAAATCTGCAAATGCATTGCCGTCGGTGAAGACCGCCTCGGCTACACTATCAATCATACCAATACCGACGAGCTGCTTTTGGGCCTTCAGCTGTGTCAGCTTCATTTCTAGATTGCCAACGCTGAGCTGGATTTGCTTGGCGGTGGCGTAGGCTTGGCCCCCCGCTTTAGTGAGTTGTAGCGGTTGGGTGCCTCGATTGAGCAACCGCATCTTTAGTTCTCTCTCCAGCTTTTGGATCGATGCCGATAGGGCCGGTTGTGATATATGGAGCCTGGCGGCAGCCTTCGTGAAGCTGCCGGCCTCAACCAACGCGGCGAATTTATAAAGACGATCCTCCATAATTTAAGATTATACATATATAAGATTTATATATTTGTTTTATGGTGCGACTACTCATATCATGGCAGGGTGTCTAACATTTGAATAAGGAGTGACTACTACGATGGGAAAATCCAACAATAAGATAAAGGTTGCCATTGTCGGCGTCGGTAACTGTGCATCGTCGCTGGTACAAGGTATCTACTACTACAGAAACGCTAGCGATAAGGGTTTTGTGCCCGGTGTCATGCACGTCAATTTCGGCGGTTACCACATACGGGATATTGAGATCGTCGCGGCATTCGATGTTAATGAGTACAAGATTGGTAAGGACGTTGCCGAAGCGATTTACGCCGAGCCCAACAATACGACGGTATTTGCGAAAGTTCCGAAGCTTGGAGTCAAGGTTCAGCGCGGGCCGCTGTTGGACGGTGTTAACCGATATACCGCTCCACTCGTGCCGGTTGACGAAAAATGCAAATCTGTCGATGTGGTCAAGGTACTGAAAGCCAGCGGCGCTGACGCGGTTATCAACTATCTACCAGTTGGCTCACAGGAAGCTACAGAGTTTTATGCCCAGGCAGCAATTGATGCCGGCTGCGGGTTTGTGAACTGCATTCCGGTTTTCATTGCCAGCAATCCGATCTGGGCCGAAAAGTTTAAGCGGGCGCATTTGCCGGTTATAGGGGATGATATTAAGGCACAGGTAGGTGCAACCATTGTCCACCGGACGCTGGTTAACCTGTTTCTGGATCGCGGTATGAAGATTGAGCGTACGTATCAGTTGAATACCGGCGGCAACACTGACTTTCTCAACATGCTAGAGCGAGAACGTCTTGTTAGCAAGAAAATTTCCAAGACTGAGGCGGTCCGTTCCCAGATCGAAGCCCGGGGACAGACAATCGATGATGAGAACATTCATGTCGGTCCGTCAGATTATGTGCCCTGGCAGAAAGACAACAAGATATGTTTTTTGCGGATTGAGAGCAAACATTTTGGCGATGTGCCGATGAATATAGAGGTGCGGCTGTCGGTAGAAGATTCCCCTAATTCTGCAGGAGTGGCAATCGACTCGATCCGTTGCCTTAAGTTGGCGTTGGACAATGGGTTGGCTGGTCCGATCATTGAACCGGCTGCCTATTTCCAAAAGCATCCGCCGAAACAGATTGAAGACCGCTTAGCCCGGGAACTTGTCGAGCAGTTTATCGTGCGGTACGGCAAGCAATCAAGCAAACGCCCCGCAAAAGCGAGACTGCTGGCGGCCGTTTAGCGTAACGTTTCCTTGATGGTTGACAGGGTGACGCTGGCCGAGTCACTCAGCTCAAGACCAAGTTGCTCGAGATCATGAATGACTATCAGACGTTTGTCGTAAGAAAGAATATGCTGAGCCTTTAAACGTTCCAGCTCGCGGGCCACGCTTTCCCGTGCTACATTGATTGATTCAGCAATATCCTGTTGGGTCAGCTTGACGTTGATGAGCACGCCGTCGGCGCGCTTGACCCCGAATCTGAGTGCCAGTACAAGCAGTCGGTAAATGATGCGATCCCGTGCTCGTTTGTAGCCGAGGTTATTCAACCGATGGATGTACATGTCTAGCTGCTCAATGAGCTGCGAAGTGAGCAGCTGTGCAGTGTCGAGCGAGCTATTGGTAATCCTTCGAAACTGCGCTACAGGAAGCATCCAGAGCAGCACGCTGTCTACCGCCTCATAGAACAGGCCACGGCGGGCTCCCTTAAAAGCCCAGATAATGGGAAATATATTGCCAGGGCCGAGAATGGCATGGACTGCTTCTTCACCTGTATCGCGGATAAGGTAGGCCTTTACGTGTCCTTGTTCAATCAGATATACCCCGTCAGGTTCGACATCACTTCCGAGAATGGTCGCTTCTTTATTGAAACGTTTTGGGATGCCAGTCCGGAAGATTTCCAAAAGGGAGGTCGTTGCAGCTGTCCGTAGTTGTGTTGGCCGGTCCATGATGAGTTCTCGCCTGCTGTCACTGACTCAATAAATGCTAACTATATACGATTTCTCAGCCCATATCTGTGATGATATGCACATTGCGCCAAAGACGGTTGCGGTTGTGGCTTTTGCGGAGATTTGGGGCTATTATGGGACCGAAAGCATGAAAGATAATCAACACCGATTAGACAGCAGTGAGCCCGTATTAGTAGCTCAGGGTCTTACCAAGCGCTATGATTCGGTGACAGCGCTTGATCACCTCGATTTGAGCATACAAAGTGGTGAGGTACTCGGGTATTTAGGCCCTAATGGTGCTGGTAAAACAACTACAATCCGCTTGCTGCTCGGTTTGATTCGACCGACTGCCGGCAGTGCACAAATCTTTGGGCTTGATACCCAAAAAGAGCGGGTAGCGGCTCACCGTCGCATTGCCTATGTGCCAGGCGAGGCAGCGCTCTGGCCGTCGCTGACAGGCATCGAAACACTGCACTTGCTCGGCAAGATTCACGGCAGGATTGACAGTCGCTATCAGGTTGAGCTGATTCGTCGTTTCCGATTTGACCCCCATAAAAAAGTGCGGACCTATTCGAAGGGTAACCGGCAGAAAATTAACCTGATTGCGGCCCTATCGACTCGAGCAGAACTGCTCATCATGGATGAACCGACCAGCGGGCTCGATCCGATTATGGAGCAAGCCTTCCGCACATCTGTACTCGAAGCCAAAGATCGAGGCCAGACCGTTTTTCTCTCCTCCCATGTCTTAGAAGAGGTTGAAGCGCTCTGTGACCGGCTGGCGATTTTACGGGCTGGCAAGCTCGTGGAGCTCGGTACACTGGAACAAATGCGACACCTCTCGGCCGTGACTGTGCAGGCAACCTTTGCCGGGCCGCCGCCCAAAGTCGGCCGTATCAAAGGGGTCAGTCATGTGCAGGTAACCGGTCATCAGCTGACCTGCCAGGTGCAAGGGCCGATTGCTGAACTCCTTAGTATCCTGTCGGCGGCCCGACCACGAACACTTCTTAGCCGCGAACCATCACTAGAGGAATTGTTCTTGTCTATATACGGCGACAAGGACGTTCGCCGATTCGGGAGCCGGTGATGAGCCGTTTAGCATCGCCGGACTTTAAGATATTCCACTTTCCTTCAACGGTAGTAGGACGATTCGTAGCACACCATACCATGCGCAGTGCAGCGCTCTGGGCGCTCATATTCGGTGCTTATGTTGCGACCAAGTCGGTTGGCTACGCAAAGGCTTATCCGACGACTCTCGAACGTCTCAGGCTCGCCCATTCGTTTGGCAGTAACGTCGGTTTGGAGGCCATACTCGGGACGCCGCATCATCTGGAGACAGTTGTCGGCTATGCTGCCTGGAATTGCTTCGGAGTGATCACTACGATGGGCGCTATTTGGGCATTTCTGCTCGCTACCAAGTACTTTCGTGGTGAGGAAACGGCTGGCCGAGTCGAGGCCTTTTTAAGTGGCCCGACCACAGCCGCCCGGGCAGCGGGTAGTACCATTTTGGGTCTCAGTGCCAGCTTGCTTATGCTTTTTTTGATCGTGGCGCTGCTCTTTATTGGCATTGGTCTGTTTCATATCGTCGGTTTCTCTGCCCAGGCTGCGGTATTTTTTGCGCTTAGCGCTGTATCCGCGGCGGCTTTTTTTATGAGCGTTGGAGCATTGGCCAGCCAGCTCATGCCGACCCGGGCGCGGGCTTCAAGCCTAGCCGTGTTCATTTTTGGCATCTGTTTTGTCATTCGGGCAACAGCGGATATTTCAAGTCTGCACTGGCTGCTTAATGTGACGCCGCTTGGCTGGGTGGAAAAACTCCAGCCATTGGTAGGCAGTCAGCCGATATGGCTACTGCCCATCTTTGGTGGCCTGATTCTATTCTGCGGGATTACCATCTGGCTGGCGGGCCGGCGTGATCTCGGCGACAGTCTGTTCGCCGATAAGGATTATGCTAAACCAAGAACGAGACTTCTCAACACGCCACTGATGGCGTCAGTGCGACTCACCCGGGCAACTTCGATTGCCTGGCTGGCGGCAATCGGCGTCTTTGCTTTTTCCTACGGACTGCTCACTAAAGCCGCAGTCTCAGCATTCCAAACCAGCGGTTCATTCCAAAAAGTGGTAAACCGCGTTGAAGAAGCAATCCACGTTAACTTTGCGACGCTCTTTTTGGGGATAATTTTTCTTCTGCTGATGACCCTCGTTATGGCTTATGCCGCCAGCGCAGTCAGTAAAATTCGTGATGATGAGGCCAATGGCTACCTGGATAACTTCCTGGTGCGCCCGGTTGGGCGACTACAGTGGCTGTGGGGCCGGATCTTACTGGTTACGATTGTCTGTATCATAGCCTGTGGTATTGGCGGTTTGGGTGCCTGGGCCGGTCAAGCGGCCGAACATATAGGGGTACCGTTCCATAGCTTGCTGCAGGCTGGCGGCAATATGCTGGCCCCGGTATTATTTACTGTCGGAGCCGGGATTTTTACGCTCGGTATATGGCCCCGGTTAACCAGTGTGGCCGCCTATAGCGTTTTGGGTTGGTCCTTCCTGATTTCCATGATCAGCAGCGGCGTTAATCTGAGCCACTGGATACTCGATACTTCTGTACTTCATCAGATAGCCTTAGCGCCAGCCGTTAGTCCCAACTGGACGACTGATGTCGTGATGGTTGGACTTGGTTTGGTACTATCTGTGATCGGTTCAATGGTATTCAGTGCCCGTGATCTTCGGACCGAATGAGTAGTGGGAGGTAATTGTAGGGCGTCATTGCTCCACCTTGCATAGGTGCCGCAATATACCAGCGGGCTAGTCTGTAATCACTGATTGATTTCCTCGCAATCCACGGTATTCTTATATGGCGTGGAGAGCTTACAAAGAGTTATAGCCTACTGGCTTGACTGCGTCAGGGCAGAGGGGGCATTGGAGCAAAGCTTTGGCATTACGCCTGGCCGTTTTGCGCTGGTCCCGAGAACTCGGGCACGATTAGTTGAGGAGGGTAGTGATCCTTTTATATTTTCTTCTCGCAGCGACTATATCATCGAGAAGGGAGCGAAACAGTACGAATTACTCGCTCGGGCTAGCCAGAAGGGCTTGGATATCCAGTTCGGCTATCCGTTACTCATGTTCTACGATACCCGCGCCAAAATGCACCATGTAGCCCCCTTGTTTATTGTGCGGCTTGATGCGGAGCTTGGTAAAGATAGCTTAAGACTGCGACGCTCAGAGCCGCTACCATATCTCGGCAGTAAGGCTTTTGAACGGTTGGGGCTTCGGCAGGAAGAAATCGTCGCACTCAATAACGAAATTAGAGAGATATTCGAGAAAGCCCATGGCACAAAGCTGGAGACAGTTCTCTATATATTGCAAAAAGAAACTAAGCTGAACTGCGTCGAGGCGATTGATCCAGAGCACCTGTCATACGCCCAGATTATTCACTCCTATGCTGGTGCTGTGGTATACAATAAGGCACTATTTTTTGCTTCAGAAGCCACCAGTTTTAATTTCCACCTGCTCAATGATCTCGAGAAGCTTGTTAAGCGCAAGGATGTACAATCTACTTCACTGGGCTATATCGAGGGGCTATCTACAAATCAGCAAGATCAAAAAGTAACGCCGATATTGCCATTCGCTTTCGATGAGTACCATCTGATGGCTTTCAGAAAAATTTTGTCCAGCGATCTAAGCGTGGTGACTGGGCCACCGGGTACTGGCAAGAGTCAGTTCATCGCTAATTTGATTATTAATCTTTTTTTGCAAAAAAAGCGGGTGTTGTTAGTTAGTCATACTGGTGAAGCGGTGCGAGTGGTTAACGAGCGCATCAACAGCGATTTTATGGGGCTTATTACGCAGACTGGCAAGAAGGAGATTCGCCAAGATCTTGGTCGTCGTCTGGCGGATTTGGTCGAACGCTATAACATGCAACAGGCGGTTGAATTGGCGGGCTCAACAACATTTGCAGATATCGCAAACAACTGGCGTGCACTGCAGCGTGAGGTCCGCTATATTCAACAAACGAATCGGTTACATCGAACGGTGGGGCGGGCCATCAATCTCCAAGCAAATCTGCAGCTGCAGCATAACGTAGGAATGCGAGCTATGGTTTTGACACTGCAGCTGCAGATTTGGGTGCTCACTAAGCATCTGCTGGCTCGCCGATCCAATCAAACCGTAGTCGATTCTGTCCGACAGCTAAAACAGCATCATTGTGATATCAGCCGAGACTATGTGCGGAACACTTATTTGTCTCTTATTTTTGCCAACGATTACTACGGCCAACTTCAGAGTTATATAGAGGCACTGCAAAATCGTAAAGTGATGAATGGCGATTCAAAAAATGACCCCAGTGATCGTTACGTAGGTGCTGCCCTGCGGGCTATGAATGTTTGGTCATGCACGCTTAAATCGTTGGGCGCAAGTTTTCCGCTCAAGGCCGACTTGTTTGATTACGTTATATTTGATGAGGCTTCTCAGATCGACATGCCTTCGGCCGCAGCGGCGCTTTATCGAGCTAAACGGGCTGTAATTGTTGGTGATGCAAATCAGCTTAGCCATATCGCTCGTATTAGCACTCAGGCAGAGACCAAACTAGCCAAACAGCATGACATAACCGATCAACGTTTCTACCCAGCCCTGGTCCGTTATACTGATACCTCTCTTTTCAATTCGGCAAAAAAGGCGCTCCGTTCTCCTGAACTGGAACTCAAAAACCACTACCGGAGTAATGCTCTTATTGCCAACCTTTTTAGCAGTGTATTCTACGGCGGTCGACTGAATATCTTTGAACCGGATAACACACTGCCCGATGGTGTAGAGCCGGGCGTACATTGGATTGATGTGCCAGGCGTTGCCCATACGCATGTCAGTGGCAGTCGGTATAACTCAAAAGAAGTGGATAGTGTGCTGTCGCTTTTAAAGCGTTTCGTGCCGATCGCCCGACAACATAATCTCACCATCGGCGTAGCTACACCATATTCCAAACAGCGTGACCTTATAAGCGATGCGGCAGCCAAGTATTTCGGTGATGATGATCTCACGAATGTGCGCATATTGACTGTCCACCAATTCCAGGGCTCCGAAGTAGACATTCTTATCTTTTCGATAGTGCTAGCGGATAGAGGCGATGGGGGTTCAGATAACTGGTTTGTCAGGAATAAGCAAATACTCAATGTTGCAGTATCACGAGCCAAACAGTTACTCCTGCTGGTCGGCGACCGGGATTTCGCCCTCCATAGTGAGTCCAAGCTTAAAGACATTGCAGGAGTCTGTAGCAGCCCAGAATCAATCGATAACAAGATCCCTAATCGGCCGATGAATGTCTTCGAGCATAGACTGTTGAGGTTGCTCCAAAGAATTACTCCCAGTTCCTATAGGCTTGAGCCCCAGTATGTCATTGGTGGTCGCTTTACCCTGGACTTTGCTCTTTTATCTCCTGACCACGCATTTCGCACTTTCAAGCTCGCATAGCCTGAGCTAAGGCAGCTCGAATCGCTGGTTTCACCACCTCCCACTTCTGCTGGTACATGCTGACGTGTATGTTGTTCGCTTGGTCAAGTCGTCTTCTTTTGTGCCGTTGCA
>DASYZQ010000036.1:0-14168 GCA_035946175.1 Saccharimonadales bacterium (SeqCode)
CCCCATTCAAAAGGGGAAGGTTCATTATTGGGTTCAAGAGGATATTGATCCATACGTCATACAATTACTATGAGAGCCTTATACACTCGTCTCACTAGAGCATTGATGTATTCTCTCATAGATTAGGAGGATGGCAAGAGGTGACCAGCAATAGCCCAACTTGAACTTAAGAGATTTCGCGAGATAGACTTTTAGGTTTGGTTGACTGCAGTTTTCAGGACTATACTAGATCCATATGGCTAAACCGGTAGTTGCAGTATTCTTCGGATCTCGTTCGACCGAACATGATGTTTCGGTAGTTACTGCTCTTGGTTCGGTTATAAAACCACTGGAGTTATCACAAAAATATACCGTGGTACCAGTGTATATCAGCAAAGAGGGCAGATGGTATAGCGATGCTCGTTTGACGGATATTCGGCTTTATCAATCGGGGGATATTGATACATTTTTAGCCAAAGAGCGTCCCATCAGTCTTCTTTTTGATAATGGGCTCATGATGGTGAAAACCCAAGGCTTACGAACGCAGCGGATCAAGCTTGATGTGGCCTTTCCAGCGATGCATGGTACTCATGGTGAAGATGGTGAACTGATGGGCGTATTTGAGATGGCTGGTGTGCCTTACGTCGGTTGCGATCTGCCTTCTAGTGCAGTTTCTATGGACAAGGTGCTTGCCAAACAAGTAGCTGAGGCGAACGACATTCCAACACCTAGATATGTTCACTTCACAAAAACGCAGTATGAAGCAGGACTCAAGGACTATCTCGAGCAGATCAATGCATCGCTTCACTACCCTCTGTTTGTAAAACCGGCTCATCTTGGTTCAAGCATTGCCATAACCCGTGTGACTGATCAGAAGGAGTTGGGAAATGCAATTGAGGTCGCCCTGCATTTTGACGACAAGGCCTTAGTCGAAGAAGCTGTATCCAACCTCATTGAAGTGACGCTGCCAATCATAGGTAATGATGAACCAACGCCGGCATTCTTAGAGCAGCCGCTTCTGAAGAGCGAAGATTTCTTTGATTTTGATACAAAATACATGCAGGGTGGTAAGAAAGGTAAGGGTGGTGTGAAAGGCGGCAAGCAGGGTGCCCAGGGTTATAGCCGCATTCCCGCCGATCTACCGAAAGAGCTCTATAAAAAAGCTGAAGCAACAGGCCTAGCCGCCTATAAAGCAATCGGCTGCAGCGGCATTGCCCGCATTGATATGCTTATCAACAGCAAGTCTAAGACGGTATACTTCAATGAAGTCAATCCTTTGCCCGGCAGCCTGTATGCTCATAACTGGCAGAAGCGGGGTATAAGCAACGTCGAGCTGGTGTGCAAATTGGTAGAATTAGCCCAACAGCGCTTTGCTGTCAAGAAACATCTCGAAACGGCCTTTTCTACGAATTATTTGAAACAGTTTTAGGTTGTTCGCACGTCTCCGCGAGATGGTAGAACCTGACTTACGGATTCTACAATACCACCAAGTACCAGGACTGATACTGGAACGTCGTCTACTACTTGCTCCTCCAGTGAAGCCGGGGCAGATGTATTATCTTCAGGAAGCAGAACAGGAATTTCCTCATTATTCGTCTCGGAAGAATATGTAGTGTCCTCTAGGTAGGTGGCTGGTGGGTCTTGTCTTTCAAACTCTGTATCGTGGGTAGGATCAACGAAATATTTCGTTTCGTCTGCACCATTATCATGCGAAGAAGAATCTTGATCACCATCTCTGGGGCTGTAACCGTTCGCACCATGAGACTCATGGGGGAAAAGTGCTGCTGAACCTCGATCGTATCCAAACCACCAACCTGGCCCATCTGTTGCTGTCCTGGGGTTCATCCATTGATCTAGAGAAAGACGTTCACTAAAGGACATACAATTATCTCCGCAAAATAATAAAATTCTTGACAAAATGATTATGCACCGACCTATGCCTGCATGTTTTCAATTTTTGTAAGTATAACTCCAAAAAGAAGCTTTGTGAAGAAATTATCAAAAACCAGGACTCAATTGGTGAATTTTTCTGATACGCTTACTTTATGATGTTAATCATATCTTGTTCGCCGTCTAGGCGATGTATTTCTTGAACCCATTTCTTTTTTATTTAACGTAAGCATTTTCTTGCCATACACTATGTATTTATATAGTTTGCCAGCGGTGCAGGCTACCTGTTAGGATTAGGATGAAATCATCATGAAGCGATATAACCCCAAAGAAGTCGAGCCTAAGTGGCGCAAAATCTGGGAAGAAACCGGCACCTATACGGCCGATCTAACCAGCGATAAGCCCAAATACATTGCCATGAGCATGTTCAATTATCCCAGTGGAGCTGGGATACACATCGGCCATGCCATGAACTACACTATCAGTGACGTAAAAGCTCGCTTTAAGCGCCAACAGGGCTATGAGAGTTATCACCCGGTTGGGTGGGATGCCTTTGGCCTGCCAGCCGAAAACTATGCCATTAAGGCCGGTGTATCGCCACAGGAGAGCATGGCCACGATTATCCCCAGTTATCACAAGCAGTACAAGGCCATGGGCTGGAGCAATGATTGGGAGAAGGAAATCGCTACCCATTTACCCGAATACTACAAGTGGACCCAGTGGATATTCGTACAGATGTATCAGCATAATCTGGCTTATCAGGATGTGCGAATGCAGTGGTGGTGCACGAAGTGCCAGACAGTATTGGCCAACGAGCAGGTGATTGATGGTAAATGCTGGAGGCATGATAGCCCTGATGATCCGATCGTCGAGAAGCGAGAGATTCGGCAATGGTTCTTCAAGATTAGCGAGTATGCCGATGACCTACTAAACGCAATTGATGACCTGGATTGGACGGAGAGCGTTAAGCTAGCCCAGAAGAATTGGATTGGTCGTTCTGAGGGGATTAACATTGATTATGAGATTGTCGGCAGCGACAAAAAGATAACCTGCTTCACGACCACACCGGTGAACTATGGCCTCAGCTTTTTAGTATTGGCACCGGAGCATGATATGGTCACCGAGCTTACCACACCTGAGCATGCAGAAGAAGTGAAGGAATACGTCGCGACCTGCATAAAGAAAACCGACGTCCAACGGCAGCAGGAAGGCAAAGAAAAAACTGGTGTATTCACGGGAGCCTATGCGAAGAATCATCTGACCGGTGAACAGGTTCCGATTTGGGTTGCAGACTTTGTGTTAGCCAGTTTTGGAACCGGTGCTGTGCAGGGCTGTCCGGCACACGATGAGCGGGATTTCGAGTTTGCCGCCAAGTATGGTCTGCCGATCATCCGGGTCATCGAGGGGCCGCATGGCGAGACAAACAAACTGGTTGATCCGAAAACAGAACAGGTTGATCAGGTGAAAGCCGGTCATGGCGTTGGGCGTAAAATGATCAATTCCGAGCAGTTCAATGGGCTGGTGTTTGAAGAGGCTATGCAAAAGACTATGGACTACTTTGAAGAGAAGGGCTGGGGCAAGCGCATTGTCAATTATCGGATGCGTGATTGGAGTGTTAGCCGGCAACGCTATTGGGGCGCCCCTATCCCTATCATTCATTGTCAGGAATGCGGCCCGGTGTTGGTGTCCGACGAAGACTTGCCGGTTATTTTGCCTGAACTGGATGATTTTGCCCCGAGCGGTGATGGACGCAGCGCTTTGGCTCGGGCCAAAGACTGGCTGCAAGTAGAATGCCCCAAGTGTGGCGGGCCAGCTGCACGCGAAACCGACACGCTCGATACATATATCTGCAGCAGCTGGTATATGTATCGTTACCTGGATCCCCGTAATACTCAGGCCATATTTGATAGCAACATTGTCAAGAAATGGGAACCTATCGACTTCTATAACGGTGCTGATCATGCCACTGCGCATCTGCTCTACGCCAGATTTATGGCTCGCTTTTTCAAGAAACTCGGCTTGGTGAATGAACCTGAGCCATTCAAACAATTTCTATTCAACGGCAAGGTCACCGCTGCTGACGGACGAATGTTTTCCAAGAGTAAGGGTAATGGTGTTGATCCCTTGGAGATCATTGATAGCGGTTATGGAGCTGATGCACTCCGGACCTATCTTATGTTTGCAGCGCCGCTGGAGCTATGGGTGCGGTGGGATTCGCAAGGAGTGCCTGGGGCGTATCGTTTCTTGAATCGGTTGTGGAATATCGTTGGTGAATATACTGCCGCCAAAAAGATTGATCTTTCTGAGGCGCAGCAGCGGGCAATTCTCCGCGCAATACATCAGATCATCAAGAAGATAACCGAAGATATTGAGGAAAACCGCTACAACACGGCAATTGCCGCCAGCATGAGCTGCGTTAATAAACTCTATAAGCTGAAGAAGGATAGCTTCGGAAAACATGACGTTTGGCAGGAGGCACTTGAAGGCATTGTGACGTGCGTCGCACCGTTTGCTCCGCATATAGCTGAGGAGCTGTGGCATCAACTGGGTCATAGCACTAGTGTGCATATAGATAGCTGGCCAGACTACGATAAGCAATATCTGACAAGTGATATGATGACTATAGTTGTGCAAGTGAACGGTAAGGTCCGGGCTCAGTTGGAGCTGCCCGTGGGCAGTAGCGAAGAAAATGTCAAAAAATCAGCTCTTGGCAGTGAAACAGTAAGCACAGCAGTAGGCGGTAAACCTATAAGGAAAACGATCTACGTGCCCAACAAATTATTGAGCTTGGTCGTGTAATTTTGACATGTCAAAGTCACGTATGCTAGGCTCTTAAGGATGTGTAAAGTCTCTATTAGCGCAATTATTGTACTCCTCCCTCGAGAGGGCACGGTTGCTTGCGTCTAAATTGACACCAACATTTCATCAAGCAAAGAAACCGGGCCCAAACAAAAAAGCCCGGTTTTTTAATGTTAAGCAAAGGAGCATAGACGAAAAAATGGTACAAACATGGGCAAATTTGGGTGAAGCAGCGTCTGGGCTTATGCCGGCCTGCTCTGAAGCCCCCAAATCACCACTAGATACGGTTATAAATGTGGGGGATATTGCTGTAACGCAGTCAGCAATTAATCCTGAGGCAATAGCGGGCATCGATAGAGAGCTTAGTCGATCTGGGGCAGCGTTAGGCTCTATTGTCATAACTCCTGAAATAACGAATGGTCCGGTTTGAGTTAGTGATCGCGGACCGAAGGATCATGGCCTTGGTCCTCGAATGCCCCGAAGGCGTGAGGGAGATGAAAGGCTTGGAGTAACGAACTATAGGTGGAAACAAGAAATACTAGATCCAAGAAGTGCATTAAATAAGATAGTTCACTATCGAAAGGAGTAATCATGGACGAAACACGAAAAGGAGCCGATAGTAACCTACCTTCTACGTGGCCTACATGGGAGGATCTCCGTAAAGCCGCTGGTTGCGGAAAATTACACCCTAACGGTGATGTCGATAAAGAATTAACCTGGGGTTGGCCGCCGAAGATCCCAGAAGGCGTTGGGCGTGCCGCTCTGTCGCCAACAGAAAATGTTGTTCCCCCAACAGAGTTGGATCTTGTTCACTCGGACTATGCGGCAGGGGCATTGGGAAATTTAGAAATTACCTATCCTGATAGTCTTGTAGCAGGTCAACAAGCACAGTAAACCTGCAAATGGAAGCTTGGCTTGAGAAATCAATAATCATCATTTCACAGCGAGTTGTGGGACATCAAAGGAGCGTAGTCTATGTCTAAAAGCAAAAGTGCGAAAACGGCTAAAACCTTCGGGCCGTATAGCCTTGTTCGGCAAGCGGGTGATCTGTATTTTCTCGCCGGCCATGTTGGTGTCGACCCCGCAACCAGCACTGCGCAGCCAAATGTTACCGCACAGACCGAACAGGTGCTTGAAAATCTCCGCTCGACACTGGAATCCGTCGGACTTGGTATGAACGACGTTGTTAAGACCACGATCTTTGTTACGGATATTGGAAACTTTGCCCAGGTCAATGAGGTATATGTGCGTTATTTTGACGAACCACGCCCGGCCCGTAGTACGGTTGGGGTTGCTGAGTTGCCCCGGGTTGGCGGTGATGTGCCGCTTCTGGTAGAGATCGAAGCAGTGGCCGTAGGACATAAGGAATGAATATGGATGGGGCAACGGCGGTAATTCGGACACTTGAAAAACACGGCGTTGAATATATATTCGGCTATTCCGGCGGTGCAGCATTGCCCATATTTGATGCTCTTGTAACCACTGGTACTGCAATAAAGCTGATACTTACCAGACACGAACAAGGCGCAACACATATGGCCGATGGCTACGCGCGAGCGAACGGCAAGCCGGGCGTTGTGCTGGTAACCAGTGGCCCGGGGGCTGGTAATACCGTGAGTGGCCTGATGACAGCCCACATGGACAGTGTCCCCATGATTGTCTTAAGCGGTCAGCAGATTAGTTCCATGCTGGGTCTCGATGCCTTCCAGGAAGCAGATATTTTCAATATTACAATGCCAGTAGTCAAGCATAATTATTTGGTCCGCGAGACTAATGATTTACCTCGTGTTATAGATGAAGCGTTTCATTTGGCGACTACTGGCCGACCTGGTCCAGTGCTCATAGACATCCCCAAAAACGTTGCATCCGGAAATTTCACCGGAAAACTAAACCACTCACTTGATTTACCAGCCTATAGCGTAGAGCACCAGGTGGACAAACAAAAGATTACCGCTATCGCAACAGCCTGGGCCCAGGCCAAGCGCCCTGTTATCTTAGCGGGCCACGGCGTGTTGCTAGCCAAGGCGACCAGTAATCTGCGTTCACTAGCGGAGATAGCTGACACACCGGTGACTACGACGCTGCTTGGCAAAGGTGTTTTTCCGGAGACTAATTGTCTGTCACTCGGCATGCTTGGCATGCACGGCACCGCCTATGCCAATAAGGCGATTGTAGAGTGCGACTTCCTATTGAATGTCGCTTCGCGCTTTGATGATCGCATTGTCGGCCAGGTCGATGTCTTTTGTAAGGACGCCTTTATAGCGCATATCGATATTGATGAGGCTGAGCTGGGTAAAATGGTGAAGCCAGACGTTGGTCTGGCCGCCGATGCCCAGGAAGCCCTATCGGCGCTTATTGCTGAGGTCAAGCCAATGAAGCACACAGCGTGGAACACCCATCTCGATGATTACAGGCGGCGTTACCCACTGCATTACGTTACAGATCAGGGGCTCACTGTGCAAGCAGTCATAGATAAGCTCTACCAACTGACCAATGGCCAGGCTATCGTGACCACGGATGTGGGGCAGCACCAGATGTGGGCTGCCCAGTTCTATAAAACCAGCCAACCTGACCAGTGGTTGTCATCTGGTGGTGCTGGGACCATGGGCTTTGGCTTTCCGGCCGCCATTGGCGCGCAGTTGGCCAAACCGGACGCACAAGTGGTTGCCTTTGTTGGAGACGGCGGTTTTCAGATGACCAGCTATGAGCTGGCTACCGCTTGTATCCACCATCTGCCGATTAAGGTAATTGTACTCAACAACCACTATCTGGGCATGATTCGGCAGTGGCAGGAGCTATTCTTCGACCAACATGAAAGCGGCTGTGATCTTGTCGGTAACCCGGATTTTGTACGATTAGCGGAAAGTTACGGAGCAGCTGGTATCAACATAACTACTGAGGCTGAGCTAAGTACGAAGTTGAAGGAAGCATTGGCTATTAGTGACCGGCCAGTGGTGGTCAACGCTGAAGTTATCAAGACGGACAACGTCTTTCCGATGGTGCCCGCCGGTGCTCCACTTGAACATATGATTATTGAGAAACCAAAAGGACGGCTGGCTAAGCCGGTAGGGAGTACCTAATATGGCCATGAACTATTTACTGGAACTAACGCTATGCGATCAACCCGGTGTATTGGTGCGAGTCGCTCAAATATTTGCCCGCCGGGGTTGCAATATTCAATCTCTTACCGTCAACCCTCAGGCCGGTAGTCGCTGGTCAACCATGCATATTGCGGCTCAGGATGTTCGCCGGATTGATCAAGTAGTAGCCCAACTGCGAAAGTTGGTAGATATACAAAGAGTAACTGTTCAGAACTCAAGGGAAGGGGAGAATATAACGTGAACGAGGCAGTCAAACAGACACTGCTCGCAAGAGTGTATGAGGTAGCCGCTAAAACACCACTCGAGAGAGCGACCAAACTCAGCCAGCGGCTGGGTTTTTCGGTATATCTAAAACGTGAGGATACGCAACCGGTGCATTCGTTTAAACTGCGTGGTGCATATAACAAGATTGCCAGTTTGAGTGCGGCAGAGCGTGGTCGAGGAGTTATAGCTGCCAGTGCCGGTAATCATGCACAGGGGGTGGCCTTAGCAGCGCAAAAACTGGGCTTGTCGGCACTCATTGTGATGCCCAGGACGACGCCGAGTATCAAGGTGGAAGCGGTCAAAAGCTACAAAGCTGAGGTTGAGCTTTTCGGCGATAGCTATTCGGACGCCGCTGAACACTGTAAACGGCGGCAGCAAGAAACGGGTCGGGTATTTATTCATCCTTTTGATGATCCGCTAATAATCGCTGGCCAGGGTACCGTTGGAATGGAGATTTTAGAGCAGCTAACATCGGTAAGCCACATTTTTGTGCCGGTTGGCGGTGGCGGCCTGATTGCGGGCATTGCCCAGTATGTCAAAGCACTCAGACCTGAGGTAAAGATCATCAGCGTAGAGCCGAGCGACAGCAATGCCCTGCAAACCTCAATCAAGGCTGGACGGCGCGTTGTATTGCCGCACGTTGGTATCTTTGCTGACGGAGTAGCAGTCAAGCAATTGGGAGAGCACACTTTTCCCATTTGTCGTCAGTTTGTCAATGACTCAATTACGGTTACGACCGACGAAATCTGCGCCGCAGTAAAACAGATATTCGAAGAAACCCGTAGTGTGGTAGAAGGAGCGGGAGCACTCGGTGTCGCCGGCATCACTGCCTATGCCGCGAGCCATGATATGTCCGGTTCACATGCTGTTGCTATTTGCTCTGGCGCCAACATTAGTTTTGAAAGGCTTCAGTTTATTGCTGAACGAACACTGCTTGGCAGTGGTAAAGAGGCGCTCTTCGCTGTTACGCTGTCGGAAAAGCCAGGTCAGCTGAGGCGGTTCTGTCGTCAGGTAGTCACAGATCACAACATCACCCAGTTTGGCTACCGGTTGCAAAGTCGTAATTCGGCCCAGGTGCTTGTGGGTATTGGGGTGGCCGACCAGGCAGACAAACAACATTTTGAGGATAAAATGAGCAAATATGACTACAGCTATACTGACTTTTCTGGCGATGACATCGCGAAGGCCCATACCCGTCATATGATCGGCGGTCCGTCGCCACTGGCCAACAATGAACGGCTCTACCAAATTAGCTTTCCGGAACGACCAGGAGCGCTCGCCGATTTCCTGCAAGCGGTTGATGGTAATTGGAATATTAGCTTGTTTCATTATAGGGGGCAGGGAGGTGATGAAGGGGATGTCTTGATCGGTTTTGAGGCAGCTGGCCCGAAAGAACTCGAGAAACATTTAGGCGATGCCGGATATGAATTTTCGCCTGTCGCACCTACGACCGCAACTATATTTTTGGGTTATTAGCATAAGAGTGGACGATAACATGCGAGTGTATACCTTTCACGCCAAGGAGCTACAGTTCGACATAACTTGGGGTTCGAATCCCATATGCCCAGCCAGTGGCTTCTTCAGATGTAAAAGGTTCCGTCCGTTGTAAGATTCTGTGATTTTCATTGTTTCTCCTCTGTTAAGTTGGGTTCGAACACCACTTGCCGGCCATATTGTTTGAATAAGTTTGCTTAAATCTTTCTCCTTCAATTGAGATAGATACGTGCATAGTAGTATTCTGGTTAAAGGATTCTTCATGTCAGTTGAACTCGTTCTTGTTGGCCACGTAGGATTTGCAGAAGACCATACTCCTTTTGGCTCCGAGATTAGCCTCGGCGGCTCGGGTTACGTATGTGCACGGGGGGCTACAGTTGCGAATCCTAATCAGGTCGGCTTGGTAGCAGCAGTCGGCGAGGATTTTGATCTTTCTGCATTAGGTAGGCTCGGCATTGACCTTCAAGGTATATCTACCATGCGAGGTCAATCAGCAAAGTTTAGTATTACCCAAAATCCAGACGGATCGAGAGTGTGGACCGGTGAGCTAGGCGTTGCAACGGTTAGCAACACCGCAACCTTACCAAGAACCTACTTCCGGGCTGACCACTTTCATTTGGGGACAATGCCTCTCAAACAACAGGTGGAATGGCTACGCAAAATACGAACAGTGAGCTCCAATGCATCTGTGTCGGTAGATATGTTCGAGACTACTGCCAGTGCCAATCCTGAATTGGCAAGATCCTTGTGCAGCCTCGCTGATCTTATTTTTCTAAATACCGTCGAGCTTGGTCTCCTATTTGATACGTATTCTTTACCAACATGTCCTATGATCGTCAAAGAGGGAGCAAACGGCGCTTACTATTTTTCGGACGGACGACGCTCTAGACAAATTGAAGCTCCTCAAGTTGATGCAATCGACACCACAGGGGCGGGCGAATTAGTGGCAGGCGTCTTCCTTTCTCTACGTGAAGCCAGTATGCCGATTCTTGATGCGTTGCATCATAGTATTATGGTTGCATCGGCTAAAGTGACTGAGTTCGGAGTTGATGGCCATAACGTAGATACCGCACTTCAAGAAGTACGAGAGGCTGTGGGTAAATTTAGGCACCTCGCGCCTCCTCCCCAAGATCAATAACGGCAACTCTGCCGTCATAAAAGACGAACCCAAGCTCTTCTAGCTTTTGTGCAAATAGAAGAAAGTCGGCAATAATAGGGTTCCGCCTACTACCCAGCGTCCCAGCCAGTACTTCTGACAGAGGTGCAAAGTTTCACCTGCTGTAATATTCTGAGTTTTCTATGATTTCTCCTCTGTTAAGTTGGGTTCGAACACCACTTGCCGGGCAATCGTCTTCCGTTCGTCTCAGACAAATCGCTGTGGTAAAGTGCAGGTATCGTGCTTTACCTGGAAAGACCAATCGACTTTATCCCAAAATTTGAGATCGTCAGCCTTTTCCTGAGCATGATGGCAAGATTCTACTACTGCATAGGCATCCGCATAAATCCTAAGGCAATAAGTGGGGAGTACCAGCCGGTAAGGTAGAGAAAACGGATAAGTCTCTAGAAGACGCCCTGAGAAGAGAAGTGTACGAAGAGACAGGCTACTCCATTCAAGATCCTGGCCCACCAGCCTATTTTAAAAGTGCGTTTGTAAAACATCCCGAACACCGTTTCATTTATCACATGTATAACCTCAAATTGCCTAAAGCCATTCAGATAAAGATAGAACCCTACGAACACCAGGCATATCGCTGGGTTACGCCCTCTGAAGCCCTCGGAATGAACCCGGTTGATGATTTGCCTCAGTGCATCGATATGTACTACTCAACAAAGACTGGTTAGTTTTCTAACTAGTCGGCAGGCAGGGTTGACTAAAAGTACCGCGATAGCGTATGATGTATGTAAGACCTTCGGCCGTGGTTTATACACCACACTTGCGGAAGGCCTTTTTATTTATCCCGCCGGGAAGATAGACATTAAGTCTTTTCTTTTAGTTTTCAGATTTTCCTTAACTTGCACGTAGAATAGGTCGCCAGATTTCGTCATGCCAGCAAAACGATGCAGTAGTTCGTTAGACTTATTCGGGTTTCTCTTTGTTATTGGTTCCTGTTTGGTTTTACGGATAAGCTTCATACCACAGCCATAGAACTTAAGTCTTTTATTACGCTGCTTACGATTCTGCTGGTTGAGATGTACCCAGAACAGTTCGATGAATATTTTCTCCTTACCAAAATATGCTGATCGTATATATGGCTGTCGTTTGGTCTGGGCTTTAATCTGGTTATATAGCTTCCTAGCTGGCGGATAGACCTCTTCGAAGTCGGTGCCCGGGTGAGGGTCAGTTGTAGCCTGATAGATTTTCATGTGCTGCCATCATAACACAGGCTCCTGTGCCTATGGTGGATCAATGATGAGTACGCCGCTACTGTTGCTATAGATAAAATCAAGCTCTTCTAGCTTGTGCGCGAACAGAAGAAAATCGGCAACAATTAGGTTTCGTTTGCTAACCACTGTCCCAGCCATATAGGACGCTAACAGATTAAGTCCAGCCTCGCGCTGGATTTTTTTGCTTTCTCGTAAGGTGTTAGCTTGTTCGAAATTATCAACGTTTTCATTATCAGTGCAAAGATCGATAAGGGCTGATTTGTTAAGCATTGAAAGGATCTATCTTATAGTTTTCATTGACAGTGAAAACTATATGCATTAGAATTATGGTATGGACGATCCAACACAGTTAACTAGAGAGTCTCTCTCGGCAGTTTTGCGAGAGCAATTCGAAGCATTCCGGACCAAAGATACTGGAACCGAAAGAGAGATTCTAGCAGATCTTGAAAAGACAGTTAAAAGCCCCCTCGTGACAGTTATCAGTGGGTTACGTCGGGTCGGGAAGTCAACACTATTAGCACAGATAGCGCACAAGTACTTATCTGAGGATTTTTATTTCATCAACTTCGAAGACGAGCGTTTACTAAACTTCCGAACCCAGGACTTTGACTTATTACATGAGACGCTTATCAGCCTTTATGGCGAGCGACGAACTTTCTTATTTGACGAGATACAAAACATTCCCGAATGGGAGCGTTTTGTTCGTAGGCTTCACGACCAAGGCTACAAATTTATAGTGACTGGCTCCAACGCCTCATTGCTTAGCCAAGAGCTCGGAACGCGACTGACTGGCAGATCGACGAGAGTAGAACTATTTCCGTTCTCGTTTCGGGAATTCTTGTTATTCAAGAACATACATATACCAAAAACCTCTCAACCTTTAACAACTCTTGAACGTGGACGAATGCTAAAGCTCATGGATGAGTATTTAGCAAAGGGTGGCATTCCAGATTCCCTAAAATATCCTGACTTGCCAATACATAAGACCCTATACGACGACGTACTCTATAGGGATATAGCAGCACGCTATCAATTAGAAAATGTAAAAAGTCTCAAAGAGCTTGCATTTTACCTGGTTAGTAATCCAACATCCCTAATATCTTTTAATAAACTAAAGGAATTATTAAAGCTTGGCAGTGTCAATACCGTAAAAAGCTATATAGACTACCTAGAGAATAGTTGGCTATTCTTCGTCCTCAACAAGTACGCATACTCTGTCAAAGAGCAACAGATAGCCGCAAAGAAGATTTATTCCATAGACACTGGCCTAATAAGATCTGTCGCATTTGCCTTCTCCGAGAACAAGGGCAAGGCCATGGAAAATGCTGCATTTCTACAGCTTAGACGTACAGCTGGCGACTTTTACTACTTTAAAACCTCGTTCGGTCGTGAAGTCGACTTCTTTCTTCCTGCTACTAAAACTTTTGTGCAGGTTACCCTTCAGCTCGATTCAGAAGATACGCGTGAACGTGAGGTACGCGCACTCTTAGAAGCTTCATCTGAGTATGAAGGCGCAACGCTACTCATACTTACAGAGAACGAGAAGAACAGTATTATAGTAGATGGGTTAACGATTGACGTACTGCCCTTGTATGAATGGCTTCTCACCGCTAATTAACCCCAACTCGACATAAGCGTCTCCTCTTTGTGCAGTAGATACCAGGGCGTTAGCTCTGGTATCTTTGTTTTGTAACAAACAAAACAAAAAGGAGACACCAATATGGAACTGGTAGCTTTATTCTACCTCATCGATGAATTCTGCAAGGAGTTTGAACCTGTTTGGCGGCAGCAACGAATTGCCTCAGGCCTGGCTCAGCGGAATAAACCTTGTCGGCTGAGCCTCAGTGAGATCCTGACCATCATTGTTTGGTTTCACTACAGTGACCATCGAACATTCAAAGGGTACTACCATGGTGTGGTACAGGCACAGCTCGGGACAGACTTTCCTCGTCTGGTGAGCTACAACCGTTTTCTGGAACTCATGGCTGCAGTGAATACGCCACTGCTCGCCTTGCTGGTCAGTCTGTTGGCTCCCCAAACCACCGCCAACTACATTGACTCTACCAAGCTGGTGGTCTGCCATAACCGAAGGATACGACGCAACAAGGTCTTCGAAGCCCTATAGACCAAACATTCTCACTTGCGCCAAATAGCGTTACAATTCGGGGAGTTTGAACGAAACACAAAAACAGCAGCTCCAAACATTCATAACAAAAGCCAAGGAAGGTGCTGCTTCACGTCGTGCTCTGGCCGTTC
>DASYZQ010000037.1:0-7508 GCA_035946175.1 Saccharimonadales bacterium (SeqCode)
ACTTAAACTTCCAGACTAGCAACAAAACAACACAGGCCAAACTAAACAAGTACCTGGAGTTCTACAACACCAAACGAGTACACTTAAGCCTGCAGTACTGGACACCGATTCAAATGTTGCAAAGGTCTTGAGTTCTGTACGCTTTCATAGCCCCCTAGCTGCCGCATCGAGGGCCTCATTGACTGCTGCATCAGCGATTTTATTCATAGAACGTGGTACATGCGTAAAGCTAACTTTATCGAAGGATTTAATCATTTCTTTAAGAGAATCATGAATGGGCCACAGATCACGATTACGAATTTTAAATACGCCTAGCATCTGGTTGACTACCAGAAGACTATCCATATAGACATGAACCCGACGAACGTGCATCTTTTGGGTCTCTTCTAGGCCAAGCTTTAATGCCAGGTACTCTGCCTGATTATTAGTCGTAATACCAAGATACACTCCTTTTTTGACGAGAATACGGCCTGAGAGGTCCATAATGGCGTAGCCACTCGCTGAAGGACCCGGATTACCACGAGAACCGCCATCAGTATATAGGTTCACTTCCTTTAGGGACATCGACTCGGCAGCATTAGCAGCTGACAATTCCTGCAATGGCAGCATAGTAAAATGAATAACCTTGATGGGTGTATCAAGGGTGACTCGATCACCATAATACTCTTTATACTGCCGCAGCATTTGATCGCGTGACTTGAAACCTTCGTAGCGCTCCAAATCCTCTTCACTTAGATCTGAGAGCCGCTTTTCTATGACACTATCGATGCGTACCTCTCCAATAGGCACCCAAGTTGCTGGCTTATCAGTGATGACCTTATCTAATAATTCAACCGTGTCATTCACAGAAAGATCCTTGTCATCATACATCCGAAATGTAGCCGTTTTTTTACCTCGTCGGATCAGTTCTGCTAATTTGTGATTGAATTTGAGCTGTTTCATTGATGTAGGTAATATTTATATAGTTACGTTGTTGAAAAAAGCGAAAGCCTTGAACGGCTACTTGAGAGTATAGTTGAGTGTGATTTAGATAATCCAGTGCTTCATCCTAAAGCTAGCGTATGCGCTCCCAATCTGCTAAAGAGAAAATACCGCTCTTTTGACTACGGCTCCCTTGCCGATCAGCGCTCCTAAATGCAGCATCAAATCTCTACTGGTCGGGGTGACAGGACTTGAACCTGCGACCTCACGGCCCCCAGCCGTACGCGCTAGCCAACTGCGCCACACCCCGATGCACCTTTTCGTTAAAAATGGCTGGTCCAAAAGCCGACCTGATTAACCTGGACATATTCCAGGTGGGTGTTCTCACGTTACAGCCACGGCTATAACAAATGTTGAACTCCCTTTACGAAAAACTATTCAGATAATCATTGCGTCGGCTTATATCCCAGCCCACCTACATTATATAGCGAAATACGCACTAACGGAGCAAGAAGTTAAAAATTCCATTATCGATATTGACGATAAATGGGCTAATAAAGGGGAAGAACAATACGATAAAGATTAGTATGGCCATAAAACCAGCCGCTTCAATTCGGCTCATTAGTTCCTGAAGCGGCTCTGGTGCAAAGGCATAGAGGAGGCGTGACCCGTCAAGTGGAGGAAATGGGATCATATTGAATACAAAGAGAGCTATATTAACCTCCATGAAGAGTGTCAGTATATTGAAGAGACTAACGTCATTAGCAATGCCGCCCACCTTGATAAAAACAGCACTTAGTGCCGCCAAAACAAAGTTGGTGCAAGGTCCAGCTATACCTACCAAAGCTGCCCCCATTTCACCATATCGAACTCGGTTAGGGTTAAACGGTACGGGCTTGGCGGCAAGAAAAGGAACTCGAAATACCAGCAACGAAACGACCGGCAAAAGTAGAGTGGTAATAGGGTCAATGTGACGTAATGGATTTAGCGTTAGTCTGCCAGCATCTTCTGCAGTTGTGTCACCTAACGCACGAGCCATAAAGGCATGCATCGCCTCGTGAGCAGCCATAGAGACAACAAGACACGCCAATAGGGTGAATATATCGCCTAAGTTTAAAGCAGAAAGCATACTCTAGTATACTAATCTAATCTGTTTTTAAGCAATCGCATCACGACACACAGATGATGTAAGCAGAGTCTAACTCGAGATTTTCCTGCTTGAAAGAAAGAATTGTTTGACTATAGGAGTAAAAATAGTTAAAATTATACTCTAAATGATACAGTATTGGCGAGAGAAGATTATGCAAAGATGTGAGATTACCGGAAAAGGAAAACAGTTTGGCAATAGCGTGAGCTTTTCTCAACGCCACACCAAAAAAGTTTGGCATCCCAACCTGCAGAAAAAGACCGTCATCGTTGATGGACGAACAGTAAAGCTAAAGGTCAGCACTCAGGCCATCCGTACCCTAAGGCGAAAAGGCCTGCTTACTCCAGTCGTCAATCGGTAGGTTCCCAGAGGACTAGCGCGTATTGATTAGCGCTACTATAATGCCTCTAGGACGACAAGCTGGGTTGTAGTGTTTGTAGTGTCGATAGCTTTCAACTTGAATCGAGAAACTATTTCTTTAGGTTCCATCGCTAAGGCCTGAAGGGCCTTTTCTAAAGTCTCCAGTGGAATAGGGAAGTTCAACTTATCTGTCGTATATGACGTAGGAATAACAATCTTCGGCTCTATCTTCTTAATAAGCTTCAGCGCACCAGCCCCATCAATGGTATAACCATGCCCACCAACCGGCACAAACATTACATCGACTGTGCCAATCGCTTCCAGCTGATCATCGCTGAGCTCCGGATAGATATGCCCTGCTATAAGGACCCTAGACTCATCACATACTATCTTATATATCGTAGCATTTTTGACATCTTCCCCGTCCATATGGGCTCTGGCTGCAATAGCATGAATGACAACCCCAGATACTTCATATTCTCCTGGCTGATCAATAACAATCTTCGGCTCGACCTTTGCTGCCCCATGTGTACCCGTAAATATCGCTACATCACCGTTCTTAGAGACTGTCTTAGCCCCTAAGTCGGCTAGGTTATCATCAACCACTAGACGTGCTTGCTTATTGGTCATGACCAGACAGTTCGCTCCATAAAATTGAATATCCATATGTAACACTCCTTATGTACGGTCACTAGTCAGGTAGTATACCATTCGTATCTAAGATTACCTGTTTTTTTGAATCAAGGACTGTTGTAATGAAACGATCCTTAATCTGACGACGATAGTCAAACTCACTCATAGGCATCACGACGTAACGAAGTTCTTTCCCCTCTTGAGCCTCAAGCTCAGTAATGTATTTCGAAACAGCATTTTGGTTAATATCACCGACCAGCAGTATATCAACGCCGCCACTTTCGTCACGAGTAAACTGCCCAGTATAGATAACAACTTCAAGATGGCCGAGCGGCTTCATCTCCCTAGTAGCAGTGGATTCACTGCTACTAGGCTTGGCAGTACTAACACTAACCCCTGATTCGTTAGTATGACTGGCTGCATTGGCCTCACCAAAAATAGCTAAGAGTGGTTTATAGAAATTATACTGCTGATTTACTTCATAATAGAGGCGATGGTTAGTTGTATCTGAGACAATTATGCCAATATTAAGCATATTTGCCAGTTCCCGTCGTACGGAGTTAATCTGTTCATCAATCTTACGCGTAATTTCGCGCACGTAGAAAGAACGATTTGGGCTACTATAGAATAATCGCAGTAATTTAACTCGTGTTTTCGATCCAAACAATTGCTCAATCATAAAACTATTGTAGCAAAGTTACTGAGTGTATAACAGGTTATTTGTTCAGAAACGTTGTTACTAGACCTACAATTTTACTCCTATCATTTTCCCATTGAATAGCTTCGTTACGCTTAAACCAAGTACGTTGACGTCTAGCAAGCCGCATGTCGTTGCGTATAAAGGCCTGCTTGGCCTCATCTAATGAACCATCCCCATTTATGTAGCTTCTGAAAGCTTTATAGCCTGGCGTCTGTAGTGCAGGCAATCCCCAACCGTAGTGCCAAACTAAGCGTTTCAATTCATCTATAAAACCATTCTGCACCATGATATCGACCCGGGCTGTAATAGTTGCTCGTAGGTTGTTTCGCTCTGGGCGTAAACCTATGAGCAACGTACTCGGTCGGAGAGCAGCCTTGGTCGGTTGTACCCCGCCAGATTCAAGCACCCGGATAAGATGGCGTTTATTTTGCCACTGCTCGGGCACGGGCAGCCCTTGCGCAACAAGGCGATTAAGAAGCTCCTCAGCTGACAATGCACTGAGTTCTTCCCGAAGTTTTTGATTGCCAGCCGGCCGGAAGCTAAAGTCGTACAGCAAAGCGTCGATGTAGAGCCCAGTGCCACCAACCAAAAACACAACCTTGCCTGCCGAAGTGATTTCATCAATTGCAGCTTGAGCCCTCCCCTTAAAGTCAACGACAGTAAAGCGCTGGTCAGGGGTCACCACATCAATAAGGTAATGCTTTATACGTTTACGATCCTCCAGAGATGGCTTGGCGGTACCAACATCCATCCCCTTATAGACCGCTCGTGAATCGGCCGAGATTATTTCGCCATTAAATTGCTTGGCGAGGGCCATTGCTAGGTCCGATTTTCCGGAACCTGTCTCCCCTAAAATAACGATTAAAGGAGCGATGTTTGATTGGGATTCCATAGTAGTTTCGCAATTTCCACTTTATAGTCTTCAGACACCTTGACGCCCTCTGCTTCAAGCAGCGCGCGGTGCGCATCGCGGCCACCATTTGGCCAGCCAAGTGCCAATCCGCCCTGTTTATTAACAACCCGGTGCCAAGGCAGATCACTCGGCCCAGTATGTGCAATTTGGCCAACTTCCCAAGCTGCCCAAGCTACTCCACAGAGTGCCGCAATCTGCCCATAGGTCATAACACGACCCAACGGAATTTGGACTACAATCTCATATACCTTTTCGGCAAATGCACTATCGACACGTGGCATATTTACACACCCCTAGAGCGACGTTTTTGTTGCCCTCGATTTTGCTTCGTTAGCAACAGTCTTCAAAAACTCGTCAATAGTGTGGGCACTATGATCGGTATTAACTTCTATATCTTTGCGGATTCGGGGTTGTACCTCCCCGCTCTCCACTTCTTTTTCGCCGATAACCACAGAGTATGGCACCTTCATGAGTTCAGCATTCCTAATCTTCTTGCCTACAGACTCATTGCTCATGTCAATCGTCGCACGAAGCCCTAACTTATTTGCCTGATCTTGCAGCTTCTTGGCAAATGACGCTACCGCATCTTGATCAGTCACTGCAATAATGCGGATCTGTTCTGGGGCTAACCACACCGGGAACCTTCCGGCAGTGTGCTCTATGTAGGCGGCGAGGAACCGCTCAATCGACCCCATAAGTGCAAAGTGGACCATAACTGGTGTCTTTTCTTGGCCGTCTTCATCAGTATACTTAAGACCAAATCTCTCAGGCTGCACAAAATCTAATTGGGGAGTGGCAACCTGGAGTTCGCGTCCAAGTGCATCAGTTGCTATGAAGTCAATCTTCGGCCCGTAGAACGCAGCTTCTCCTTCGCCTATGTAATACTTCATCCCTGCTGAATCGACAACCTCTTTAAGAATCTGCTGTGCATGATCCCAAAGCTTCTGATCTCCAAGATAGCTATCGGCATCATCCCGAAAAGATAGACGAACTTTGAGCGGCAAATCCAACACTGAGTAGAACTCTCGGACAATCTCTACTAAGTTGCTCATCAGTGAATGAATTTGATCAGGCCGACAAAACGTATGACTATCGTCCTGGGTGATGGACCGCACTCGTGCAAGCCCCAATAACTCTCCGGCCTTCTCATCCCTGTAGACGGTTGTGGTTTCCATATATTTTAGAGGCAATTCTCGATAACTGCGCTGTCGAGAACCGTAAATCTGCTGGTGATGCGGACAATTCATCGGCTTCATCACTAATTTGTCATCAGTCTCTTGACTTTCCACTTTTAGCCATTCATCTCCAAACTTTGCCCAATGGCCTGATACTTCATATAGGTCTTGCTTAGCGATATGAGGCACCCAGACATTTTGCCAACCAGCTTCTTTGAGCATCTGTTGGGAATAACGTGCAAGTTCATCACGCAAGACCGTCCCTCTTGGGGTAAAGAGGGGCAGCCCTGCCCCGACTAGTGGAGATATCACGAATAGATCAAGCTCTTGCCCGAGTCTTCGGTGATCACGTTTCTTTGCCTCCTCAAGTCTGGCGATATAGGCCTGAAGCTCCTCTTCGCTGGCAAACCCTAGCCCATATATCCGTTGCATCTGGGGATTTGTGTCTTTACCCCGCCAATAGGCACCTGATACGCGCATAAGCTTAAAGGCACCGACCCTCCCGGTCGATTCGACATGCGGCCCTCGACAAAGATCGAGGAAGCCACCGTTTCTATAGAAAGAGACTTCACTAACTTTGCTGTCCTTATCAGCCTGTAAGCCTAACTCTACCGTATCCAGATCCTTGGCAACAGTCGTTCCTGCTCGACTAAGATCATTTAATAACTCTAACTTGTACGGTTGTTGAGCTTCTTTCGCCCAGGCAATCGCCTCATCAATAGATTTCGTTTCATGCTCAAATTGTTGGTCCTCGGCAATGATCTTCTTCATTTCACCTTCAATCCTGTCGAATTCATCCTCTGAGAGCTGTTGTTTGCCTAGATCAATATCGTAGTAAAAACCGTTCTCAACGACCGGACCAACGCCTAGTTTGACATTAGGCCAGAGTCGCACAATTGCAGTAGCCATAATATGTGCAAGGCTATGCCGCATTGCATAAAGCTCGGGGTTATTTTCCATAGATAAATCTCCTTTACAGTTATATAAAAAAGACGCGTATCTGGTTAAATGCTCTCGCACGGCATTCAATCTCTTACGCGTCTCGGACCCAGTATTGGGCGGTTCCACCGGACTTCCCCTTAGGGGCACTCATGAGAGTACGTTACGTACGTTCCCTCTCCCGACGAAGCTCTGCGGCTGGTTAGACCGCTTCATCACTCGATATGTATTATAACACATCGCAAAACTTCACCTACACCTAATATAGCAAGGCTGGCAGAATATGGCTAGTACTAGACTGTTGTCATTTTAGCGCTTTGGCTGGGGATAAGTATTATCGTACGTAGCCCGCGTATATTTCATAAAAGATATAAAAAATAAAAGAGCCCTTTGTGAGCTCTGGTGTGAATATATCATAAATGGTGGGCCCTGCAGGGTTCGAACCTGCCACCTCCCGCACGTCAAGCGGACGCTCTAGCCAGCTGAGCTAAGGGCCCTCACAGGAAATATATGCAAAACTATACTGTAATATATGCGCCCGAGTCAACAGAGTATTGCAAGTCTCTCTGCCCATGACTACGTACAGAACTCAAGACCTTTGCAACATTTGAATCGGTGTCCAGTACTGCAGGCTTAAGTGTACTCGTTTGGTGTTGTAGAACTCCAGGTACTTGTTTAGTTTGGCCTGTGTTGTTTTGTTGCTAGTCTGGAAGTTTAAGT
>DASYZQ010000038.1:0-27546 GCA_035946175.1 Saccharimonadales bacterium (SeqCode)
CATTGACAACCAAACACCTGCTCAGCTATATTTTGGGCTACCGAATCGACCATAACACATACGATTCGTACACCATTTAACAATAACCGGAAAAGATCTTATTGAAGCGGTTATGGTGTATGGAAATGGTCGACCAGCTAAATCATCAAGCGCTTCGAGTACTTGTTCGACTAACTCTAGATCTGTTTCTGCCCAAGCAGTGTATTTGCACTTCGCAATATCGGTGTAAAAATAAATACCTTGTTCCATGAGTGGCTTTTGCTCGTTAATAATTCTTGTTGCCCATGCGCGTAAGTCGGATTTAGTTTCAGTAATAAACTTACTTGAGAAAAGAACTGGATTGATGGGCATAACTTTAAATAAAGAGTCTGCGTCACTCAGGACCTTGGCAGCATCTGAGATATTGGCATGGCGATAGGCTGTATGCTCCTCAAGTACAATTTTGTTTATTTCAGAAATTTCACTTTCGCTGAATCCGGCCTCTTTCAAATACTTCGTTCTCAATGCAGTACCTGCCTCAGGTCCTTGTGCGCGTACATCGACTATGTAGTTAAGATCATGCGTCAACGCTGCGGCTTCAACAATTTCTTTATTGACATCCAGCTCGTTAGCAAATTCGACAGCCTTCTTTGCCACAAAGTAAATATGATGCCAGCCATGGAACAACAGGGACTTTTTATGCTTGCCGTAAAGCAGCTCAAGATTTTTTGCGAGTATCGCAGTGCGTTTCGTCTGAGTGTTCATTGGTGATTTTGACATCCCCGAAAGGTGTAACCAAAATTAGTGGATATACCTATCTATCAGTTAAAAGTAGGTACGAAGGATTGGAACCAAATGCAAAATGGATTCCAAAAACTAAAGGTGCTCAGTCATGAGCACTTCCTTATCTGCAGTCTTAACATGGTGCAATGCGTGTCCTGTAGTTGGAACACCCTGCCTCCTTAGTTTTTTTATTCCAGTTAGCTGAAAAACTAGAAACACTAGGACTCGTCTATGTTAACGAAGAAGTTTATCTAATGCAAGATGAGGACAGAAAAATTTAGGCTGGTATACAATGACATCATGCTAAGAAAATATGCTAAGAAGATAATTAAAAGATTATCTTCAAACAATTATCATCCACTTAACCATATTGTGTTGAATGCACAGGCGATGTTACACAATGTGGCCACTATACAAAAACAACATCCTGGCTTTGAGATTATTCCTGTATTAAAAAGCAATGCCTATGGGCATGGTCTCGAACAGGTGGCTGAGATCCTAAATGATGCCGACTGTAATTATTTAGCCGTAGATGGATACTTCGAGGCCGCAAAAATTAAGGATATTACGAAACACCATATCTTAGTATTGGGATACATATTGCCCGACAATGTCCCACTGCTTGACATTAAGCGATGTTCATTCGTTGTACAGGATGCTCTGGCCATACAAGCACTCGGCTCATTGGGCAGGCCGGTAAAAATACACATAGAACTTAATACTGGGTTCAATCGACTTGGGCTCCAGGCGAATGAAATACCCGGCTACCTCGAAGCCTTAAAGAAGTATCCTGGGCTTGAGCTGGAAGGTGTGATGTCTCATTTAGTTGATGCTGATAATGAGCTGGATGACTCGTTTGATGTAAAACAGCAAGAGTTATTTGACGACTATATAGAACGGATTAAGAATGCGGGGTTTAATCCAAAATTAATACATATTGCCCAAACTGCCGGAAGCGCCAAAATAAAGAGTAAATATGCAAATGCAATTAGGCTTGGGATAGGTACATATGGCATTAATCCCTTGTCTCCCAAAGACCCACACTATTCTGACTTGACAAAGCTTCAACCAGTCCTCGAGCTTAAGAGCACTATTATTAAAGTTATAGAACTAAAGAAAGGGGATAAAGTTAGCTATAACGCGACATTCACTGCCCCTAAGGATATGCGTATTGGCGTATTACCCCTTGGTTATTATGAGGGAGTGCCCAGAGAACTCAGTAACAAGGGCATATTTACATATGGGCGTAAAGAGCTTCCCGTAGTTGGACGTGTCTGCATGAACCATACAATGGTGAGCCTTGATAAACTAGATCTCAAAGTCGGTGATCAAGTAACTATCATCAGTAGTGACCCAAAGTCGCCTAACTCAGTTTTGTCTATGCAGGCAAAGCTTGGTCTATTTTCATATACTACTGTAACAAAACTCTCTAGTAGTATACGACGGCAAGTCATAGAGAAAGATATAAACCACGTTGGGATTCAAACACCTTCCAACAGAGGCGAATCTAAAGGATAGTAAAAAAGTGTCCAACTTGGAACACCTTCTTATCCATTATTTCGAGATGGTGCAGGGAGAGGGATTCGAACCCCCGAAGACGTAAAGTCGCATGGTTTACAGCCACGTGCGTTTGGCCACTTCGCTATCCCTGCAAAATTGTGCTGATGCCTGATTATTAATAGGCTGGAGCCGGCAGAGGGATTCGAACCCACGACCTTCACTTTACAAAAGTGTTGCTCTAGCCACTGAGCTATGCCGGCTTAAAGCTCATATATAACAGATGAAAGTGTAGCAAAAATAGTTGAGCGACACAATGATCAGCTCTATATGACTATTCAGGTTCTATGCAATGCCAACACGCCGGGGTCTTAGCATCCGTTTCGGTTTGCCTGCAGGCATGATCATGCGCTTCAGGCGCTGCTCAATCATGTCGGCTTCGGCCTGCATTCCTCGATCAAGATAGGCCTTGTATAGTAGGCTCAGTGTCTCTTTGTTTTTCTCGAGCTCCACGGCCTTCTCCAGTGATTGGAGCATTAGGCGGTCGTTACCGAGTTTTTCCTGTACTTTAGCGTATGCCACGTGCCGGGCTGCCAGACTATCCTCTAGCTTTAATGCCTGCTCAAAAGCAGTTGCGGCCTTTTCATAGTTCTCAGTTTCATAGTAAATAAGTCCAAGGTTGTGGAGGCTGGAGGGACTTGGTTCAATACTGCTGGCAATCTCAAAACAGTCAATCGCATCACGATACTCTTTCTGTTTGGCATATAGGATACCAAGCCGGTTATAGGCGGCCGCATTGCGCTCATCGATTTTTAGAATCGTTAATAATGCTTTCTCGGCCCGCAACAGTCGGTTTTCCCGCATACCCTGATGCGCGATATCCCAAAGTTTGCCAAGTCGATCGCCCAATTTACGCGACTTTGCATCAATCTCATCTTCACGAGTCGTTGTACTACGGAATGCCAGGAGGCCGAAACCAGCAACGATAACCAGCTCAAACATGTGTATAGATAGTATAGAACAGTGGAAAGACTACTGGCAACCAATAAACATATCCACAGGCTTTTATAGCTGTAGCGCCAGACTGGTAAGCGCAAGTTTTGTATTGGCATTCGCAGCCAAGGCAGATTGTGTCTCGGTGGCTTCCTTGAGTACACGATACCATTGCCGGAGACGTTTCTGGTCATTACGCTTTGTAGCCTGATTTATTCCGGTGTGTGCTATATGAAGCAGCGCTTCTATCGTATAGCTGGCTTCCTCTTTTTGTTTGCTGAGCCCGTCAATAGCCGCCAATCGTTCAGCTAGGGGCTGCGAAAGCAGTGATTTGGCTGTTGTTACACCACAGACCAACGGATGTTCCTGATCGTCATCTAGCAACCCCTGCATCAGACCGGGCAGGCCACCACTAAGTGCCAGAGCCTTGTCGACTGCGCCTTTATCTCTGTCCATTTGGAAGTATGTTTCTACTGTTTCTGCCCGCGGTGGATAGATGGTGACTGTTTGTGTGCGTGAAACTATGGTTGCCAACAATGCCCGTGGGGTAGTAACGGTCAGTATCAGCACCGTATCAAGCGGTGGCTCTTCCAGGATCTTCAAAAAGGCATTCTGTGCTTCCGTGGTGAGGTTGTCGCTGTGCTCTAAGATAGCAATGCGTCGCAATGTACCGCTGCCAGTGGTTTTAAGCTGCAGAAAGTGTCGCAATTCTCGTATAGCTTCGATGGAGATAGTGCCCTTATCCGGACTAATCACACGCATGTACGGGTAGTGCGGTAAAGTATTTGGCTCGATCCCGAGAAGCTGAGCAGCCAGCGACAGGGCTATATAACCTTTACCGATGCCATGAGGGCCAACAAGCAAAACCGCATGGCTTGGTTCACGAACGAACCGGGTGATTTGCTCAGCGGTTCGCTCATGCAAGACTGGTGGCTTGTTCACAACTGTTCCTCGAATTCGTCTGGCGTCGGTGCGGTAAAGACTTTCCGTTCTTTGTTGGGAAGAGTTATTTCAAGCTGCTGGGCGTGCAGAAAAAGCCGCTCACTATTAGTTTCTCTTCCGTAAAGTTGGTCGCCAAGTATCGGATGGCCGCATTGGTCGAGATGCACCCGAAGTTGATGGGTACGGCCTGTCTCAGGGCGGAGTTCAACCAAATCATTGTGCGTTCCGGATCGTAGAACCTTGTAGTGTGTCACGGCCGGTTTCCCGTTGGGATCGACCCGGAATGTCGAGGGGGCTTTTGGGTTTCGCCCTATCGGCATGTCGATGACGGCTTCAGGCGGTCTGAGGTGGCCTTTTACTACAGCGATGTATGTCTTTTTTACCTTGCGCTGCGAGAACTGCTTTTGCAGAAAGCTTAATGCTCTCGGCGTTTTGGCGCCAATAATGACGCCGCTGGTGGCTCGATCCAAACGATGGACTACCCCGGCTCGCTCCCCTGTCAAACCCTTGATCCTATCTCGCAGGAAGCTGGCGACCGTGGCTTCAAGGTTATATTCGTTGACAGCATGCGTCAACACTCCGACCGGCTTGTTTATTACGACACAATCGTCATCTTCGTAAATGATCGGTAGTTCGATCGAAGGTATACTGTCGAGCTCGGCCAGGTTATATTGGAGTGTTACTCTATCTCCTTCGCGAAGCCTGTAGCCGGCTTTAGCGGTTTTTCCATCGACCAGAACCTTATCCTCGTCGCAAAGCCGTTTCACAAACGAGCGGCTGAGCCGGGGCACGTGACGTTGTATAACGCTATCGAGGCGCTCCTTAGTATCTGAACTCGTTATATCAATATTCATGAGCGGGCAAGGTTATGTACTGAGCCACACTACATGGCTCGCTTTGGGGTTGTTGCCTCTTGAGGCCGTAGACCGACGACACTCTGGACTCTGGATAGCGTCGCGTTGGCTATCTCACGCATGGTTGCCTCAGAAGCCTCGAGCTTGGCAGCTACTGCTTCCTCGTTAACCGCAGCTAAATGTGTCTGGAATCCGGTCAGGAAAGATCTCATTTTCTCGGCGACGCTAGTTTTCAGCTCGCCGTAGCTTGTTTTGTTTGCCCATACTGCGATCGTTTCATCAACGGTTCGCATTTCGAGCAAAGCTAGCATTTGGAGGAGATTGCTGATGCCGGGTTGATTCTGGTAGTCTAGCTTAGCTGGAATGTGCGCTAGCGAGTCGGTCTCAGCTCCCATGATCTTCTTGGCAGCAGCTTCAGGACTGTCTCCGAGGAAGATAATCCCTTTGCCCGACTCATCGCTCTTGCTCATCTTCTTCGCTGGATTTTGGAGATCGCGGATCCGTAGATCCTGATCTTTAGCGAAGAACTCACGTTCCTTCTCTACGGGCAGCGGGACCGTAAAGAGTTCGGTATCAAAACGCTTGTTCATTCGTTCGGCAATAAGGCGGGTGAATTCAAGGTGTTGTGTTTGATCTTCACCAACCGGTACATACGAAGCACCATAGAGAAGTATGTCTGCGGCCATAAGTACCGGGTAATTGAAGAGCCCCATACTAACACGGTCAGATTGCTGCTCTGCTCTGCCGTTGGCTTGCAGCTTGGCGGATTTGTCCTTGAATTGGGTCATACGGCTCATTTCGCCGAAACCAGTAAAGCAATCTAGGATCCAGGTAAGTTCGGCGTGGGCTGGAACATAGCTCTGCCGGTATATATGGATGTCAGGGTTATCCAAGGGCAGCCCGGCAGCCACGAAAAGCTTAAGATTGTGCATAGTCTGGGCATATAGTTGGGTGTGGTCAATTGGTGTGGTGAAGCTATGCAGATCAGGCACGAACAAATTGATCTGGTATTTTCCGGAATGTCTTTTGGCCATATCGATAATAGGCAGCAGCGCTCCGAAATAATTGCCGACATGCAGGTCGTTATTGGCTCGAAGCCCGGTCAAGATAGTTGTTTTATTACTCATGATTTTCTCATTATATCCTACAAGCGCTTATTTAAGCAGTAATCGGCGGTACTGATGGGGGGTATTACAACATATAACCCTGCACCTTACCGGAGGTAACGAACTCTCTAGAGCCTTTCTTCGGTTGTGGATTGCTCCCATAGCGTTTCAAAGAAGTGACGCTGAATGTTGGCGATCTGCCGATTATAAATCTCAACAGCGATTATCTCATTGCCATACCATTGGAAGTAAACGACCACATCGTCGTATATATCACACGAGTGCGTAATAGGGAAGACAGTACGGGGCAGATAGTGGTATTGGATACCTATCACCTTTTTTCCAGTACCTCTTCCGCCCTTTAATCCATCCTGCCAGCTGTCTACGAATTCATCGCCCACGACAAGACGGGACGTCAGTTTACGCCGCGCAAATACCTCAGCCCAAGTACTCGTGTATTTTTTGCCGGCGGCCTCCTCGAGAATCCGATAATTATATCCGACTATCTCATCTTTTGCTCGTAATTCGTTCCAGAGTGCCTGTCTAATGCCCTCGTTTCCCTCGTATAGTTGTACGCGCATATGTGTGGTCGATAATAGAGCAGGCGTATAGATATCCTTAAAGGTATACAATTCTCTCTTAAGGGACGCAATCTCTTCCTCCTTTTGTATGAAAGTGGCATAAAGATTCGTGACCGGGGCGGCCCTTATCAGGCGCCGTTTGTAGTGCTCTTCGATTTCGATGAGTCCGTATGTACGTAATGAATCGATAAGGCGGTACACCTTGGTACGCTCCAATTTTGTAGCTCGGGAGAGTTGGAGTATTGACTGAGCTCCACCCCTTAGTAAAGCAATATAGACAATAGTGGCACCCTGGGGCATTCCCAGGCGTCCAAGATAGGATCTGAGTTCTGCATAGCCATTCATGATGAGGTTTAGTATAGACTCTGTGCTCAATAATGCACACCATTTTACAGACTTGTAATCTGGACTATACACTCCTAATACGGTGAATGTGTAGATGTATAGCACAGCCAGTAACTATGCTTGGCGGCGACTGATAGCCACGGAAAGCCAACTTTTTCTAACGAGACATGGCTTATTTTCTAGTGAACACGCTATCGCAATTCGTAAGATACTTCGCGGCTGTCCTATTGTGCGCGTTTCCCATCAACCAAATTTATTTGCTGCACTTAATATAACGGGCCTGCTGGTTTGGGCGAAAAAAGTGGCTAGAGACATCGGGGGAGTGGTCGTATATGTTGGGCTAGATTACGACGAGGCCAATGATCAAAGGTTTAGGTCAGCGCTCCTACCGCCGCTATCCAATGCGCATCTCATTCACATGAGCCATATAGCTCGCAAGTATAGACACCGAATTGCGTATGCCGTTCCAATACCTACCGGCACTTGTCTGGATGCTTCGATGATGTTGTACGACCAATCTATACGACACTATAGTGCAAGGCTCAACCTCCAGCCGTATCGTACTGGATTTGCTATATCTATGCGCAGACAGCTTCAGCTATCTTGGTCATTAATTGATTTTAATATGACATATTTAGAGTGGTGTTCGCGGTCGCTCGGCGGACAATGTATACTTTTTATTCCCGCCTCTTCCTATGTTTGTTCTATGGGCCCGGCAATTAATCAGCTTATAAGAGAGATACTTGAAGCAGATGGCATGCTAGACCGACAACTTGTATGGAGGGTGTGCCCTAGTTGTTTTATGCGTGTTGCTCTATCTCTAGTCAACGGCCGGATACTCAAAGCTCGGTGGTTCTGTACTGCTTGTAAGTTGAGCCAGACAGAAGAGCTTGAATGGGGGCTAACAGCCTATGAAGATAAGCCTGCCTTTGTGCCGCGCGTGTTGCTGTGTGACATGATTGACCTTCGTATACTCCAGACTGGGGTGAGCGTTAGCTATGGTTCGAGTGAGGGGCATCTTCTTCGAGCAAAAACGATGTATGAACGAATGCATCTATCTCAACCGGCAACTCATGATTTCCTCTGGGCACCTCAAAATATGCATTTTGTGCCTTCACAATTCTTGAATCATAATCTGTGGGAACGCGGCAGGTTTAGCACGCCCCTTTATTTATCACTTTTTGGGCAACAAAAAATTTGTAAAGAAGTTTTTGATATCCCCCTAAACCCTATGCCATAACTTACCTATCGGCAGTAGGTGTTACGCGGCGACTCTATCGCTTTGTAAACTGCCGCTTCTTTCGGGCGCCCTTGAGGCCGAACTTCTTGCGTTCTTTTTCTCTTGGATCACGGCCAAGCAGCTCAGCCCGGCGCAGTGTGCCTTTGAGGTCATCGTTCATGAGTGCCAGGGCCTTGGCAATCCCGAGACGGATAGCGTCAACTTGACCGGAGTGGCCGCCGCCAGCGACCTTTACGGAGATATCGAACTTGTTTTCAATGCCAAGCGCAACAAATGGCTTCTGTAAATCACTCTGCAGGTAAGTGCTTCCTGCCAAGTAGTCCTCGGCTGGTTTGCCGTTGATTGAAACGGTGCCCTTGCCGCCGTTGAGGCGTACTCGGGCCGTAGCGGTTTTGCGTCGTCCGAGAGCATAGAAGTAGTTATCGGCCTTTGTCATGCTTTACTCCTTTTTGTCGAGATCATCTTGGGTTTCTGGGCATCGTGTTCGTGTGCTTCACCACTGTATATTTTAAGGCGAGCCAATCGTCCACTACGAAGCTTGTTGACTGGCAACATGCCACGGACTGCATGATACACCACATCTGTTGAATGACCACCTTCAAGCTTGGCTTTCAGGCTCGTTTCTTTCAACCCACCGGGGTAACCGCTGTGGCGATAATATATCTTTTGCTGCTGTTTGTCACCGGTTACGACTAATTTATCGGCGTTAATAATGATGACATAGTCTCCGCAATCGATGTGCTTGGTGAACATCGGTTTCTCTTTGCCGGTGAGCAGCGTGGCAGCCTTGGTCGATAACCGGCCCAACGGTGTTTCTGTTGCATCAAGCACGTACCAATCGCGGGTTACATCACTCGGTTTGGCGCTATATGTCTTCATGCGGTTTCCTTTTCAGCTTTGACTGGCTTGGCTATATCCGCCGGTTTGGCAACTGGTGCCTCTGCCAGATCGTCAACAAAATCGACACGGGCCAGCTGGGCGCTGTCACCGCGGCGTAGCCGCGTTCTTTCGATGCGTAGGTGCCCGCTATTCCGATTTGCTAACTTGGGAGCGATCTGGTCGACTAATTTATGGGCACTCTCTACGGTATGTAAGCTGGCAATCACTTGCCGGCGGTTATGAAGTCCGCCCTTTTTTGCTTTAGTGATCAGTTTTTCGAAATACGGCAAGAGCTCCTTAGCCTTCGGTAGGGTTGTCTCAATCGACTCGTGTTGAACGAGTGATTCCGCCAAACCCTGCAGAAGCGCTTCACGTTGGTCGCGCTCGCGATGTAGTTTCCTCCCCTGATAACCGTGACGATGCATGATGTTACCTATAGCTCCAGTTCGGCCAATTTTTCCTTTACTTCCTCTAACGCTTTGCTGCCGAAGCCTTTCAGGTCACGCAATTCCACGTCACTGAGGCTGAACAGGTCCCTGATGGTATGAATGTCATTATTGATAAGTGCGTTAGTGGTGCGTGCTGATAGGTTGAGATCCTCGATCGAGGTGTTCAGTGCGCCAGGTTCGTCACCACTGATGACAGCAGGATTACCGGCAGCGTTGTTGGCGGGCATCAGGTTTTCGCCTGCTTCGAGCCGCGTTTTACCGGCGAGTGAGGTATATTGGTTGACCAGAATGGCTGAAGCTTCCTCAAAAGCATCACGGGGGGTAATTGATCCGTCGGTTTCGACGGTGATCAGAAGCCGGTCCAGGTCGGTCATCTGGCCTACACGGGTATTCTCTACCTTGTAGCGGACGCGAAGAACCGGGCTGAATCTGGCATCGAGTGCCACAAAATCGCTGGCCTTTTTCGCGCTGCTTTCGTCAACAGATCGATAGCCACGGCCGGTTTCAACGACTAGGTCCATGGTGAACTTGGCTTTGTCGCCGTCAAGAGTCGCAATAACATGATCCGGATCAACGACTTCAACATCGGCGTTCACTTGGATATCTTTAGCGGTTAGTTTGCCCTTACCTTCTTTGACGACACGTAGCGTTTGCGGCTCGTCGCTGAAGATGCGGAAACGGACGCCCTTCAGGTTAAGCATGATATCAACGATATCTTCCTTGACGTGATCAATGGTAGTAAATTCGTGTGTAGCGCCATCGATACGAAAGCTAGTGACCGCTGCTCCTGAAATGCTGCTGAGCAGTACACGGCGTAAACTATTGCCAAGGGTCATACCGTAGCCGCTATGCAGCGGCTCGACAACAAACGTTGCTTGCGTACTGCTGTGCTCGTCAACTTGTACGAGACCAGGTGTATGAATCATTTTTGACATAGCGCTATTTTTCCTCCCTTAGCGTGAGTAGTATTCTACAATTAATTGCTCATTGATATCTGGTTCAGCTTCATCGCGACTCGGTATACCGATTACCGAAAATCCAACTTTTTTACGGTCTACTTTCAACCAAGCCGGTATAGCCTGTGGTGCTGGGCTCGTATCGTCAAGTTGCTTGAAGTAGACTGTCTGTTTGCTAGCTGGGCGTACACTGACGGCGTCTGTCGCGCGTAGCCGTATTGATGGTATGTCTACTCGTCTGCCATTCAATATGAAGTGCCCATGGGTAACTAATTGACGGGCAGCCCGTCTTGACGGGGCAAATCCTGCGCGATAGACAGCATTGTCCAGGCGGCGTTCAAGCAGCTGCAATAGTACCGCACCTGCTTGGCCATGTTGCCGACTGGCTTCTTTCATCAAGTTGCTAAATTGCCGCTCCAACAATCCGTAAAGCCGCTTAACCTTCTGCTTCTCACGAAGCTGCAGTGCATATTGGCTGTTCTTGGCTCGGCCGCTGAAACGACCGGTGTGTTGCCCGGGCAGGGCAGTACGCTTCACCAGGGCTTTATGGGCCTTGGGATGCAGTGCATAGCCTTCCCGGCGTGACATTTTTACGATTGATTGAGTATCTCGTGCCATATGTAATTCTTAAAGGCCCTTTCTATACGCGACGTGCCTTGCGTGGACGAACTCCACCGTGCGGTATTCCGGTTACATCCTTCAGGCTGTCAACCTGAAACCCTAAATTGTGAAGCGCCCGTACTGCCGCATCTCTGCCGAGGCCAATGCCACGGACATATACGTCGGCTTTAGTGAGACCGTATAGCTGTTTGGCAGCCTGGCCAGCTCGCTCTGAAGCTATTTGTGCGGCATATGCTGTGCCCTTCTTGGAGCCGCGAAAGCCGCAACTGCCGGCGCTGGCAGCACTCAGGGTATTGCCCTTATCATCGGTAAAAGTGATGAGCGTGTTATTGAAAGTTGCGAGCACGTGCACCTGGCCTTGAGTGACGGTACGCTTGGCTTTCTTTTTCTTGGCCGGTGCAGCCTGTACCGCTGCCGATACTGCTGCTTCTTCTGGTTTTGCTACTTCTTCTGCCATGGAATTTCCTCGTTTTTACGTCTTTGACGGCGCTTTCTTAGCTGTACCGCCGACAGTCACACGGCGTCCACGCCGGGTTCGGGCGTTGGTCTTGGTACGCTGTCCCCGGCTGGGTAGGTTAACTTTATGTCGCAATCCCCGGTAAGCATTGATATCTTTCAAACGCTTGATGTTACCACTGACAATGCGTTGCAGCTCACCCTCAACGGTGTAATGTTCATTAATAACTTCTTGGATGCGGGCTATTTCAGTGTCGGTCAAATCTTTGACGCGAACAGTTGGGTCGATTTTAGCCGCTGTCAATATGCGTTGACTTGTCTTTGGTCCGATGCCGTAGATATACGTCAGAGAAACCCATGTTTGCTTTTCCGAAGGAATGGTAACACCAGAAATCCGTGCCATATTCTATCTACCCCTGACGCTGCTTATGCCGCGGCTTCAGTTTATTAATAACGTAGACACGTCCTTTACGTCGGACTATCTTGTCGTCGGAACTGATCTTCTTTACACTTGCACGTACTTTCATACGGATCATTGCTCCTTCTGGTGCCAATGACACACTGCCCTAAGATTTGCGGTAGGTGATTCTGCCCTTCGTAAGATCGTACGGGGTCAACTCAACCGTAACGCTGTCACCTGGTACGATACGAATGTAGTGTTTTCGCATCTTACCGGCAACGTGAGCTATTATCTGGTGGCCGTTCTCAAGGCTAACCCGAAACTGAGTGCCAGGTAAGGTCTCAGTTATGGTTCCCGTCAACTCAATGACTTCCTTATTTGCCGCCATATATAACAAGTGATAATTATACCAATCAAAGAGAGCAATTACAACACTTTTTATAAACTTGTCTTATTTTGAGACAAAATTGGTTCTCGACCCCACTTAGCGGGTTGTGTTACGACGGGGGCGCAGGCGGCTAAAAAACTGCTTTTTTGGACTTTCCACCGCTTCTGGTCCCATATCATGGAAGAAATCTGGCTTGCTGTATTGGTCGTAGGTTACCATGAGCGCCCTTGATTCGACCGCTCGCAGTGTTTCGAGCGATACCGATACGAGGATCAGTACACTAGTACCGCCCAAGGCGATATTGGCATTCAGAAATGCTTGTGCCACGATAGGGACGATGGCAAGCAGCCCCAGACTCATTGCTCCAAACAATGTCAGACGGTTAACAATTTTACCGAGGTGTTTTTCGGTCTGAGTGCCCGATCGCACACCTTCTATAAAGCCCCCTTGCTTCTGAAGGTTTTCGGCAATTTCCTTGCTATTGAACGTTACACTTGTATAGAAGAAGGTAAATACAAAGACCAGCAAAAAGTAGGTAACAGGATAGATGTATGGGTGCCAACCACCGGCTGCGAATGAGGTTGCTGATGGTGTCTGAAACCATGTAGTGAGGTTGGTGCCAATGTGTTGTAGCCGTAGGCTGTGGTTGTGGGCCAGTAGCTGCCCAAGGAAGCTCGGCACGCTCAAGAAGGCCACGGCGAAGATAATCGGCACAACGCCGGCTCCGATGAGTTTTATCGGTAGTACTGTTGTCACGCCGCCGTAAATACGATTCCCCTGGATACGTTTGGCGTAGTTAACGGTAATACGACGGGCGGCCTCATTGAGCATCACGACGAGCCAGGTGAGTATGACGATAGCCAAAATGATCAGCAACAGGTAAATTGCTCCTCGCTCGCTGATTGGTAGTTTGTGTCCGAATAGTACCCACTTATTGCTCTTATTGACTACCGAATTGACCAGCTGGCTGGCGGTAGTTGGCAAGCCGCTGACGATACCCACAGTTATAAGTAGCGAAATACCATTGCCGATGCTTTGCTCGGTAATGAGTTCACCCAGCCACATGAGGAGCATAGAGCCACCGGCTAGAGAGGCAACCATTAAGACCCACTGCAGGATCGATGTATGGGCGGTAATATCGCCGATACCCCCGATACTCTGAGCGGTTTCCCGGATGAGATAGATTGCGCCAACTGACTGTACGGCTGCCAATGGGAATGTCAGTATTCGGGTATATTGGTTGATACGCCGTTGCCCATATTCCCCTTCTTTATGCAATGCTTCAAGCCGTGGAATGGCTTTGGTGAGCAGCTGCATAATAATCGAAGCATTGATATATGGCCCAAGACCGAGGATCATGATGGAAAAGTTTGCTAATGCTCCACCCGACAGGACATTGATGAAACTCAAGAGCTGGGGAGTGTTAGAAGAAGTAAATAGATTCTGCAATACTTCTTGTAGGGTTTGGGGATTACTAATTGGTACCGGAATGTGAGCCATGATCCGGAAGACCAGCAAAATACCCAATACCACGAGGATGCGCTTACGCATTTCATGATGACCTAAAGAACGCCAGATAACCTTCCAGTTCATGGTTTTAGATATTCCACATACTCATGCTATTACTGCACGTAGTATACAGATTCGCTTCCATTTCTGCTATCGATTCCCAATGTTTGCTGGAACGGCCGTACTATAGTGACTTGCTTACAGGGGTACTCTAGGTTATTATTAGGCTGTAACCAGAGAGGTGTTCAAGGTGAAGCTTGTTATATTTGTTCCTTGTTTGAATGAGGAGCAGACATTGCCGACCGTATTGCGAAGTATCCCCAAGAAAATTGCGGGTATCGATGAGATCGAGATACTTGTTGTTGACGATGGCTGTACTGATGGCACCGTAGCTGTCGCCAGGCGAAATGGTGTTAAGCACTTTGTGCATCATAGGCGCAACATGGGATTAAGCACTTCCTTCAAAGACGGGCTGAATCGGGCCTTGCAACTAGGCGCAGATATTATTGTTCTGACAGACGGGGACAATCAGTACCCGCAGGAGCGTATTCCCGAGCTGATACGCCCTATCCAAGATGGTTGGGCCGATACGGTGATTGCTGATCGCCAAATAGAAACTATTGATCACTTTACGCCGACCAAGAAATTTCTGCAGCATTTCGGTACTAAGGTACTGAACATGGCGGCCGGTACTACTATACCCGACGCTACGAGTGGATTCCGGGCTTACTCACGGAGCGCTGCCATGCAGCTGAATGTGATTGCGCGCTACAGCTTTGCTACCGAAACGGTCATTCAGGCCGCCCATAAACAGCAGGCTATTGCGATTATTCCTATTAAGACCAACCCTAAAACCCGTGAGTCCCGGCAGTTCAAATCTTCCTGGCAGCACGTACGCAAATCCAGTATTACGATCATTCGGGCCTTTATAATGCATCAACCTTACGTAGTCTTTCTGACAATCGGTGTGGTGCTACTTATCGGCGGTTTGATCCCATTCGTCCATTACCTGATTTTGTACTTTACGACCAAAAATCCAAACGGGCCGCACCACTTGCAGTCGCTCATCATCGGAGCAGTTCTGCTCGTGGCCTCCTTTATAGCGTTCACGCTCGGTGTTATTGCTGATCTTGTAAGAATCAACCGACTCCTTTTGGAAGATATTTTAGAACACCTCAAGCAAGCCAGATTCAATACGTCTAATTGAAGAACCAGACCGGAGTCGAGTAGGTCTTAGGCCCTCTGACAATAACATGCCGGGTAATATTTTGTGCATCATTATTGGCGCGCAGAACTGCTTTGCTCGGCTGATACCAGGTAGTGTCGCTGCGTGTAATGAATGTCAAAACGCCGCCGCCCTGCAAGAACAGCAGTAGGGTTACGGCAGCCAGTGCTGATTTTTTCCAAACTGGCAAATTCCTGAGGCTAAGGCTGAAGGCCTGCCCCATCAGAGCAACAATGAACAGCAAAACGGGCAACAAGTACCGGCCATTCATGTCGATGAACTCATCAGTATAGTGGTAGCCCGAGTAGCCATCAAAACCGAGCGCCAGTAAATACAGGGCGCTTACCAACAAGAAGAAATTATAGTACGGATTATTAAAGATGCGTTTGCGCCAGACAAATACCGTCCATACTCCTGCCAGCGCAAGAATTACGGCTGCCGCACTCGGCAGGGGCAGTGGTGGGTAGTTCGTGAAATTACTGGCCGGACCGTTGACAGCGAAGAATAGCCGGTACCACAGCGAATACAGCCAAACACCAACATATTGCACTGGATTGACATATCTGATTGACATCGGACTGCCGACTACCGAGGCATGTTTGATATAGTTTCGCTCCCATACGCTATAGGCACTGCACTGTTTTACGGGCAGGACGCGGCTACAATCCGGCACTATCGTATGATAGCGCAGCAGATTTACGCCATCCCGCTGGATAAACATGCCGATCGCTATGATACTCAGGGTAACCAACAACAGTTGCCTGACAAAACCAGTGGATCGCCAACTCGTTCGAAGCCCTTGCCAGAATGTCTGTAGAGCACTCCGGTAGCCGCGCAATACCGCAACCGGGACGAACAATGCCACGGCGAGTGTAATTGGCAAGAAAGCATACTTTACGAGGCTGGCCAGGGTGCAGACAATGAATAATATTAGCAAAGTCTGCATGTGCAACCGCCGTCTTCTGATTTCGTCGATGACACGGAAGGTCAGCAGACAGACACAGGCAGTCAGTGGCAATATTAGATTGTCGTAGTTAATTTGGCCGGCCAGTTGAGGTACAATTGGGATGAGTGTAAACAAAAGCATGCTGACATTCGTGAGTGCCCGGGATAGGTGGACGCGAAGTAGTATTCGCCGGAACAGTATCAAGCCAACACAGAATAAGACGATGTTGATGAGCCGTAAGCTTATAATCTGATTAGTCTGCCCATGAAACACCAGGGCTATCAGGCGATATGGAAAGCTCATCAGGTAGTGGTAGAGATAGGACGGATCACGGGCTACCGCTCCGAAAGCATTGGCATGAGGTGGCTGTTGTGACAGAAATGGAAGCCAGTAATGGGAGTACACCTTGATAAGACCAAAGTGGAAATCTTCATCGAAGGCCATTGGGTACACCGCCGAAAAAGCAATCCAAACCGACTGGAATACAAAGAAAACAAGCGATGTCACGAAAAACCCACTGGAGCCAAGTATGGAAGCTAAACGGTTGAGCAGTTTTTCCATAAGCAGATTTTCAAGTACTTATTATATATCATGAGCTGAATGCATGCTGAAGCGGGCGTATTATCTGTTGTTCGTATGTCGAAAGATTTATTATTCATTTAGTTCTTCTCGGGCTCAGGAAAATAATGGCGATGCCTTTCCAAAAGTTCGTAAAGCTGATCATAATACGGCTTAATAGCAGAAGATACAGCAACCTTTGGTAATTTGGTAGCATGCAGTTTTTCGAGAGTGATTTGCCCCTTTTGCCATGAATACCCATTTCCGAGGAAGATAAGCATAATAGGCATGATTTTATCCAGGGCATAGACAAACTTAGCTTCCTCGGAGCCCCGCGCTTCATACTCTTTAATGGCTACAGTCATATCAGGGAAATCGGGCCAATCTTTTTGTATTTGGAGCAATGCAGCGTGTTCCCGCTCCTGCTTTGTATCGATTGCAGATTGCTCACCGTAAATGTATGTATCACCGGCATGTACCTCAACAAGATCATGTACCAGGGCCAGGCGAATAACCTTATCGTGGTCAAGCCATGGGAAATATTCGGCTAGATACCATGCGCTCAGAGCCAGATTGTAGCTATGTTCAGTATCATTCTCCTGCTCAAATTTTCCCGGTACGTGAGCTACGCGCTCAACACCTTGAAAAGCCAGCAGGAAACGGTGGAATTCAATGAGCCGCTGTATGTTGGGTTGTTTTGACATAGGTTGATGATAGCATGGCTCACTTCTAATCGTCTCTTTTTTGGGAGCAAAAAGGAACACGCACTGGAGTATAATGGATCATGTTATATGAGCAAACGTATTCGCTACATCATTGGCGGCAGCATTGTCGTTGCCACTATTGTCGGCTTGGCCTTCTACCTTATACATCATAAGTCAACCATCACTGCACTAGCCCATATCTCACCTGTTACGGTCGTCTGGGTTTTTTTGCTTTACCTACTCTGGTTCGGCTCGCTCGTACTTATTCTGCAGGCGAGTCTGTGGACCATTAAAGCCGGTCTCCCTGTAGTGGATAATGTGCTACTCAATGCTTACTCATTGTTTGTCAATTACTTTTTGCCCGGGCAAGGCGGACCGGCCTTACGCGGAGCCTATCTAAAACGCGTGCGCAATATCCCACTCCGGAACTATCTTTTTTCGGCTGCACTGTACTACATCTGCTATGCAGTGGTGAGCGCTTACCTAATTTTGACAGGCACTCGGATATGGTGGCAAGCGCTTCTGGGGCTAATCCTTATGATAGTGGCTGGATTTGTATTGATGCGCACTCTACAGCAGCGTGTTCATATCCAGGGCCAGGACTCACGATTTTCTTCGCTCGGCCTAATGTATCTGTTGTCTGCAACCATCCTGCAAGCTGCGGTACAGATGGCTATCTATGGTGTTGAACTCCATAGTGCAGTACACCAGCTGGATCTAAGGCAGGTTATTACCTATACCGGAACCGCCGACTTCGCGCTTTTTGTTGCCCTTACGCCCGGAGCTATCGGCATACGAGAAGCGTTTTTGCTGCTAAGCGGAAGGTTGCATCACATAGCCAGCGGGGGCATTATTGCGGCTAACGTTATTGACCGAGGAGTATATCTACTGTTTCTCGGTCTGGTCTTTATTGTTGTGGTTGGCTTCCATGCCAAAAGACGATTGCAGTTTTCAGCGTCGCGCCGTGCACGAAGAATCCCAGACTAGCGTTTTTTTCTGGTGCGGACTTTCTTGTCTGGAGTAGCGGCTGGGCGGCCCAGCTGGGCTACTTCTTCGAATGAGCCACCCGTTTTTTGGACAGCTGCTATAGCTCCTGCTGACGCAGCAGGTAGTTTGATGGTAACCTTTTTTGTCACTTCACCCTTTAGGAGCAATTTGGCTACAACGTATGGGCTAGTTAGCAGACCAGCTTCTGCAAGGGTGGCTGTTGTTACGGTCTTGCCACTGAACTGATCGAGGTCTCCAGTGCGGACAAGCTCAACTTGCGGGCGCTTTGATGTGAAACCGCCGAGCTTTGGCAGGTGCTGCATGAGTGGTGTCTGACCACCTTCAAAACCGGGTCGTTTCTTTGAACCGGTACGCGCCTTTTGGCCTTTGGTCCCACGCCCGGCAGTTTTTCCCTGTCCGGCGGCGATACCGCGTCCAACGCGGTGAGCCGCTTTATGCTTGGCTGCCTGTAGTTCATGATATTTCATTTTGCTGCTTCCTTGGTTTCAGTTTTTGCTGGTTTTTTTACCGCCTTTTTCGCTGGTGCTGTTTTGGCGATGTCCGGTTTCTGTCGGCTGATCCAATCAGTTGCGGGAACCATTGATTGCAACGCAGCAATTGTTGCATAGGCAGTATTGGCTTTATTGCTTGATCCCAGAGATTTACTCAAACAATTGCTGATCCCGGCGACTTCCAATACTGTTCGGACTACACCGCCGGCGATGAGACCGGTACCCGTGCTGGCTGGCTTAAGTAAGATCCGTGCGCCGCTCACTTTTACTTCGGCGTCATGCGGTACAGTGCTGTTGTATAGCGGTACGTTGATGAAATGTTTTTTGGCTACCTCAGTCGCTTTGGTGACGGCAGCAGTTACGTCAGCACCTTTGGCGATGCCAATGCCAACTTTACCGGCATGATCACCGACGACTACAAGGGCGCGGAAACGGAATCGTCGTCCGCCCTTAACAACCCGGGCCACTCGGTCAATATGAATAACTCGCTCGTCAAACTGACTGTCTTTGGCTTCAACTGCTGCCTTGGCTCGTCGTGGTCGTGCTGCTGTTCCATTCATAATATCTAAAACTCCAATCCTCCGGCCCGGGCTGCGTCAGCCAGTGCCTTAACTCTACCATGGTATAAATGGCTGCCTCTGTCAAAAACGACGCTTTTTAACTGCGCTTTTTTCGCCTGCTTGGCGATCTCGGTTCCAGCCCAAGCGGCTCTCTCTGTCATGGTGCCGGCAGGCGTCTTTTTACTTACTGTTGAGATATAGCCGATACTACAGTGGGTGGTATCGTCAACAAGTTGGGCAATCACGTGCCGGTTGCTGATGTATACACTGAGCCGTGGGCGACTAGTAGTGCCCGTAATATTGGATCTTACTCGCCGCTTTCTGAGTATCTGATTATGAAGTGTATGCGCGATTCTATTCATCTCTAGTGCCTATTTCTCTTTCCCTGACTTGCCGCTCTTGCGGACAATATGTTCACCGGCATATTTAATGCCCTTGCCCTTATACGGTTCAGGCTTTTTTAGCGCACGAATCTCGGCGGCGGTTTGGCCGACTTGCTGCTTGTTAATGCCGCTGAGAGTGATGGTGTTTTGCTCGACTGTAGCAGTAATACCTTGAGGTAGTGTATACAAAACATCATGGGCAAAACCGAGGTTAAACTTTAGGTTTGTGCCTTGCAAATTGACGCGGTAGCCGACGCCGTTTATCTCAAGCTTCTTGCTAAAACCTTGAGTTGTGCCAAGCACCATGTTGTTGATCAGGCTTCGCATCAGACCGTGCTGTGCCCGATGTTCGCGGGCATCATCGACTCTGGTGACTAGTACCTGACTATCTGCTTGCGCAACAGTAATGCCCGGCAAGGTGGCTTGCTGTAGACTGCCTTTCGGACCATTTACGGTCACGAAATCGGGGTCGACAGTGATTGTCACACCGCTTGGGATTGGGATGGGTAGTTTTCCTACTCGACTCATCGATTTCCTCTTTCTTTAGTACACCTTACAAATTAGTTCACCGCCAACGCCGTGCTTCTTGGCTTCTTGGCCGGTCATGAGCCCGCTGGAAGTTGAAACAATGACGATGCCGCGACCGCGTTTCACGGCTGGGACTTCTTGCGCTCCGGCGTAATATCGACGGCCCGGCTTGCTAAGTCGTACAATCTCTGTAATTTTGGCTGGCTGTCCTTCGCGGTTAATGACGATCCGCAACATCTTGCCAACAGGGGCGTCAGTTGTCTGCACATCAGCAACAAATCCGCTCGTGCGAAGCAGATTGGCTACTGCCTCCTTGATCTTGGAGTGCGGTAAGACGACTTCGCGTTTGCCGACAGCAATAGCATTACGGATACGGGTGATCATGTCGGCGATGGGATCGGTGGATAACATACTCATAGCTTTTCTCCTACCAGCTGGCCTTAGTTACACCGGGTATCTCGCCCTTACTGGCGTGTTCTCGGAATGAAATACGATTCAAACCAAACATCCGCATGTAGGCATGGGGCCGGCCGGTTTCCAGACAGCGGTTTTTTAATCGTGTGGGCGAAGAATTACGCGGCAACTTGGCAAGTCCCACGCTATCGCCCATGGCCTTAAGTTCGACCCGCTTGGCAGCGTACTGTGCATGCAGCTTACGCCGCTTCACATCTCGTGCAATATTGGATTTTCTTGCCATTACTCCTTCTCCTTTTGAAACGGCATGCCGAAAGCAGTTAGTAACGTTTGGGCATCATTTGGCTGTTTGCAGCGTATCGTAAAGACAACCTGCAGCCCGTGCGTAGTAGTAGTTTCTTCAAACGACAGCTCCGGAAAGACAGACTGATCTATAAGCCCGATACTGTAGTTGCCTTGCTTATCAAACGCCTTGTTGCTTACGCCGTGGAAATCCCGCAGTCGTGGTAGAACAATGTTGATCAGACGATCCATAAATTCATACATCTGATTACCGCGCAGCGTTACTTTAAGCCCGATTTTGTTCCCTTCACGCAATTTGAAACTGGCGATGGATTTACGGGCTGTCGTCTGAATTGGCTGCTGCCCGGTAATCTCTCGTAAGGTATTCGTGGCAACCTCCATTAGCCGCTTATCATCCTTAGCGCGCCCTAGGCCCACATTCAGTGTAATCTTCTCCAGTTTTGGCACCTGGTGAACATTTCCTAGTTGCAGGTCATTAAGTAGCTGCGCCTTCAGTTCGCTGTCATAGCGCTGACGGAGTCGGGCGGTAGTTACTACTGGCTTGGTAGTGCTCATGAGTCTATCTCCTTGCCGTTTTGCTTGTAGACACGAACCTTGCTACCGTCTTTATTGACCTTATAGCCGATTCGGCTAAGCCGCTTGCTGCCTGGTTCGACCAGACTGACCTTACTGACCCAGATGGGTTTGGTGACTTCCACGATGCCGCCCTGTGGATTGCTGCGGCTTTTCTTGACATGCTTTTTGGCAATATTAATACCTTCAACGGTGAGTTTGTTAAGGGTCGGATGCGTAGCTAATACCGTGCCTTGCTTTCCCTTGTATGAGCCGCTGCGTACGGTGACGGTGTCACCCTTCTTGATTCGAATTTTATATATCTGCCGCATCTTATAGCACCTCCGGTGCAAGGCTAATAATCTTGCTGTAGCCCGCCTCGCGTAATTCTCTGGGGACCGGTCCGAAAATACGGGTCGCTCGCGGTTGCTTATCGTCAGCGATGATGACCGCCGCGTTGTCGTCGAAACGGATGGTTGAACCGTCTCTGCGGCGGATCGTGTCTCTGGTACGCACCACGACAGCTTTAACGACTGACTTCTTTTTCACCGTACCCTGGGGATTGGCATTCTTGACTGTAGCGACAATAACATCGCCGACGCGGGCATAACGTCTTCGGGTACCGCCGAGCACCCGGATGCAAAGGATCTCCTTGGCGCCGGAGTTGTCACAGACATTCAAGCGTGATTCTTGCTGGATCATTGACTGTTCTCCTTGGGTTCGGGCTTTGCAGCGGCTTCTGGCTCGGTATGCCGGATAGGCGCACGCTCGACGATCTGTTTAAGCGTAAAACGCTTATTGGCGCTCAATGGGCGACACTCTGCAATTACTACCGTGTCACCGATACCAGCCTCACGTTTTTCATCATGTGCCATGAAGTTACGACTATCGGTATATTGCTTACGATACAGAGGATGGGTCTTTCGGGTCTGCACAATAACCACGATCGTCTTGTCCGCTTTATTGGATTTTACAATACCGGTAAATGTTCTTCCTGCCATTATTTCGTCTCCTTCGTGAGTTGCTCACCTAGAACTGTGAGCATGCGTGCCAGATCCTTACGTTTCGTTCGCAGGATACGTACGTTTTGTACTTCACCGGTTGCGAATTGCTGTTTGAGCTGGGCAATTTCTTCCCTAAGCTTCGTGCTTTCGGTGGCAAGCTTCTCGGTGGGTAGTTTTCGTATTTCGATAATCTTCATGAGTCTTACCCCTCCTCTTTCACGAGGAATCTCGCTTTCACCGGCAGTTTATGGGCTGCAAGTCGCATGGCTTCCCGGGCAATTGGCTCGGTAACACCTTGCATTTCAAAGAGAATGGTGCCGGGTTTTACTTTAGCAACGAAAAATTCCGGGCTGCCCTTACCACTACCCATCTTAACATCTTGCGGCTTACGGGTGACTGGTGTGTGCGGAAAGATACGTATCCAGATTTTGCCGCCGCGCTTGATGTAGCGAGTCATTGCTTGTCGAGCGGCTTCGATTTGACGTGAGGTAATCCGCTCGGACTCCAGTGACTGCAGGCCGAATTCGCCGAAGGCAATGTAGTCACCACTAGTGGCCACGCCACGCACCCGGCCCTTGCGGACTTTTCTGAACTTGGTACGATTGGGGAGCAACATATTAGTGCACCTCCCCCTTATAGACCCAGACCTTAACTCCGATAATACCAGCACCTGGCATATGTGCATCAACCTGAGCGTAATCAACGTCAGCCCGTAATGTATGCAATGGCACTGAACCAGCGACCTCTTTCTCGCGGCGTGACATCTCTGCACCGTTCAGACGTCCAGCAACTTCTATGCGTACACCTTTGGCCCCCATCCGCATTGTTGCAGCGGAAGCAGATTTAATAGCCCGCCGGAAGCTCATACGGCGCTCAATCTGGTAGGCGATATTCTCAGCGACCAGTTTTGCGTAGAGCTCAGGCTTCTTAAGCTCTTCTATATTCAGGCGAACCGGCACACCGTAGATGCGCTCGATGGCAGTCTTCAGCTCTTGAGCTCCAGAACCGCCTCGGCCGATCACAACACCAGCCTTGGCTGTAGAAACAGTGACGGTCGCCAGGTTCGGCGAGCGCTCGATGTCCACCTTGTTAATCGCTGCACGCATGCCGAGCTTGGTCTGGATCAATCGCCGAACTGCCAGATCATCAGTCAGATATTTGGCATACTCGCGTTTGCCAACGAACCACTTACTTCGCCAGTCCTTGTTAACCTGGAGTCGCATCGAAATTGGATTAACTTTTTGTCCCATCAGTTTGTCTCCTGCTTCTTCTTGGTAACAGCCGGCTTTTTGATGGCTCTAGCCTCCCCGTCAACGGTCACGCAAATGTGTGAACTTCGATGTTGATAGGGCAAGGCCCGGCCCATTGCAGCTGGGCGGAATCGTTTCAGGCGTGGCCCTGGAGTAACGGTAATCTCTACGATGCGCAGCGAATCTGGCTTAAGATTATGATTTCGGTCGGCGTTAGCCCGGGCGCTCTGGATAGTTTTACGGACGGGAGTTGCGGCGGATCTCGGAGTGTGCCCCAGAATAATCAGGGCGTCAGCGACACTGCGACCGCGCACCAAACTGGCTACCACGCTGACCTTGCGTGGGCTGATGTGGACTCCTTTGGATAGTGCTCGTACTGCCATAATCTAAGTCCTATTTCTTTGCCTTAGCCAACTTACCACCATGGCTGCGGAACTTACGAGTTGGCGAGAATTCACCCAATCGATGGCCAACCATATTTTCAGTAATAAAGACTGGCACGTGGACTTTACCGTTATGTACTGCGAAAGTGTGGCCAACGAATTCTGGCGCCACCGTGCTGGCTCGCGCCCAAGTCTTAATAATGGTGCGGTCGTCGGAGCTCAAAGCGCTGACCTTGCGGGCCAGTTTAAAATCTACGTAGGGTCCTTTTTTCAGTGAACGACTCATAGCGCCTATCTCCTCTTAGCCTCATGGCGGGTTTTTACAATATACTTGCTGCTGGTCTTGCGACGGTGCCGAGTCTTAAAGCCGAGGGTTTTCTGTCCCCATGGAGTACGCGGTGCTTTGGCAGTGCCGTGACGGCCACCGTCACCACCTCCGTGGGGATGGTCGGCTGCAGCCATAACAACACCACGGACTGTCGGCCGGATACCCATGCGGCGCTTGCGTCCGGCTGTGCCGAGCTTGATATTCTGATGCTGCTCGTTGCCGAGTACACCGATGCTGGCTCTGCAGTTCAGGCCGATAAGTCGGACTTCACCGCTCGGTAACCGTATCTGAGCGTAGTCGCCTTCTTTGGCGGCTAGCTGTGCGCTGTTACCGGCAGCACGGACAAGCTGTGCGCCGTGACCCGCTTGCAACTCGATGGCATGGATGGTACTACCAACAGGAATATCCTTGAGCGGCAGGCGGTTGCCAGCTTCGATCGGAGCCGATTCGCCGCTGGCTATGGTTTGTCCGACTTTCATGCCGGCGATAGCTAGAATATAGTGGTGCTGACCGGTACTGTCTTTAACCCGGGCAATATTGGCACTACGGTTTGGGTCGTATTCAATCTGCTCAACCGTGGCACTAATGCCGTCGTCCAGACGGAAATTAACCAGCCGATAGGATCGGCGTGCACCACCACCGCGATGCCGGGTAGTGATTCGACCTTGATTGTTTCGCCCGTTGATACGTCTTTTGGTAACAACCAGCGAGCGAAGTGGCTTCGTAACAGTAATGGCCGAATTGTCCTTGGTCGTCATACCACGTCGGCCTGGTGTGGTCGGTCGGTAGGCTGTTATTGCCATTACTTCTTCTCCTTAGCAGCTTTTTTGGCGGCTTTTTGCTCATTCGCTTCAGCTTTTTCGAGTGTAGCATAGACAGGCAAGCTATCGCCCGAGGCAAGTGTTACATAAGCTTTCTTGATGGTACTTCGCTGCCCGGCGATTGCCCGACCGCCTTTGCGAACAGTTCGCTTACGCTTGCCCTGAATGGTCGCTATGCGTATATCGCTGACTGTCACACTGAATTGGGCAGTAATCGCCGCAGCGACGGTATGCTTGTTGGCATCACTCGGCACGCTGAAGGTGTAGGTTCGCAATTGCTTGCTCTGCCCATAGGTCTTTTCGCTAATTCGTGGTCGAAGGACTAAAGTCTTATTCATGATGCTTTCTCCCCGAGCCAAACGCTTAGCTCCGCTAGCCCTGGCTTGGTTATGACGAGTGTGTCGGCATTCAGGCAGTCAAAAACGTTCAAGTAACGGGCAGATATCAGCTTAACACTCGGCAGATTACGGATGGCACGCTGCAATAGCGGATCGATGTTGTCAACAACAATGACACAGGAACCACTATCTGCCTTGATTTTTCCGAGTAACTTCAAAGTAGCTTGGGTTTTCCCCTCGCTGCTTCCGAGTTGTTCGATAATCTTGATGCGACTGTCTTGGGCAGCAAGACTGAGGGATTGGCGGAGCGCAAGGCGCTTGGCCTGGCGAGGAAGCTTCTTGGTGTAGTTTTCCTCACCGGTCGGGCCAAAGATGACACCTCCACCGCGCCAAATAGGGCTGCGGATCGAACCAGCTCGAGCTCGTCCTGTCCCTTTCTGCTTGTGGGGTTTCCGGCCACCACCACGAACAAGGCCGCGAGTCTTCACTTTTGCAAGATTATCGCGGCCATTGCTGAGATATGTACTATAGGCGAGCTTGAGGAGCTCGTGATTCTCGGTTTCGACTGCAAATACGTTCTTATCCAACTTGATAGCCGTAGTTGCGCTGCCGCCGCTTTTGGTATATGGCGTAACACTTAGCGAACTCATGATACTGCTCCACGGACGATAATAATGCCTTTGCGCGGTCCGGGCACGGCACCACTCACGCCGATGATGCCTTTGTTGGTATCAATTAAGGCTATTTTTAGGCTTTTGACGGTTGTTTGCTCATTGCCCATTTGCCCGGCCATTCGTTTGCCCTTGAAGATTTTTTGCGGGTACATAGAGCCGATCGAACCAGGCCGGCGATAGCTACGGCCACCGTGAGTTTTACGGCCCCGGTGAAAGTTGTGCCGCTTGATGGTGCCGGCCCAACCCTTACCTTTGCTGATGCCGGTCACGTCAACGGTATCGCCAACTGAAAAGACCTCGACGTTGATTTTTTCTCCAACCTTGAGGTCTTCAGTGATTTCAGAAACACGGAACTCGCGTGCAATAACCGGCATAATGCCAGCGCGCTTAAAGTGCCCGGTCTGTGCCTTATGCACACGACTGGCCTTTTGGTTCTCAGTACCTATTTGCACGGCCGTATAGCCGTCAGACTCATCTGTTTTAATCTGGGTAACTACGTTGGGCTGTGCGCTGAGCAAAGTAACAGCTTGCACCGTACCGTCTTCCGCGATGGTACTGGTCATGCCGACTTTTCGAGCAACTAAAGCTTTCATAGCATCTCCCACGAGGTCATAGTGACTATGGCCCTTGACGTACTGTTACCACTGACCTGAATGCTGATATTACTAGTCGTAATACATTAAAACGCTTGGCTCCGGCTGGTTTCCTATCTGTTGCTGGTAAGACCTTGCCAAAAACCAAGTACAGGTTTCGTGCTATACTGTGACAGTTTAACAGCAATAGACGACTTCTGTCAATATGTTGCCTATTCTACTACGGGTTAGAATTATTCCCTCCCCCCCTCCCAATTCCATGCTATCATATGACCTTTAGGACTTATCTATGTTACGCAGTTACGCACTGTGTTACGACACTGTATGAAACATTACCTTAATCTTAAGTAAAAAGATCCTCCCCCTATGTTCTCCGATACTCCTCCATCCTATGACAATCCATCATATGGTGATACACCTGAAGACTTTGTGTATAACAATGAAGGTATACCTATTCCCCATAGCCCCCTCCCTACTGATGGCTATGACTATCCCTCAACAGGCC
>DASYZQ010000039.1:0-4464 GCA_035946175.1 Saccharimonadales bacterium (SeqCode)
TTCGATGACCGGGTTATGCGAACAGCCGCTGGACTGTGGAACTACCATTTGGCATACGGGCAGCTTGAACCGAACGCATAACAGAGGATTCCCTTTAGGCGAATAGTGTATCTGTGTGCAGGTTATTGGGGAGCAGGTCTATTATGAACTTGGGAGTTCCTCCTGCAAAACCCCACTTCATTTCTCCCATCCTGGTGCATCTGAGATAGCGGGGTACTCCATCGGCAATGCTATGTGCTTTCTCTCACAACCACAATGTAATTACGGATACGCTTCCTGCTGGCGACGGCTTAACTTCTGGTTTAGCCGCGGTCAGCTAATTGTTTCTGTATAAGTTCCTGAGCAAGTTGCGGGTTGGCCCGACCCTGGGAGTGTTTCATTACCTGCCCTACAAGAAAACCCATCACCTTAATCTCGCCACTCTGTATATCTGTAATTGCTTTGGGGTTTTCTGCCAATACTTGGCTGACGATAGCCGCTATCGCTCCTTCGTCAGATTCCTGAATGAGATTGTGTTGAGCGGCAAACGCGGCAACATCCGTAATAACCTCTTCTGCAGTGAGCAGCTTCATTAGAAGTTGCTTCGAGCTTGTAGAGTTTAGTTTGCCCGCCTGCTGCATATCAAAGACTGCAAGATACATTGCCAGTCGGCCCTGATTAGTCAGATGATCGTTTATCGCCACTGAATCATCCCGCCGGAGCGGTATCTCAAAATTGACCAGCCAATTAGCTAGAGCTTTGGCAAAGTCTGCTTTTGCAATTACTTCTTCAAGAAGCAACAAATAGCTTACTTCAGCTTTTTCAAGATCAGCTTCAAGCAACGTTGTAATTTGCGATGGATCAAGCCCGAGCCGGGCTAGCTTCTGGCGCCACTGCTCTGGCATAACCGGCATTTCGGTTCGCACTGCTTCAATTGTAGCCTCGTCCAGGACTACTGGCGGTAAATCCGGATCGGGCATATACCGATAATCCTGGGCTTCTTCTTTGGTTCGTTGAGAGAACGTTCGTTGTTTGGCATCATCCCAACCCCTGGTTTCCTGGGTGACCGGCAGCCCCTTTTCTTTCAACTCAGTTTGCCGTTGTATCTCATAATCAACGGCCTTTTCGACATTACGAAATGAGTTAATGTTCTTGGTTTCGGTTCTAATGCCAAGCTCCTCTGGGTTGTCGCTGATACTGACGTTAACGTCAAAGCGCATATTGCCCCAGTACAGATCACAATCGGAAACATCAGCATAACGCATCAGTAGGTATAGCTCACGCACATAAGCTTTGGCCTCGGCCGAACTATGCATATCCGCCTCAGATACTATTTCAAGCAAGGGTGTACCGGCCCGATTCAGATCAACCAAGCTATAGTCTTTGCCCGCTGGATGTGTGCTTTTACCGGCATCAGCTTCCAGCTGAACCCGGTTTATCCGTACCTCATGCTGCTGGCCATTGACGGTAATCGGCACCGAGCCACCAATAATTATCGGCTTGTGAAGTTGTGATATCTGGTAACCCATTGGTAAATCGGGATAGAAATAATGCTTTCGCTCAAATTCACTGTATCTCTGAGGCGCGGTATTGAGCGCAAAGGCCGCCCATATAGCGAGGTGTACGGCTTCACGATTCAGAACCGGCAGGGCTCCTGGCAAGCCGAAGCAAATATGGCTGACCAGGGTATTGGGTGCTGCGTCACGGGCATCATTGCTCACTGCTGCAAACAGCTTCGTTGCTGTGCGAAGCTGTACGTGGCATTCAATACCGATCGTCGGGATATACTTCTTACTTACGTTTTGGCTGCTCATTGGGCAATGCTCCAAGATCTTTTAATGCCTGCCGAATACCGACAAGTGCCGTTTTTACATTCGACTCCTTTAATCGGAAGCCTGAGTCGCTCTCTAGTTTATTGCGTAGCTTATGACCATACCATGCACCATCATTATTGCTGAGTAGATGCTGGGCCTTGACGAGTCGCTCACCCATATTTTTACCACCTACTCGCCTTTTCCTCAAAGCTTCGTCGAGTAAATTATCCGCGGTGGTAAGAGCCTTAGGCCAGGTCTTCTTATCTCTACAAAGCTTCTGTAGTTCAGCCCAACCTTTTTTGAAATGCCGCTTGTCCAGTATGCGCGGGCGTCGTCGCCTCTTGGCCCAAAAGAGCCCTAAGCCTACAATTACAAAAACGGTCACTGTAGTTATAATGAGACTTGCGATCATTGCAGCAGTTCCTGCACCTTTTGGGCGAGCCCCAGTAGGCCTCGATCAGCTCGCTGTGGAGCCATAATCTGGAGACCCACCGGAAGCCCGCCGCTCATCCCTGCCGGGATGCTAATAGCCGGCATACCAGTGAGATTGGAACTTACTGTCATCACATCACTCAGGTACATTTGCAACGGATCGTTGCTATTCTGCCCGATCTTAAAGGCGGTAGTCGGTGCCACCGGCCCAATCATAAAGTCGACGTTTTGAAAGGCCTCATTGAATTCATTAATCAATTTCGTTCGCACTGTTTGGGCCTTACGGTAATAGGCATCGTAATAGCCGCTGCTCAGCATATAGGTGCCGATCAAAATACGCCGTTTGGGCTCTCTGCCGAAACCATGACCGCGACTTTTGTTATAACTCTCAAGGAGGTCATCTGCCTCTGGAAAAGAATATCCATAGCGTTGACCATCATAACGGCCCAGGTTGCTGCTTATCTCGGCAGGGCAGATGATATAGTAGGCCGGCAGTGCTAGTCTCACTGATGGCAGGCTGATTTGTTCTAGCTCAGCTCCAGCAGCACGTAATTTCTCAATTGCTGCTTCGATACACTGTTTGACGCCGGGCTCTACTCCTTCGCCCATATATTCGGCAATAATGCCGATTTTCTGGCCAACCAGCCCTTCTGGGGGTAATGGTATGTATGCATTGCTGTCTTTGTCAATAGTAGTACTGTCTAGCTCGTCCCGGCCAGCCATAACGTCTAAAACCAATGCCGAATCTGCCACGCTGCGCGTAAGTGGCCCCATGACATCGGTACTACTGGCCATGGCAACCACCCCACTTCGGGACACCAACCCATACGTGGGTTTATATCCCACACACCCGCTGAAACTAGCCGGCTGCCGTATTGAGCCACCAGTGTCCGATCCCAGTGCGAAGGGTACCATATCCAAAACGACTGCCACGGCAGATCCCCCTGAACTACCACCTGATACGCGAGCTTTATCATAGGGGTTTTTGGTCACAAAAAAATCACTGTTTTCAGTTGAGGTTCCATGCGCGAACGCATCAAGATTTGCTTTTGCAACACAGATTGCTCCTTCTGCCTCCAACCGCTCAATGACAGTCGCCTGGTATGGTGCTACAAACCCCTTCAGTATATTGCTCGCGGCGGTGGTCTCAGCCCCGAATACCAGGTAGTTGTCCTTGGCTACAAAAGGAATCCCGGCAAGCCGTCCAGTTGAGCGGCCCTCTTTGGCTAACTGATCAATGTGGATCGCCCGAGCACGAGCTCGCTCATCAATTGTGGCGATTATCGCTTGATACTCTTCCTTGGCGGCGATAGTAGCAAGCGCTTGCTCGACAAGATCAATGGCCTTCAGATCACCCGCATTCACCTTTTGCGCAATATCAGCAATCGGTAACCACTGACTCATCCGACCATCCTTTGCACCTTGATTTGTTCATCCTCCACCCGCGGTACGTTCCGTAGTAGATCGGCCCGGTCAATGCCATAATCACGTACCCTATCATCACGCATTACATTCTGTAGGCCACCTACCTGCGATGTAGGCTCCAAGCCCGTCACATCAACCTCCTGCAGCTGTCGTACATATTCTAAAATAGCATTCAGCTCACGCTTAAAATCCTCAACTTCCTCCTCGGTCAGTGACAAACGAGCAAGCTGAGCCAATTTTAATACATCTTCTCTTGTAAGTTCAGCCATAATTTCTATCATGATAACAGGTTTCAGAAATTCTTGTTAGACCCCCCTAAGCCTTCTGGCTTTGTTGCAATTCAACCGTGATTTGTCGTTCTACTAGAAATCATCTCCTTGGTTGCAACTGGGGCTAGCATAGTAGTCGACTATACACTCAATAGTGTGATCATTAAAGGTAAAAATTGGTAAAAGTAAAACAAGAAGTGGTTGAACTTAGTAGCAAAGCAACATCTTTGAGCGCTAAGCATTTCCCTAATGCCGCAAACCCTTTGGCTATAGCTCCTCCTACTTGCTGAGACTGTGGTGCCCATACGGATCAATGGAATGCACCCATGTTATGAGATAATTAAGGCTTTGTGGTCCCGATCGGCATATTGAGGATTGTCCAGCATGATAAATATAAACGGGAGACTCTATACACCTCCCACTTAATCTTGCGCCACGTCAGCCCTGAGCCCAAGTAGCTCATACGCAAACACGTGCCCGGCAATGTATTGTTCAAACTGACCAGCTATCTCCTCGAGCTTCTCGCCAATGAACTGGTTGTGGGT
>DASYZQ010000040.1:0-3050 GCA_035946175.1 Saccharimonadales bacterium (SeqCode)
CTTAAACTTCCAGACTAGCAACAAAACAACACAGGCCAAACTAAACAAGTACCTGGAGTTCTACAACACCAAACGAGTACACTTAAGCCTGCAGTACTGGACACCGATTCAAATGTTGCAAAGGTCTTGAGTTCTGTACGACCTCTCATCTATGAACGATACAATTGTTTTTGAGAATGATGTTGGCTAGGGGGGTAGACTATCCAGTTATAATGATTTGCATCCGGCTTACATGACACAAATATTTGATGAACTGGTTGTTGCTCAAAGGCTTCGTCAAGTTAGTTTGGATCAGTACATAAATGAGGTTATAGTTGATAGCGACAATTTTATGAATAATATAGTAGATACTTTTTAACCCAAAATCCTGTCATAGGTATGATTCATTTTGCGCCGCTTCTTGGTTATGCACGAGACTGGAATATGCAACTAGTATTGGATGATGCACTCAAGGACCTAGAAGCGCTCATAGACGGCGGTGTTGACGCCATAATGGTGGAGAATAATTACGACATCCCCCATCACATAAAGGTTGGGCCTGAAACGGTTGCGTGCATGACGTATTTAACACGGGAGATACGTAACAGAACGTCATTACCGTTGGTGCTGATCTAGAGCTTTTTTATAAAGGCTTACATACCAGAATCCCTGTAGCAGTATGTAAACCCTCTCATACTACCATAGGTGCTGGTGATACGTTTTTCGCCCATTTTGTGGCTGCTCAACTTCTTGGTGATAGCGTAATTGCAGCTGTCAAGGTTGCTATTAGCAAAACGCAGGGATTCCTACTGTCAGAATTTGGCTCGTAATTGGCGTCAGATGAGGCACTACAGGCGATCCCCAACGTGGGTTAGAATTATACTTGCCTACTAGCTGCAGCCGAAGAAGCCGAGCCGGAGTTAATGATAGTGTACGTGGCAGAACCTGGCAATTACATCAAGTGCCTCTCTAGTATGTATTGAGGCATTTGCAATTAGCCCTGCTGGGCAGTATTCCAAAAGCGATGACCGGACAGATTATTTATCGCCGTGACGTCAACGTAGCTAATGACGTCGGAAGGTCCAATGTGGTACGCTCAAGCATATGAACCTACAGGATTGGCTGTTTATCGTAACAGCGGCTGCCGCTGTCGGGCAAGTCGGTGCATTAGTTGCCTTGGTCCTGCAGTTGCGAGATATGCGTAAGCAAACGAAAGCGAGCACTGCAGCAACACGCAACTCAACCAGGATGAATGTCTGGCTGGAAATGCTAACTATTGATCGTTTCTTTTGCGAGCATCCTGAATTGCGAGAGCACTTCTATGGCTCATCGAAAGTATTCGGCGATAGCCCGCAAGCTCAACAATGGGAAGCGACGGCAGAAATGGTTCTGGACTTCGCTGAGTGCATGCTTACTCAAAGAGAACACCTCGATTGGCAAGCTGACGGTTGGGGGCCCTACTACGCAAAGTTATTCAATGAGAGTGAGATCATGCGAAAATTTTGGCAGCATAATCATTTTTGGTTCAAAAAGGACCTTCGGGATTTCATTGATAATTTAGAGAAACAGGAATCGCCAGGTTCCGGCAAGCATAAGGCGCGTTAGCTCATCAAGATTTCACCATTTGACGGGAATTTACACAAGAACTATTCATGAATGAAATCTACGGCGCGTCTCAATAACGGCAGCTAGCTTTTAGTGGCAATCTGCCTGACCGCTGCAAGTACCCCATCGAAACTTGTAATGCCGACAGTGGCATCGTCATGTTTCTTTGGCGCCACATGTATACTCCAGATACCTGCCGCCTGGGCGGCCTCAACATCCACATGGCTATCGCCAACATAGACTGCCTCCCTGGGCTCTATGCCAAGCCGTTGCAGTGCTATTAGGAGCGATTCAGGGCTTGGTTTCGGATGCGTATAATCATCAAAGGAGATCACAACGTCAAACAGCCCGTCTGTACCGGTGGCCTCATACATTATCTGCACGCCTTCTTTAATGCGACTCGTCACTATTGCCAATTTGTACTTTTTACGCAGTTCAGTGAGAGTCGGCATGAGCGACTTGGGATAATCAAGTAACTCTTTCGGATAAAGTCCCCTATCGCGTTCTAGCTGCCAGATTCGCTTGATCTCCTCAGGATCTTTTCTCCCAGTCAGCCGTTCAAGTGACTGTATCAAGGGGAGATGAAAACAAGCATCTATAGCTTCAGGGCTTACATCCATATAGCCAGCCTGATGAAGCAAACGTGCATAGAATTCACCATTAGCCCGTTTGGAGTCAATAATGACACCATCAACATCGAATATAACTGCCTTGAGACTCATGCGAGTAGTTATCGCAGTTCTTGTCACTGGTAGTTTATAGATACGGGCAGCATTATTACGATGATTGGAATGAGTGATTGGATAAGATTGGACTTTTCTAACTTCCGCCCGAGCAGTATGGGATTTTGTGGCTAAGGGGTCCGAAGGTCGAGCTCATCACCTGTAAATTCTGATCCATAGACCTTATCGATAGAAAGCAATTAATTTTGCTAGAATGGAGTCGTGCCTAAGTTCAAATTCTCCAAACTCGTACGCGATAAAATTGTGGATCATCAAGTAGCTTCAGGCGCAAAACCAAGATTTCGCCGACTCAATCCGGATGAACATAAACGAGAACTTGTAAATAAAATCATCGAGGAAGCGAGGGAAATCACTCAAGCAGACCCTGATGATGTTGTGTCAGAAATAGCTGATGTCCAGCAGGCGATTGATGATCTCAAAGAGCTATGCGGCCTGAAAAACGAAGATATTACTAGAGCACAACATATTAAAAATAAGAAAAGTGGAGCGTTTAAGAAAGGGCTTTTTGTCAATTACGTTGAGGTGAGCGAGGATGATCCATGGACAGATTACTATCGACGGAATTCTGACCGTTACCCTGAGATAAAGTAGCAATGTCCTCTACACTATTGGAAAATGTATAGTTTCAAATCCCAGCGATACGGTACTTTCATATTCATTCTGCGGAGAGTGACATGGTGTCTGGTATTCTTACTGGCTCTGGATCTACGGCCTGCTTGAGAG
>DASYZQ010000041.1:0-56296 GCA_035946175.1 Saccharimonadales bacterium (SeqCode)
AGATTCTTTTCGATACGCTTAGAACCGAAATACACATCCCGGATAATGGCATTAATGAGCAGGGTATAGCCGATTACTTTGGCCAATTAGGACTGCCTGTCCCTGGTATTATTGCGTTTGATCTCCAAAGACCGCCTGCTGAATTTCATCAACGCTTAGCTCATAGAATATTTGTTGACGACGGCGAACGTCTTCATCTCGGTGTGTATTCTGCTGGCCTAAATATTGCTTTTTTGGCACTGGATCGATTCAAGTATTGGTCTCTAGATCCCAACCGCTATGCGGCTCACGAAGTCGCTCACGCAAGTAACCGTCGTGTCATCACATATGCTCAAGCTCCCGAAGGCGGGATGTATTTTAGGACAGAGGGAGTAGGGTTTCAGTCTAAACCATTCGTTGAGGGCCGTGCCGAATTATTGGGCGCTCATTGTAAGGCATTTTTAGTGAAATGCCGCACTGAACCTTGGCCTTACTATAAACTACCAACTTCTTTTAACGCACCGCTCAAGTTAATCAGAGTTATGCCTGGGATGTATGGCGATACTTCATATAGGCTTCGTTTTTTCGATTTTAGCTATGCAACAGATTGGGCTATCAACTTGGAATTGCTCATTGCCAAACGGCCGTCATTGCTTGATGCGGTACTATATGCCGATCAGGGTTCCGAAGAGGGTATAAATACGCTGCAGAGCGAGTTTGACGCTATACAGCCAGGGCTACTCGAGCGCTGGCGTACTGACGATTCTGTCGATTTGACTGTCAGTGGCCTAGCGATGACCCGGTATATATTGGATACGTTCTATGGCGCGGAATATCCTGACGATGAGGGATATCTTGATTCAGAAGCCTGGTCCCACATAGATCATGCCAACCGGTTCGTGGATCAGCTCTTGCGAGACAGATTGCAGCAAACCGGTTAGCGCTGAGGTTAATTTACAAATCAGCTAAATTTCCACGAAATTGTCGATTGCTTCTATCGTGACTGTTTTGTCTCAATAGTTTTGAGGATTTTAGGAAGCTGTATGCCCTCTTTAAGGGTCGGATTCCACAGATCACCAGTACGCTTCAGACGATTGAGCGCATTCTTAATAGTGAAATCCGTTGGGCTCAAGCCGGCTGTGACTTCGTTCCAATGCAGCGGCATAGATACCGTCGCATCAGGCGTTGGACGAACTGAGTACGGGGCAGCCAGGGTTTGGCCTTCGCGGTTTTGCAGGAAGTCCAGATAGATCTTGTGTCTTCGTTTTTCTGGCATGCGCTCCACGCTTGTTAGCTTGGGCGTCCGTTTATTGACCTCTAAAGCAATCAGGTGTGCCAGGTTTTTGCCCTGTTCGAAGCTATAGCGGGCATGCAGCGGAATGTAGATATGGAGGCCGGTTTTACCGGAGGTCTTGGGATAGGTCGGTATGTCCCATTCGTCACACACTGTTTTGACGATTTGTGCGACCTCGATAACATGGGCAAATGGCACGCCTTCCGGATCAAGATCGATAACAATCCAATCTGGTTTGTCCAGGTAACCGACCCGTGAGTTCCATGGGTTTATTTCGATGGAGCCGAGCTGCACGATGTATAGCAATGTATTGAGATCTCCCCCAACGATCCAACGCAAGGTGGCATTGTTTGAGTCGGAGAATATATTGGCATGCGACACCCAGTCCGGCAGGTGTTCGTTATTTTTCTGGAAAAAACTTTCGCCGGTGATACCGTTGGGCATACGGTTGAGCGATAGGGGTCGGTTCTTGAGATAGGGCAAGATATATGTCGCTACTGAGCGATAATAGTCGATAAGATTGCCTTTAGTGTAGTGGTGCTTGGGAAAAAATACCTTGTCGAGATGGGTTAGCTCAAATGGTAACTCCGTGGACTTTGATGTACCTTTTTGCTTCGGAGGTGATTTCGCTGTTTCACGATGCACCTCAGTTGGCTTCTTGTCCGGGCGCAGCCCTTTATATTCCGGTTGACGCATATAGCCCTCCTCCGTCCATTCACTAAAGACCATCTCACATACCAGCATGGGCTTAGCCCAATGCACTGGCGCGTTCGGCTTTGGTGTTGAGGCAAACGGCGAGGTTTCGCGTTCCAGCTTGGCAAGCTTGTCGCGGAGTAGTTTACGCTGATCGTCAGGAATACCGCCGCCGGAATGGCCGACATAATGGAGCTGGCCTTGATCGTAAGTGCCGACCAGGAGTGAGCCGAGGTATTTACGCCCGCCGCGCGGCTCAGTATAGCCGCCGATCACTACTTCTTGCCGGAGATGGGTCTTTATCTTAAGCCAATCATTGCCCCGCTCACCGGGCCGGTAGGGACTTGATCCGAGTTTGGCGACCATACCTTCCATGCCCTGACGCTGCATTTCCTTGAAAAGTTTAAGCCCGCTATGCTCAACATGGTCAGAATAGCGCAGGCTGTCACTGAGGGGTATGACGGCTTTTAGAAGAGCCTTACGCCTCAGCAGAGGCATAGACTGTACGTCTCGTCCGTCACACCATAAGATATCAAAGAGATAGTAGCAAAGTGTGCCTTGCGGCTGGCGGTGCCAATTTTGAAGCCATTCGAAATGAGCCCCTCCGTCTTTATCCAAGACCACAATCTCGCCGTCGACAACCACGTCGTGTTTGAAGCTACGTAGAGCTTCGACAACAGGAGGATATTTTTGTATGAAGTTGTTGCCGGCGCGCGAGTAAAGCGCTATCGACGAGCCCTGCTTGCTGGCTATTGCCCGATAGCCGTCCCACTTGATTTCGAACAACCAACCTTCGCGATCAAACGGTTCGTCTACCAGGGTGCAGAGCATTGGTTTGACAAGTTTTGACGGCGACCGCTTGGGATATTCGGAGAGATCGGGGAGCTTACCATGGGCACCCAGATCATCGACCCGCTGGCTGCTTCTGACAGACGTATCCTGCCTAGTGACGTCAGTTGCCGATGCGGCATCATCCTGCTTCTTGACGAGCAGCCACGATTTGTCGTCCTTCATTTTTATGAGAGCGAATTCGCCATGCAGCTTTTCGCCGTGCAGGACAAATGTCATGTGGCCGGCCTTGAATTCACGGCGTAATGTTTTTTGACTGTCTTCGGCTTTGCCGGCGCGGGCGACGTAAGTTCCTTCGTCCCAGATGATGACGTTACCAGCACCATAGTTGCCTTCAGGTATGATACCTTCGAAGTTGCGATAATCGTAGGGGTGATCCTCGGTCTGAATGGCCAAATGATGTTCATGCGGGTTCAGAGTTGGTCCTTTGGGTATGGCCCAGCTCTTTAGCACACCGTCGAGCTCAAGCCGGAAATCGTAATGGAGCGTAGTGGCATGGTGCTCCTGAACAACGAAACGAAGCGAGTGGTGCTTTGAGCCTGATCCCCCTTTTGGTTCGGGAGTATGGTTGAAGTGACGTTTTGCGGTATATGCTCGCAGGCTCATGCGGGGCTACTCTTTGAGGCTGGCCTTTAATGCATCCATAAGATCTTTGGCATTTGAAGCTGCAGCCGGTTGTTTCGGTTTGCTGGTGTGCGTTTTGCCTTTGGCCTTTTGCTTGATGAGTGCTTCCAGCTCTTCGGTGTAGGTGTCACGTAAATCTTCGGCAATAAACGGTCTGGTCTCCTGCTTGATGAACTTGAGGGCCATATCGATTTCTTTTTCGGTAAGATCTTTGTCCGACGGAATGTCCAGGTCAGCGGCTTCCCGCAGATCAGTTGGGTAGCGCATCTGGTTTAGTACCAATACCCGTCCTGACGGTTTGATGGCAGCAATGTGCTCATGTTCGTGCATTGCGAACTTGGCAAGGGCTAGCTTATTGGACTTATGCAACGCTGCTCGAAGTAGCGCATAGGCCTTTTCCCCGCCTTTCTGAACCTCAAGATAGTAAGGTTTTTCAAAATAGCGGATATCTATGTCGTTGGTATCGACGAACTGGAGGATGTTGATCGTCTGGGTCTTTTTGGCATCAAGCTCATCAATGTCCTTTGGCGTCAGGACAACGTAATCGCCTTCCTGATACTCATAGCCTTTGACAATGTCGTCCCAGGGGACTTCCTCGCCGTCTTTGGTGCACATCCGGGCATAGCGGATTGGCGCACGGTCGGTTTTATGGAGCATGTCCAGATCAATACCCTGGTGCGGACTGGTAGCGCTATACATCCGTACCGGGATACTGACAAGCCCGAAACTGATTGATCCGCTCCAGAGTGGTCGCATACTTCTTATGGTACTACAAACCATCAAGTGGATCGAGTATCATGAGGGGGATGAGTGCATACGATGAACTTAGGAAGCGATATCTACCGAGGCATATCAAAATGCTGATCATTGCCGAATCTCAGCCCCCAGCTTCTCATATACAAAGCAGTCGCCAATTCTATATGACTGATCGTATTAGAACTGATGATCGCCTTTTTACAAATACAATTCGGGCGCTTTATCCTGAGACTGTCGATGCCCCAGAATCGGAGCTAGAACAGCACAAGGAACAATGGCTCCGTCGTTTTCAATCAGATGGCTGGTACATGATTGAGGCGCTCAATATATCTCTGCCCCATGAAGAAACCAAGGATCAACGTCAGGAATTAATACGAGCAGGATTGCCAGACCTGATTGAGCGCATAAAAAAACTGGCCGAGCGAGATACTAAGATCATATTGATAAAATCTAACGTATTTGAAGTGGCCACTGAACCGCTTAGGAAAGCTGGTTTTAGGGTATTAAATCGGGAACTGGTTGACTATCCAGGCCAGTATAACCAACGGTCATACCGGGAGAAGCTGGCCAAGTTGGCACGATTGGGTGGAATACAAGCCGCCGGTCAGGGAGATCATAAGCCGATCTTAGATTAGTGCCCTTTTGGGGGCGGGATTACTCCTTACCTGTTTGCGCCAGACAAGCATCATTACAAAGACGAGATCAGCTAACACGAGAGAAGCTGGGTAAAGCGCAGTTGTCCAGTTAAAGCTTTGTAAAGCGAACAGGCTGACGAGGAACTTCAATCCTGACAGAGTATAGGTCCACTTATTTTCGGTTTCAGGATGATGATACGCTTTGCGAAATGTGGGGATGAATGCTATGGCATCAGTAACAGTAATGATGAGGATTGCCCACAATGGATTGCCGGTAATACGCCACATCGGAATGGCGAGCAATGAGAGGAAGAAAAACGCCCAATCGCTTTTAGCTATCAATACGCGAGAAGATTCGCTAAGCCCGACGATTGCGAAGGCAAAACTGCAAAGAGCGGTAAATCCGGTGGCCCATGCTCCTGGTCCACCGCCGCTAGAAATTTGGGCGACGAAAGCTATTGCAGTCAGAACCCCCCATACAAACCAAGTGAATGCGTGAGGCTTAATTTTACCCTGCAATATTCCTCTTGCGTAGAATGCGTAACCAAACAATCCAAGTCCAATCGCGAGAATGCTGAGAGTCATTTGTTGGGTTCCTGTGTGCACTGCCTGATTTTAGCATTGCGTATTGGTTTTTACATTAGACCCGGGCTTAAAGGCACCGTCAACTGACATGGAACAATCGTAGCCCTGTAGGTAATTGGATGGCTAGGCATAACAACCTTCGATTGGCTTCGCCCCAGGGTTACCTAACCCTGTTCCGCATTATTTGACTGTGTCGAAAATTATTACATCTGTTTCGATTGTTAAAACTTATTATGGTAACCCAGGAGGCAGTCGATTAATCTATGGCCTGGTTACAACCTATTTATCTATCTAGCAGAATGTGCATGAGCCGGCCGGTGGTGTAGAGTATGACGTCGCCGCCGAAGATGGCGGTGGGTCATGTGGAAAGCGTAACCTCCGATAACAGCTAGCAAGGCTATAATAATGACCGCACCTGGGCCAGTGTTTGGTAGTTGCGTGATAGGAGCCGACGCCGTCGTTACCTGCGTAGTTGGTGTTGGTGCAGGGGTTGGAGTCGGCGAGGGTGTAGGGGTTGGAGTTGGTGTAGGTGTCGGAGTCGGCCGTGGTCTTTTTATTGGGGTTCCAAACACAGAGTTACCGCACGGTGGCATGACTGCAAACTGTACCACCCCTTGGCTGTTGAATAGTACCCAAACTGGTATGCTTTCTACGCCGCTACCATATGCAACCTGATTGTTGCCGCGGAAGTAGGTTTTGCCGTTAATTCTAAATGCTGTCTCACCGGGAATTTGCTGCCGTCCGATGCTCCAGGCATCAGTAGCGACAGTTTGACCATCGACGACAATACGGCCATCCCTGAGATCTGAACCTAGTTCTGCACTACTCAGGAATTGATTGTAGTCGTTTGACGGCAAACCGGACCACGCATAAACTCCCTGTAGATCGTCAGGCTTATTGATTTTAAGGTCACCAATGAATTCAGTCTTTGATGTTGCTCCGCATGGCAAAATGGCATTTTGCGAGCAGTCTCGAGCCACACTCAGTGCCAAGGCGGGAAAAGTAGCTCGAAGCAACTCAACGAACAAAGCCCCTATGAAGGCTCCTACTAGCATGCCGTGGACGAATTTTGGCGTTGTGGCGATTAGTCTTTTGGAGTGATAATTAAAGTTTCTCTTCGTTTTCTTCTTGGTCATATATCAATTATATAGCTGCTTATGGTTTTTCCCAAAGGGTACTTAATTTTTCTAGACAGAATGGCAAAGGGCTGACTTTTTCCACCTTCTTGGCATTCGGGTTGTTATATGATAGTCGCCATGCGCTGTTTCGATAGGTTTACGATTATATAACCTTGTGTTTAGGACACCGAAAAGACTGCCTTAATTTTAGTTAGGGATTATGTGAAATATTGCACTGACATGCCCGGTCGTAATTACTAGACTCATCTTAAAATAAATGCCACAGCAGGATAAGGATGCAGGCAAATTGCACCATGCTCAGATAGTTCTGCAGATGACGTTCGTATCTCGTGACAACCCGTTTGTAGTTTTGTATCCAGGCATTGAATCGTTCAACCTTCCATCTCGTCTGTACCGGTGTAGCTTACGTCCGTCTTGTGTCAAGGATGGTCATTGCTTAGCCCAACTATCTCCTAGTCAGTGGCACGTTTATGTAAAGCAGCTTCGGAAAGTGCTACATCGGATCGAGTCCGTAAAGTGAGAGCTGTCGGAAGTTATTTTAATCCGTAGACTGTTTGAAGCAGTTGTGCTGCAAGTTGTGGCTTTGGTGCTACGCAGTTCGGGCAGTAAGTACTTTTGCCGGAAAGGTTCAGCCAGTAGCCATCAGCAATCGAGCGTATGGTTTTATATGCTCCGTATAGTTGGTCAAAAGTTACTGATTGACCGTCGGGCCCCGTGGCGATACCAACATACACCTTTATTTTTGGATTAGCCTTTCGGGCCTGCGCAGCGGCCGTTGTAACGAAGTGTGTAAATTTGCTTAAGTCAGGCTCTAGGTACTGGGCTTGTATATCGATCACATCGGCGTATTGAGCTGCTCCTCCGGCGACATTACGCGATAGGTATGTGTCTTGGGTATTGTTATCTATTGGTGTGCCACTTGCTCTCACGATGTCTGCTGCAGGGGCTGTAATATACAAGAGTCCATGCCTGTGCAATAAATCGCCGACTAGGTGCTCATACTCATCAGGGTGCTGTTGCTCGACGGCTGGAGTGAAGGACCAATTTTCGTTATCGTACATCACTGCTTTGTAGTTGCCTGGAAGTGTTCCGTCTGCTAAAGCCTCATCTATCTTCTGATAGCTCTGGTATGTAACGGTTGGCACGCCAATATGGCCATCACCGACGACGAAAGTGTCGTTATTGCTGAACGCTGTATTAATTAGTGTCGGACTTGCTCCGCTTGCCTTCAAGCGGCTAAAAGTGTAGGCACCAATTATCCAACCCGGCTTGATAGTACATGAATCGCTGGCACAAGCACTGCCTTGAGTTGTCTGCGCGTTTGTGATCGATGAATCTCGTTGGTGTAGGCATAAAATCATGCCTGCACATCCAAACAGCAGCCCAAGCGCTAGCGTGAATACTAATCGGAACCTTAAGCGATGTGAAGTAGATTTTTCTATGAGCGTGCCCATACAAAAAAGTTTAACATCTAGAGGTTCATTTATCTTGAAGACGCTCTTTAAGCATGCGCCGACAAGCTATATGATGGCAGGCCACGGCATCCAAAGTATAAAACATACAGAGACAAGCCAATGTTTCAACTGTTGGAACCTTTTGTCTCTGAAGAAGTTACTGGTTGGCAGACTGATACTGCTGACGAACCTATTTTACTACAGATGTACGAAGCCCTGCTGAACTACCAAGACTTCAAGGAACGGTTAGCGGGTCTACGGTCATTAGTCGGTATGCTACCACCGTCCAGCCGTGTTGCCGACAAGAGCTTTTTGGTATAATAAAAGTATGTCAGATACCGATAACCCAGATGAGCCTACGCCTTATAGCGCACCTGACGGACGTGAACACATCTTGGAAGTAGGTGATGAAGCCCCTAATGTGGTCAAGAAACCGAAGTTAGAACAATAACCAAATACTTGTAGAACCTAGTAGTGGTCTAGGCTACGGGCTTTTTAAGACCAGTAACTACCCAGTAGTTGTATGAATTGACTGGATTGCCATACTTGTTAGCACCTTGTGTTCCTGGCGCAAACAATAAGTACAGGAACAGCAGTAGGTTCACGAACGGTACAAACACTAGTAGGGTCAACAAGCCTGACTGATTAACATCGTGAAGCCGCCTAACATAGGCAGATATAGTAACAGGTATTATTAAGACAACGCTCACAATACCTACTAACAACGAAATTATGTTCACGATAGCTGTTAATGCGTTGGAGCTTGTGGTAGTGGTAGTAACATCACTACTTGTACTGCTTGCTAGAGCAAAGTGTACGACCATTTGTAGTAAGGCTACGATAATAAGTGGTGCCATAGCGTAAATTATTGCGAGCAAGAACGCTAAACGACCTGTTCGTCTTTCAAACATACCTAAATTAGCCTGTGCCTGTGGTTGAGTGGGTTGATTGTCCATTTGTAGCTTTCTTTTAAGTAGTTAATCTCTGCGCTGATTTTACAACACAGTAGTAAATTACCCAATACTATTCATTAGCTACTTACTACTCCATAATAAATAGTAGGATTAGCAAATGGCGTCATCACTCAAAACCAAGCAACAATTTATTGAACTCCGCGCCGACAACGAGAGCCTTGCTAAGATTGCCAAGAAACTCAAGGTCAGCAAGACTACCCTGATTGCGTGGGGAAATACCACTCGAACCTAACATCTCAGTTCTACCTGGTCGCATCAATGAGTTTTAGATGTGGAGCGACTACTGATAGTATTTTGGGATCACTCGTCATTAGGGTACTCCTCTCATTACGCGCGACAGATATGATTATATTATCAAAGGGATCTTTATTGGCTTGATTTAGGATCGCGTAATCCTGCAAGACACTCGTATCGGCCATAATAAGTTCGATCCCCATCTTAGGTAGGTCGTTTATGATTGTAGGATCGTATTGCAGCTTGCCGATGCTGGCCTTTATGGTCATTTCGAAAAATGAGAAGTAGCTAACTGATACGTTGTTAGATTTATCAATTAGCAACTCTAACGATTTTGGCCCTAGGTGCGAATCAGAATTAACAAGCCATACGAATACTTGAGTATCAATCAATATGTTCACATTAGTTGCCGAGCATTAGATTGGCGACTTGCTGTTCTGTTGATTTGGAGAAGGCTTCCGGTGTCACCTTAATTTTACCTTTTGCTATGTTAAACGACCGATTGCCTCGATTGCCTCGTTCTGCCAAGGATAGATTTATAAGAGCAACTTCCGGTTCGCCGAAGCCACCAATATATATTTTCTCTCCCCGTTTGGCGGCGGCAATATATTTGCTCAAATTTGTCTTTGCATCATGTATTGAAACTGTTTTCATATGAATATGTTAGTCTAGGTTAGCTAACCTTGTCAATATCAAAGCGCTCGTAAGACTTCTGGTTGAGGAGAAAGCTCCAGCCGACCAAAGACGAATTAAGTGTCTCTTAAGGCAATCTTGCTCCCTGCTGCTTCAGCTTAACGTATGCCTCCTCTACAATCCTTGCCCATAATTCGTGACCCGCGCCATTAAGGTGAAAGCCATCAGCGATAAGTGCATGACTATTGAGCTTCTGGGTTTTGAGTCGTCTTGTTGGCTCATAGGTAAAGTCAATAGTGTGCCAATTTTCTTTCGGGTGTCGTTTGAGCGTGTCTGTAACGCGGTTCATATATGCTACGACGTAGTAGCGATATATATACCGCTGCCAAATAGGCAAAAGGTAAAGATATTTCGGATCGGCAAGCGTACACCATATGACAGTCTTCCCTTTGAGGTTTTTGAGAAGACGATCGACCGAATGTAAGAACTTTCTGGGTGAGGTAAATCGGAAGTAGTCATTCGCCCCGACATAGATAAAAATAAGATCGCTTTCCTGTATCTTTGGTAGTTGCGAATCAATGAGCTGGTCAATTGTATTGCCGGTAACCGCATAATTGTAGATGACAACGGTTTTATGCTGTTTAGCTAAATTTTGAGCAACGTATTGAATGGCCGGTAGCGGATACCTTGAATTTTCCCCATATAGAACGGAGTCGCCCAGGAGGGCAATATGCACAGACCCCCTGCCGACACCGTTGAAAGTCACTGATCGTTGTCGGTCTACTGGCCTGTGCTTGATTGGGATGAGTGCTTTAAAGACGAGCACGTAGCGGATCACGACATCTGCGAAAAAAAGGGCCACTAGTATCAGTACAAGTATAGTGATATTCATATCGATTAGTATAGCAACGGATTAACTGGGCAGCTTGCATTAATGCAGAAGATTGTTAGTAGGAGGATTCAGGTGTGAAAAGTTGTGGCTGAGCACTCGGTCAGAACCTTTTTCGGTCTTTGTTTACTCCGGCATACCCGGCATGGATACGAACTCTAGGATTTCGATGCCAGGCCCGTCGGAGTTTTTAAAGTTGGGATGATCTTTCATAATTTCAACCGCTTGATCCAGATTTTCGGCTTGAATTAGCGAGTAGCCGGTCGTCCAGCCTTGGTCATCCTCAATAACTCCTTTGTCTAGTTTTTTCGATGGTTTCACTGGGGACCCAAAATCAACCAATGCGTCGCCATGCCGATTCTTCCACTCCATCCACTCGGCCATGCTGGCTTTCATTTTGTCCATGTCAGCCTGCTTGATTCGCTCTTCGGCTGAAATTGGCGAATAGTAGAGAATTAAAAACTTTTTCATAGAACCTCCTTAATGCTAATTATAGACCTGTTGAACTCATGTGCTATAGCGTAGAAGAACGTTACCACTCTTAAAGGTGCGAGTACTAATAAGACGGAACTTGGCCAGATTGTTTATCCCCTCAAATAAAGGTGTACCTTTGCCTAGAACGACTGGATTCACCATGACTCTTACTTCGTCGAGCAAACCTTCTTCTAATAGAGAAACGCACAAGTTCGAACTACCCAAAACGGCTATAGATTTGCCTGATTGTCGTTTTATATCATCTAATATTTTTATATCTGTAGATGCGGTAGTCAATTTCCAAGCTGGATTTAACGGCTGGCTGGAAAAGACAATTTTATTCATCGCATTCATACGACGGGCTATTTCTGATGGCTCATCCCTAGCTGCTTGAGTTGGCCAGTAACCAGCCATAAGTTCATAAGTTTTACGGCCGAAAACCAGTGTGTCTGCTTCGTCAAGCTGTGCGTTTGCAAATACATTAAACTCCGCATCAACGTTATGCCAAGAAATATCATGGTCCTTGCCTTCAAAGTAGCCATCAAGGCTAGTCATCATAAATAGAAATATTTCTCTCATAAATTCATAATAGACCTAGAATAACCTGTCAAGCAATCAGTGGGGTGGACGGCCGGTAGGCCGTCCCTCGTTTCCAGACAGCATAGACTCTCGCAATAACTCTTCTGGCTACGACGATCGTAGCCTCACGGTACCACTGCTTACCTTCTGTCCGTTTTTTTGTTGTAGGTACGACTTAAGAATCAAAGTGCTTATACTTGGCTGGGGGAGAATGGGCGTTGTCCAAACTTTTGAGGAACTAGAGGCAGTAAAAGACAAGGAAGCTGAAATTGAAGAAATGCGCCGCCTCTTAAAGGATGATCTATAATGACCCATATGAATGACGAACTTCTAACCAAAGCTCTTGAAGTGGCCAAGCAGGCTGCTCAAGAAGTTGGGGGCATGCTTTTGCCCCACTACGGCAATATTAAAGCTAAAGTCGAAAGCGATAAGGCCGGGAATAGCATTGCCGGTGTATTTACGGAACTTGACGAAAGAGCAGAAAAATTACTACAAAAACGACTCGGGCAGTTCGGTACAGGAGTCGGATTAGAGATTGGCTTTACTGGTGAGCAATACGGAGAAAAGCAAGCATCCGATATCTCGTGGCTGGTTGACCCCATTGATGGCACAACTCATTTTATTCGTGGCTTACCGATGTGCACGGTCATGATTGCACTTGTAGAGAAAAGCAAGGCGTTATTGGCCGTCATACATGATATTGCCAACCAGCAGACCTATTGGGCTGCACGGGGTCGTGGCGCCTTCTGCGGCGGCGAAAAGCTGATGACAAATCTAAAGAAAAGCTTAGTTTGCTTTGAGTCGAAACTAGAAAACCCACAGAATCTGGAAAAATATATGCAGATCAGGCAGCATACGGTGACAATAATTGGACTCTATAGCGGATATGAGTTTATTATGATCGCTTCGGGTAAGCTGGACGGCAAAGTCTGCCTTGAGCCGTATGGGAAGGATTGGGACTTTGCGCCCGGCTCACTATTAGTGCAAGAAGCTGGCGGTGTGGCATCTAATATCGGTCGTGCAGATTATGATTATCGCAATCACAACTTCATCATTGCTGGCGAGGTGTTACATCGGGAATTGACTGATGGGTCAGAGGCTATATTTCCGGTTAGATGAGAGGCTCCTGCCTCAACTAAACATTACTATACTCCTTCGACTGATCAACAAAGTTTGGACGTCCTATCTCTCCCCTTCAAAGTTCAAACCAAAAAACTACCTCTTTTGAGGAGGTGATTCGTGTTCGAATACTATGGCTGGCCATATGGGGTGTTTTTCGAGCGCTTTTGATATGAAATTGAGGTCGTACCTGCAGTCAATCCGCTTTGATAAGTTCAAGCAGTAGTATTAAATACAAAGAAGTTGCCATGAAGGGCTTTCGTTGTAGCGGTCACGAGGCGATTCGATTGTCGATAAGTGCGTCTAGTTGTTCACGTAGCTGGATGGAACTTCTTAGCTTCCTTTTAGTGCGGAGTGTGCGGTAGAGAACAGCCAGACTGCTAGCGGCAGGCATATCATAACTAAAGAGGTCATGAGGCACAGGAATCTTTCTCAGTCGGCAAATTACATCTGCGCGGATCTTTAAGCCTGCCGGTACCCATACCAGTGTACCCTCTGCTTCATAGCGGCTTAGTCGTCGGCGAAACCGGATGCCACCAAATAGCTCAACAGTAGAATTGTAGAACTTGAGGAGTGCCAGCCCGAAGATGAGCACTCCGATAGGCGCTATTGGTGCGATGGCATGTCGAGTAACGACAAGCAACAGGATAGTAGTTGTCGTTATAATTGCAATCGCAATCAGCCCAGACTTTTTTATCTTTTTACTTCGGCCTAGAAGTATCTTTGCTTTGCTTTCCTCAACCCCCTCCGGAAACGCGACGTAATCACCTTCTTCTAATCTAAAAAGCATATTCTTACCTCAATCGTTGATAATATTCTAATCTTAGCAGATCTATGTGTGCTCATTGCGGCAATCGTATATTTCAACTCTATTGTTGGATATCGCTCAAAGGTTAGATAGAAAAACTCAGCTCCATTTATGATGCCGGTAAGGTCTATCCGCTATTTGCATGGACAATTTAAGTGTCTTTGGGCTCTCGTTCCAAGGCTTGCTTAAATGTTTCGTATCTCTCGAGTTCACCGCCTGGTGTCCAGTAAAAACCTTGCTGTTCTTCGCAGATTAAGAACAGTTTACTGTCTTTAATGTACAATGCGCCAGCTCGCTATCTCATACAGGGAGTAACAAAAAAGACTCTCAAAGAAGTCTTAAGCTTGGCTGGCTATATGCTGGCGAGGTCAGAAGTAAAAATAATCGCATAACGCACTGCGTGCCTCACTACATTTGGCAGGATCTGGTCAACTAGGCTAGAATCGAATGGTTGCACAGCAATAAATAGGTGATTAGGTTTTCGAAGCTGTGTGGAAAATTATGTTTGGTAAAGTGTAATGCAAGATTACGAGACAGGAGAGTAATGAATGAACTTGAGCGTGCAACCGGAATGGTGTCGTAAACTAGCGCTAATGCAGCAATCCACGCCGCTCTTAGGTGCTCGGGGTCCCGATGGGGTCGGTAAAGAACATCCTTGTAGGGATATTCAGCGTGCCTATCGGGCTTCTGTGTTAAAAGCTGGCCGATTAGGACGATGTTACCAATGGGATGATCCGGACCCTGGTGATAGCTTTGCATCACTCAGACTGTTCTGTGATGATAAGGCATGGAAGAAAGCATGCCATACGTATTTCCACACTATGGATACCCTGCCTCATCACTATATATCTCATCTTATGCACGGGGCACAGATTTTAGGATACAAGCATCCGGATGCACGTTTCCGGCAACGATGGCTCGATTTTTACCATCAATCAGTACTGGATCTCCATTTGTGCCCAGAGAGTGAGGCGGACATGGATGTACGACTTGGCGACTTCGGGCGCGAGCAATGGGATAACCCAAAGCTATAGATCAAAATAGCTACCTCTTACTCTTGCTAGATATTCACTAGCTTCCACAAGGCGCATCATGGTAGCATCTTGTAAAATAGGATCATCCAAGAAAGTTTGTTTACCACTGCCAGCACGCTTAACGATAGTTGTTAGTGCATCATATGCTGCGCAAATGAGTGGTTCTGGTTTCTTTATCATAAAATTTCTACTAAGATCAGGAGTGATGTATGGTTCAAAACGAGGGTGTAGCCGTGTCGCTATGTCTACCTTGTGACCGGTAGCTGTCTCAAGCCCAGCTTGTAAAATCAACTAGGTCGAACAAGCTTCGGGATTGCTTAAGATTGACAAGGAGGTCTATATCGCTGTCAGAACGTGCTTCCCCCCTAGCATAAGAACCGAAAATACTAGCAGTAGTTACTCCATGTTTTTTGAGAATGCCCCGGAATGTGTTAAGCTTAATTGGTAACTGTAGGTCGGCGGTTGTCATTAAGATCTAGTATACAATGACAGGCATTCTGTGTCATCCAGAGATGGTGTGTTCGAAAATATGCCTTAAATCCTGTGTGGCCGAGAATACAGGTGATACATGGAACTAATTCTAACTGACTACGTTCTATTCGTTTAAAAATTAGACCAGCTCAGTTTTGCTTATTATGGCGTAAGAGTAATCTAGTGACTAACATCAATCAGGATTGCTCCGGCGATAGCCAAAGTAACACTGACCACCCTAATCCACGTGTGTTCCCGCTCTTTCAGATAAACATGTTCACCAACAAGAACAAGGACCAAGAACGCCTCATTGATGGCTAATACGCCTGCAGCATCATGCAATGACAGTGCCGCATTGAGGGCAAGATTGGTCAGTGCTCCAAACACACATGCCAGGAATATGATACGCCAATCATCCTTTAATATATGCCTGAAGCGAGTTACTGCCTTTGGCATCAGAACGATGGTGAAAATGGCTGCGGGCAAAAAGGTGGCAAAGAAGGTTAAGCTTACGGCATTATATGACGATAACAAGTACTTAAGGAGTACGATGATGCTGGCGTTCACAATCGTCATAGTCAAGATGAATGAGATCCCTTTGATTGATTCAGGCTTCTTGAAGCTATGCAGAATAACCCAACCGGCACACATGGCAAGGATCGTTCCGAGCAATTCTTGCCAGCTGAAGTGAGCATGCAGAAACAGAACCCCAAAGATAAACACCCAAGCAAGGCGGAGCTTAAGTAGTGAGTTAATCACTGACATCTCAATAAGCCCCGTTGCCTTGAAGAACAACATGTTGTTACCAACGATAAGTAGCCCAACAACGGCGCTCAGTAACCAGGTTTCAAAGTGGGTAGGCATCTTCGGCGAGGCAAGCATGAATGGGAACGTGACGACAGTCCCAATAAGGGTGTAAAACAAAGCAAATGTCCATACGTCCCTTTTTCTGCGTAAATGGAACCTCTGTAGCAGGCTTTCAGCAGTGTAAAAGGCCCCTGCCAAAACCGAATAGAATAGCCACATATGCAGAGTATAACGGAGAAGAAAGAGCAGTGATACCTTACATAAACAGAATATATTGCATCAAGCTATTGGCTGGCCATATAGGACGATTTTCGAACGCTTTTAGCGAACTATAACACTCCGAAGGAAGCGTAAACGAGGACTTTGTTGTCTTGAACGCTACGGCTTTAAGTACGATGGAATAAACTTACCAACATATTAAATTACAGTAAATTTATTGCAGGCAATATCTAAACATGTATAATAATATGTATGGACTTTGAATGGGATAGTGACAAAAATAAAGTCAATATCGTCAAACACGGTCTGTCCTTTAGTAAGGCTCAATCGGCCTTCTCTGACAAGAAAAGAATAGTCATGCTTGATGTGGACCATTCAGTGTCGGAGAAAAGGTATTTTTGTATAGGCAAGGTTGCCGACGGTCGTATTGCTACCGTCAGGTTCACGATAAGAAATAGCCGTATCCGCATAATTGGTGCCGGATATTGGCGGAAAGGTAAGAAGAGATATGAGCAACGTTAGGTATACGGATGCACCAGACGATATCAATGAGGCGTTAGATCATGCTGTCGTGATTGAGGATTTTCTGCCCTCACCAGAGGAATTTATCCGCAGGGCTAAAAAAGAAAAGATTACCATCGCAATAGATAAGTACAGGCTGGATCTGTATAAGGCCTATGCTAAGAAACACGATGCAAAATATCAAACTATGATAAACGATATCTTAGGGTCGTATGCCGATAAGTATCTAGTTAAAAAGTAATCTCAGGCTGGGGTAGTAGGATCCAAACTTAGGTATTTGCGGTAGCCAGTTACACTTCGTTGATGACCTCGTAACCGGACGGAGATGATACGAGTACTAGCCCGTAGCATTGACGTGCTATCCTCTTTTGTTTAATTTGTTTTGCCATTTCGTTCAGAGTTGCACCAGACCCGAGTGCGTCATCAATAATTAATATGTTTTCGTACTGATCTGGTGATTCGACGACAAAAGTCTGAGCAGCATTTAGAACACGATCCGCTAGGCTCTTAAGCGTTTTCTGTGCTATCAAGATTCTTGCCCCGACCTTATGGACTTTGATCCTGGGGGTTTTTAGCGCTACGCTACCCTCTAACCTTGTCATAAGTTGAGACTGCCTTTGTATGGTTGGAGATACAAAAGCAACGGCCTGTATCTTATACTTGCTAACAATATCATCTGTCACTGTCGCTAGTTTATTTATAAGCGCTCTCGTCGTCTGCATATCGCCTGTTTGTTTCGCGACTAATACCTGTGTACCAAGCTTAGTTTTCCCGAAAATCTCAAAGTTATAGTAGTCAATAGCCCAGACTTTCTCCAATGCAATTTCGTTGAGCGTTCTTTTAACCTTGTTAGTGAAGTCGATCGGTGATTTGAAACCGGGCGGGTAATATTTTCTTAGCACGGCTAGGTATTCATTCTGTTTAACTTTGATGTCGAAATTGCGAGCCTGGCTCCACTTTGCTAGTCCTTGCACTCCAGTCAATTCTTCTCCAAGTGGCGTAAGGCTGTAGAAGTTATCTTCAATCAATTGACGGTCCTTAGCGCTAAGATTGCTACTTGCGGTCCGGCTATCAAAACTATCGGTTGATTCATGTGGCAGTGTGGCATTACGGTAGAACCTGTTCGGGCCTAGGCCGGTCACGGTGAATTTTTTCTTGTTATCGGCGAGCAGCTTCTGAACGTATTGCCTGCTAACGCCAAGTCCCTCGGCGATTGCTTTGGGGCGTGATCCCGGTTGCCGATTAAGGAAAGCTATTAGCTCATTGAGGGTTGTATCAGTATCCATGCTATAGGTTTACATTATCTAGTTTACAGTAAACATGCAATAGTAAACTAATACTTATTTCGTGGCGTAATAACTAGAAGATTTCGAGGGCCATAAAAAACGCCAACGATAAAGTTGATCATATGTATAGAATCTGACTGGCCATAGGGGACGATTTTCGAACGCGGTCTTTGCAAAGGCCGGGGCAACTTAACCATACAGTTGACTATGGGTGCCTACACAATCAAAGATAGCCTCCTCCTCTTTTTGTAAGTAGAGTGCTCGGATATCTCCCGTAATGTCTATGCTGCAGTAAGCCTTATACTTACCTTTTAGTGCATGATTACGCAGAAGGGGGTGCAGTGGATTGTTGACAAATATCCGTACTCTCTCTTGTAATTTTTGACGTTGTTGCGGATTCAGTTTTTTCGCCTCACGAACGAAATTCTTTGAATAAGAGACAATCATTTCAATTCGTTAGCTAAAAATTCTAGAGCTTCTTTATTACTATCGAACTTGTGATAATCACCAGAGTCAATCTGCGCTCTAGATATAGTGAGCTGTCTAGCTGTCTGTGAATTAGGTGTTTCGGGCACGTCAAAGATGACGCTCTGCTCGGCCGCAAAACGACGGAGCTCGTTATTAAGGACTGCACTGATACTGATGCCGAGCCTACGAGCAACCAGAGAGGCCTGGCTCTTAAGTTTAGGATCGGTTTTAAGATTGATGACTGCGTAAGTACTCATACCAGAAGTATATACATTTGGTAGTGACTGTCAATAGCAAGACAAGATTTCAAAATATCCGATTATCACGATTAAGCATCGAAAAAGTGCCATTTATAGTGAATGCTTATGTTAACACTTTAAAGTTACGTGTGGCAGACCCCGTTGGGCCTAAGGGGGCGCATCGTTGCCTATTGTCTCAATATAGCCTGGACTCGTCCTATATAACTCTTCCGCTCCTAACATTGTAAAATCCAATGCCCCAAAGAAGTTAATTCATGTATAACAGATGAGTATAGTACAACGTTGGCTGGGGCGGTAGGACTCGAACCTACGAATCACGGGACCAAAACCCGTTGCCTTACCACTTGGCTACGCCCCAATAAACCTAGCTAAATTTTATCTTATTTCTTCTCTTTCAACAACGGAGGACGTAACTATGTGTTGCCGTATTCTTATCCGTAAAATGGTGGTCAAAACTGAATGTGACGTAGTATAGTTTTAGCAACATGGTAAGAGTAAACAAAAATCCAGCCGAACACATCATGCCACTAAATATGAATGGTCTGCAGGGCCGGATGCTCTATCTGCCACCACCTGTGGGTAAAACTAGACAGATCCTCTTTATCTACGGTACCCACTCGAGCTTAGAGCGCTGGTTCGGTCTAGCACAGATTCTCAATCGTTACGGTGCGGTGACTATGCCCGATCTCCCCGGTTTTGGTGGTATGGAGAGTTTTTATAAGATTGGCAAAAAGCCGACCATAGATAACCTTGCTGACTATCTGGCTGCCTTTGTAAAGATGCGCTATAAACGAAAATCTGTAACCATTGTGGGTATGTCTTTCGGCTTCGTGGTAGTAACTCGAATGCTGCAGCGTTTTCCTGAACTGGGCAAGAAAGTTGAACTACTTGTCAGCGTCGTGGGTTTTGCTCATAAAGACGATTTCACTTTTACAAAACCACGCTATTGGTTTTACCGCCTAACTTCGAAGCTTTTTACCACATCTTTGACGGCTCGTTTGTTCCGGGCAACAGCACTCAGCCCAACGGTACTCCGGGCAGTATACGGGCGAACCCATAATGCAAAAAGGAAACTAAGTGCCGTAGCCCCGGAGTTTATACCACAGATGATAGACGTTGAGGTATGGCTTTGGCGTAATAATGACGTGCGTACTTATATGCAAACCAGCAGTGATTTTCTGAAGCTGGATAATTGTCAAAAACAAGTAGACCTGCCGGTTTGGCACGTAGGTATTACTAATGATCACTTCTTTGACAACAGTCTTGTCGAGCAGCACCTACAGGTTATCTATAACGAGCTGCATAGCATGAAAATTAGCGGCTTGACCAATCACGCACCAACGGTCGTGGCTACGGCGAAGGAGGCTGCTCCTTTCGTGCCGGTCCTGCTACGCCGGCAACTTTCCAAACGGCCCTAATGGTATAATGGAGGATAATCATGAAGATCGGACTTGTGCTGCCGTATAGCATCGCCCGTGGAGGGGGTGTCCAAGAAATTCTCTTCGCTATGCAACGAGAGCTCGATAGTCGGGGCCACGAGGCATATATCATCACACCGCGGCCGCAGGGCTACGACCAACCGTGCCCCGAGCACGTACTGCTCGTTGGTGCTTCGACCGATTTTAACTCGCCAACCCACACGACAGCACAAGTCTCGGCTGGCCTTAATGAGGACATTGATCGTGTGCTCACAGAACATGATTTCGACGTGCTACATTTCCATGAGCCATGGATCCCAATTCTGGCCCGGCAGATACTTACCCGTTCTACATCAGCGAATGTGGCTACCTTCCACGCCGCCATACCCGACACCATCATGAGCCGGACGTTGGCAAAGGTCGTAACACCTTACACGAAACCATTGCTTAAATATATTGATGAGTTTACTGCCGTATCTGAACCGGCTGCCGAATATATCTGTAGCCTGATCGATGAGCCAGTCGCCTTGATCCCTAATGCTGTCGATCTGAAGCAATTTAAGCCACCGAAATATCATAATGATAAAAAACATCATAAAACGATTCTCTATGTCGGTCGGTTGGAAGGGCGTAAAGGTGTAAAGTTTTTGCTCCACGCCTATAAGCTACTGAGCGAACAGGATCCCGATCTTTCACTGGTCATATTTGGCAACGGTCCGGATAAACAGCAATTGGAAATGCTGGCTACTGACTTAGAGTTGCCACGGGTACAATTTCCAACCGACCTGAGCCACAAAGCAAAAATTAAATGGCTACGTTCCGCTGATTTGTTTTGTGCTCCTTCGCCCTTTGGTGAAAGCTTTGGGTTGGTACTACTGGAGGCAATGGCCACGGAGCTAGTAACCGTTGCTGGTGATAATCCTGGTTATGCCAGTGTCATGCAGGGCTTGGGTGCTTTGTCGCTGGTCAACCCGCGACAAACCGCTGAGCTTGCCCGTCGGCTGGAGCTACTGCTTCGTGAAAATGATCTTCGCAGGCTATGGCGCGATTGGGCCAAAAAAGAGATCCAGCAGTATACCTACGCAAACGTTGCCAGCCAGTATGAGGAAGTATATGTGCAGGCTCAGAAGAAGCATCATCGCAAACAATGACACGATATACAGTTGGCCTTGTTTTCGATAGCAGCCTCGATACGGCTGATGGCGTTAGCCAGTACGTCATGGCAGTTGGACGATGGCTTAGCGAAGCGGGGCACGATGTACATTACTTAGTTGGTCAGACGAAACGTCGTGATCTGCAAAATATTAACAGCTTGAGCCGCAATGTGAGCGTGCGTTTTAACCAAAATAGGATATCGACGCCCCTGCCCGCTTCATCCCGAAAAATTAAAGAACTGCTTGCCAGAGAGCGTTTCGATGTGCTGCACATACAAATGCCGTATAGCCCCCTGCTGGCCGGTAAGATCATTCTGGCGGCTTCGCCGCAAACCGCCGTGGTCGGTACCTTCCATATCGCGCCATATTCCGCTCTTGTCCATGGGGGCAATCGTCTGCTGGGTGTCTTGGTACGACGTTCACTGCACCGTTTTGATGAAGTGATTAGCGTTTCGAAGCCGGCTGCGGCATTCGTGAAGGCCACGTTTCATATGGACAGTAGCTTGGTCCCCAATACCCGGTATCTCGATGATTTTTACAACGCCAGACCATTTCCAGCTCTCGCTAAAAAACAAAACATCGTTTTTCTAGGACGTTTGGTGGAGCGGAAAGGTTGCCAGTTTTTATTGCATGCTCTTACATATATGGTTCGCCACCAAATTATAGATCGAACAACTTGTCACGTGCTTATCTGTGGCAGTGGGCCCTTGGAGTTGTCTCTGAAACGTTATGTAGCAATGCATCAGCTTGAAGACTTAGTTGATTTCAAGGGCTTTATATCTGAAGCCGACAAACCGAGATACCTGGCCTCGGCCGATATTGTTGCCTACCCGAGTACTGGTGGCGAAAGTTTCGGCATTGTGCTTTTAGAGGCCATGGCTGCTAGCAGAGGTGCCGTAATTGCGGGAAATAATCCGGGGTATGCGGCCGTCCTAGCCGAGCATCACGAAGCGCTCTTTGACCCCAAAGACAGTCGTCAATTTGCTGAGCTTTTGGCACAGTTGCTGGCTGACAGGACCACTCGACAGGCAGCTGTGGGTTGGCAGCGGGCTATGGCTCACCACTATGACATCGACAGGGTTGGCCCGCAGATTCTCAGTATCTACCGCCGGGCGTTGCATAAGCGTCCGGCATAGCAGATAATGAAAGGCAGCCATGCTACGTTTGCGGGGTAAGCAAAAAGGTGAGACAACAGAATTGACGGTCAGTAACCGTACGGTTGTCCGTGTGCTCATACTAGTAATTCTGTCAATTATTGGATTAGCAGCACTCAGACGTGCCGAACATTCATTGATTTTGATTTTCACAGCACTTTTCCTGGCCGTGGCACTTAACGCACCGGTGCATTGGGTAGCTGAGCGTTTGCCCGGGAAGCTGCGCGGCAGCCGTTCGACAGCCACAGCCGTCTCCTTCTTGTTAGTTATTGTGCTTTTGATGGCATTCTTCGCTGCAATTGTACCGCCATTGGTGCGGCAGACTGATAGCTTTCTGAACGCTGCACCGAGCCTGATTGAGAACAGCCAGAACCAAAACAGTGCTATTGGACGGTTTGTCCAGCGCTATCGCTTAGAAAATGAGGTAGGTAAGCTCTCTCAGCAATTGAGAGAGCGGCTCCAGAATTCGACCGGTACTGCTGTCTCAACACTCAGTGCCATTGGCAGCAGTATTTTTTCAGTCCTGACGATTTTGGTCTTAACGTTCATGATGCTAATTGAGGGACCGCGGTGGCTTGAATTCATAAAGCGACTTATACCAAGCGAGTATCACGAACATGCCAGCAGCTTAGTCCAAGATATGTATCATGTCGTTAAGGGCTATGTTAATGGTCAGGTAATCTTGGCTACTATCGCTGCATTGCTTATTTTCCCTGCATTAGTGGCGCTTGGTATTAGCTACCCGATTGCGCTGATGGTCGTTATCTTTATCTGTGGGCTAATCCCGATGGTTGGGCATACCATTGGGGCAGTCATTGTCACTGGAGTGGCCCTGTTCCATTCGGTGCCAGCCGCTTTAATCATCTTGGCCTACTACATTGTGTACCAACAGGTAGAGACATACATTATTCAGCCGAGAATTCAGGCTACAGCAACAAACATGTCACCACTACTCGTCTTTGGTGCGGTCGTGATTGGTTTAAGTTTTGGCGGTCTGGTCGGCGGATTGGTGGCAATTCCGATTGCCGGTTGCCTAAGAGTTATCGGTCTGGATTATCTGCAGCGGCAACATCTACTTGAGCCGGTATCTGCTATCGATCACCATCACTAAAGTCGATGCCAGACAGCACCATGGGGCGTATCCCGAAGCCCGATTCCCTGCTGCTTGATTTGCTCGCGTAGCTCGTCAGATTTTTTCCAGTCCTTAGCTACTCTAGCCTTTTGCCGTGTAACAATGGCCTGTTTCTGAGGATTACTAATATCTGGGCGATTGCTCAGCTGCAGACCAAAGACATTATCCAGAAAGGTCAGTATCCCTTCACTGTATCTGCCTTCTACACCGGGTGTCGCTATGCCTGCTAGGTAGTTGAATAATTTGTTTAGGCTGGTAAGGGCGAGAGGTGAATTGAGATCATCCAACATCGCATCATATATCTCTTGCCGCGTTGTTTTAAATAAATGATTAAGCTCGCCAGGCATTTCACTAATTTGGGGTTGGTGGCGCAAGTCTGCAATGGCCTGCAAGTCATTGAGGCGATGCTGCGCGGCTTCCATGTTCTCCCATGAGAAATGAATCTGACTGCGGTAATGTGCCTGTAGTACTAATAGGCGGAATGCCAGCGGATCGTACCCCCGCTTAGTAATATCTTGGAGTGTGTAGAAGTTATGAGCGGATTTCGCCATCTTTTTGCCATCGACGAGTATGTGTTCATTGTGGGCAAAAACGGTCGCTAGCAGCGGATTTGTCTCATCGGCAGTGCTTTGGGCGATTTCGTTCTCATGGTGAGGGAAAACAAGATCGATACCACCCGTATGGATATCGAAGGGCTGGCCGAGTAACAGCCGGCTCATTGCCGAACACTCAATGTGCCACCCCGGCCGTCCGGTCAAGTCATGACCGCCAAGGCTGAACTCCCACGCTGGTTCACCGTCTTTTTGTTTTTTCCAGAGCGCGAAATCGTGCAACGAGGCCTTATCGTATTCATCGTTTTGAATGCGCGCCCGGGAGGTACTATTCGGCGATAATTCCAGCAGTTGGCCATATGTCTTACCGCTCTTTCGGTACGCCTCGATCGAAAAATATACTCCGTCATCGGCCGTATAGGCAAACCCCTGTTCATGGAGCTTGAGTATGAGTTGTTGCATTGCCTCGAGTGCTCGGGGATCCGTGGCCCGAAGCAGAGTTAGTGAATCCATATCGTTGCCAACGGCTTGCATATCCGCCTGAAATGCCGCAGTGTATTTATTGGTGAGCTTCTCCAGGGCTGACCGAGGATTTTGTGCGGGATATTGCTCGTGACTGCGGCGGATGGTTTTGTCGTCGACATCGGTAATGTTCATGGCATGTTTGACGGAAAAACCAGCTATATCCAATGTTCGACGCAGCGTATCGACGAAGATGAATGAACTCAGATTACCAATGTGCGCACGGTCATATACGGTTGGGCCACAGCTGTAGATACGAATCAGGTTGTCCTTGAGCGGCTTTAGCGCCTCTATCTTACGAGTCCGTGTGTTGTACAGCTTCATGTGTGTTTTCCTTGTCTAGATTATCGAGAAGTTCGGTTGTATAACGGATACACTCGGTTTTGATATCACCAAATGGCCGACCGTCTTCCATTTTGAACCCGCTGGCATATGCGTGACCGCCGCCGCCGAAACGTTCAGCCAGCTGGGCGGCTACTGGGTAGCCGTAGTTGCTACGAATTTTTGCTGTGACATGACCATCGCTGTATAGTTTGAAAGCAATCGCTACAGCTGTTGACGTTGTATTGCGCATGTCGTCGAGCACAAGCATGGGTGGGTTATATAGTACGCTGTAGGTTTTGATTTCTTGCCATGGGATAGTAATCGTGGCAATCCGATCATCGGCATAGAATTCGACACGTTGCAGCAGCTCTCCCTTGTAATGAATGAGTTCGGTGGGACGACGACCAAGTTCACGACGCTGTTGTTCAAGTAGGGCAATGTCGACACCATCCTCTACCATTTCACCCACGATGTGAAACGTGCGTGCCGAGGTCGCAGCTACCGTAAGACCTAAACTGTCGGCCATAATAGCGCTAACCAGCACCCGTTTGGCTGCTAGGTTCAATGGCCAGTCGCACTGATGGCTTAACTCATATATGAGTTGGCCGGTCGCTACAACTGGTTTATTGCAAACAACACGAGCAAATGGGATGGATACTTCACCCCCATGATGGTCAAGGATGATAACAGGCTTAGTCTGGAGATGATTCATTGATCCGCTACGCTGTAGGTTATCAAAGAGGCTCATAGCTACGGTGTCCACGATAATGGCGAGATCAAATCGATCTGGCAATTCTTTGCTGACACGGTCCCAGCCTGGGAGGTAATGTAGATAGGCCGGTATGTCGCTTCCACAATAGAGATACGGCTGCTTGCCGAGGTCCCCGATAATCTCTTCTAGTGCCAGGGCACTCCCTAAACTATCACCGTCGGGGTTGTCAGCCTGCATAATGACGATATGTTCGGCATTATTGATGAGTTTCTGGATTTCAGCAGTTTCCGGGTAGTCATTCATAATGGTTGTCTCCCTTCCAATGCGCGCCCAAGGGTAATCTGGTCGGCGTACTCCAAATCGACACCAATCGGTAGCCCCCGGGCTAAGCGGGTAATGGCTATTGGGCGGTCGCCAATTTGCTGTTGAATATAGAGGGCAGTCGATTCGCCTTCGACACTTGCATTGGTAGCGAGGATGAGTTCGCTGACTTGATCTTCGTCGATACGCTGAACAAGCTCATGAATACGCAGCTGTTCGGGCCCAATGCCGTCAATCGGCGAGATGAGACCCCCGAGTACGTGGTAGGTGCCGTGAAACTGTCCAATCTTTTCCAGGGCCACGATGTCGAAGGGCTCGGCCACCACAGCGACAATTTTTTTATCGCGCCGGGAATCGGTATAGAGGTCCGATAGCTGCTGTCCGGCGGGTATGAGAGCAAAGGTTTTTTGGCAGTAACTTAAGCCGCTATGCAGTTCCTGTAGAGCCTTAGCCAGCTGTTTGGCTTTGGTGGGGTCAGTGCGCACCAAAAAATAAGCGTAGCGTTCGGCAGTCCGCGGGCCAACGCCGGGCAGTTTACCGAGCGCTTCAATAACATCGGACAGGGCGGGCGGTAGTATACGCATGGGCTAACCTTATCTCGTATGCTTATAGATCGAGATCGCCGAGCATGCCCATCATGGGTTGCATTTTCTCTGCAGCCAACTTCTGGCTTTGGGTTATGGCCTCTTTCACGGCATCTTCCAGCCAGCGTTCCAGCAGGCCTATATCTGAGAGGTCAATCGCTCCTGGATCGATGTGGATTTTCTTGATTTTTTGCTCACCAGTAATTTCTACTTTTACAGCTCCGTCACCCTCCTCAATGGTAATGACTTCTTTCTGCAGCTCCTTTTGCAATTTTTTGACTTTCAAAAGCATCTTAGCCTGATCAAATCGGCTCATTGTCTCACTCTCCTTTTACCCCACTTATTGTAGCAGATATGACCGGCGAAAGCTGGGCAAAAGCCGATCGGGTGGACGGAACCTGCGGCCAGGCAACAAAGTATTGCTTGGTTTGGTAGGTGACGGCAAGTACAAGAACGACAATCATAGAACCGACGCCAATGGTCCGGGCGACAGGATTACGGGGAAAAACAAGCAGCCATTGCCTTAGCATATAGTCAATGCCAGCGGCGACCACGAGATAGATAAACGGTACAATCAAAGTAAGTGAGGTACTACCACCTAGCGCAATAACTGCGCAGCAGGCGATTAGTAGGATCAGCAACAATTTCGTGCGCTTCAGGCCAAAGTGACGTAGGTAGGCGTAGCCGCCGAGGATGAACATAACTGATCCGAAGACGCTCAATACAGCCAGATGATCTAGCCATATTACCGGATTAGCCTGGCCGTAAATGAACAGACGTACGGGTACGTCAATGAAATTATGTATCGTGGCTATTGGCATTGGCCAGGAGCCGTTCGGGAAATTAAGGAGAACCTTAGCTATTGACGGTGTTTGATAGATTGCCCAGGCTAAGGGGGCGATGATACCAAGCGCCAGGATAGTACCGATCGTTACCGCACCCAGTCGTCGGGTGAAGTAATTGTCGAGGAAGCGCCAACTCACGATCATGCCGACGGCGATCAGCCAGATCATGCCCGGTACGTAGAGCAACATAGCCCCAAGAACTAGTACAGAGATTATCGCCAGTCGGCTGGCGGTTGCTTGCAGCCAGATGCCACAGGCTATCAAGGCGAAGAAGCCAAACTGCAGTATGTCAGCCGTACCAAGCCGAGCGGTATGGAGGACCCAACTGGAGAACCCGAAAAGGAGGGTCCCCAGTAATGCCGTCCGAAGTCCATGCCAGTAGTACAAGATGCCACAGAAGATAGCAATAACTACTAAAGCCAGACCGGCGGAAAGTAACCTAAAATACAGCAAGGAATGAGCTAGGTGCGATCGCACAATGAGCCAACCAAGCACACTAAATGGTGCGTTTACTGGGTGGTGGAAGATATAGTTGAGACTATTGCTTCCTTGATACGCTGCGATTTCTGAGCTGCTGAAGCCAGGCAGGAGGCTGTTTAAGCGGAATGACAGAAAGCTGGCAATAACGATAAATAGAAAGCCAAAGAAAGTTATATTCTCCCAGTGGTCGATAAGCACTTGGCGAATATTGAGGGTTTTCATTAGTAAGTATTATAGCATTTTGGCCCTCTGGTATTTATCTACAGGCCAGAGAGGTTAGGTTTAGGCATTGGCCTTTGGGGCCCCTCACCATATGTAGTATTCGAATATAGCACGCGATATTCATCGGGTATTCCTGGCGGTCGATCCTGGCCAGCTAGATATCTATTGAAGCTAGCCGTAATCCCTTCTGTAGGCAACAGGGAGGCGGGTGGTATCGTTTCTTCCAAGGTAGACGCCATCTCATTGGCCGCCGTAAAGTTCTGCTGCCCCAGAAATCTCTGAACGAGACGACCACGTCGTACTTGCTCGTCGCAATAATTCCTATGTAGCCTCGTGCGACAAGTATGGGATCCTCGACGAGTCTAATCATCTCGCTGACGTTCCTAATCGGTGGCCCTGGGCGTTCAGTACTCCCGCCTATAATACATCGCTGAAGCCCTACCTGAGCGATGAAGCTCATACAGCCACCACACGGATCCGTATTTATCACAGCGATACACTGATCAACCCTAGGCAATAGCTTGTGTGGTGTAGTCTGATACTTCTCCTCAAGGCTAGCCAGCGCGTTCAGTTCGGCATGATGGATGCCTCCGGTATTATGCGCTGAGACAACCGGATTATATTTTTTTGTCGAAGATAATACATGCAAACGGGCCAAAACCTTGGTGGGGTGGTAAATCGGGTCTTTGTGGCAATGCCTCTTTCGCTGCGATAATCCCCGCCCGGATTCCCACGTTGACTTGTACTTGTACCTGCCTTATTAAATCACCGAGGAGTTCAGGATGGAACGTCCATAAGAGTGCTGTCTCAACTTGACTGCGGTTAGGGAAAGATCGCTTAGCCATTAGGATTGTGTATTTATATCGCTTGATGCCTAAGCTCTATGCAGTAAACGGATCCTGGTGCTTGGTGTCGACGCTCCGGAAACGCTGTCTCGCTTTATCGAAATAGAGTTCAATATTGCTGGTTGGACCATTTCGATGTTTCTTAATAAGTATGTCGGTCATATTTTTTCGTTCTGACTCGGGGTTGTAGTATTCTTCTCTGTAAATAAATGCCACAACATCCGAGTCCTGCTCAATACTGTTATGAACAATAATATCTGCAGCGACAAAATTATGTGTTTTGGATATTGTGAGATCGAATACTTCTGCTACTCCGTCGGCCCTGATTGACGCTATGCGATCCCAATAAACTTCACTTACCGAAAGCTTTTGAAGATTCTCTGATTGTACGGCCTGGGCCACTAGAGCGGTTCGTTGTCGAGATAAATTACTCTTGTATAGCGTGCTACCGCAGTATGCGTTGCCCAGACTTGCTTGAAGTTGTCTAGTAGTTACCCCTAATGTCTGCATGGCAGGAACAGCGTAGTCTTTCCATACAGTTTTGGGTATGATATCTCGATTTGTATTACCTGGATGGTAATCGAGGTAGGCACTAATTAACTGTATATGATCTTTTTTTGATTTGCCTGCCGCCCCTACCAATTTAACGAAGTGCACAAGGTCGTCATGGCCGCTAATAGCTACATGAAATTGATCTCTACCCCTTTTGCCTTGACTAACACGTCGCAGGGTCGCAATGATCCCCAGCCTTAATAGCAGCGACTGGACGTCGCGGGCTAATTGCTGGCTACTTGAGGCATAGTAGATGGTCGGGCAAGGTTTGCCCATAACGAATCCAAGCTTAACGCAACCATCAGTTGCCCAAAGGTGGCGTAGGAAAGTTGCTATCAGATCTTTGCTTTGTTCAAAGACAAGAGCTGGTACTCGCTTTTCATAGGATCGCAGTCCAAAGATGTCTAAGTTGCTGAGCCACTCTGATACTGGATTCCGTTTCCCGCGTGTTAAGCGATAGGCTGAAGCCAAATAAACTTGATACCATGTTCGTTCTCGTTGTATTCGAGGGTGTACTCGTGGACCAAAGGCAGTAGTTGCTAGATCACTTACAATAAGAGCTATATCATGATCTTTGGTTGTATATTGAATTGCATGTCTTGGTAATGTACAGCCATCGCCTATGAGGTGGCCAAGTAGTCCGATTTCGGCCTCAGTCATTGGGGTTTCGGTGGAACCTGAATGTGTGAGAAATCGTGGCAATGCGATGAAGTCGGTTTGATCTAGCTGGTCAAGACGTTTCCACCCGCCGACGGTCAAAAATTTGTGGTTCGCTGTAGCTCTGATAGAACGTCCGCTTTTGGTCGTTAGGCGATATACGGCTTTTTTGCCGGTGCAAAAGGCTCGTTCAACGGGCATGGTTTCTATTTTGTAAGTATCTGTACGAAGACTACTAACGGCTGCCTTGGGATTGTCTACTAATTCTCTGATAGGAATATATTTCCCCGTATCCGGTAAGTAGACTGGTGTGTCACCAGCCAAGCAGCCCGATTCTCGTAAGTCAGCCAGCTGTGGTATTTGTGGGCTACGGCTCTCAACAGAACGACTAAGCTGGCTGAGGGCCATTAAAGGCACATTCAGTTCACGTGCAATACCTTTCAATCCGCGAGAAATTTCGGAAATTTCCTGCACACGATTCCCGTCGCCACTGTAGTAGCGTCCGCCACCGCTCATCAGCTGCAAATAGTCGACGATGATCAGACCAATATCGTGTAAATGGGCTTCACGCCGTGCCTTAGTTCGTAGATCGCTGACGGTGATGCCTGGGCTGTCGTCGATGTAAATTTGAGCCTCGCTGAGCGTGCCCATGGCTTGAGCGAGCTTTTCGAAGTCACTGTCTGTCAGGTTGCCAGTACGCAGTGCCCAGGCATCAACACCTGACTCCATAGCCAAAAGCCGGTCGACCAGCTGTTCTTTGCTCATCTCTAAACTGAAGATGAGGACCGGTTCTTTACTTTGTACAGCGACGTTATGGGCGAGATTTAGGGCAAGTGCGGTTTTGCCCATCGAAGGCCGGGCAGCCAGCACGATAAGATCCGATTTTTGCAAACCAGCTAGAACGTTGTCTAGATCCTTATACCCTGTCGCAACGCCACGAATCTTTCCTTTGTCCTTATGGAGCTCATCGAGTCGGTCAAAGCTCGCGGCAAGAATAGCTTCCAGGCTGACGATATTCTGTTTAACGTGCTGACCGCTAACTTCAAAGAGCCTGCTCTCAGCATCTTCGATGAGCGACTTTAGTTCTTTGGATTCATCAAGCCCCAGCCGTGTCATGTCCTGGCTGGCCTGGATGAGTCGTCGGCGCAGCGCCTTTTGAGCGACTATATCGGCATACTGTTCGGCATGGGAGGCGGTTGGTACGAAGTTGGTGAGCTCGGCAAGATAGCTGGGCCCACCGACAGCATCAAGCATGCCGGTGGTTTTGAGTTGGTCGGCGAGTGTTAACACATCAATTGAGCGCCGCTTCTCATAAAGCTGGGCCATGGCCTCATAGATGTGTGCATGCCGGGGGTCAAAGAAATCACCGGCCGTGAGCAGGTCGGCAACCTTAACAATTGCGTCACTATCAATAAGCAAGGCACCAAGTAAGCTGGCTTCCGCCTCAATATTATGTGGTAGCTGTTGACTATTGATCCCAGAATCCACGAGATTATCCCCCAACTTGCCGCGTATGGCTTGTTTCTATGATTCTAGCAGTTCAGCGCTACCGAAGATATTACTTATGCTTTCTAAAGTGTTGTCTTTTTGAGCAGCGTTTTGTGGCGGTGTTGAGGTTTTTTGTGTCGGCGCAGGGGGTGTGGTGGCCGTTGAGGCAGGATTTTCTCCGCCCAAACGGCACGTTATTGTAACACTCTGACCAGTAAGAGATCGGATGGCATCAATGATAACACTAAGGTTGTGTTTTTGATCGAGCTGCTTTTTGTGGAAGGCATGCTTAAGTTCCAAAACGAGCGTGCCGTCGGAAGGGAATCGTGGCTGGGCAGCTCTGGCAATGCCATATAACGTATTATGATGCCCCTTGATGGCATCCAGTACCTTCGGCCAGACTGTTTCGTTAAGGGTTTCATCGGGCTGTAATGCTGTCGTACTCGGCATAGTTTGTTCGGTTTTCGCCGTTACTGTTACAACTACTGGCCTGCTCTTAACTGCTGGGGGCGGTGCTTGTGTGATTGCTGCTGGCTTGGTCGGTACACTGGCGATTGGTTCTTGGGGTGCTGAGATATCCAACGCTGCTTCGAGCAAATTAATTTCGAGCATGGTACTCGGGTCGACTGACGCTGGAACGTTAACTAGTTCGCCAAGGAGATGCAAGAGTATATCTGGTGGTAGTAGCGAAGTGTTAGCTAGTAGCCGATTCCGCAATTCCTGGCCAAGCTGTTTGGCTACCTGGGCAGCCTCATAGCCTTGCATATGTATGTCTTGAAGCCCGGCTGCCACGGCAATACCGTCACCTGCTACAATGGCTGTAATGAGCCGATCGAGGAGCTCACTCGGGGCAATGCCGAGCATTTGTTGTACGTCAGTCAGCTGCACTTCCCTACCGACATTACGAATCTGATCAAGTAGACTGATACTGTCGCGGAAACTGCCCTCCCCATGCTCAGCGATGAGCTGCAATGCATCATCAGCAATGACGATATGCTCTTCATCGGAGATATGTCGGAGGTGTGCCACAACTTTAGGAATATCAACGGGTTTTAGGCTGAAGCGTTGGGTACGGCTGATAATGGTTTCAGGTAGTTTGTGGCTCTCGGTCGTAGCCAGCATAAAGATGACGTGGGCTGGCGGTTCCTCCAAGGTTTTCAGGAGTGCATTGAAGGCTTCCTTGGTGAGCATATGCACCTCATCGATGATGTAGACTTTGTACTTGGCGCTGGTCGGCGCAATATGCACTTTTTCTCTAAGATCACGAATTTCATCAATGCGGCGGTTGCTGGCCGCGTCAATTTCTATAATATCCAGATGGCTGGTATCGTCGTCGTAGGGCAAGCCGTTAATTTCATGAGCCAGGATGCGGGCAATACTTGTTTTCCCAACGCCGCGTGGTCCTGTAAAGAGATAAGCATGGCTGATAGTCCCTTTTTCCAGGGCATGCTCAAGCGTTGCAGTAATCTGCTCTTGTCCGAAAATTTCAGATAGCTTCCGCGGCCGATGTGTTCGGTATAGTGCCTTTCCCATATATTCTAGTAGTATACTCGGCCAAGTGCTACTGCGTCTGTTGTGATTATGTTGTATATCTACTGACCCTGGGGATAGGGTGGCGTGGGTAGCCAACAACCGTATAAGGTCTACAAGTGGCTGTAATGAGCCTCCTGCAAGCATGAGATCAAATCGCTGTAGCGTGGCAAGTTGGGCTGCTTCGCTATCTTTTTCGTCAGGACGAGGATCGTATACCCTTGTTCTTAGGATGCTACTGCCTTGTACCATATCGGCATCATCTAATCCGCCGCCTAGAATAATATTCGGGCGTTGCTCTCTGAGTACCGAAAGTTCACCGTGACCACGCTCCCGCTTGTTCAGAACATGTATCATGCTCTCTTGGCCCCAGCCCGCAATGTGGCCCTCGTCGGTTAACCCTAAGTGAGTCGATAAGACAATATCGGGGTGAATACCGAAGTGCTGACACCATATATCAATGATATTAGTAACGCCAGCAGAGAGGATGGCTGTTGGAATGTTATGCTTTTGACACAATTCAAATAGCTCTGCCACCCCTGGTCTGATACTGGCTCGTGATACAAACTTCCGCTCCACATCAAATAAGTTCACTCCACCCTGCTACATGAGCCGTAGCGCCCCGTTCCACCATTCAGCAGCCAGTGTTTCGGTCAGCTCTCCCCGCAACTCAAGCGGTCTATAGTGCTGGTATAGCTCCCTTGATGGTCCTGACAGTATTTCTCGGGGCAGAAATGACTCAAGGATGGTCCGGGTATAAAAATCCTGTCCTTGCTCATTTGCGCAAGTCAGTGTTCTGTCGAAGTCGAGAACGAGATGCTACGAATCAGTCCCATCATCTGCAAAATGCTCCAATTTCTGAATGATGGCCACCCCATCGGCATATGAGAAATTTTCCAGGCTTGACTGTAGGGGGTTACTTGTAACTAATGTCTCTTCGGAATCGCTTCTAGGCATTGGTGTATTTAAAAATTTTTACTCTAGATAGCTATTTAGGCCCCATACTCTAAATAGACAGTAATGTCATTGTCTACATAATGAGAATCACCTTTGCCGCACCCTCAACAGTAGAACTTTTATTGCTCTAAAGAGCAGCTTCAAGGGCTGCCCACTCGGCGTTCGTGTCATCTTCAGGAACGTTCACGCTTACCTGATCGCCAGGCTTGGCTTTAAAGTAGGTGACGCTGGCCAGCAACACACGGTAGTGTCTATCTCCGACTTCAACATAGTAATGACCGTTGTCGAGTTTCAATACTCCAACCACCTGCTTACGGGCAATCGGTCCGATTTGTTTATACAGAAAAGTACCATCATCAGCTATGGTAAGTTTGAGAATATCTCCTTGGACTAGTTTGGACTTAGAAGCATAGTTGGCGGGTACGGGGTAAATCTTGCTGTCAGAACCGACCATGTTCTGACCATCAAAGACCCCTTCAATCACCTTGCCGATATTTTCTTCTTTGGTAACTGGTTTGATAGTTTGGTCATCGCCGACTAAGCTCACCAGCAATTCACTTGCTGCTGCAAGGCTGGTCTCAGCTTCTTGAATGAGCGCTCGGAGGCGCTTGATCTGTTTATCCGCTACATCTGCCATGTATTTGCACTGTCTCTCTTTCTGTGTCTACAAGGAAGTGTTTGTTTGGATACACTTACACCTAAGCGTATCATGATTAATAAGTCAAGTCAAAGTTTCAAAAACACCAGATTTTGGTGGAATTAAATCCGAAATGATGGCATTGCCAGGGGTTAGGCGAGCTCTACGGTTGCGCCAGCTTCTTCAAGCACCTTCTTGGCGTTCTCGGCATCCTCTTTCTTGGCCTTTTCTAGAATCGTCTTTGGTGCGCCGTCGACCAGGGCCTTCGCTTCACCAAGGCCGAGGCCTGTCAGATCCTTCACCGCCTTTATAACGGCAACTTTCTGGGCGCCAGTTTCCTTCAAAACGACGTCGTACTCACTCTTCTCTTCGGCGACCGGTGCAGCCTCGCCAGCGGCTGGAGCAGCCATGGCGACAGCTGGTGCCGCGGCGCTAACATTCCAGTATTCCTCTAGAAACTTGACAAATTTGCTGATCTCCAGCGCGCTCATTTTATCGAGCTCGGTAACCAGCTTTTCAAATTCCTTTGGAACTTCTACTTTCTTATCTTTGGCCTGAGTTGTCTCTTCGCTCATAATCTCTCCTTTATCTTGTAATTATTGACTAATCTCAGCTTTTGCCTGTAATACATATAACAGCCCGCGCAGATTACCTGAAAGCACCCTGGTGAATCCACTGAGCGGTGCCGCTATAGTGCCCAGAAGCTGGGCCCGCAATTGTTCCTTGCTCGGTAGGGCAGCGAGTGCTTTTACGTCATCAGTGCTAAGCAAGCTACCATCGGCGCTAATAGCACCAATAAACTGCAGTGAATTGTTGCTTTTAGCGAACTGCGCCAGAGTCTGGGCTGGGGCAACTTCGTCTTCGGGGTTAAAGGCGTAAAGTAGTTGGCCTGCTAGCGAGCTCGTATCCACACCTTTTAAGTGTTCTATCTGCTGCAGCGCCTTGATGACGAGGCGGTTTTTAACCACACGTACTTGCGTATTGGTCGCTTTACCGCTTCGACGCAGCTGCTGTATGGCCTGCACGGTAGTACCAGGGTAGGCTGCTATAACAGTCATCTTAGAAGCCGAAAGCAGATTGGCAACTTCGGCTACAATTTCCTGCTTCTTATCTTTTGTAAGCGCCATTTTAGGCCTTTCCTTTCGCTATCCCAAAGATATATAAAAAATGTCTTTGGTTAACCAAAGACATTGAATATTTCACAAAAAAGTGAATATAACCTCGGCGACCTAATTAAGGTATAACCCGTCGCTGTCTTTGGTAATCAAAACTATCTTACTATGGGGCTCGTTTCTCGTCAAGTCTAGTTCAGCTTATAAAATTAAAGATATGCTTGCAGAAATCTCTGTAAGGTTTCCCTATAATCATCCAGGGCTTTTACGGGGACATATTCATTGTCGGCGTGTTGATGCTCTCCTGCTACACCGAACTCGCAGGCTTGATTGCCCACTACCCCATAGAATCGAGCGTCACTACTGCCGTTACGCTGAACAAGATCAAACTCCTGACCCTCTACCATTTCGGCTGCCGCTTTTAGCCGGAGCAGCGAGGGATTCTTAGGGTCAGCATAATAGGGAGGCGAAAAATCATGGAAGGTAAGAATTTCAGCACTAGGATCAAGGTTTTTTATAAAGGCTGCAAATTTTTTTCTATCACTCAGATTTGGATCGCCGATGGTGTAACGGGCATCTAGCTTTACGACCGCTGCCCCGGGCGTCTTGTTGTGTGCAGTTTCCTTAGTGGTAATGCCGGTTACGGTCACAGTCGATGCCTCGGTATGTTCACTCGGCGTAGGGTAGTGTGTGTGGATCTCTTGTATGAAACGGTGGGCCTTGATAGCTGCGTTTTCTCCTCTCCAGGGGTAGGCGCCATGGGCGCTTTGGCCTTGGAAACCAATTTCAACTAAAATCGCCCCTTTTGCACGATTAGCAATTTCATAGGTATCCGTGGCTCTACCGCAATCACCGGCAATAACAAAATCGGCTCTCACCCCGTGTTCCACTACCTGGAGCTTTGTGCCATTTTTGCCGCCAGACTCTTCATCGGTAACGATTTGAAGGGCGAGCGAAAAAGGTATCTTGTCAATGAATTGGCAGAAGATGTCTGCCATAATTACAGCGGCGGCCTTCATGTCGTAGACGCCACGGCCGTATAATTTGTTATCTTTAACCAGGGCTTTGTACTGTTGTGCCTCTCCGGGAACGACATCCACATGACCGTTGAAAATGAGGTCGAATTGCTTTGGCCGGGTCTTGGCTCGATAGGCAAGAAAGCTAGACTTGCCGTTACGTTCAAACGGTTCGATTGTTATTGTTTTACCACTACTCTTAATAAAATCGACCATGAAATCGTAGGCCTGGCGTAAGCCCTTGGGGTTGTCGGCGGTCGATTCAATGGCAATAAGCTGCTTGATCTTGTCTATGAGTTGGTTGGTCATTGATTAACTATAAATATTCTATACAGTCTCAGAATTTATAACAGGGTTGGGATTACTGTAGCATTTTTCGCCACAACCTTTGCCCTGTTATGGCACGTCTTCTTATAATACGTTTCTCTGTCTATATCGTCAACCTCATATGGGCTGGTGCTTTGAGACATTCAGCTTGCTGTGAATTTCATTGCCTCAGCAACGTTGGGGTGTTTCTCGGCAATTTTTCTGTACATCTGATCGACAAGCTGTCGAGAGTCATCGGTATGATTAAGGGGCTGTTCGAAGATATGAAACGCTTCTTGGCCATTATGGTTGAGCTGCCAGCGAAGCTTATGACCGAGGAGTGTTGCATATTGTGCTTGAGTCGTAAAGCCTTTCTCCTGCAGTAAGCTGAAGAGTTTGAGGCTTGTCGCAAAACAGGCTTCAAACTCTTCTTCAACACCAGCATCCTCGATTAATTTCGGCATGTCATAGCCATAGCGTGGTGTCAATGATTGCCAGACAGTGTCGCTGAGCACAATATAGCGGGACAATTGCCGAAATACGCTATACGCACATAGTATATCCCAACCATACCGGACTTTTCCAAGGGCTGGCCCGGGCAAGTCTCGCCTGCTTTGGCGCTGGCCCATATAGGCGCGGAATGCTTGGAGCTTTTTCTCGAATGGCCAGGAGCTTACCATAGTGTCTAACTCAGACAGTGACAGATTGTTTACTTCATAGAGCATTGCTGGCAGAACGTCGAACTCGTTACGGGGCCATATCTCGTTTAACTGTATGGCTTCTTGATTGGAATCGGCATGATTTTGCGAGCTGCTTGTTAAATGTCGTAATGCTTCCTGTCGGGCCGTCTCGTATGCGACCGAACCGTTTATCGGCTCTTGCCCCTCTCTACTGTCGAGGAATGAGGGGACGATCTTTTGGATCTCTACAAGGAGTCGCCTACCGACGGACTGTGCCTCGGTCAGTTCGCTGCTAAAAAGCCGTCTGACGAGATCTTCAAGAGGTTCAAGGGGAGCGAAAATGCCAACCGTTGCGGTAGTGGCTACGGGTAATACAACTGCAGCGGTCTGACAGGCTTCCTTTCGGACCGCGAGGCTCCAAATGTCTGTGCGTTTGGCGGCCGGAACGACCGAATTTTCCCCGATATACGTCACAAGCTTCTGAATGATATCACTGTACTGGTCAAAGATTTGGTCCATATGTCGGCGATAGTGCTGCTGGGTGGCTTCATCGAGCTCTGGTGGAACGTAATAGGCGTAACTACCTTTGCTGTCGCGAGTATCTAAATAGGTATATGGGCTGGAGAGGTCTAGAGAGGTAGCGAGCCTGCTATGGTCAAATATTTGGGCTAGTAAGCTGGAGGCATTTTCGATGACAAGGTGTAGACCGGTTAAACGTTTGGTGGCCGGGTTGTTGCGGGTAACGTTTAGTGCCTCCTGCTCTTGGTGCTCCGGCAGTTTGCCTGCATACTCCTCTAGGAGCGTAAGACGAAGATCGTCGACGCGTTTCGTGCGTTGGGCCATAGCCGCTGCAATAATGAGCGGTGTCAACTTGTCAGTGAATGTATAGACGTCTTCGGTCGCGTTGGTTACGACTGATTCAAGGAAGGTTTTGCCTAGAGTGGTTACTTCGTAAATACCCTGTTCATTTCGGTGTATATAGGGGTTGTCAGCGATTATCTCAGTGGCCGTACTACCTTCATGAGTTTGGTGCCTCGAGGGGTTGGGCAGGTAGGGCTCGACTTTGCCCCAAATGATGCCTTCTATGTCGCTAGGGGTGAGCAACTGTTTGTCACGAGCGCAGTCGATACGCGTAAAATCCTTCGGGAAGAGCTGGCACATATCATCAAAGACGCCAAGGGTGCGTCTAAGGTGCTGCTGATCCTTTTCATGAATATCGCGAAGCTGACCGGCTTGATCGCGTTCCTGTAGAAGCTGTGCGGACAATTCTGTCGGCATTCGTAATACAAAGCTCATCGTTGGTCTCGGAATACCGAGCATCTCAAATTCAAGATTATCCAACCAGATAAAATAGCCACGTCGCTCTTCGGCATTTCGGAACTTGGTACCCTGATGTGCCATATTTGAGCCGACATAACGGTCGGCTAGCACAATTTTATTTTGCTGCAAGGCTTCTCGAATTTTTGGTGCTGCCTGGTAGCGGTCTAAGGCGTAGAACAAAGATGCGGTGTAGGGGCTTGTGTCATTGACGCTGCCGTAAGAGCCACTAAGGTATTGACGGACGAAGTAGCTGGACTGCTCTTCATAACGAGGAAAACTGATCGTTGTCACATCATAGCCGGCTGTTACTAAGCGATTGCGCAGCAATTCCAGCTGGGTGGTCTTGCCTGAACCGTCAGCTCCTTCGATAACGATAAATGTGCCCACATGGTCACTCATACATGCCCTTTCGTATGCGTGAACCGGAGCCGCACCCTCCGTATCTCGTACAACTTTCTTAGTGTACCTCCCCGACCACGGTTTGCGCAAGGACAGCAACTCTTACGCTATGATGAGCTCACCGTAATGATACTTTTGTATCGCCATACCTCTGTCATGTGTTGTGCCGAATATCCACCAGATCGAAAAAGGGCTGTAGATTATTCCTATCGAAGCAGGCCCTTACTTCATCGGCAACCGTTTGCTTTTTCTGGACCCGTTGGTCCAGTATGTCCAGGAATTTTTCTTCTCCCAATTCTCGCTTTTGTAGCCCCTCTCTGGCGATCTGGAGTGCCTGCTCTATTAGCGGGGTTATCGGATCGTCTTGCATTGTTGCCCTTAGACTATGGCGTAATACATCGACCCGGAGTTTTCGCCACTCTGCATGCGAGTAGCGTTTGTACAACTCATATGATTTCGGTAGGTTTTCTATAAGGCCGAGGGCAAACGCAGCAATGCAAAACATGGCATTTTCAGGTTGCTGAGCGCATGCACGTACCTCTATAGTGCCAAATTTGGGGGCTAGACGTGCTTGCCACCAGGCAAAGCCACTGTGAAACTGTATATCGTCAGTCCGACTCTCTAGCTGTACCGATTTACCGCTGACGGTTTGACCAACACTGAGCGTTTTTGCGCGCATAAAATCACCGAAGGTTTTGTGGCCGACTATCTTTATGTATTCGTTGCCTCTTTGAATCATGAGCGGGCGAAACTGACAGAGCCGGTTCACGTAATCAGTAAAATCGGAGAATTCATCAGGGATGCCTGTTTGCTCAATGCGGTTAGACCAGCCTTTGTCCCAGAATATCTCACGAACATCGCTCCACTCAGGATCTGATACCCCTTTCCAGATACTTGAGTTGGATGTAACTGCACTCAGTAGTGGAGCGATGCCGTTCATGACATTTACTGCCCGAATCGCCTCGTCCCTGAATATGTCGATGTGGCATTGGCTGGAAGCACTTATGGCGAATAGATTAAGATCCTGACCGCGGTTGAGGGAATCCTGTACCATTAAAAGATACCGCCCTTTTTTCGCAATGAGTTTACGAGAGGGTGGAGATATTGGCTGTATACCGTATCCCAGCAGATGGCAACCCGCGGGGCCGAAGAACTCCAGCAATGTTCCCTTAATTTTTTGCCAATGCTCCACCAACTTAAAAAGATCATTTTCAGGGCTTAGTGACGTTTCTAGGGTGCAGTAACCCACATCGGTGCCAATGATATCCTTATCGTATCCAAATCGGCCTTTCCCGGCAGAGACAGACCGTTCTGCGGCAACTTTTTCGCCAGTTCCCGCATCTACTGTAGTTCGCCAGCCGTTATTCTCAAGCCAGTCAAAAAATCTCTGAATGGTCGAGTACTTGACGGTTGTGCCGTTGCTTTCAACGACAGGTAGTTCAATCTCAATGCCTATTTTGCGGCGTATGGACTCGTGAGGCTGTGGCAGGAAGTTTCTAGTGAAGTACTCGACAATGTCGTGCATGTCCTGATACTATCACCAATCCAATATGTTGGCACGTTCGCTGCCTAGGGTAAGCATCAAACCGGCCTTTACAAAATATCCGGCTTCTCACATAATCTCAGGAGTTATGGATCAACCAACGGACAATACAGCGCAAAGTGATGCTGACGCCTATTACGGTGAGGACGATGCCGGCACAGAGGAGCTTGATTTGAGCTTCCTCGACCAAGACGAAGACGATGCCGACAAGACAGACGAGAAGCACGAATAAGCAGCCAGGCTCTGGAACGAAACTGCGCGTCGGACTTGTCGTGCCGCATATATTCATGCAGCAGGCTATCCTGCCGCAGGTTATCTTTTCGCCTGGTGTATTGGCGATTGAGCTTGCTGAAGGTTTATCACAGTGGGCTATCGACGTGCAGCTGTTTTCACCGGGTCGGGTTCAGACAGGGCTGAAGAGTATTACGGCAGATATGAGTTATTTTGAAGCCGAATTGGCCGGGCGGGACTATGGCTATCTCGATCTACTCAAGAAACATTCTCTAACATTTGTAACGCTGGCACGCCAAGTCCAGGCTGAATTGATTGCCAAAGCGTTTGCCATGGCCAACAAAGATCAGCTTGATTTGGTGCATATTTATACTAATGAAGAGGATATTGCCTTGCCTTTCGCAAAGTTTTGCAGAAAGCCAGTCATATTCACACACCATGATCCATTTAACTTCCTGATTGGTTACAAGAACAATTTTCCTAAGCACAAAGATCTTAATTGGGTCTCCATATCCTATGCTCAACGCAGCGGCATGCCGCCGGATACCAACTGGGTTGGTAATGTCTATCATGGGGTGCCAAAAGATATGTTTAGGCCTAATTTTGATAATGGCAGCAACTATCTAGCATATCTGGGGAGAATTATTGAACCGAAAGGTGTGCATTTGGCTATCGAGGCCATTAAACACAATAACCAGCGCAGTAAGCAACGCTATAGTCTCAAAATTGCCGGTAAGCATTACGCGGGCTACAAAAAGGATGTCTATTGGCAACAGCATATTGCGCCCTATATCGACGGACAAGAGATTGAATATGTTGGTTTTGCCGACACCAGAGCAAAAGAAACGCTGTTACGGGGCGCCGCGGCAGTTATTATGCCGTCTTTATTTTCTGAACCGTTCGGTATGGTAGCGGTTGAGAGCCTGGCTTGCGCGACGCCGGTTATTTGTCTTGACTCGGGGGCCTTGCCGGAAATAGTACGGGATACTGAGACTGGTCTTGTGGTTCGTAAAGCCTACCAAGCGACTGGTAAGCTTGATGCAGAGGAAACTGCCCAGCGACTTGCTGCTGCAATAGATCGGGTAAAAATCATTGACAGGCGAGCTTGTTACAAAGACTTTCAGGATCGTTTTACAAGCGAGCGTATGTGTTCTGAGTATGCTGTGGTGTACCGACAGCTCGTAGCAGCCGACTAAACAATTACCAGGTCGGTTTTAATTCGCGGATGAGCCTGATAGTTTTCAAGTACAAAGTTTTCTTCACGAAAATCGTCAATAGTTTTTACGTTACCGACGATCTTAAGCTTCGGGAAGGGGTACGGTTTACGCTGCAGCTGCTCTTTGGCTGGTTCGAGATGATTTTTATATAAGTGTGCATTACCAGCCGCAACTATGAGTTCCCGTGGCTCGGCACCGATAAGGTGTGCCACCATATGGAGGAGTAGCGCGTATTGGGCGATATTAAACGGTGCGCCCAGGAACACATCCCACGAGCGCTGATAGAGCTGCAAACGGAGCTTGCCCTTGGTGAGGTCAAACTGGAACATGGTGTGACATGGAGGTAAGCGCATGTCTCCATAATCATTAGGGTTCCAGCGTTTATCGCCGAGTTCTCCGGCGTTCCAGGCGCTGACGATGATTCCTTTCGAATCGGGATTTGTCTTGAGTTGATCGATAGCCCAAGCCAACTGGTCAAACTCGCTGCCGTCCGGCCGAAGCCAGTGTCTCCACTGGACGCCGTACACCCGTCCCAGATCATTTGAGCCTTCATGTAAAAAACCGTCCCAGTAGTAGATTTTATGATCGTGCAGGTAGTTTACATCGGAACTGCCGGATATAAACCAGAAGAGTTCGTGGAGCAGGATTTTAAATGGCATTTTCTTGGTAGTAAGCAACGGGAAGCCGTAGCGCATATCGAAACGGATTTGAGCCCCGAAGATTGATTTAATGTCATGAATCCCACGAGTATGCTTACTCTTGCCGCTTTTCATGATGTCGGCCATAAGTTGTAAGTATTGGTATTCTGGGTGTGTCATGTTATCCCTCCGATTCTGGCGTTATTATACCTCAGGACGTGGCGGCAGTATCAGTCGGCGCACCTTTTTGCCGGCGTGTTCTAGCATCTGGACGGCGTAGCCGTCACTGTGATCTTCTCTGTAGACGAGTTCAGCGATGTCCGTTTCGGCGAGCATGCGGCTGCAGTGGGGGCAAGGCAGGACATTTGCAAACAGGGTCGTATTCGCCAGATCTATACACCGCTTTTGGGCGGTAATAAGCATCATCACCTCAAAGTGAATCGTGTCGTAGTAATTAAGATCATGCATTGGGGAAAAATGCTTTTCACGTTCTGAGCCGAAATGCATAGCGTACGTTTCATAGGGGGCAATCTTGTTGTGCGAGGTGGCTAGAAGCTCATAACGCCTGCCTTTCCTGCGGCCCAGCGCTGAACCGGTCTGGAAGCTGGCATAATCGTAGGAGTGGCAGGCTGCTTCTTGGGCGAGCTCAATCATCTGTTTGTCCGTAAATAAACCTTCGCTGGGAATTTCTGGTAATTTTGTTTCTGTTGCATAGGCTTTTGCTTCTGCTTCGTCGGCGAATGGCGAGGCCATATCAAACGGTAACCCCTGTTTGCTGAGGATGTAATATTCCGACCGTAGGTGTAACCCCCGATACCAGGACCCATTGATAAATACAATTCGCCTGAAAGCTATTTTTTCTAAAATAAAGGGGAGATCCCGTTGATTATATGTAAGCATATGCAGTTGGAATGGTGCATTTGCCTGTCGGACTCTCGTGATCACTTCTTGAACGGTTTCGGGGCGGAGCATCTTGAATTGCGGTTGCCCCTCTAAACCCGCAACGTACTTGTCCTTAGATATGCCGAGTACCAGATGGCCTTTCGGAAGATATGTCTTTATGAGCTGTGCCAAGCGTTTTTTCGATATTTCCCGTGGAGCTACTATGAAAGTAGACTTAAGCTGACGTAGTGCTTTTTTGCTTCCAAAGGCTATTTCATTCCAATCAAAGTCCATAAATTCATACATCTCGATACTTATTCTCAAAACGATTACCCAGCTGCACGATAGTCTTCTGTTCTTCCCTGTAAAGCCGGGCATTTTCGATGGGGGTATATTTGAGCTTTCGGTAGTGCCAGGTACTGAGATCTGGGGCATCGAACGGGATGCAGTGAAGATGTAAGTGATCAGACACAGTGCTTTGAGCATCAATGCCGCCATCTCGCAATATGTACTGTATGCCCTTAATCTGATGTACTTTACGGATAAGTTTCTTGGCAATGTACATCATCTTGCGCATTGTTTCCCATTCCTCGGGGGTGAGTTCTTTTGCAGAACGGACATGTCGTCTCGGGATGATCATCACGTTACCATCGATGTAGGCAAACAAAGGGACCGTCATGACTACCCCGTTTTCTTCGTAGAATATGTACTTATCTCTCAAATCGCAGAAAACGCATTTACCAACGGTTTTCCATATGTCTTCGTAGTAACCATTGATGCGGGCATCACGGTAGTATTCTTGTTTCTTTTGCTCCTCGGTCGGCAGTTTGTTCATCGTTCCTTGAGGGGGTCTTTTCTTAGCTCCATGAAGTCTTTGAATATGTTCCCGAGTTCGCCCCCGATAGCTCGTTGCACAATCTTGGTGGTCGACAGTGCTGTTGACTGGCGGTCAACGACGATCACTTCGCCGCCATACTTGACTACTGTCTTGTATTCTTTGGATTCTTTATAGTTGCTAGCCCAGTCTTCTCTGACTGTAATAAACACATCGGGTCGTAGTAACCCGAGTGAAGGCTGACAGCTTGGCTCTGGCAGAATGGTGACAAAGTCGACTGAGCGCAAGAACAGTAGCATTTCAGCACGTATTTTTTCATCAAGGATGGGTTTATTGGGCCCTTTGACACGGCGGATGGCGTCGTTACTACTGACACCTACGACGAGGACGTCACCATGGCCTCGAGCCTCCTCTAAATAACGGCATTGACCGACATGTAGCAAGTCCCATGACCCAGCGGTAAAGACGATTTTCTTGTCCTTTTCTTTCAGCTGCTCATGCAGTGCCATCAGATCGCTCTGCGCGATAAGTCGTTTCTTCCACGCTGAAGTCATCTCCCCTCCTTACTTGTAGCTTATTTTAGCAGGTTCTTCGGAAACTGCTACTCATGGGATGATGTTTCTTATTTCAAAGTAAAGAACTGGTTATGACGGTAGCGGTGCTCGGGTCCGGTCAAGAACACCTTCGCGGAAAATAGTCAACCTGCCTTGGGCCGATTCGGGTCCGTACATGTAGTCATTAATCAGTTCTTGGTACGTAGTTTTAGCTGCAATCTGGCCTTTATCAAGCATGTAAATTGAGTCGGTTTTTTTAAGTATCTCAAGAGAATGACTGACAATCAGGGTTGTTCTATGAGCCATGAGTTTTTGCAGAGCATCAAGTATGATGCTCACGGACTCTTCGTCCAGGCCAGTAGAGGGTTCATCAAGTAGTAATATGGGGGCATTCTTCAGAAATCCCCGGGCAATAGCGATTCGCTGCTTTTGGCCACCGCTGAGCAACCTACCGTGTTCACCGACAATAGTATCAAAACCATCTGGTAATTTTTTTATAAACTCGTAGGCGTTGGCATCAAGCGCAGCTTGCATGATCCTGGCCATCGATATCCCATCATCGGTACAAGCAATTTTAAGGTTATTTAAAATAGACGTATTGAACAGTAGCGTGTCCTGACTAACGATAGCGAATTGTTCTCGTAGATTGGACAAAGAGAGCGTATCAATCTGTATCGAATCAATTTTAATAGTTCCCTGATTGTATTCACCGAAGCGCGGTAGCAGATTGAGCAAAGTTGTCTTGCCCACGCCACTCCGGCCAATAATACCGATCTTCTCGCCGGGTTCAATCGTCAAGGTAATATTATGAAGGACATTATGGCTCTTGTATGCTGACGACACATTTATGAACTCAATCTTCCCCTTTACATTCTGCAAGTAGTGCGTTGGTGCATGGGGTAGTGGGGTGTCATAACTGTGCAGTTGATAGACGCGTTTGGAGGCGGCAATATAGCGCCGGGCGTCGGAAATGCTGTCGCTTATGGTCTGGAGTGGGCCGTATAGGTAGGATAAGTAGGTCAAAAATACCAGTAGGTCACCGACGGTCAAACCTTTGGTGTATACTCGATCTGCGCCCAGGATTACCAGCAGAGCCATCGCCGAAGCCGCGATGACATCATTGGTAAGTGAATATCGTTCATTGGTGACAAGATACTTCATCTGGTAGGTAAAGTTATGTTTTAATAAACGTTCGATAAGACTTAGCTGTTTCTTTTGGGCGTTGAAAGATTGAGTCAGTTGAACATTTTCTATCGCTTCGGTCGTAAAGCTATAGAGATGGCTGGTTGATTCTTCCACGCTCTGCGATTCATTCTCAATGCGCGGAGTGAAACGTTTAATCGAGATATAAAGAACAGGTATGACGCATAAGGCTATCAGAGTAAGCGCTGCATCGATTTTAGTCATGACGACTACGATACCTATGATCAACAAAAACTCGTTAGCAGTTTGTTTGTTACGTCGAATATTAGTTTGCTCACATTGTCAGCCTCGGAGTTCAGGCGATAAGAATAATCACCCGTCTGCTTGTCTTCTAAATATCGTAATGGCAGATTCTGAATTTTGTCGAAGAGACTACTCATAAAAGCAAAATCGAAGCGGAACATACGTCTATGCAAGTACACGTTCTGTAAGAGCGACATGACACTCTCTAACCCGTATATGACAATAAAGCTGAGGGATACAATAAGCAGGAGATGCGGCTTTGATAGATGGCCCAGCAACATGGGGGCCGGTATTTTTCCGAAGACAGAATCGACCAAAAGTTTAACCGGCCAGGGTTCTAGTAGCTCTAAAGACACGACGCCAATAGAAATGAAGCTTAAAAGACTTATGCCCAACGCATTCTGCGCTGCATATTGTCTAAGCCACTTGTAAAAATACATTTGCGCCTTGACCCTTTTCCATAAACTTCGTAGTTGACATGATTATACCAAAATAGTTATGATTACATTACTGATATAAAAAAGAGGAAAGAAATGCCAAAACGCCCAAATATTACGCCACGGCCGAAATCATCTAAAGGAAAGTGTTGTTGACTATATCAGAATAGGGTCACTGCCCCCTATTCTGATATCTGATCTTTCACCGCAGTCTGATGCCTTAAACTATTAAGCCTACCAAGCGTTCAGAGTTTTAACTTCTGGCTGTAGGCCTTGTCCTAGCATTTTAGGTCTGTTGCGTTAGGCTAAGCCCCTCCCCTACTTTGTCCGAATATAGTATAATACTACTTTCACCATGATAGATGCCCTGGGACCCGCTGATGATGAGTTTGGGCCTGAACACTATCCAGTACCGGATGGTGGAGACTTTGCCTATCCTGATGCGGCTGATGATATAGGTGGCACCATGCCTGAAGCAGGTGACCTACTGCCAGATGAACCCCCTTATGACAATACAGCAGGAGATGGAGAAGTTAACCTTTCAGCTGCAGAAGAGCCAGTATATTCTGATGAGCCTGATAGACCAGTCCCAAAACGAGAGTCTGAACAACTACCAGAACAGACATCTGAGGTTAGGTGGTATGAAGGCCAGGAAGAGCCAATACAATATGATGAACTTGATCCTCTGCCAGTACGGCATGCATCCGCAGAGGAGCCTGAAGCTACCCAGCCAGTACCTCCTGTTGCTACTCCACAAGTACTTGGAGGCCTTTCAATAACCAATGTAGATAGTCATAGTAGTGAACAACCAGACCCAGACCAGGATATACCACCATCTGCTGACAGTACTGAGCCCAGACAACCTGAGCCTGATAGACCAGTCCCAAAACGAGAGTCTGAACAACTACCAGAACAGACATCTGAGGTTAGGTGGTATGAAGGCCAGGAAGAGTCAGCAGGTGATGTAGTGGCTTCCCCGCAACCAAGCTCTGACAGAGCAGAGGAGGTGGGAGGGGGTGAAAGAGATTCTGCTCGGGCCGATAGTGAAGTGGCGGAAGCTGATGAGTCTCATCCGTATGCTACCGAACCTCCATCGACCTTTGAAGCAGAATCAGCGGCAGTTTCTGAACCCGCTGAAGCCACATCAGAACCTACACAAGAGGCCCCAGCATCCAAGCGTGGCTATACGCCATATGTGCAGCCGTATGGGCCGGATAAGCGAGACTTGATTACTGAAGACGCCTTGTGGGCCGGTCCAGACCAAACATGGGGCACTTTAGAGATATCGGATCCACTATCTCCAGTAGAGCTGGCCCGGATTGATGGACCATCAACGGACGTGGCATCGTCAGTTGGGTTGCCCGCCCTTTCTTTGGAGGAGGCACAAGGAGGAGGAGTCGAGGATGATGAGAATTTAATCGCAGCATATGCCGGTGGAGAAGTGCTGGTATACGAAACAGATAGCGGGACCATGGCAGAAATATATTTGTCTGATAGGGTGGTTACCGTATATATGGTTAGAAACCCGTCCTCAGGAGTGTCGAGGTTCACCGAGATAATCATTCGGGGTGAAGAGTGGGAGCGGATTGAAACGCTTCATCTACGGCCGGACCCGGCTAGCATAGGGGGCCCCAGCAACCAGTCATATATTGTTACCGTTGGATCCTCCGGTCGAGAGCTAGACGATAGACCGCAGGGGCCTCAGCTGGCTCTGTCACTGGCCGAAGACTTGCGCGGTGACCGACGAGTTTCCGAAGATTATGGCTACGCAAACACGTCTGGCCTCGGTGCAACAGGTAACCTGGCCCGGGCGATTCGGGCTATGGTACTAGACTACACGGAGGCGAGTATAGCCCAGTTTCTAAGGGATGAGCCTGTTCTTGCGCTGTTCTCGGGGGTACCTTTTCCCGCACCGGCTCAATCATCGTTAGCAAGACGCCTGGCTGCTCGCATAAGAGGATGGGGACTTCGTATCCACCGAGAATCATTGCAAGAGAGCGACGTTGCCTACCCTATAACTCTCGGTCGCGGCTATGTAAAGACCGAGTTGTTATCAGAGAGTCAGGCTGATGAGCTGGCCCCAGCTATGTTCGGCTTGGTGGTTGCCGCATACAGTAATCAGTTTGAAGGGGCTGGCAGGCCTTTGCCGGAAGGTATCTTTGCGGCGAAATATAACAATCCTGATGCCATAGAACAGCTTCGCCATGATATGATCCCTCGTAATTTCCAGAGAGACGGATCATATTACGGCATCCGTGACCCTGAAAATCCCAATCGTTTGATCAGTATGCTTAAAATTCTGCCTGGTGAACATGTAGAAGAGCGTTTTTCTGGTATGGTTGGTATCGCCGAAATACTGACTGATCCTGAGCATCAGGGCCGTTCGTATGCAGCGTCTCTATTGCATACTTATCTGAAATATCATGCAGATCAGAATGTTCGGGTGATGCTGGAGAGTTTTGCCGGCAACGAGGTCAATGAATGGTATAGACGCCTTGGCTTTGTGGATGAACATGCTTCAGAAGATTTTCAACTTGACAGCGAACATGCTCTCCCTATGAGGTATATGGTTACACCTGAAGGTTTTACGGTTGCCGATATGGTCAGAATCCTGGAAAGTCGTTACCCTGCTCTGGCCAATGCCGTCAGGAAAAGATCTTAATGTACATTAGGGCGGGCAACTATTTAGATTCTATTCTATTGCTAGTTTCTGATTTTATGAGTAGCTTGCGCGTAAACAATATATCGCGCGTACGAATATAGTGTTCGTTCATCTGTAGGCTCTCATAGGGATTGTGTTTTAGAAATTTGTAGAAGTCATGAAGCATGAAAATATCTAACAAGCACTCCAGGAGTTCGATCTTCTCTCCTTGGATCGTTATGGCAATCCGCTGTAGCTTGTGGCCGCCTCGTTTTTCGTAGCCTGAATACAGGAAATATTTCCGCACTTTAACGGCCGGGGTGTGTTTACAGTCAACCAGTAAGAATGCCAGCGTGCGTGCTATGTCAAAGAGACAGTGCCCGCGGGCGGTTTTCTCAAAATCCAGTATACCGGATATGAAAGGCGGTGACGGAGCACTAGGATCGTTGTTAAACAAGATGTTGCTGCGAACAAAATCCATATGCAGTGCCTGTTGATCAGGTAAACCTTTGCACGCTTCAAGCACGAATATGTATTTGGCAAGGTTGGCAACGGGGACGTCCAGCCGAAGCTTCTGGTGCATGGCCTGGCGTATTGATGACAAACCGAAGTATTGTTGGGCCCTTTTCAGAATCTGCAGGTACTCGTCAGCGACATCAGGCAGGCGCGCCATATCATACGAACCAAGGGCCGCGTGCATATCACTCATCGTTTTGCCAAGTAGCTTGATGTGCTTTCGGGTATATCCCTCCCACGGTATGGTCTGCCCGGGCAAATAGCTGTAGAGGGCGGCATAGCGGTGTCTTTGTCCAGCACTGAGCTGCATGATCCGTCCGTCTATCGTACGTCGGCACGGCAGGCCACGATTTGCTAAGAAGCCAGACACACTATTGGCATTCCTGATCCGTACGACTATGCCGGTCTCCCTTTTATATATGATGAGATTGAGCCTCTGACCGTTAGATAGCTCATATGGGTGTGATTCATTACGGTAACCCTTTTCAACAGGGAGAAAAGTTGCCGGGATATAGCCGTAACGCTTCACGATGCGGGCAACCGTGGCATTGTCCATAAAATTACATGTTTACGCGGTAATGGAGAAGCACCGTATTGTCGTTGAGCTGACGGTTTTCCAGCAGCGTAAGCTGAGTACTGACCGGACCGCTGAAAAGCGGCGCACCATTGCCGAAGAGTACGGGCTCAATCGTGAGATACAGCTCGTCGACGATACCGCTGTCCAGAAATAGCTTATAGATACTAGAACCACCTTCGATGGCCAGGCCGTGACAACCTTCGGCGCGGAGTCGTTCGATCAGGTTTTGCGGCGTTTCGTGCGTAGTCTGGATATCGCCCTCGCCCTTGACTGTCTCGGGGTGCCGGGTATAGACGATGAGCCGTCGCCCGGGTGGAGCGCGGCGAATCCGGAAGGTATTAAATGTTTTTGAACCCATAACGATTACGCCGGCCTCTTTGGATAGCTCGACAAGCAGCTGCTTATCTTCTTTGCTTGTCCAATCAAATGAACGGTGTGCCTCACCTGCTCCGATAAAACCGTCTGCGCTTAGCGCGGCAATAATAAATACCTTCATGATTACCTCTGAGTGTCGCATAAAATCGTCAAGCTCACAATATGTAGCTGGCCCGTTTTCTTGAGTTGATATCGTCCCCAGGCTGGCTGACCACGTGTGCAGTGTGTACAATAGAACGCAACGACGTATGAAGCAGTTATCTACATTAACCGCCCGTGTCCAGCGGACGCTTCCGGCCGATCTCATCGCTTATGCTGTAGCCGCCAATGGTATAGCCTTGATTTTGCTCACTCTGCCGGCTGAGCGTTTCTTACGGCGAGAACTACATATTCGGTTGCATCATCTGAGCATGAGTGTTGTCGGCCCAAGTGTTACGTTGTTTTTGGCAGTTAGTCTTCTATACCTCAGTTTTCACCTGATACGCCGTAAGCGAACTGCTTGGTTGGTGGCGGTTGGGGGATACAGTCTTGTGTTGTTGTCCAATGTGGTGCGTTTACCGCTTGCCGAAAGCATTCTGCATCATTTGAGCAAATACGCCTTTGAACGTCTGTTCGTAGGCATTATCTTTCCCATTGTACTGCTTGCTGGACTCGGATTGTATCGAGAGCAGTTTACCGTCAAAAGCGATGTCCGCAGCTTCGGTTTGTCATTGCGATTTACGGTACTTATTCTGGGTGTAGCCCTGATTTATGGTATGAGCGGCTTTCTGCTCATGGATAAGCGCGATTTTCATGAAGAAATTGGTGTTGGTGAGGCCATCCATCGGACGATTGACCAATTTGGCTTGACGACGTCAGGTAGTCTTGTTCCGCATACCCGTCGCGCCAAGGTCTTTCTCGATTCGCTGTCGGTCATTAGTGTTAGCGCCGTTGGCTACGCAGTGGTAGCACTTTTTCAACCGATTCGCATGCGCTTTACTGAGCAGGCGGCTAGTCGCGAGAAAGCACGCGAGCTACTGGAGCGCCATCCGGCCAGCAGTGAGGACTTCTTTAAGCTATGGCCTCATGACAAACTCTACTTTTTCAATGAAGCCAGGTCAGCGGGGCTTGCGTATAGGGCTCATCGTGGTATTGCTCTGGTAGTTGGTGATCCCTTTGGCGATCGTCGTGCCTACGATAGCCTTCTGGGCGCTTTCGATGAGCTTTGCTTTACCAATGACTGGTCACCGGCATTTGTGCATACCGAACCGGAATATAGCGAGCTATATAAGCGGCATGACTTCTCGTTACAGAAGATCGGCGAAGAAGCCATCCTCAATATTGAGCACTTCCGCAGTTCAACTGTAAGCAACAAGTATTTTCGGCAGATTCGTAATAAGTTCACTAAGCAACAATACAGAACCGAGATACTTATGCCACCGCATAGTGACGCGCTCATGCGGCGACTCCATCAAATCTCTCAGGAGTGGCTTGCTCAGCCAGGCCGAACTGAGCGAGGTTTTATGATGGGTTACTTTACGCCGCGCTATATGGATGCCTGCCCGATTATGGTGCTCCGTGACGCCGCCGGCACAATTCAGGGTTTCGTTAATCAGATTCTGTCTTTCGACAAGGAAGAGGCTAATTTTGATTTGCTGCGTAATACCCGGGAGAGTCTTGGCAATAGCAACGATTTTCTTCTTGTGCAGTTCATTGATTACATCCACCAGCAGGGCTTTAAGCGTTTGAATCTGGGTTTGTGCCCTCTGGCCGGGTTGACTGGACATGATGAAGACCGCTCAGTGGTGGATAATGCATTGCGTTTTGTCTATGCCAATGGTGACAGGTTCTATTCATTTAGCGGTTTGCATCGTTTTAAGGCTAAGTATGAGCCTGAATGGCAAAGTCGTTATATTGCCTACCGGGGTGGCATCGGCCAGTTTACCCGAGTGCTCAATGATTTGAACCGGGCGATGCGAGTGTAGGAGCTACTCGTTAGGCTCAAATCGGATGGAAGGGCCCATAGCTGTAGCAACATGTGCCGTCTTGAGGTAATTGCTCTTTACGGACGCTGGCTTATTGCTCTTGATACTCGCGAGCAAGGCACGGGCATTATCTAGAAGCTTGTCCTTGCCGAAACTTACTTTGCCGATACTAACATGGACGATACCGCTGCTATCGACACGATATTCAATACGGCCAGACTTGGCTTCATGTATCGCCTTGGCAACGTCTGTGGTCACTGTGCCGCTCTTGGGGTTCGGCATTAAGCCTCTAGGCCCTAACGCTCGAGCGTACTTACCGAGTTTTGGCATTTGAGCCGGGGTTGCAATCAGGATGTCGAAGTTCAGTTGGCCTTTATCTAAGAGTTTTACAACATTTTCAACGCCTGCGATGTCGGCGCCGGCTTCTTTAGCGCTCGGCGCTTCGGCCTCGGCAAAGACGGCCACTCGGACCTGTTTGCCGGTGCCTGCTGGCAGGACTAGACTATCGCGCACATTTTGGTCTGCGTGCCGTGGATCAACGTTGAGGTTGATATGCAGCTCAACACTGGCATCGAACTTCACGGGGCTAGTTTTAGTAGCCAGTTCGAGAGCCTCGGAGAGGTTGTAGGTTTTGGTTTTGTCGATTTGCTGAGCAACTTTTCGGAATTTCTTACCTTTTCGATCCAGCCGGGATCTCGTGGGTTTAACGACTGCATGGGCAGACTTTTGGTCCTCGGGGGCATTTTCTGTCTTGCGTGCTTCTTTGGCAGTCTTCTCTTCGGCTTCTTTAAGCGCCTTGCTGCTCCGTTTGCCCGCTTTGGCGACAGCCGTCTTCTTTGGCGTCTCAATGACCTGCTCTTCAGGCGGTGCTGTAGTCTGCTCGACTTTGGTGGCTTTCTCTGCCTGTTTCGTTTCCTTCTTGGCCATGGCCATGGCTGTTCTCCTTTCGTGGTACAAGCGGCTTCTTAAGTCTCCCACGTACTTATTTAATTGAAAGTTTCTATGCTTCGATTTCGACACCCATGCTACGGGCTGTACCAGCTACGATTTTCTTCACCGCCTCGGTATCTTCCGTATTCATGTCTTTGGCTTTGGTTTTGGCAATCTCGGTCAACTGGGCATCGGTTAGTTTTTTGGCAATCTTTTCGGAGTTGGGCTTACCTGAGCCCTTGTCAATTTTGAGAGCTGCCCGGATTAGATCATCAGCCGGCTGGCTGACTACTCGGAAAGCCATAGTTCGATCATCGTACACCGTGATATGTGCAGTTACTGTTTGACCCTGCATATCCTTGGTCTGTTCGTTGAACGGATTAATGAAGTCCATCATGTTCACTCCATACTGGCCGAGAGTGCTACCGACGGGCGGTGCGGCACTGGCCCGCCCAGCCGGGATCTTCATCTTCAAGTTAGCTTTTACTTGTTTTGCCATATCCTTCTTAACCTCTGGATCGCTTTATGGGCGAATTCCCTGTTCAATTGATATATTTTAAAGTATTTTGGATGTTTTGTCTATCTGTTCTACAATCTCTTGACCTGCAAGCTGTCGAGTTCGACCGGAGTCTCGCGACCGAACATGTTCACGAGTACCTTCAATTTGCCCTTGGCGGCGTCAATCTCGTTGATACTGCCGTCAAAACCCTTGAATGGCCCATCAGTAATGCTCACCACATCGCCGATCCGATAATCTATCTTGTGTTTGGGTTGCTCCATGCCCATGCGCTTTTGAATTTTCTCGATTTCTTCAGCACTGATCGGTGTCGGCTCTGAACCGCTACCGACAAAGCCGGTAACACTCGGTGTGTTACGTACGATGTACCATACATCTTCACCCATTTTCATCTCGACAAGCACATAGCCCTGGAAAATGCGCTTCTCGACGACGCGCCGCTTACCGTTCTTGATTTCGATCATTTTTTCTTTTGGTACCAGCACTGAAAAGATCTTGTCCTTCATGTCAAGGCTGTCGGCACGCTGTCGGATGGACTCAGCTACCTTTTCTTCATAACCGCTGTAGGTGTGGATTGCATACCACTTTTTTGATGTGTCGTATCGCTTACTCATTACTTTAGTAGCACCCTTCTAAATATTTTATCTAATCCATAATCGACAATCGCTATAACGATGCCGAAGAGGATGGCGAACAGCATAACAGCCAATGTCAGACGTCGTGACTCCTTTTTATTCGGCCATGTTACCAGCCGGAGTTCACGCCAGCTATTTCGGAAATACCGGGGGACCAAGATAAGGCCAATGATATGAAAGACCCGAAATTGTCCGAGCCATCTGAACGGTATGCTCGCTGCTCGTAGCCTCCCCAGTAGCGATCCTGGCTTTTTAGCAGGTGCCGTAACGTTGTTTCTCTCAACCTGATCACGTAGTGTCTCAGTGCTTCGGATACGCCGTGGTCTTTTGTTGCCAGGCTCTTTTTCGGCCACTAATGACTCCTTACATACATAAAAAGCTTACCATTACAGTAAGCTCCAATGTGTCAAGCATAGATGATTGACGGTGATATGTCAATTAGTTGTTAAGGTCCAATACATCGAGGACACTTCTTAAGTAGTAAGTTTGGCTTTGTATTCGTCTGGCGTCAAGTAGTCTATACACCTCCCACTTAATCTTGCGCCACGTCAGCCCTGAGCCCAAGTAGCTCATACGCAAACACGTGCCCGGCAATGTATTGTTCAAACTGACCAGCTATCTCCTCGAGCTTCTCGCCAATGAACTGGTTGTGGGT
>DASYZQ010000042.1:0-12468 GCA_035946175.1 Saccharimonadales bacterium (SeqCode)
TATGTTTTTCGGAGCTGCTTTACAGCCGCCGCTATCTTTTGTACTGTGTTCATTGGAGAACGACCTTTCTGTTTTAGTTGTAACTAACCAAAACTGTAGGTCGTTTTTCTTTAGGCGTCAAAAAGTGAGTGTGGGGTCAGATCCGTTAAGACCTGGACTGGGTGCTATAGTAAAGTCATGATTATTCTGGTAGATATGGATAATACACTCGTTGATTTTGATGCAGGTCTGCTCAAGATTTGGCGTCAACTTTATCCTGATGAGTTTTTTGTACCTCTGGAAAGACGTACAGCGTTTCACCCACACAATGACTACCCTAAATATTTGCAATCCACGATTCAAGATATTTGTCATAGCGAAGGTTTTATCCGCAACTTACCTCCCACACCGGGTGGTATTGAGGCGGTCAATGAAATGCTAGACAGAGGGCACGATGTACGATTTTGCACTTCACACCTATTTAAATATGATCATTGTTTACTTGAAAAGTACCAGTGGATCGAAAAATACTTTGATGTTTCATACGTTGATAGAATTATTCTTACCCGCGATAAAACACTTATACGTGGCGATATTCTTATTGATGATAAACCAGAGATTGTCGGCATAGAAAAACCCACTTGGGAACATATTTTGTACGACCGGCCATTCAATAGAGGTGTGACCGACAAGCGGCGTCTTAACTGGAAAAACTGGCATGATATCCTAGACCTGAATGCGGTCACTTAATTGTCGATATCTGGCAACCTTGTACGATATAAAGTGCTCGGCATCACGAGCAAAGGTAGACGTCTTGCACTCGTAATAACATTAAGAAGCAATAAAATCCGTGTCATTATGGCACGGGATCAAAGTCGTAAAGAACGCAATATGTTCGAAAAGGAGGAATTATGAAAAAAGCCATACCACACTTCAAGAGCGAAGATGAAGAGAGAGAGTTCTGGGCTGAGCATGACTTTACCGATTACTTCGATAGCAGTGACCGTGTTGAACTCAACTTCCCCAACCTAAAGCCATCTACTCAGTCGGTAACCGTACGGCTACCTAAGCCGCTCGTCCGTAACCTGAAGTTGCTCGCCAACGAGCAGGATATCCCCTACCAATCTCTGCTTAAGACCCTGCTTGACGAGAAAGTAAAAGAAAAACTGGCCTTGAAGAACAGGCCCTTACACGTCGGTGCACATCGTTAACTCCAAATACTTCTCTAGGAGAACCAATTAGCACCCTTATCTGACTATTAGCAAATTGGAAGCCATGCCCGAGCAAAAACTATCTACAGTGATCTCTGGAAGTTTCAGAAACTTCAATGCTGAGATTGATGACTGTATTGATGGGTTTGCATAGCTTGGAGTCAAAGTTATCGAGCCCTCTGAGGGGTGGCTAGTTACGGCTCGTACAAGTATCATTCAATCGTCATTTCGGCCGCTGCCGGTTGAACGAGGTTTAGGAATTGAGGCTATAGAAGATCGCTTTTGCAAGCAATTGATAGGGCCAATTTTCTTTACGTATACAGCAAAAATAGGTACATAGGGCTGAGTACTGCCTTTGAAATAGGTCATGCCCTAGCTCATGACACGAAATGTCTATTTATGCCGCCGAGCCCAGTTGCCGGAGTACTATCCGAAGGAGATTTAGAGCATTCCCATTATCTAAAAAACGCTTAATAGTCGCTGGGGCAGCAGAGGCCGCGCAAATTGAACAAAAGCGAAGGACAGATTATTTAAATCAAAACCTTCCTCAATAATCTGAGAAGACATTAAGGAAATCCGTGAACTGCTGGACAACAAAACTGATGCAGAGGAGCTATCTTTATGATGGCTCAATTATTCTATCGTTTCAGGCGTACGGCTCCGGGGCTTATGACCTCACAGCTTTATAACGAGCAGACTTTCTACCGTGCATTTGAGCATGACTTGGTATGTTGCGGGGGCCAACAATACCTGCCTTACCATCGGGGCTTATGTTGTGGAACCGATGTCCTTCGCAAAAATGCGTTTTAGCTCTTTCGGGTGAGCAATGCCAAGACCACGGTAAGGGTTCAAGTCAAGCAGATGATGATCTGCCGATATGATCAGATGAGCTTGTGCCCCAAAAGCACATTCTAGAATCGCATTATCATCAGGATCATCTCTAACAACTTCGAGATGCTCAGTCGAACGAACAACTACAACGATATGCCGTAAGCGGCTCATGAAACGGTCGACATCGGCGACCGGCATACCAAACCTTTCTATAAGTTTTTCGCGCACTTCATCAAGAATTGGATGTGAAATATAGAGGTCCAGCCCGCTTCTAGGCAACGCGGCAATATCTAACCATACGTCGGCGTAGCCACCTGGCCGCAACGCTGCGGCAATATAGATATTTGAGTCAAAAACAGTTTTAAGTTGCACCGAATACTGCCTGCTATTTATTCTTGTTCAGGTATTCATAAACCTCATCGTCTGAACCCAGACCAAGACGGGCTGCTATAAGGGCGCCATGCTCTTGTACTCGACGTAGGGCTATCTTGAATCGGTAGTAGTTATACATCTCACGGAAAAGGTCGCTTTTAGAACGCCCCTCTTCACTGGAGAGTCTGTCAAGATCCTCTTTCATGGATCTATCTACCGAGAAGCTAACAGTGGCTAATGAGTGGCTCATGATCTATTCCTCCTGTGACAATAATAATGAATCTCATTATTCTTGTCAACCAACTGGGGCAGGCAAAGATAGTTCTTAGCCCATAGATCTTAATTGGTGCGCGACATTGACCTATCATGGAACGCAGTCTGGTCTTAATGTACCCTCCATCATTATATTGACATAAGTATATTACCTATGTACACTTTATATGTACATAAAGAAAGGGGTTCACAATGGGTGTTATGGAAACCAATATGGCTAGCTTACGGTCCCATCTGGCTGATGCGCTAGAGCAAGCTGCGGGCGGTGATATTGTTTTAGTCAGACGTCGTGGCAAGCGTGACACTGCGCTCATTGATAGTGAGCTCCTTGAGGACTTTCTAGCGGCAACTAACCCACGTGTTATTAAGAAAGTTGCCCAAGCTCGCAACGATATTACAACCGGCAAGATAGTTGCTTTTGAAGATGTACTGCAGGACATTCTGGGCTAGGCTGTCATGCAACTAAGCTTTACAGATACGGCGCTTAAAGATCTCAAGAAACTCAACAAAATCACTCAAAAGCAGATTGTGAAGAAACTCCAATTTTTTCTTGAGCAGCCCAATCCGTTGGCATATGCGACTAAGCTTACTAATTTTTCAAAAGGTGGAGATTACCGATTTAGAGTTGGCGACTACCGTGCAGTATTTGACGTTGAGACTGACACTATCCATATTTTGTACATCGAACATCGCCGAGAAGTCTATCGACGCAAATAAATAAGACCGTAACTTCTTTTGCGGTTTGGTTAGAATAGTTAATTTCGATGTGGTGCAGCATAAAGGACGATTATAGAGCTTTAATCGGTCTGGAAGATGTTAATGTTGTAAATCTTTACACCGATGTTGACGAGGAGGAAGACAATGATTGGAGGGACTAGCTCCAGACGCCTTTGGCTTCCAAGAATGGCAGTACATGTTCAAGTGTCATTGGCGTCATTGCGGCCCGTTGCTCTTCGACGTTTTCGCGAGTCATCCATGCAATTTCTTCAATCTCTGCATGAGGCTCAGGAGTTCCTTGAAGCTGACCAGAGTATAAATGCATCTCCATCTCTCGACCGTCTGGTGTGTGGCCCAAAACGATGCCGAGCTTCTTTACGTCCGTCGCTTGCGCATGGAGTTCTTCTTGTAACTCACGTTGTAGTGCCTCTTCTATTGTTTCTCCAACTTCTTGTTTGCCACCTGGAAATACGTAATAGGACTTGCCTGTTGCCCGTGCGAATAGGAGCTCCTTTTCACCTTTTTCCTCACGGAATAGCAGAAATGCAGCCTTGGTTATCATATGCCAAGTATAACATTGATAAATTCAATGCCAGAACGTCTAAGTCTCGCAAAGAGACATAGATACAAAACAAAGAATTCCCATTGCTAAGCCAGGAATCATTTCGTATGTACTATATTTCGAGATACTTGCTGGTATTTCAATATTATAGTGGGCGAGACGGATGATAGGTGGAACCGAATTTACCAAAGTTGGATCCTAATGTACGAGAGACGTGTGGAACTGGGTATTACTTGCCAGTAACAAATTTCAAATAGTTATTGCCGTTAATAACCTCAATAACGCATCAGGATTCATCGGCTGTTACCTGTGAGAATTTTACACTACCTACTGGATGACGCTAGAATTATTTTGAGTGCCTTGAGTATATCTTCTTTTTTGATCAGCAGTTTGTGATCTCTGTCAAAGTCAGGCATAAGTTCTATTGCCTCCTTGGTGCAAGCGACATGCAGAAATATATATGGGATCGTCAGCTTTTGTTTTTGCATAGCAAGCAATGTCCCATATATCCACGCGTTACAACTGTACTGCCCTGGTTCATCTGAGATGACAGGGTCGAAAGATAGATTTGCTCGTTCAAATAGCTTTTGCGCTTTTACCATATCCAAATGTGATAGATCAATTTTCATTTCTTCTTTTTCGGGTCGAGATGGGTCGAGCGGATGATCATTCTCTTGAGAGGAACAGTATCGTTGATTATGGATCCAGTTGGTCGCTGTTCGTTCTAGCCGAAAGCCTTTTGCTCCAGATGCCATACCAAGAGAAATAATAATATCCGCCCCTACCTCTTGTGCTTTCTTGAGTATTGTCGTGCCAGCGTCGTCTATGTCGGAAGAAAGTCGAACAACTGATGGTAGTACAAGCGAGTGTATTTTATAGCCAGCAATTTCTTTTCCGTCAGCCATCAAAGCTGCCCACTTTGTAGGATTCGTTACGTATTGTCCAAATGTCTCAGAACCCGTTATAAGAGCTATCTTCATAACTACATCATACCAAGAAAAACAAAACCCCTGAGTTAACAGAGGTGTGGTGCAGCATAAAGGACGATAATAGAACTTTATTCGGTCTGGAAGATGTTGATCTCATAGACACTTATACTGCAATGGACGAGGAGGAAAGTGATACATAACCTAACCTCCTCGCGTCTGCACTATGTGTCGAATCAAGCTAAGTGGACACTGTGTTTTATCCAAATAGTTCCGAGTCAGATCTTTAATGTCGTGGTAGCGAAAGAGTTTGTCGTCGATCGACAATACTTCTTTCAGTTTCAGCCATTTGTAATCCGCTATTTCGGCAATGCCATCAACAGCTTCGCCGTGCTCAAGGCTGACGTCATTTTTAGCCTCGCCACAAAAAATAACGCGGAAAGCATGAACTTCTCCCGGAACGTCCTTACGATAGATAGAATGAATACCGAGCAGGTACGTGGGGTCAAAGTCGATCCCTGCTTCTTCAAAGGCTTCGCGTTTAACTGTATCGAGTGGATTTTCTCCAAAGTCCAGTTTACCAGCGGGAATATTCCATTTACCTTTATCAGGAGGATGATTTTCCTGAACAAGCAGCACCTTACCATCACGAACGATAAATGCACCGACCACAATGTAAGGCTGTGTGTAGCTAAAACTCATGCGATAATGATAGCAGATAGTTTAAAAATTTTGGTCGTCTTCTACGCCCTCAAAATAACCAAACAAAAACACCTCGTTTTACAGAAGTGTTTTTGTGAATTGACGATGACGTCCTTTTGGTGCGCGTGGTGGATTATAGGTGGAACCACTTGTATCCGAGCCTACTGTTAATGTACGAAAAGCTGGACAGGTTTGGCTTGGCGGAATTTTGCTAAAGTAGCGATATGTCAGAGAATAATTCTCCAGAAGCCATACGGGTTACTCAACGAATTGAGCATATATTTGGGCTCCGTCGAACCGGCCATCATGCGGTCTTGGCTTGGCTACAAGATTGCTACCGAGCCAAAGGCCTGACAACTCACCATGCTAATAGCGTCTTTAACGAACATCTGAGGTGGGGGCTGCATTCACCCGATCCCAATCCGAAAGAAATATGGCAGGAAGCCACCGGCTCTGATGTCTTACTAGCCAATTATGAGGATGTAGCGTATGCTGATCGCCGGACCGCACCGGTTTACAATGCGCTTCAAGCAGAGAGAACTGATTTGCCGGCGCGCGACACTGTTATTGTGCGCGATTGGTATAACATGGTTGCAAGCCGACTTAAATATATTGCTAATGCGGATGAAATTGGCAGATACACCATTACAGCCGCCCTTGACTGGCCGATAGTTGCACGCCGCTGGGTAGATCATGCTACGACATTAGTCGAGCCACCGTCTGGTACTTCCTCGTTCGTGGGTATAAATTATAGTCGTTGGCTTGTAGATAGAGACTACCGAGAAAGTCTTGCGGCGTGCTATGACTTGCCCAATTCAGAGTCGACACTCGACACTGTCTCCGCCTTTGGGCTAGGCAGCTCTTTCAATGGTTTTGACAAGGACGGTCAGGCCAGAGAAATGAACCTTCTACGACGATGGCAAGATTTAGAAACCATTGAACTACGGTCGGCATACTTGGCTGCCATTGACGTAGATAGATTTGCAATCGACGCATTGAATAGACACTTATTTGGATTCGGTTATTCAGAGGTTGCTGCTTCTTTAGAGCACCGTGACAACCTGGGAGGACTCTAACCCATACGACAGATAGAAACCCTCAGCCAAAATAAAAGGCCTCCAATGTTGGAAGTCTCTTTATCTGTAATCATAATATGGTACGCGAGACGGATAGTAGGTGGAACCAATTTTATCCAAGTCTTCTGCTTATATATGAAAGGTTAGCTAGACTTGACCTACTTGAAGAGGACGGATCCGCCATGTAGCACCAGCCCTATAGGCCTCTACGATTTTCTTACGACGCTTATCCTTGATTAGGGACATACTTTCGGCATTGAATCTTGCATCATCATTAACTGTAATAACAACGTAAGCGCCATTAGGAATAGCTTCAAAGAGCTGAGGATGTTTGGCTAGATAATTGTCAAACTCCAAAGATAGCTTTACGTTTTTTTTGATGAATGCTTCACTCATAATTCTATTCTACCATCCTTTCCTTGTATTCTACGTAACGTTCACAGATACTTTCGAAAGACTCCGCCAGTATTTTGCTGGCTGTAGTAAGTGCTTGGTTATTATCCTGTGTGGTCATAGCTTCTCTATACTCTTTGCCATCAGGATAGAAAACATGACGGTGAGGTTGTCCGTGAGCGGAATCAAATCTGATCACCTTACGCCATCTGCCATCAAGTAGCAGCTCCAGTTGTAAGGAAAATGATAAGACAGTTGGTCCTGAGACGTCCTGGTGGACGACAAGCCTGACTGTATCAGTAAAGTATCTTCGATAGAGCTTCTCTGGCACGGAATTTCCCCATAAAGCGTCACAAGTATATGGTAAGTTGCTCGCTTAAGCAATGAGGGTGTGCGCTCGTTTTGCTACGTCAGTCATAAATATGGTGCGCGAGAGAGGACTTGAACCTCCACGAGCGTAAGCTCACTAGTACCTGAAACTAGCGCGTCTACCATTCCGCCACTCGCGCATTAAGAGACAGTAGCCGTAATTGTAGCGTAGAAAGCGTCCTAGGGGCAAGCGCTATTCTGAAACGCGTCTCTGCAGTATCTCCCAATTCTGAACATCGTCAAGACGATCCGTACCGTTGTTGATAGTGTGCTCGCTCAAACCAAAGACCGGACTGCTGGCAATATACAGGAATCGTGGTTGATACAATCCTAATGCCGGCGTGTCCTGTTTCCACTGCTGCAAAAATGCCTGGTACTTTATAACGCGCAGGGCCGGGTCAAGTCTGGTACGGCCACCTTCTAGTGATTCATCGGCGGTTGCATTGCTGTACTCCGAAAAATTAAGTCGTTCTGGTGCCCTGACGTCGGCCTGGGTACTGTCCCAGTAGACAAACATATCCGGATCAACACCTATGGAAATGCCAGATAAAACTGCATCGTAGTTGTGGTATGCCAGCGTATCCTGAAATGATGTACTATCTTGGGCTACCATCTGCACATCAATGCCCAGTGCCCGCCATTGCGTGATCAGCTCGTTGGCTACCATCTGGTATTCGCCAGTGTTCGCCGTATAGAGCTTAAAGGCAAGTGGCGTGCCGCTCTTCGAGCGCATACCATTCTTGCCTCCAATCCAGCCGTCAGCGGCCAGCGACGCGGACGCCGCGGCTGGGTCGTATCCTGCCTGGGCATCGTTAGGATTGAAGGCTAGCTGGTTACGCAACAAGGGCTCAACGACCGGATCAGTGGGGTAGCCAAGATTATGTAGTATAGCCTGCGTATTCGCCGCCTGCACTAGCGCTTGTCGTACTACCTTATCAGCGAGAACACCATCGGTCGTCCGAAAGAAAACCATGACAGCAGCCGTAAGTGGCATATCGTAAGAGCGGATAGTACTATCGTGATCTAGGCTGGCTGGCAGCTGGTTGAGCCCTACCATGGCATTAATTTGATGGTTTTTGAAAGCAGCAATCAGGCTAGATTGATCGTTGAAGGTATGAATCGAGAAACTATCCAGCAAGGGCTTGCCGCCTTGATAGCCAGCAAAAGGCTTGAGGGCAATTTGTACCTGTTGGGTGGTTGTAGCGCCGTCGGTTACCGCCAAACCAGCCCACGAAAACGGACCGGCACCAACCGGAGTGTCCGTATTAAACGCCACTGAACGCATCGCAGGCATTGGTACTGAACCTAAAATATGCTCAGGAATAATGCCAGTGGTCAATGAATGGGGGAATGATGCCAAGGGATTGGCTAGTGTGAAGGTCACAGTTGTAGGATTGATAGCCACCACACTGACATTCTGCCAGCTGTTATATAGCGGCGACTGGGCGTCCGGGTTTTGGATAACGTGATACGTAAAAACCACGTCGCTGGCAGTCAACGGCTGGCCATCTTGCCACATAAGGTGTGGCCGCAGATGTACTGTATAGACAGTGCCGAGACTATTGGCGGCAAGGCTACTCGCCAAATCCCCAACTAGTTGGTTTTGCCGGTTATACGTAAACAAACCGGCAAATACCAAGTGGGAAACGGCCTGATCCACCGGATTTTGGGCGTAGATCGGGTTTGCATTGGTAAAACTACCCAATATTCCTTCTGCATAGGCACCCCCCGGAGCTGGCTCCAGTGACTGGTAGTAGACATTAAGGTGATTGATCTGCGCGACAACCACGGCTCCGAGCAACCCGATCAATAGCAGCCAACTGGCAACAAACCGCCGCACACCGCTTAAATGATCGAGCCGCTTAAAGACGTTGCGCTCTAAACCCTCCTCGGCCTGCATGCCCAGTTCCTCGACTTGCAACCGGCGCAATCGGATGAGTCGCCGGAGGCGGAAGGTTCGCGCGCGACTGACCATGTGCTTCCGTTGACGTGTTCCCTAACCCACCACAACGCCAAGGATCAGAGACATACCGAAAACAAGCGCTAAAATGATGGTCAGTTGGAAGATAGTTTTATCCGTACCACGACGAGAGGTATTGACTTCAGCGCTGCTGCTTAAGCCTGCCCCCAAGCTTGCACCCCTGGTCTGCACCAGGATAAGCAAGGTTAAAAGCAACATCGAGGTGATAGTGATGTAGTTGAAAATATTCACGATCTCTCCCGCATTTCTAAAATAGCACTCACCAGGTAATTAACCAGCCCTATTATCATACCAGCAACTATGGCCACCCAAAAGCTCGTTATGTGTAGTTGGCCGTAAAACTTACTGACCAAATACACCATAAATCCATTGATAATAACCATGAACAACCCCAGTGTCAGTAGAATAGCCGGCAGGCTCAAAATGACAATGATAGGTCGCAGTAACGCATTTATAAGCGCGAGGACCAGGCCTGCTACGATAATGACCTCTAAACGATTATTGTAGGTAATGTCGGAATCGAGTAGGCCGGCGGCAATCCACAGTCCCAGGCTACAAACGAGCCAGCGTACCGCAAACCGGTAGAGTAGATTATTATGCTTCATCTTCGTCATATATTATTGTACGGCAGCTGATCTACAGCGGCAAGCGAGCGCTCAAACACTGTACACCGTCAGCAGTGATACAAAAGTCATCTTCCAGACGCACGCCGATTGCTTCCTCTGGGATATAGATCCCCGGCTCGACAGCCATAACCACTCCTGGCTCCAGCGGCCGCTCATAGTCCCCATTATCGTGCGTATCTATACCGAGAAAATGCGACGTGGCATGGGGAAAATAGTGGCGGACTGCTTCATGCTCAATGCTTTTTATAAGTCCGAGCTCCCGCAGTTTTTCACCCATGAAGTTCTCAATCTGCTTTTCGTAGTCATGCATGAGAACTCCTGGCCGCAGCAGCGAAGTGGCAAAATCGTATACCTCGCGTACTGCCGCTATCACTGCCTGAGCACGCCGCGAGGGTTGTCCCAAGCTGACCGTCCGAGTAATATCCGCTGCGTAGTGGTTGACTTGGGCACCGACATCGAGTACCAGCAACTCGCCGCTTGCCAATGCCCCCTGATTGGTAATGTTATGGAGTGTGCAGGCCCGTTGCCCGCTGGCGACAATCGGCGCAAAGGCATGGCCCTGGGCCCCCGCCCGCCGAAAGCCACGACTTATATCGGCCTCAACTTCATACTCGTTGGCATAGCGACTGAGCTGTGAGGGACGGGTGATTGTCTTCAGTGTATCGATAGTTACGTCAATGGCGGCCTGAATTGCCGCAAGCTCAACCGGCTGCTTTACCATACGCAATCGGGCCAGGTGCGTCCTGATATCCAGCAATTTAATTTTGGCATTGTGCTGTTTCAGGCGAGCCATAAGGATAGCCCGCGCCGGATTAGTATAAAGCCCAAGTACATCAATATAGGCAGGGGCGGCGGCCAGCGTGGCAACATAGCGGACCCGCTTAAGCCGAGCGCCGAGATACTTCCAGCCATCTCTCGCGCTCATAACCTCCCTAACTCCCGAGGTGCTCATGAGTTCATGCTCATCAATGGCACCGTCAAAGACATCAGAAACAGCGCTTTTCTCCGGAACAATAAGATATTCCTTGTCCTTATCCATAACCAATACGACATCAGGCTCATCAATGCCGGTTAGGTACCAAAAACTACTATCCTGAGAAAAAGGATAAGCCTCATCACTGCCCTGCTGCAGCCGGCCATAGGCGGTGATGACGATTGGTGCAGTTCCGGTAAATAGCTGTCTTATACGTGCTCTATTACCGGCAAAAAAATCGGCCGAAAGGGGGCTACTCATACTACTCATGTTACGCATCTTCAACTTTCTAGAAAGTATAGACAAAATTTCATGATATGAGAAGCTTCCCATACTTTTTCCAAGCTGCAAAGCCAGAAATAATGGCTGGGCTAAGCAACGGCTTAGTTCCCGTCGTTATTAAAGACATCCCAAACAAATCTATCTTATAAAGTCCAATATTAAGCCCACGAAGGTATTCTAAGGCATAAGTGGGCGACGACTGCATCATTTATATTTCCCAGCTCTCAATGCCCAACCCGGCTATTGTGCAGAGCCCCTTCCGAGTCGTATCAAAGCTCGTATGATAGCCCTAGCCATTTGATCTTCTCTGGGCAGGGGTCCCCCGGGTCTATTTGCCGTCAATTCTACATGTGGATTTTGTTTATCTGCAATTTTGAATCCTGGCATTTTTACTAGCATGGAACCGACTGTATTAAATTCGAATCCCCCCTCAGCGTTATATGCCGCTAATACTGCTTCATGGGGGAATCTCACCGCCTCAGAAGCTGGCGAAATCTGGACGATTGTACGATAACCAGGAATTTTGACTGCCACGACTGCTCTATCCGCATACTCGGCATTGGGATCAAACTCAACAGTCAAATCAGCATCTTCGGTGAACTGCATTATTCCTTCGCTACTCCTATCGATAACAACTGGGCCAGGTTTCTTGCTGACCCGAAACATTCCATGTTCTACTGAAACCCACCATACATCGTCGGATCCCTCCTGAACATCTTCTGTTCTTGCGGTTATACCATTACGTAGTCTGTTCAAGACACCATCAATGGTCATTTGCCCGATTGGTTGCTCGTTGATATCTGAGGCAGCCCGGTAACTCTTCACACGACATTTTAAATCTGGCCGCATGGCATCTGCCGTAAATCTTATCGTATTTACTTTTATTGTACTTGTTGAGGTAGCGCCTGCGACATTGGGAATTTTAAGCGCAGCTACTCTATGTAAATCCTCTTCGGTTATCCTAAGATCTGCGAAAAGCCGTGGTATGTCAATCTCCAAACTATACGCAACCCCCTTCTCATCAGGCTCTTCGTCATCACCCGACTCGTCAGTCCCTCCATCCCCTCCAGGCGGCTGTCTATCACTCCCTCCTCTGCCTGTAGCAGTATCTGGAGATGGTGCTTCTGGGAGGGTATGACTTAGGCTATCTCTAGGCCTTAGGCTAGGTTCATCATTGTCTGGTGTACTAGCCTGG
>DASYZQ010000043.1:0-15760 GCA_035946175.1 Saccharimonadales bacterium (SeqCode)
CACAACCAGTTCATTGGCGAGAAGCTCGAGGAGATAGCTGGTCAGTTTGAACAATACATTGCCGGGCACGTGTTTGCGTATGAGCTACTTGGGCTCAGGGCTGACGTGGCGCAAGATTAAGTGGGAGGTGTATAGATCAGGCTCTTTAGTGTTAGTTACCCAATTTCATTTGTTGAAGAGAAGGCAGTATAGCAATAAGACAAATGGTGTGGCTTTGTTTCTGATTTCGTACATATTCCCACCCCCGCTCTTCAAAACAATCAACTCTTGCAGCTATACCTAGAAAATCCTGCTGGGTTTCTAATACCAGCTCCTTGTTCTGTAGCTAGTTTAGCCTCTAGGGATTGTCAGGTGGTGATGGGCTAGATGCCTGAAAGCACTCTGGATTTGATCTCCCCTATGATATAGACTGCTGTAGGAAGCTACCAAAAAAAGGAGTCCCAGTGCTTACAATCCAAGTCATTATAGGTAGTACCCGCTCAGGGCGCTTTAGTGAAAAACCGGCCCACTATATTTACGACGAACTACAAAAGCAGCAGAGCATAACTGCTGAGCTCATTGACCTGCGGGATTGGCCGTTGCCTTTCTTTGATGAGCCAGCATCACCACGAATGGCTAAGGGTACCTACACTAACCCGCTTGGCAAAAAATGGGCGGCCAAGGTGGGCGAGGCTGATGGCTATATTATTGTCACCCCGGAATATAATCACGGCTACCCGGCAGTGCTTAAGAACGCGCTCGACTGGGCATTCTATGAGTGGAACAAAAAACCAGTCGGATTCGTCAGTTATGGTAGTGTAGGCGGAGCCCGTGTGATTGAGCAATTACGACAAGTGGTGATTGAGCTACAGATGATCCCCCTGCATGGCGCAATACACATACCAGCCGACCTATTCATGATGCTTATGCCAGAAAAGATGCCTATAGATGCTGACCTTTTCAAACCACTGCGGGAAGGCAGGCGTGGCGACCTCGTTGAGCCATTCTTTAGCGAGCTGCTTGAACTCGCCAAGACTCTACAATATCTGCGGACTGGTACGAAGTAAATTTGCACACTGGATATTTACAGGGGCAATGTATTGTTTTTTGATGCTTTCATGATATAATTACATTAAATAAACCCCAAGGTGGAGTTAGTATGAGCCAAGACCCAGCAAAACTGCGAAACGTTGCTATTATCGCCCACGTTGACCATGGTAAAACTACCTTGGTTGATGGGCTATTAAAGCAATCGCACGTTTTCCGGGACAACCAAGCCGAGATGGGTCAACAACTCATCTTGGACAGTGGCGATCAAGAGAGAGAACGCGGTATAACGATTACTGCCAAGGTAACGGCTGTCGATCATGGAGGTTATCGGATAAATATTATCGATACGCCGGGGCATGCCGACTTCAGCGGCGAGGTGGAGCGAACGCTGAATATGGCCGACGGCTGCTTGCTTATTGTTGATGCTCAGGAGGGGCCAATGCCGCAGACCAAGTTTGTTCTGTCCAAAGCGCTTGCCAATAATCTAAAACCGATCGTGGTTATCAATAAGATAGACAAGCCGGGACGGCGCATCGAAGCGGTCGAAGACGAACTGGCTGACCTGTTTCTGGATGTTGCTGTTCACGAGGATCAACTCCATTACCCTATCTACTATGCTATTGGCCGGGACGGCAAGGCCTGGAAAAACCTTCCGGCCTCAACTGATGAACCGGCAGATCTGGGCGTCATGTTTGACGCTATCATTGCCGACGTTCCGCCACCGGATGTTGAGCCCACCCAACCTTTTCAGATGCTGGTAACAGCGCTCGACTGGGACAGCTTCAAAGGCAAGTACGCTATGGGACGCATTAGTCGCGGGCAGATCAAACCTGGCGATCCGGTAGCACTCTGTAAAAGAGACGGCGAACTGAGCAAAGCCCGCATTGAAGGGGTATTCTTGAGCCGTGGCCTGGCTCGTTACCCAGTGACAGAGGGTGTGGCAGGGGACATCGTGCAGCTGACAGGCCTCAGCACTGCCCAGATAGGCGACACGGTTGCCGACGAACAGCAACCCCAGGCCCTACCGCCGATTATGCTGGAAGCCCCGACCCTGCAAATATATCTAGGACCAAATACCAGCCCCTTTAAAGGTAGTGAAGCGACTTTTTCGACTGGACGCCAAATTGGTGATCGGCTTCGTAAAGAGCTCGAGACCAATGTTGGCCTGCGTCTGGAAGAGGAAGGTATCGGTTTTTTGGTCAGTGGTCGTGGTGAACTTCACCTGAGTGTACTACTGGAAACCTTGCGACGAGAGGGGTACGAGTTCGAAGTTGGTCGGCCGCAGGTGCTAACCCTGAAACAAGACGGGCAAACGTTGGAGCCGGTTGAAGAACTCAGCATTGAGGTGCCTGCAGAGCAGGTTGGAGCCGTTCAGATGGAACTAGGCGCCCGACGGGCAGCCCTACAAGATCAGTTCAGCTCGCCAAAAGGAGTCACTAAACTAGTTTATAAATTACCGACACGGAATCTGTTGGGACTGCGCAATAGCCTTTTGACTACCACCCGCGGCACACTTGTCATGAATAGTCTTATTGCCGGTTACCAACCACTTGGACCGCGTCTACCCAAACTACGAAACGGTACCCTAGTGTCTTGGGAGAATGGTGTAACCACCCCCTATGCGCTCCAGACGGCCGAAGCGCGCGGTACGTGCTTTAGCGGACCCGGGGAAAAAGTATACGCTGGGCAGATTGTTGGTCTGAACAATCGTTCTGACGATATGGAAATCAACGTTTGTAAAGCTAAACATCTCACCAATATGCGCAGCTCCAGCAGTGATGGTGTCGTGCAGCTCACCCCGCCAACTCGACTGAGCCTTGAGGCATCACTCGATTTTCTCGAAGATGACGAGCTACTTGAGGTAACTCCGAAATCACTGCGCCTTAGAAAGCGCGAACTCGATCACACCAAGCGGAAGCGTCAAGCCGTCCAGGCCAAATAGTAGATATCTACCGATCCTGCAAGAATTGCTGCAGCACAACTGCCTGGTTTCGTTCAGGATCCTTTGCCCCGTAAAGCAGCGTGGTTGTCGCGTGCGCTTTTATGATCTGCTGCAGCTCTGCTACTACCGGATTATTTTGTAGTTCCGTACGATACCGTCGGGAAAACTCAGAAAACTTCTTGGGATCATGACCAAACCAGGTACGCAGTTCATTGCTCGGCGAAATATCTTTGAGCCACGTATTAATTGCGGCCCGCTCTTTGCTGAGCCCTCGTGGCCACAAACGATCCACCAACACCCTATAGCCATCGCCTGGCTTCGGAGCTTCATAGATGTGTTTTATTTGCAACCCCGGCATGTCGTCTTGAGAGGAAAAATAGGTTTTGGGCGTGTTATCCAGCATATGTTTTACATGATACCAAACTTGGCTGGGGAAAGAGGGGCTCGAAACCCTTTGCCACATAGCAGGTCACAGTATGTTAGGATGTGCATTCATTGCAAATATCGCAGGATAACCTTAACTGTGCTATAGTATAATTAAGCAAGTGGTTACTATAGCCTCTCCGTTGTCATAATTCGTTCCTCAAAAAAACTTACTATCATCGCGGTTAGACAGGTATTTCGCGAGTGATATTAGTTAAAGGAAGGAAATATTAACATGGCAATGAAACTCTACGTAGGCGGGCTGGCATACAGCGTCACCGAGCAAGAACTAGAATCATTATTCGCTGAATATGGTAAAGTTACCAGCTCGGCAGTCATTAAAGACCGCGACAGTGGTCAGTCTAAAGGCTTTGGTTTTATAGAAATGGCAGACAATACCGAAGCTAAGGCGGCAATAGCTGCTTTAAACGGCAAGGATGTCAGCGGCCGTTCAATTATGGTCAACGAAGCTCGCCCACAAGAAGCTCGTCGACCTGGTGGCGGTGGCAACTTCCGCAAATCTTACTAGATAACTCTCACTAAGCAAATAATGTATCAGGCTGACGCCCAGCCTGTTGATTGGTCGTGCCTATGATAAAAAGTAACAAACATATTGAGATTGTACGCTCCACGGATATAGGGCTTAGCTCAATGAGCCAAGTATCCTGCGATGCTATATTCGCCGTTTTGGCAAAGCACTACACAAAGGTAGGAATCACAATCGTCAATAATTTGATCGATCTTGACACCCTTCTAGCTAGTCGGCCAGACTTGGTTTTCTTGGGCATGGAGTTCATACCTAACAATCTTTTGCCCGGTTTGGCGGATCCTCATAAGATCTGGCTCAGTGATGTTCTTGATCAGCACGGGATTGCGTACACCGGTTCGGGCCAAATGGCTCATGAGCTGGGACGCAATAAGCACCAAGCCAAACAGCGCGTCCTGGATGCCAAACTGAGAACCTCACCCTTTTGTATTATTAGACAAACCCAAACAATAGATAGCAACTATGTTGCCCTCAACTTCCCCCTGTTTATAAAGCCCACAAACCGGGGCGGAGGGGTGGGCATAGACAGTGACTCGGTTGCATATTGTTTTGAACAGCTGCAATCAAAGGTCAACTCTATTAGTAATGTCCTACACGCAGATGCGCTCATAGAAGAATACCTGCCAGGACGCGAATTCAGTGTTGCTATACTAAAGGGAGAAGATTCGAGCGAATACTCAGTGATGCCCATAGAATTGGTCGCCCCACCAGACAATAATGGCATCCGCGTATTAAGTAACAAAGTTAAATCATCAAACATGGAAAAGGCCCTGGCGGTCGTCGATGAAGTCATTAAATCTGAGGTTGCCACACTAGCCCTCGATGTCTTCCATGCTCTGGGGGCACGTGATTACGGCCGTATAGACATTCGTCTAGATGCGGATGGTGTGCCGAACTTTTTGGAGGCCAATCTTATACCCAGCTTAATAAGCGGCTACGGCTCATTCCCTAAGGCTTGCGTGCTGAATATTGGGCTGAGCTACGATTCCATGATAATGAGAATAGCTACTCTAGGCTTGGCTCATAACGCATGTAGCACGGAAGCTATTCTTGAGCCCATAGCAATGAATAATCTCATCTTTCCCTCCTCTGAAATAGCGTTTGAGCCAGCCTAAACCAGACCTGGGTAACAGCTACAAGCGGGCATACAGCCGCTTCGCTTCTCTATCTTGCTCGGTTGGCGATGAGCCAACAAGGCCTCGCGGCCAAAGGCCTAGCGTGCGCACTGTGTTGATCTCAACGCCATACAATAGCACCTGCACCTGCAGATACAACCAGAATAGTATGCCGAGCGCGACAGCAAAGCTGCCATAGAGCGAGCTTAGATTCCTCAGTTCATGAGCAACGAGTAGCCCCCCAAAGATCTGGATAATCTGCAAGCCCACTGCGCTTGCTAAGGCACCAGTAACTAATTTTTTGGCTGATACTGCCTTTGACGGTCCGATCCGAAATAATAGCAACATAACGACGAATATAGTCAACAAACTCATGAGTAGAGAGAAAAGCCGCGCCGGTATACTATGACCAAAGCCTGTCGTAACGTTCGATAGCACCGTGGCGGCAATAATCGTCAAGCCCCCCAATACTACAATGCCGAGGCTACGCATAACCGCCGTCAGGCCGCCTATTTGTTCGGATTTCGGTGTCAACCATAAGCGATCCATGGCGTGCTGCAAGACCACGGCAACACTACGCGCACCATACAGTGTGATGAGCAGGCTCACAACCAGGACGATACTGGCACTATGACGGCTATGGATATTAGCTTGCAGTTGGGTACCAACGATGGGTAATCGCTGGTTAATAACTGACACTGCCTCGCTTCTGATATGCAGGCCCTGAAGGACTGACAGCTGCAGCAATGACAGCAGTACGAACAGCAGCGGGAAGAGTGACAAAAAACCGTAGTATGTCATGAGCACCCCCTCATAACCGGCCTCATCATCACTATATTTTCGCTGCACTGCCCAGGCAAAACTCAACCAAGGATGATGCTGCTGGAGCTGATCCAACCGTACGAGCAGTGCCGGTAAACCATGCTGCTTGGGAACCTCTTGTGGCTGACGCTCAATCATGAGTAGTAGTATATACCTACTGCACGCAATCTAACTCTTCTTACGCTGTTGTCGCGGTGGTATCAGTAAACCATACCCAACAGCCGTTACTGCGATTAGCCAGCAGAGTGCCATAATCAGGAGCTGACAACCCAAGGGCCAAGTAACCGCCATGCAACGAGAGTGCCCAGCTCAGGCTATGGGTGGAGCGAGCAAAATAGTCATTGCCACTAGTGCCAGCGCGGCAGATGGGCAAGGCCATGAATAAAATACAAGTATTGATACTAAGTTTCTGGGACGAGAAATAATACTCTCGCCTACTCAAGAGCAGCTTATTGTATGGTTAGTGTGTGGTTGAGTCTTAAAAACGGTGGTTTATGGGACTACGTACTCGCTAACAAGAGCTCCAAGCCGCTGCTCGATAACTTCGTAATTATACCTATAAGAGCCTTCAACAATATTATAGCGTGGTTCCGTATTATAGCTAAAAGAGCCTTGCTGAATATAATGTTCTGGTACCCTTTGTACTGTCTCGTCGCCCACAGTGGTGAAACTTTCTTCTAGAAAATCATAGACGCCTTGTCGATCGTTGTACCCCGGAATGGGGACTACGGCGTTATAGGCGACCACCCTGGGCTCGTTGGTTATTACTATATCGCGTGGATACTCACGCGTCACTGTTGAGCTGTAACCCGGCTCATATTTCCCATCAAAATAATACCCCCCTGACGATTCCACGTATTGATGGCCAACCGTTTTGAGTCACTCCTCCAGAAACAACAGATCCGTATTGCTGAACTGGAGAAGATGGTGTTTGGTTTTCGGCCGACGGCTGTGCCGCCACAGAGACCTTCCGGTAGTAACGGAGAAATTTGCAACGCTAAGAACTACGCAACTGTTGCAACACCTACTGGTGATGTAGGAATTCTTGACCAGCTCTCGGTATAAGCCCCAGTGCTGTCTGTGAGTTCTGGAATCGTGACTTGTGCTGGCCACCTACGCGATCTACCGGATATGGGTCACTAACAACAACTAGTTGCTGGCCATCGGCATCAAAGTCGGATTGTATTCCACGTAGGGCACGCCGTATCTGTCCGCCAACTTGAGGCCACAGGCCAGCCGTAGCTGGAACGACAATACGTGCGCTACTTAGGTCAATCTGCCTTGCTACCAGCTGAGCGGCGGCTTGTGCTACTGCATTCCCGCTTGCAGGCTTGCCATCTAGGCCGTCGGGAACTCGCGCAAAATTATCTTCACTAGTAAGCCTAGGCACGATGTTACGCTTAACATAGTCGGCACTTGTCATACCTGGCTGGATGACTTCGTCTTCTTCGAGAGGGAGTCCATCGGCTTCATTTGGATTCATAGGGCGCTCATTTGCAGCAACAACAACTACACCGGCACCCGCCTGCCGAACACGCTCTGTTAGCCCAGCTTTACGGCGGATCCAGCCCAATACGCCATCGGTGGCAATGACTCCATCCTCTTCAGTTAGTCGTAGAGCGTCCAGCTGCTCGTCAATGGCATCATTTATTTCTGCACGCGCATCTGCATCATCTTCAGTAAGAGTTGGAATGGAAACTTCTGAGCCACGCATATATGAACGAACAACTGGCGTCAGCAAGCCGCTCTTGTCTACCCACCCAACCGCCAACTCGATACCGCTTTGGCCAGTACCTAGTCGTTCCTGAACGACGGGTAAGTTATTCTGTAACTCCGCTGCCGCACCAACCTTTCCTATAAGCGCGCTCATGTTAGCCACAGTTGGCTCTGCGCTTAGGTCATGACCGAAAGCCTGGGACATTTGCTCCAGTGTTCCGCCATTAACAGGTTCACCGGGCGCTCCTACCTCGGCTCCAATCGCATATATTGAATTTTGGCTAACATTGAATTCGCCAATAGTCAAAACAGACACAGCTTACCTCCCGTAGGCCTAGGTTTTCTTAGATTCTCTGATGCAAATCCCTAAATCTTATGTAGTATATCATATTCTTGCAATTATACCGCTCCTGTCAAAAACAACTTGTTTCCACGATGCTAGTTCACTCTTAGAGCTTGTCCATGGCTTCTAGGGCGCTTCGTCTAACTTCCCATGTATCATGTTAGTGTACGTTTGTCCAGTTGTCACTCTGTCAACCTCTCACAACGCAGTCATGCACGCTATAATTGACGCAGGCTTCGAGGTAGATGGACAAGCCAGTGTTCGCTATTCGCAAGCCGTTGACCAAAGCTTAGGCCAGCGAGATGTGCCGTTTTACTACAAGCCATCGTTCATCGTTGCCGAAGCACGACAGTAATAATCAATTTCACTATGAGGATAGCCGACGACTTCAATGGGTCGCCCGATCAGCATTGGACGCAGGTACTTGCTGGAGGCGCATACGCAGAGCTTAAAAACTCTGTGCTTCGGCTTGGCTATGAAAAGGCCGCTCCGGACAACTACACTGACGCGCAGATAGATGATTACACCATGCTCGGGCGCAAGGATTATCTCTGGTGGCCGCCACTTCGTATGATCGTCCAGGCACGGTTTTCACACAATGCTGCTACCCCTGATGCTACAGAGGCAACCAAAAACGTGCTGCGTGGCACGACCGGATTCGGTTTCTGGAACAAACCTTTCACTATGCAAGGCCACTGGTTCACTAAGCCCCAAGCTGTCTGGTTCTTTTACTCAGCACCACCCTCGGATATAGCACTGGTGCCCGGTGTGCCTGGTTGGGGCTGGAAAGCCCAAGTTATTAACACAACCAGTACAAGCATAGCGGCTAATGCACTACCTGCTGCTATTGCTGCTGGCTATGGTCGTCTGGTCAACACACAGCCCGCTGGGCATGCGGTACGGCGTCTTGCCGGCGCACACGAAAAGATCATCACGAAGAACATGAAAGACTGGCATACCTACACCTTGGAATGGCGGAAGCATGAGACTTTGTTTTGGGTAGATAATGCTCTGTTGTATAAAACCGATACCGCCCCCACTAAGCCGCTTGGTTTTGTTGCCTGGCTGGATAACGAATATGCCGTAGTAACACCTCAAGGTGAGCTGCAGTTTGGCAAGACAACATGCGGCAAACAATGGCTCGATATAGACAGTGTAACCATTAAGCACATATGAACGTAAATGTCTCTATTGGCGACTTCTCCCCCTTGCTTCGTAGCCCAGGTTATCTATTCCGAGGCTTACAACAGACCGGCGTTGATGGCATCGAGCTGTGGCTTGGGGTAAAGTCCCGCTGGACACCAGAGCATTATCTACGACTCTCTAAGAAGTATGGCCTGCCGATCGTTTCCGTACATCAGCCACTATGGGCAATGACTGGCCTGTATTTCGATGAGGGATTTTTTACGGTTGCACAACGGTTAGGGGTTCAGTATGTCACTTGCCACCCTTTGCCGGGTAGATATTTGGCAGAGGTGCAAATGGACGAATATGGTGCCCGGTTAGCACGATTGCAGGAGCATACTGGCATACGGGTACTCATAGAGAATATGCCGCAGCAGAACAGAAGTAAGCTACTGAACCTCATAGCTCCGCTTGAGGGCAAAGCGGCACCCATAGCGGACATATACGAATATGCTACCAGATATGGCTTAGGACTAACGCTTGATACCGATCACCTACATGTCGCCCGGCCCCAAGACGAGCCGTGGTTTGACACGGTCTTCCCTGCCATACAGAACATACACCTAAGCAGCTTTGCCGGTAATGAACGTCATCTACCCTTAGACGTTGGCGATCTGGATACGGCCGGATTGCTACGACGACTGAAAGAAAAGCACTACGAAGGCCTTATTACGCTAGAAGTAAGCGCTCCGAAAGGCGTTACGATTCTTCACTACGATTTTGATTGTATCAGGCGATTAGTGGAGCTTGTGCCTTGAGGCTGTCAATGTAGCCATACATTTTCATTACATAAAAAGCCGTTAGTGCCGTTTATGGTGGATTGTGGGACTACGCCCACATCAAGCATTACTGCCCACCGTTAAGGTAATGAACATAGTCAATAACCTGCTGTGCTTCTTTCTGGGTGACATCAAACATGCCCATTGCTTTTTCCATAGGTTCGTTTACATCAATCCTATTGAGCAAACTTGTTACTTCTTGAAGTAGATTGTTAGTCGTTCCTTTTGGGTCTCCTAGTGCTCTAGCACGCCATTCGCGGGCTTCGCGTACTTTACGTGAACCGTACTCAGTATTGGTCACGCGACGTTCCAGGCTATATGTCCCGCTGCCGTCTTCGGTAGTAATGTGATAGTTGACGTGCGTAGCATATGTCAGATCCCTATCCACCTTCTCTCTGCGCGTGAACTTGACTATGCCTACAGTGCCTTCGCGCAAGGGTTGGCCACTGTCTCTGTCAAGGAGCTGCATAATATCTATCGAATCTTTTACCTCAATCGAGGTAGGATGCTGCTCAGGCAAATGCGCTGCAATCTCTGAGGGCATTTCGGGTACGTCGGCACTAGCTATGCTCGATTCGCCATAGTTTTTACCCCGTGTAGTGATTAGTGTAGCCATTTCACCTAGCAAGGCTACTGCCTGGTCGGCGGTTGCTAATTCTTGATTATGTGAGAACTCATGATTTGTCATGACATATATCCCGGCTTAGACTTGAATCGCGCTGGTTCGCAAGCGGCCGGTCCGGTGTTACATCACTGTTACATTGCTTGAGGGCGAAGCACTGGCCGGTGGGCTCTGATCCTTCGGTGGATTGGGTAGATGCAGTATTACCCTTGTGCCATGCCCCACTTCGGATTCAAGAGCAATAGAGCCGCCGAGATAGGTCATAACCAGCTTGTCGAGATACAGGCTGAAACCCATACCAGCGTGGGTAAACGTTTCACTGCCCTCACCCTTTGTAAATGCTTGAAAGAGTCTGGACTGTTTATCCTGCGAGATGCCTTCGCCGTGATCCGTGATGGTAATAACCGACGCATCAGCTGTATGCTGCAACCCAATTTCTATACCACCACCTTGACTACTATAAGCGACAGCATTATCTAAAATGGTGTTTAGCACAAAAACCAGCAACTGCTGGTTTTGTATAGCTAGTTCCCCGTCAGTCGTCAACTGCGTCGTAACTCCTCGATCATGCAGCTGTTGGCTGAGACTACCAGAGGCCTGGGTAATCAGATCGCTCAGTTTGACCATTGCGAACGGGCCGCTCATGCTGCCACCATGCAGACGTTCGGCAATCGCGAATTTGGCGAGAATGCTGTGGAAGTCGGTCCGGCCTCGATTAATAAAGGTGTTGGCCGGTGACGTACCGAGCCGGCCGGCCAGGTTATCTATACCTTGCAAGTCCACCACAAGTGCGGCAACAGTTGAGCTAATAACTTGGTCGCGGGCCTGGTTAACTGCTTCTTCCTGGCTCAACAACTGTTGAATGGCGGATTTTTGTTTACGGTGCAGGGCCACCCGCCGGAACACTTGATAGCTGACTAGCGCTAGGGCGACGAAGATAATCGCCTGAGCGGTAAAGTTCACTTGATGATGGCTGAAACTGCCAGCATGAGCCAACAAATAGTCAAACGGTATGACAACCACGGCAATGAGCACGAGCGGAACAAATAGACGAACATGCTGCCAGAAATATTGCTTACGCAGGCCACCTGGCTCGGCGGTTGGCAAGTTGATGATTGATCCTGTCTGGTGCATTAAGGCCTCAATCTTATCCCGCATTCGTTTGGCTATCGCTTGGAGATCCACCATATCCGAAGACACCACCGCGTCTTTGGATATTAGGTCAATACCCCCACTAATAACCGCCAGGGGTGTCCGCAGATAATGGCCTATCAAGCTAACGAACTCCTGCTTGGCGTTTGTGATCATGCGGTTTCGCTCCAGTAAGGCTTGGAGAATATGGTATTCATGGAGTTCGTGCTGGAGCTGAAGGACGAGCAAGATGACATTAACACCAAGCAGGATTAATAAGATGTACGGGAAGCTATAGGCGACCGGGCGGGGCAGGTGGCGAATGGTTTGTTTCAGGGCATTGACAACATGCTGAACCACTTTAGAGGCAGCTGGCGGCAAAAAGAGATATGAGGGGGCTGACGAGGTGGGAGCCGGTCCAATTCTGACATGATACTCCTTGGTGACGGTACTTCCGTCAGTACCGGTAACTATCACCTTCACGTCAGTACCATAGATTCGGCCTGGGTTCCAAAACCAGTGGGCCGTTCCGGTTTCATCGGGTGTCACCGTGGCTGCCAGATTCCCATTGATATAAAAGGCGACCTCCTGAAAAGAGGTGCCCTTTCCGTTGAGTGGTGTCACAATAATTGTGTAGCCACTATAGGGAATAATCTGCCCGTCCGTCAGATTGATGGAAACCTGAAGCCCCGAGGGCAAAGTCACCTGGCTCGGCGGCGGCGGGCAACCAGTCTGATAGGCGCATACACCATAAGGTCCGGAGCCAAATGCAGCCGCCTGGACATGATTGCTCTGAGACCAGCCGACCAGCAACAGAAGGCAAAGTCCTAGCCCGTAGAAGGTTGCTCGTTTTAATCCCGTCCGGATCATCATATTCTTTATAGCATTCGTTATGTAGCTGAATATTTTATCTTATACATTGACGAAGCAGTTCTCATTCCAATAGCTATACCGTTTGTGCTTGACTACCTGACACTATAGTCTGGTATGCCTCTAATGGTCAAACAAATAATTGTGACTAACAATCGCCTTATGGAAAATCAAGGTCATCTAGGGGTATACTATCAATACTTAATAGTGAAGTGGTCAAACTTCACGGTCAAATAAACATGAAAACAGTATATACACCACCAACTATGGGTTATCGGCCGTTGCCACGTCATACGTCGTTTTATCGCAATTCTCGTCGGGCTAGGCTCAAACAGCACCATCGTGGCCTGCTTCTGCTCGGGTTGCTGCTCGGCATTATCTGTATACTACCGCTAAGTCGTATTCATGCCGAGATCGCCACAACGACCATCAGGTCAGTCGCCGACGGTAATTGCCTCGATGATTATCGAGGGGTTACAGCCGCCAATGCCCGGGTAGATATCTCTACCTGTGGCAGTCCGACACAAGAATGGACGGCCAGCTACGAACGGATCATGCACGGCATTACCTACTGCCTGGGTGTGCAGGGCGATAGCCCTGTAGCAGGCAGCAGGGTCGTTATGAATCCCTGCAGTCAGACCCCCGGTCAGGTATGGCTAAGCGATCAGGGAGGATTTATAAATCCAAACAGTGGACTTTGCCTGACTGCCCCAACTCAACTAGCACAATCTCTTACTGTTGAGCCCTGCCATCTGCATTCCATGAAGCGAGAGCAATGGTCGCTACTCACTGCCCGCGGCACACCCTACAACCTAAGCTGTAGTAACTTAACCAAAGGGCAACTGGTAGCCTGTTTGGCCGTAGCACAGTGGGCTACCTGGCAATCCACCTCTGCCAACCACAACAACTCACTAAACCTATATACCGATGGCAACAACTATGAGGAATGGTGTGCTGATTTTGTCAGCTACATATATAAGATGGCAAAACAGCCATTTACCCAGGGGGAACGAGATAATTGGGACGAATACGACGCCAATAACATTAGGAATATGGGCTTCACGATGCATGATCCAGCTAGCTATATACCCCAGCCAGGCGATATAGCCTACTTCAACTACGCAGGTGGGCATGTGGAAATCGTGGCAAGTGGTGGCCCTACGCCGACCTTCGTATACGGTGATTCCGGCACCATTGATCCGGCCACGGGCAATGGCGACATGGAAGCAAACACCATCACTAGTGATGGTTCGCTTGGCCAGCTCGTTTACTATCTATCACCGAAATAGCTACTCTTTGAAGACCAGACCGATTAGATAGCCGGCAATGGCAGCCCCCATCCCAATGATTACCATCTCAAGAGCGCTCTTGAATTGACTGCCAAGCGTCATACGCGCCTTGTATATGCCTGTAAAGGCCAGCATCACAATCGACACAATAACCGCAACAAAGAGAGATGGACGAACACTTAGAAAGAAGAAGGGTATGAGTGGCAGCATAGCACCACCAAAGGTCGATAAACCCACCGTAAGGCTATAGGCATAGACATCCTTTTTATGCACCGGCAGCAGATCAAGTTCATCCCGCATCATGGTATTAACCCAGAGTTCCTTATCTGCCGTAATGTGCTGTACGATCTCATCTAATAACCGGCCACTAAACCCCTTGGCAGCAAAAATGTCTCTGATTTCTTGTCGTTCAATATCTGGGAACTGCTCAACTTCCATAATTTCGCGTTTGCGCTCCGCAGCATAATGATCCCGGTCCGCCATTTTGGAGGTGTAGGCCACTGCCCCCATCGATAAAGTCTCGGCAAATATAGTCGCCAGGCCGCCAACGATCACGATCCGCGTCGAGCGTGTCGCCGCGCTCAAACCAAGTAGCAGACCCAATATACTAACCAGACCATCCTGTCCTCCAAGGATTATATCCGACAGCCGGTTGCCTTTTTTATGTGGCTCGTGGGTTGGTTTATCGTCCATAGCACTTACTCAAGCGTAGCAGAATTTATTCTGTTTCTGGTAGTATAGTATTGAGTAAGCAAAACAACTATGCCCTCATGACAAAAAACATCATTGAAAAAACTATCGAGGCACCAGCCCAGGTACTGGAGCTAAGTATCGAAAACGGTCAGAAGATCGCCCAAAGCCTGCCCCTTAATACCGGGCAGCCCATTCAAAAGGCCAAAAACTACTGGTATCTGCTCGGACCTGGGTTGACGACTGGAGCATCTGACGATGACCCTTCAGGAATCGCCACCTATTCACAAACTGGCGCTCAGTACGGCTTTGGTCTTCTCTGGCTCGCCGCCTTCAGTTTTCCGCTCATGGCCGTCGTGCAAGAGATGTGTGCCCGTATCGGCCTAGTGACCGGTCGTGGGCTGGCAGGCAATATCCGGAGTCACTTCGGCAAACGGATCCTCTATATGAGCACGACTTTTTTGTTCGCTGCCAACACCTTCAATATCGGCGCCGACATCGGCGCCATGGCTAGCGCCACGCAATTGCTTCGTCACAGTCTCGATTTCTCCCTGTTGGTGGTCGGCTACACCTGCCTTATATTGCTACTGCAGATCTTCACCCCTTACGTGAGCTATGCCCGCTACCTAAAGTGGTTGGCCCTAGTTCTCTTCGCTTACATACTATCGTCAATTCTTTCACATCCCGACTGGCATACTGTGCTGCATTACTCGATCATACCGCACCTGCAATGGAGCAAGACGCAGCTTTTACTCATCTGCGCAATTTTAGGAACCACCATCACGCCGTATTTGTTTTTCTGGCAAACGTCGCAAGAGATTGAAGAGGAGATTGCCGCCGGTAAGACCACTATAGCGTCGCGCATGGGTTCTAACCCTGCTCAAATGAAACGTATGCGCATCGATGTCTGGTCTGGTATGTTTTTCAGTAACATCGTGATGTTCTTCATAATCGCCGCCTGTGCCAGCGTTCTGTTTAGGCACGGCATCACGAATATTAGTACGGCTGCAGAGGCTGCACAGGCCCTGCGCCCGTTCGCCGGAAATGCTGCCTACTGGCTATTTGCTATCGGGATCCTGGGTATGGCCCTGCTCGCTATTCCGGTCATGGCCGGCTCCAGTGCCTATGCCATTAGTGAGAGTCTTGGCAAACACCAAGGGCTCAATAATAAACTGAAGCAAGGCTACGCTTTCTACGGATCAATTATCATTTCGATGCTAGTTGGCCTGGGGCTGAATTTCATTGGTTTGAACCCCA
>DASYZQ010000044.1:0-3284 GCA_035946175.1 Saccharimonadales bacterium (SeqCode)
GACCGGGTTATGCGAACAACTGCAGGACTGTGGAACTACCATTTGGCATACGGGCAGCTTGAACCGAACGCATAACAGAGGATTCCCTTTAGGCGAATAGTGTATCTGTGTGCAGGTTATTGGGGAGCAGGTCTTTTGTCAATAAGACCTTCGGCCCGTAGTTTCTAGGCTACCCCAGTGCTGAGGGCCTTTTGTTTTTACCTTTATTTTTTCTTATCTACTGGGAAAACTGACATAAAATCTTTACGACTGGTCCGCTTGTTCCCCTTTATTTGAATGCAGTAGTGATTACCGGTCTTAGTTTGGTCGTAAAATCCGTGAAGACCAATGTCTCTGTCAACATTTGTGTAGATCGTGTCGGGGTTGCATGTACTATTACGTAGTAGATCTATGGCACAGATGGCTATTCTTGATCGGAACATACTTTATGAGGGTTCGCTCAATATCCTGTCACAAAAATAGAAATGAGGTTATGCATAGAATTGAATCGATATTGCTCGTATGGCAGAAAAGAACGGACAGATTATCTTATTGCTAAGCTTTTATTGCCTTCGGCAAAATCATGGAGCAGTGCACTCAACATAGTCTGATATGGCAAGCCATTCCTTTCTGCTTTGACTTTGATCTTTATAAGATCTACCTGCTTCACCCGAAGAGTTATCGGCCTAGTCTTGTTCAGTTCTACGTATTGCTTGGCCGCATTTTCAATGATCTTCTTTGACTCGTCAAAGTTCGGGTCACTGACAAATTCACCATCCTCAAGAGCTTTTTCTATTGCCTGTTCTTCTTCGTCCAAGATAAGGCCACCAAATGGATCCTTGCTCATTGTAGTTCTCCTTTCAAAAAAAGTTTAGTGTATTTCCTACTAGGGTAGATCGTCTTTAAAAATATCTTCTTGTTCTTTTCATCAATAACATAGGGCACGATATAAGCATAGTTACCTATATTAACGATATAAATTCTCTGATTAGATCGTAACTTATTGTGATGGATTCTATTATCCAAGAGATTACCGTTTTGAATACATTCGATGACGTCTTCAAAATCGATGTTTCTAGTGGACTTAAGTAATATATTCTTTTCTAGGCTGAATTCTACTACGTAGTCCATGTCCACTATTGTAGACATCTGTACATCTATTGTCAATACTATTGCGAGCACCTCGGACCAAACTGGTGGACCATAAGGCGAGTCAGGTCGAAACCATGTTCGATGAGTTGGAATATCTTGAGCAGAGGCTGAAGGCACTGGGTATTGTTAAGATTGATGATGTAATCAGATATGTAGCCGAGGAGGAGGCTAGGCTCTCTAGCTAATTAGTCCGTACCGCTCCATAGCAACAGCAAATCCGTGATCGTCAATCGACGGCGCAACCCAATGGGCTTCATCTTTCAATTCATCTGGCGCGTTGCCCATAGCAACCTTGACGCCACCGTTAGCTTCTACTGCCCTGAATAAGGCAAAGTCATTTGTGCCATCACCAATTGCTAATGCTCGCGCGTCGGACAGGTCAGCAACCATGAGCATCTGTTCAACCCCATATTGCTTATCTACACCGGGATTGACCACTTGGATACATCGCAAGTCTGGTCTGTTTTTGTAATCCATGATTGGAGTATGGTGTATGCCCTCCACGTCACCAAGCAGATCCAAGATTTCATCACCATCCCTAACACCAAAAATAGCAAAAATCGACGCCCTACCTTCCGCCGTTATTGCGCCGGCCTCCATTGCCGCAAGGACTTCATCGCGCGTACGTCCGCGGGACTCGGCATCGAAGTGGATCCTGGTGCAGAGATGGCCAATTGAGGTTACGACATTTCTTGTCGACTCTGGGCTTAGCCAATGTGACCACGCAACCTCACCAGTATCGGCGTGTGCAACGGTTGCACCACCATCTAGCGTACAGAGATTGTTCCCTAAGGCAAGCGGCCCCACGAGATCGCGAATTAATGGATACGACCTACTCGTTGCCTCGGACAGATAGACTCCATTCCTTCGCAAGTCATGCGCTGCTGTCTGTACAGCAGGCGACGGTAATTTTTGACCATGAATGATCTGCGTGCTATCAACATCGCTTAATACAACTCTAATACGTTCAGTCATGCCACTATCCTTACTCGTAATAATCAGTTTGCCCTGGGAACAGACGGTGCATGACGGCTAAGTGATTGGGGTGGTGAAGCTTCAACTTGCCCATATTGTCCGGGACTTCAGAGAATAATCGGTCGAGTGTCATCATAGTTTCGCTGCCGTCGGGTTTGAAGCGGTTTTCAGGTAGGACATCTGGACGTACTTCGCCGGTCGCAGCATCAGTATATAGCGCCCGTCGGGTATGCGCACCAGCATCCACCAAAAAGCCGACGACTGAGTAAACGTCAAACCTGTCTTTGTATGCAGGAGGGCATTGTTTACGCAAACGATTCAATTCTTCTTCCGCCTCGGCTACAGCTTCGTCTAGTGGCACACCCTTCTCATGATGTTTTCTGAGAGCCTTACCGAGGGCTGTCTGTTGTACAAGGAGTTTGATGACCTTTTTTTCATCGACCGACAGCACGTCAGCAGGAACCGGAGCCAGCACATTAGCAGCCACCCTATTGTTATGAATGGCCTGGTTCCTATTTGGTCTAGGATTATTCGGGTCGGCAAGCAGGGCCACCGCAACACCATGTGCCTTGCCACCATCCTGGAGGCTGAGCATAGGTTTGATTAGTCTGTCACGTGGATCAGTAAAGGTAGCCGCAAACACTCTGTCGTAAGTATTGAGAACTGATTGATTGTGCTCGCACAGACGACGTGGTCGGGGGATATGTATGTCACCAGCTTGCTGCCACGCCATTTCAAGCGAGCAGGAACCAAGGGTTACAATACTCTGATAATTTTCTGCTATTGCCTGGTTTGGATCAGATGGCGTCTCGACCATAAGGCTGGTTACAAACTCGCTAAAACGATCGACATCAACAATGGGTATGCCCTCGTTGAGCATTGCCTCAACACGATCAGTTACGTCGGCCGGTACCACGCGTGGGCCAGATAGAATATCAATGGTTTGCTCAGGACTTAAAGGACGGGCACGCATAATACTCATAAAATTACCCTGCGACGGTCTCTGAGATGGTTCGCTTCATCAGGAATAAATATTGGTGGTTGGCTGCATATTACCTCTAATTGTACTACTCAAAAGACTCTTCAGGTTTGAAAAGCACCTCTTGGTGGAGGTAGTCACCCACTACTCGAACACCCCTGACCTGCTCACTGACCTCCGTCGCACAGTCCAAGCAGTG
>DASYZQ010000045.1:0-5923 GCA_035946175.1 Saccharimonadales bacterium (SeqCode)
CACCCACAACCAGTTCATTGGCGAGAAGCTCGAGGAGATAGCTGGTCAGTTTGAACAATACATTGCCGGGCACGTGTTTGCGTATGAGCTACTTGGGCTCAGGGCTGACGTGGCGCAAGATTAAGTGGGAGGTGTATAGACATGACCCTTGGTAATGTTTACCATCCAGTTAATGCCAAACTTGTCCTCGAGCCAACCGGAGGTATCGCCCCAAGATTCGTCCTTGAGATTTTGCTTTACCTTTCCTCCTTCGCTAAGCATCTCAAACGCTTTGGCGAGCTTTTCATGGTTGCTTCCACTCAGTGCAATGGCAAAATTATCGCCAACCTTAGCCGGATAATCGACCATACCATCGCTACCCATGACGACTACACCATCACTCAACTTGAGCGTGCCATGCATAATACCCTCGTCTGGGCCTGCCGGTTTTGGTGCACCGCCTGGATTGAAAGCCATCAAAGTAAGCTCACCTCCGAGTGCTTTCTGGTAAAACTCAAACGCTTCACGCGCCTTACCGCCAAAGTTGATATACGGATTTATTGCCAGATTACCCATCGTATGACCTCCTTGTCATTTAATAGCTACGTGTTGTATTATCACACTCAATCTTATTGAGTGCCAAATAAATGCATAGTTAGCCGATCGGGGGATAGTCCGACACCGAGAATATCGATCCCTAAAGCTAGAGTTGAAGGGCCCATCATCATGAGCTTTAGAGGTAAGAAAGGCTGGACTAACGATAGCCTGGGTAACCAAGACCAACGTCCAGGAGCCGGTTTTATTTTAGGCTTGCCAGGTGACAGACCGAGCAGTACCAGTACTGCCATGAACGCAGCGCCCACGAAGGCCGTGATAGCTGCATATTGTGCAATCTGACCAAAAGTCCAATAGGCGTAGCCGTCGCCAAGCAAGAGGCCCCGTAGGGTCTCACCCTTAAACAAGGTGTTGGCTTGAGCTTGCAAAGTGGCATTTGTCGGATCCGCTAGTGCTTTGGCGCTAACTTGAGAATACGTTTGGCCACCGGCTACTTCAGTCAGGTGGGCAGCTATAAAGTTATCAGCATAAACCTTAGCCTGCGCACCGTTCACAAGCTGTTGGCCCGCATACTTATTCATCTCAGCCTGATCGGCCGTCGGTAGAGCCGTGATAGCCGGACTGCCCGGGGCTGGAAAGAATATCTTTTGAGCCGTCAATTCAGTTTCTACGCTATGCTTCGCAAAAGAACATGCATACCATGATAAGCATCCAACAACTACCAAAACCACTGTCGCTGCCAAGCCTAATAGCACAAATACCTTGTCGATTGTTTTCCTATCTTTTTTTGCCATTTCCGTATCGCCCCTAATTACTATCAAACATAAGCATAATAATAGCACGATCTAAGAGATGGCTGCACACCGCCGTTGTCTGGCCTGAGCTATCACGGGCAATAAGCCAAGAGCACACTTGCAAGAATTGATATAGCAAAGAGGATAAAGGTTGGCTATACGATATGCCGGCCTCGCTCCAGAAAACTACTATTTGAATAGTCCCTAACTGTGGAGACTATTTTTCAACAAAAGTTAGCGCATAGCCGGTTTTATCGGCCCGACCCGTACGGCCGATACGGTGGACATAGTGTTCGTACGACTGGGGCAGTGAATAATTAATGACGTGTGTTATGTCAGATATGTCAAGTCCGCGCGCAGCGACATCGGTAGCGACGAGTACAGTGATTTCACCATCTCTAAACTTCTTGAGTACTCGCTGGCGTTGGGGTTGTGACTTACCACCATGAAGCGAATCTGCGGGGAAGCCTCTGCTCTCCAGCTCTTTGGATAGCTTCTCAACGCTCCGGTGCGTATCATCGAAGATCACTGTCTTCATTGTCGCGTCCTGGTTTAAAACGTCATGAAGTTTGTTGATTTTATCGTCGACCGAGTTAAAGGCAATAACATTCTGCTCAACATTATCACTTGCTTCGCTAGATTTAACCGAAATCTGTACGGGGTCAGAAGAAAAACCTTCAATAATAGCCTTAACTCTGTTGTCCAGTGTGGCTGAGAAATAAAGGCCTTGCCTTTCAGATTTGGTATGACCGAGAACATCACGGATATCGTTCACAAATCCCATGTCGAGCATACGGTCAACCTCATCGAGTACAACAATATTACAATCAGAAAGATCAAGCGAACGACGCTCAAGATGATCTTTAACTCTACCTGGTGTACCAATAATAATCCGGGGGCGATACCTGAGCTCTCTTAGCTGCGGCCCCATGGCCACTCCTCCAATGAGTAGTGCGCCGGCTAAGCCGCTGCCTTTGGCAATTTTACGACATTGTTCCTCGATCTGCTGAGCAAGTTCTCGGGTCGGAGCCAAAATGAGGGCTCGACTCTGCGGCTCAGCTATCAGTCGATTAAGCATCGGCAGAGCAAAGGCTGCGGTTTTGCCAGTACCAGTATTAGCAAGCCCTACAACATCCTTGCCGCTAAGAGCAGGAGGAATGGCCTGGTCCTGAATGGGTGAGGGATCGGTAAAACCCATCCTCTCAAGGTTATCGCGAATTAATTTATGTAGGTTAAAGTCCGCAAATGTATGGGTCGGAGCATACTTTTCTGTAGCCCGGGGTCTGGCGTTTTGAATAAATTTTGAGGGGTGGATATAGTCCTTCTTAGGTTGCCGTCCCTTGGTTTGGGAGTTACGACTTGAAGGCTGTGACCAGCCATAGCGGCCAGAACGTTTTTGGTTAAATCGAGACATAAAAATGAATCCTTTGGTTTAGTAGTTGTTATATCGATTGTCTGCAATGAACATCGAGCTAACTGCTACTACTCTGGATTCATTAGAAACAATATTTATAACTTTAGCACAATAGACAAAGAAATGCAAGGGTTTGAAAAATTATCTCTTGGCTAATAGGGACACTCTCTAGTAATCGACTTCGTTTGTATCACTTGGACGTTCGGAACTAGGGCGTGTGTCTGCCAATAGGCTTTACTGGCAGCAGTGGCGTGCTCATCTCCAGGAAAAGCTGGGCAGGCAGCCCCCACCCAAGTATCTTGAATCTCATAATCACCAACGTCATCCCGTACTGCAACAATCGTCAGTGTCTGGCTGGGCTGAGGATAGCGATGTTTAGCATAACGAGAATATACCTCAGTTTTCAACGGTTGTGCATAATAGATTGTATCTTTCTCGCTTGTTTCTACGATATCTGTATTGCCTATAGTACGGCCCATGTTACGTTCGACTACAACTCGAGTGCCGCTTAGGTCTATAGAAGCAAGTAACTCTCTAATAAGCCCAATGACATGGGGCTGTCTACTTACATAATGCCCCGCAGGAGAAGAAATGAGGTTAACATAAACCACATTTTCACTATCAGTCTGGGCCAACACAAATCTATACATACATATCTCTAAGGACAATTATACGCTAGTAGGGCCGGAGGTATGGGTTATTGCCAAAAGGTGATAAATAAAACAGCAGTAGATAGACGATCTTGTAGCTGGATATGCCGAGGGTAAGACGCAGAACAATGTAATTTGCTATCATTGAAAGACGCAGTAAAAGGAGGATAATTATGCAGCAAAAAATTACACCAAATCTATGGTTTGATGGCAACGCTAAGGAGGCGGTCGAGTATTATATATCCGTCTTCCCGAACAGCAAAGTAATTTCTACACAATATTACCCAAACAGCGCAGACGAAGGCCTAGCCGATTTTCAGAAGGATATGGCAGGCAAAGAACTCATCATTGAATTCGAACTGAGTGGCCAACGCTATACTGCTATAAACGCCGGGCCAGAATTCAAGTTTACAGAGGCTATATCGTTTGCAATTTCCTGCAAAGATCAAAACGAGATCGATTATTACTGGGAAAAGCTTTCGGTGGTACCCGAAGCTCAGCAGTGTGGCTGGTGCAAGGATCGTTTTGGTTTAAGCTGGCAAGTAATCCCAGAGAATATGGCTGAGCTTATGAAACGGCCGAATGCCTACAAGCATATGATGCAGATGAAGAAACTTGTCATCAAGGATTTCTAGACCCTCATGACCAAACCGCTGGCCTACATCAGAGATAAACGGATAGATGCATATATTCAAACGCTGCCGGTGTGGCAGCAGGTGGTATGCCAGCGAATCCGTGATGTCGTCCATGCAGCCGATCCGGCAGCAGAAGAGACCGTTAAGCGAACAGACCGACCATATTTTACGTGCAAGGGCAACATCTGTGCCCTACTCGGCACAAAAGATCATGTCAACATTTTCATCTATGATCCAATTGCCCCAGATCCGACTGGGCTTATAAATCAAGGCCAAGATAATGCGACAGCCAGGGCCATTCAGATATATCAAGGCCAAAACATAGACGAGCGAGCACTGTTAGCATTATTCAAGGCAGTGATTTCTAACAATAAGGCCGGCGGTTGGCGAAAGCTACGTGCTCATTGAGCAAGCTCATGAAATAGAGTGGGACCAAGCTGTTCGTATGTTTTATCATACTTACAATTAAACCAATCCTTCACCACAATACAGGCAATGCGTTCTTGGAGATGGGATTTGCCCATATACCAGAAGAGCTACCTTATGAACCCTATTCCGGATATGCCATATCATCACTGAGATCATCGCCATGAAACCAACCGTCATTTATAGCGACCACTTAACGGTTCGGGAGCAGCTTTGGCCGATCTGCTATCATAGAAAAGCAGACAAAGAGGGGAGTCAGTGCATGGAACTAACACTTTTGCATAAAGAACACCTTGTCGATAATATATGGGCCTTCCGGTTCCAACCAACTGAGCCACTAGCCTGGACAGCCGGGCAATACGTACGGGTTGAGCTGCCCCAGGACAATCCCGACTCAGAAGGTACAAAACGTTGGTTTACCAATTCCGCAGCACCGTATGAAGGAGTTCTGCAAATAACGACCCGCATCACACAAAGCAGTTTCAAACAGACATTGGTGGCCATAAAAGAGGGAAGCAGTGCGTTGCAGCTCATCGAAAAGCCTGATGGAGATTTTATCTGGCAGGATTCCAGTTTGCCGATTGTCTTTATAGCCGGTGGCATCGGTATTACACCGTTCTATAGTATCCTCAAGCAACGTATACATGATGGCCTATCCATACCGGCTACACTCATATACGGCGGTCGTACTAATGACCTACCATTCAGAGCAGAATTTGCCCAATGGGCAGCCACCAGTCAAGGCTTCACTGTGCACTACGTCGTCGGGAAACCCCTCACCGCTGAGAGCCTGGCCGAAATTGTACCATCTATCGATCAATCTCTTGTCTATCTCTCGGGCCCAGAGCCCATGGTAGAAGCCCTCGGTAATAAACTTAAGGCCATTGGGCTACCTCCGGCTCAGCTCAAGCAAGACTTCTTCCCGAACTACAACGGAACGAACTATTAAGCCGCACGTCTGCCTAACTCTGATGTGATTTTATACATATAGCCAGCATATCAAGGCATGCTACTATCAAAGAAAGTAAGCTATCATGCACATAAGGAGGGATCGCGGTGCCGGACAAACAACACATGAAGAAGCGAATGCAAAAGGGCGGGGCAACCGGTGCAGTATACGGGATGGGTTTTATCGGAGCGCTTATCTTCTATATCCATGTGCACTCCGGTACATTTTGGCTCGTTATACTCGCTGTCCTTAAAGCAATCTTCTGGCCGGCTTTCTTGGTCTACCACCTGCTTGCTTTCTTACACCTATAAGTAGCTTCACCGATAACCCTCGGCCTGTTTCTCGAACATGTCTTTGTAGGCCCCACCTACTTAATCTATCACACATTTCGCACTTGCCACGCCCTTTGCTAGCATGAAAGCATGACGGTAAGTCTGTCTTTTTGTAAGTAAGGAAAAACAAACATGTCCCGTTCAAAATGCTCTCGTGAGCTGTACTGCTCATTCTTGGAAGTAACATCA
>DASYZQ010000046.1:0-12374 GCA_035946175.1 Saccharimonadales bacterium (SeqCode)
CATACACCCCAAGAAACGACTCAGTTGGTTCCGGCAAGCCTGGGAACAGCTACAAGCTGCAGTAACTGCTCAGCTCTGCCTACTGACGTAGGCAGGCTTCGCACCTTAAAAGATGAGAGAGAAAAAGTGCATGTGGGTCAGGTTCGAAATAGCCCCCTCTGTTATAATAGAGATTGTACCTCATACACGTCATGTGCCCCGGTAGCTCAGCTGGATAGAGCAAGAGACTTCTAAGCTCAAGGTCGGGGGTTCGAGTCCCTCCCGGGGTACCAAAATTGACATAGTACTTATTTATGATATTGTATTTTACAATGTCAGCCGAGTCCCTGCCAACACAAGCTCCAACAATTCAACTTGACCGGGTTGGTCTGTATGTAGCGAATTTAGTAGCCTACGATATGGCGCAAACTGCTTTTAGTGAGCTTCCTCCACCACAGGCGTTAGAGGCTCTGTCTTCGATGTTGCTCCAAAGGGCACGGGATAATGGCATTGAGCCGCGTTCGCATCCCTATGGCTACACAAGGGTTATAGGTGGGGGATTAGTCGGTACAGAAGAGACGCAGCCAGACACTGTAATAACATTCCTGACAGCCATGACTACAGAACGGTTTGTGGTCGAGATAGTACGTGATCAGACTATGTGGGACAGGATTAGAAAACAGCGGACAATAGTAGATTCCATGCCCTTTGGAGGCCCCTTGCCAGACATCAGAAAGCCTCGAAAGAATCGGCGCTGATCGCAAGCAGGTTGGGCTACTTAATGGGTCAGAACTTCCTTACTGCGGTATATGGGCAAATACTCTATACATACGAAACCGCATTTTCATTCTCTCGTTCTTGATTACGCCTTTCAGGTTTAGCTTCTCAACAATTGCACATAATCAGAGCGAGCATAGAGGATTCGTATGATGATTACTTGAGAGTTAGTGACTTTGTATATAACAAGATAGTTATCTACCAATAAATGGCGATAGCCACTCAGTTGTCGGGCAACGCTCTCCAAGCTTGTTCCTATTTCGGGAAATTCCTCCAATGATTGAGAGCGTTGTAGGATTTTGGTGGCTATATTGCGGGCGGCGATAGGATTTTGCAATTCATTTTGTATATATAAAAACAATGCACTCAAATCTTGGTCGGCCGCAGGCAGAAATACGACCTTCATAGTCGTATAGCAAGCTTCTCTGCAACTTTCGCTAAGGGTATTGACTTACCGTCTTTGGCGGAAAGCTCTCCTTTTTTAATTTCTGCGACTAGCTGCTCGGCTGTCGCTTCGCGGTCATAATCATCTATCTTAGCTATAATGTAGCTACCGCGGCCGTTGCGGGTTAGATAGACGGGTTTATCAACATCAATACGATTTAATACCTCTGTATAGTTCCGTAAGTCAGATATCGGCAAGATCGTAGGCATAGCGCCCCCTTTCAATAATAATTGTAGCAAATATACGTGTTAATTCAACAGCAATTCAAGTAGTTGGATGACTAGCGCTTCTAACCTATGACAAAGAAATTCCATATCGGGGCACAGGTGGTTCCACCTTTTATCGATAGGGCGTACCAAGCATAAGCACTATATACTTGTTCGAATCATTGAACTAGAATGTGGGTATGAATAAAAACCAAAAGGGTTTTGCGCATATAATCCTATTTCTGATATGTATTGCTGTTGTCGGAGTTGTAGTCTTTACTGGTTGGCGTGTAGTTAGTACCCATAAAAATGAGGGTATCTCACAAATACTTACGAGTGGCGCCTCAGTCGAGGATAAGGCAATTGCAGCTGGCAAATCTTTGAGTGGTGGACATTGCAACGGAAGTGGTGAAACTACTTTCACTCACTTGCCAATGAATGCTCCCGATTTTAGCATATTGATCCCTTACGGAGTGACGGTCGGGGGTCATGTCACACCAGTTGATCACCAGTATTTTTCGCCCACAATATTCAATTCACCCAAAGACACATATCCGGTCTATACCATGGCTGACTCACAAATTACAGGTATAGAAGTTCATCCACCCGAAAACGGCAGTAACGGCCGTATCAGATTGGTTTTTACGGTCTCCTGTACTTTTCTGTACTATTACGACCTTGTAACAAGCGTAGAACCTGGTATTGATGCTGCTCATTTGCCAATTACTGTTAAGGCTGGCCAGCTGATTGGACACATCGGCGGCCAGACTCTAGACTTTGCCGTCTGGAACACCAAAAAACCATTGAGCGGTTTTATTAATCCGGCCAGTTATGATGGCGAACCCTGGAAAATATATACTGCTGACCCATTCCCGTATTACCGAGCTGATCTTCGGCAGATACTTGAGTCTAAAGACCCTAGAGTAGCCGACCCGATTGCCGGCAAAATAGATTATGACATAGACGGGAAACTGATAGGGAACTGGTTCTTGCAAGGTAGTGGTGGGTATCATGCTCCTAACAATACCGCCCAATTTTATTGGAATGGGCATCTTTCAATCGCACCCGATCTATATGATCCTTCAGCAACAGTCATCTCGGTCGGCAACTACAATAGTTACCCATTGTCTGGGCCAAACCTCGATACCAGTAGTGGTGATGGAAGCGACGCGCGTCAATATTTTGCCAAGGCTGGCAGCCCTGATCCCGCTAAAGTTGGTCAGTCTGACGGAATTGTCAAAATTGAGCTTGTCATGCGCAATTGGCTGACGCCAAGCGGTAGTCGTTGGGACAGTATGTCGTATGTTACGGGTCCGAAAGCTGATGACAACAGTAATCAAATAGTAGGTACTGTATTGGCACAACTAACAGGTCATCGTATCCTTAAGTTCGAAGTATTTAGAGGCAAAACTGCTGCACAAGTTAGTGGTTTTGATGGAGAAGCCAAAATTTACACCCGGTAAAAGGGTTTGGTTTATAAGGCTGCAGTCTCGTCAACAGATTAAGCCAAATTCTAAAATAGACTGAGCGTTGATTTATATGTGGAGGGGAAAATAGTGTGAGCATCGATATGTATCTAGCCAATAAGCCTATCTATTTCTCGTAATAGTTTCTTCGTTAGGCTGGTACCACTCTCACCCTGTTCATGCCTTTGGCCTATATGTCTACACAAATCATAAAAGCTAGATCTAAACTTCATACCACTTTCCGGTAAGACTCCGTATATATTAGTTAGCATGTCCTCGACCTGAGATGGGATCCTTTCAACCCTTTTGGGGACAAACCTCTTTGCTAATCTTCGAGTGAGAGTATTGAGGGGCTGCTCTGGTGTTTCTGGTACTTCAACCCCCTGTTTGCTTAAGAATTGTTCAATACCTTTGTTAATTTCTGGTGCAAAAGACCGTACAGTTCGTTTTCTTAAAGCTAACCTATTACTGACACCAGAAAGTTTAGCTAGTTTACTTAGAGTTGGGTAATCCTTGTCTTTGTCTTCATGCGGCTCCTCATCGCTATGTATGGAGAGCCCGCTTAACTTGTCTAGTATGTTTGGGAGATTGCTATAACTTGATCTTATGTCGGCATGGATAGAACTTACATCCTTGACAAAGCCAGATTTTGGAGTTTCCATTTCGCCGATAGCTTTGATTGTCCTGGTGGTTTGTTGAGCAACAGACGTCACGGCCTGCCTGCCTCGCCTTTCCAGATAACTATCAAATCTCTGGGACCAGTTTGATGAAAAGAATCCAAGGAAGCCAGATACGAGTCTCGCCCCAAATCTCTGCTCCTTGATTTGTTGAGCGGTTGGATATACAACTCGTAATGACGGGGTATCGTAATGAGCTATTGCTGTCGCTACAGACGGAGTAAATTCAGCATACTGTGCAGCAGCCCGGTATGCTCGATAAACTTCTTTTCTGGCTAGATCCCTGGTTAGACTTTGTGCAGCCTCAGGGTTAATGCCATTTCCTTCTAGAAGTTCTTGTATTGCTAAACCGCCAAGCATTTCTTGATCATCCTCAGTGCCACCAGGCGGGGTGTTTACTGTTTCCGGTCCTCTAATTGGCCGTACATTTTCAGAGTGAATTGGAGCTTCTGGCGTTCCCAGTGCTTCCCTAGACATTGTTTGATCTCCCATTGTATAGAATTAGCCCTATCAGATATTATAAACTCATCGACCATCCCTGCACACCATAGGCTTTTTGTAAGACCTTTTCCGGTTATTGTTACTTGGTAATACACGATTCGGTTTGTTTATACAGGTTGACGGTATCGGGCCAAAAGCGGTTCCACATTTTATCAATAGAGAGTGTACCACGAATACAATAACAGAGATAGGGATATCGGTCGGCATGTCTTTTGTTTTTTCTAACGTCTTGCAATAAGTTCGGATCCTGTTCAGTAAGTCATCGTGATTTGTACTCGCCTGACTTTAGAAAGCTTTCGAGAACCATAATAATATGTGTTATATTTACTAAAATGTGAGGGGTTACTGATGAAATTTTTAAGACTTTACTATAGCAACACATATCGCTTCGCAGTTGTAGCTGCCACTGCCGCACTCATTTTCGCTTCGATTGTAGTCAGAACCCCTGTAACAGCGTATGCTTATCCGAGTAATGGCTCAACGCCTATGGTAGCTTCCGAGCAGAAGATTGACGATGTTAGTTCGGGGGCATGCGTATCGCTCTCTCGATGCTTTCTTGTAGGAAACGATTTCAAAGGCGGAGCACTAATGCTGGTATCCACCAACGAGGGGGCAAATTGGCAGGATGTAACCTTGCCCAATAGCCCCAACCCGACTGCATCCGGATTCGTCAAAATTATCTGTCAATCGTCGGATAACTGTGTCGCTTTAGGCTGGAGTCTCGTGCCGGTAAGCCCGTCAGAGGAAATTGCTGAACAGTTCATATTGGCTACGACCGATGGGGGCACTACATGGTCTAAGTCTAGCCTGCCAAGTTCTTATACAGAGTCAGGATCGATGAATGACGTTAGCTGCATATCTTCTTCTGATTGTATGGTAGTGGCTGAGTCTGATACCACTACAGGGTCATTCCCAATTATAGTAACCACCGACGCAGGGCTCACCTGGCATTACTCTGGCTTGCCTGGACCTAGCAACGCATACCCCCAGACAAGTTTAGGCTGCGAGCTGAACAGCGAACTTTGTGTCACTGCGGGGTTCATCGCTGGGATAAAACCATCTGTTGACGGTCTATCCCCAACGACTAATTACGGTACTTCATGGAACAAAGCAGCAGACGTGACCGCAGGCCTGAACGTTACCTCGATAGGATGCTTTACTTCCGGCGAATGTTTGGTGACCGGATATACCAATACTGATAATGGAGTTATTATTACGTCCAGTGACAAGGGATCGAGCTGGCACATTTCTGACGTCGTAGCACCGGCTAACAGCAATATAATCCTAAGGGGGCTCGCCTGCCTAGATTCGCGGAACTGCGTCACTGTTGGCTATATGTTTAATTCGAGTGGAGCTGCTACCGTAATTGCCCGCTCAACGGATAGTGGCCAAAGCTGGCAACGCGCTACTTTACCATCTAGCCAAAAAGACTTTACTCTCACCGGGGTAACGAAGGTGCCATCGAGTTCTGAATATATGGCCTATGCCACACAGCGTATGGCTCCATTGCAGAATAATCAAGGGACACTCTGGAGCAGCAATAAAGGCAGTACCTGGACTTATAGGCCGATTACTTATTGAGGTAGTAAGAAGTAGCTCAGAGTTTGTTCACTACTGCTGCCAGAAGAAACTAGGCATGCAGTAGTAGTTTGGTCCCGACATCGCTGAGTACGGTGTACTAGGCCAAATCTATAGGTAGAAGGCATAGCAAAATATGCCTTTTTATTTTGCGCTGAATTTCTACTCCGACCCCAATTCCCCGACCTTAAGGTCGGGGAATGGAGCCGCCTTCTAAGTATCTTCCTTCGGGTAGGCTTTACCACTGGCTGTCATATACACTACTAGTACTATGACCACGTACCGCCGAATGAGCCACTTTGTCTTCTACTGTGACTATCACTTGGTGTGGCCGACCAAATACCGAAGAAGTATCTTCAATCCCGGTGTCCAAGCCTATCTCCAAGACATTCTCAAAGAGCTGCCGAACTACCGACCCGACATCATTGTCAAAACTGCCAAGACTGACCAGGATCACATCCCCCTGCTGGTATCGATTCCACCAACAGTAACAGTTGGGTCGGTAGTTCGGCTCATCAAGACCAACACCGCCAAAGCACTGAACCAAAAGTTCCCTCATCTCAAAACAGTCTACTGGGGAACACAAAGCTAAGGTATGGCCACCAAAAAGGATATACATCGTCAACATTGAAGCATATGCGTATCTCGTACCTTATGTCGAAGATAACGAGAAAGTATTCCTGAAAACGATCATCCCAAGTAGACGAGCAACAAAAAAGTATCTGAAGGAGAACAAGAATGAAAGATTACGATCTTGATGAAGAAGAGCAGCAGATCCTTGACGACTATGAAGCAGACCAGTTTGTCGATGTGCCAAATTTTCGACAAGAAAAGGCGAGAGCTGAAGCCTCTGCTAAGGCGAGTCTTAATAAGACCAAGAATATCAATATTCGTTTGTCTATACGTGACTTATACAAACTCAAGGCTAAGGCTATGGAAGAGGGTATCCCCTACCAAACACTTGCTTCTTCTATTTTACATAAAGCCACCACACGATAATGCCTCACTGATTTTGCGTCGGTCACTCATTCGCAGCAAAATGACGTGGTGGGTGTGCCAATTTTGTCCAGCCTGGTGTATCAATTGATAATTTCCAAACTCATAACAGAGGTCATAGGTACCCCTGTTTTTGATTTCAGAAAATTGCATTTTTTTGTTAACACCTGGTGCGGGTTTGGATTCTGATCCGCTTTAACTAGGTGACCCAGGGTAGGGTACAATACTCTAGCCAACCCGCAAGGGCGATGCGTATTAACGAATGCCAGAATAAATAGCGAAGGCGCCAGTAGCGCACACCGTGACGAGTGCCAAAACACGATACCATTTGTGGGGGACATGGTGCGCTACCTTATTACCGAGATAACCGGCGCCAACTATCGCCGGCGTTGCACACAGACCGAACAATACACCTTTCCAGGTTAGTATTCCGCCGATGAGGTATAGGGGCAGTGCTATGACACTAATCCAGAAAAAGTAAACAACCAGGATTTTACGCATAGCATTCTTAGTAGCACCACTACCAGCGAGCAGTAACACCACTGGTGGGCCAGGAATGCTGGTACTTGTTTGAAGCACGCCACTTACAAAACCGGTAATGGGCGTAATGACACGAAGATGACGTGCCTTGAACTTAACGAAAACGATGGCAATGGTCAGCACAATCGACAATACTCCCACACTAATCCTAAGCGTGCTCAGTGAAAGCAATTTTAGAATAAGCACACCAAACGGCATACCCAAAACACTGCCAATAAGTAGGGGTTTGAATATTTTGTTGTCCAAGGGTTCTTTAATTTGTTTTGAGAGTGAGAGGTTGAGCAGCAGACCCACCACGACCATTGCGGGCAGCACTGTATTTTTATCTAGAAACGTAAGTGACAGCGGGGTAGCGACTAGGCCCTGACCAAAGCCGACCACACCCTGAAAGAACCCAGCTAGGGCGTTTATGATAATAAAACCAGATAAAACCAGTAGTTCAAGAGTGTGCATCGATAGCAGTATACAGGGTTTGAGCAATACTAGTTCGCACTTCGTTTACTACGGCGTACCAAACATAAGTGTATTGTAACCATTTTGGCACTCAGCTATACTGTTATAAAATGTGTAATTACTTAGTTGTGGGGATTTTGAAACTGGGGGGTTACGGTGGCTAGACGAGTACCACTCAGCCCCGAAGAATTACGACAAAAATGTGAAGCAGTAGCTAATATCACTAAGGGGTTCGATTTTCTGGCAGATCATGTTGTACTAACTGATACAGATTCAAATATTTTGTACGCCAATAAGGCGGCCCAGGATAAGTCCGGGTTCTCACTTGCAGAGATGGTTGGCAAAAACCCTGGAGACTTATGGGGCGGATATATGCCAAAGGAAATTTACGAAGAAATGTACCATAAGATTAAGGACTTAAAGCAACCCTGGCATGGCAAGGTCAAAAATCGGTCCAAAGATGGCAAAGAGTATTGGCAGGAGCTGAGAGTAAACCCAATTTTAGATAACAATAATAAATGCATCTATTTTGTTGCAATTGAGCCCGATATTGATAATACAAAAAAGGAATCGGTAGAAGAAATTAACCAATCAATAGCCGAGGTAATAACACTCGGCGATTTTTTGAAAGGTCAGCAGATAAAAATAACTGACCTCAATAATACTATTGAAGAGTTAAGAACGAAATTGGCTAAGTCTGAGGGCAAAAAAGAAATCATAAATACCTAGACGTAAGTTCCCAGACATCCAATTCATTGAAGGAAATTTTTGCTAAGTATTCCTCTTGAAAACGAATCATTCGACTGTAGTTACGCGGAATATCAGAGATTTTGAGTAATTCACAGGTTTACAGGTCTCTTGCCCCTGGTCTACTTAAGCTAGGCTGACAAGTCGACATCTGCAGCCTAGTATTGCTATCTTGTCGTCTCGGTAGACTATCCCGCGGGCGGGAGTGTCCACGATGTGAGTAAGGGCATTCCGAGCTCAGTTGACTACGATGTAAAGAAGGCATGAGCGTGATAATATTAGAAAATATGCGTTCCACAATCAAAAACCAACATGGCTTTTCGGTTATTGAAATTCTGGTGATACTTGTCTTCGTCATAATTCTTGGTGGCATTGGTTGGTATGTTGATTCTGCAAAATATAGCGCGAACGGCACACAGGGTCGCAGTGCTAGTAATAATCAGGGCAATATAACTATAAAAGGAACTTTAGAAAGCGAATATAGACCTGGAGTTGACCAGGGAATGATCTACAGAATTAGAACAGCTGACGGAAGTATCTGGTCTGCAGGGAATTGCGGTTTTGTAAATTTGCCGTCGGCGAGAGTGGACAATGTGTCCATTGGAGACCAAGTAGTTGTGTTTGGCAAACTAGATAAGCAACAGCCTCATAAAATAGACCTTTGTGGCTCTAGTAACTATTATATTAAGAGGTAGTAGTGCTCATAAAATATCTGTCTAATTATGTTGTATTCTCTGTTATCGATGGCGCTTTAGCGGCAGCCCTCATATCAACCAGGCCCTGAGCTTATGGCTCATGGAGTCATCGTTTAGGTCTTTATATAACCTTTGCTGCAAGCCGTAAGCCAAGCGATTAGTAGCATGGGATCTACAATTTCCTGTTCGTCAACTAACTTTTAAACTCTTTAACTGGCATTAGCACGGATTCGACATTCTCTGATGGATCATTGATCTCTAGTTTTGATGATTCAAAATCCTCACAGTAAAAGACATATGCCGGCCAATCGGTACGACCCGGATTCGGATAAAACATATTGAGCTTTTCTATGCTCTTGGGCGCCAATCCTACTTCCTCTTGGCATTCACGGATTGCCGCCGCCTCAAGGTCTTCGCCGGCCGGAGAGCCACCGCCAGGCAGGTCGTAAATCCACCTATTCAGCGGAAAACGGAATTGATGTGTCAGCACTATCTTGTTTTCCGGCGTCTTAATAAGCACGGCCACAGCCTTTCCATCGGAGTGTTCCACTTCATAAGTAGTATGCTCCCCATTCGGCAGAATGGCTTCGTATTTAATAATTTGGGCACGTCCTTGATAAACCACCTTTTGCCCCACTCGTTCCCATAGCGGGTGTTGTTTACTCAAAAGCTCCCCCTTTTCATTGGATATGTTTATTTGGGTAGTATATATTATTGGGCTAGCAATTTTGCCGGCCTCCCAATAAACAACAACTGCAACAGGCTTGAATCAGGTTACATCACCCCGCCGACTGGCTAATTGCGGGTTACATGTGCCCTAGATACCGTAGAGCCAAATACATAGAAGCAAACATATCTGACATCTGAATCTCTTTGCTATCAAGTGAGGCCAGGAGTTGTTCCTTGGTCATAAGTAGGACTTCGCTTTCTTCCTGGGCATCATATTGTTTGTGCCCTCCCTGCGTGACGTTAAGGGCTATAAAGATATCTTCGGTAGTATTGGACTTAGTGGCGTTTGGCGCAGATGTGCCGAGATGTATGAGTTCGTTGCTGGTATAGCCAGTTTCCTCTTCCATTTCTCGTTTTGCAGCTGCTTCCAGAGTTTCGTTCTTATCTACGGCACCGCCCGGCGGTTGACACACAATTTTGCCGATACCATGACGATACTGTCTCACCAGTACAAACCTACCATCTGGAGTCACTGGCACTACCATGACGATATGTGGTGATTCATAGATAAAATAATCATCAATAACCTTGCCTGAGGGTAACTGTACAGTGTCTTTCCGCACCGGGAACCATTTCTCATTGAGCGCCATAGAGGAGGAAAGCGTCTTCCAGGGCTTCACGCTGCCGTCTTGTTGAGATGGTTCAATTGTGGATGTCATGCTTTAAAACGTATCATACAGTTTAGTTTTTATGAAGTTAGGCAATACTGCCAGAGCTTAAGGAATTAAATAGAGATGGCACAAAATATATCACATCGTGCAATTATCAATGAACCACTTTCTATCAGATTTTAGAAACTGACGAGCTCCGAAGCTGAGGTAGCTAGGGGAACGTTTTTAGTATATAATAGTACCTATGGCAAGAGCAGATACGCTATTACCGCCGCAAACACCTGGAGATCCACAAAATGGTTCTTCCTCTTTTGATGCAATTCTGCGCATTGCATTAGCAGCTCCTTTGCAGGGTGACCAGAATCGGGTTGGGCACAATACTTTGGATGATCCAAAAGTCCTTTGGTATGATCCGACACCTTCTGAAGCACGATCCACATCACCAGCGACGCCTGTTTATCCTGTCACCGGCAGAATAACGGATCCAGGCGGGCTGCCTTACAGGGCGCATGATTTATCCAGATTAGAGATGACTGCTGATGTTAAACCCCCAGAAGCAGTTCACGATTTTGTAGGCCTTCTGGATGAACTGGCCTTATCGTTGCCACCCGAAAAGATAGAAGAAGCATTTAATAATCAAGCCATTGCCGAAATCGCAGTAAGACTTGACCCGGAACATACCATTGATCCCGATGGCAGTATGCTGCTTCAGTGCATAAAGCAGGATATGTGGTTTAGAAAACTATATCAGGGCATTAAGCACTACCCAGATAATTATGCGGCGGCTTTGTATGAAAAGGAACTGCGTTATGTTAAGCATGAACTAGCTGGCCTCAACGAATTGCTTCGCCGCAATGATGAGGCGGGTATTACAGTTAAAGAGGTGTACGCTCTATGGGATCTAGATCGTTCTCAAGTACTCACTTCAGATCCGCCAGCACCCAAGCAGGTTGCCGGCATGATGTCTGCGGAGGAATTTGCTGTAGAGCAACCGGAAGATGCCATCCCCGAACATCTCACAGAGCATTACGCACCTAGGTTTCGCCATATACCCCGACCAGGTTGGAGGTGCGCTGAGCAGCGCATGCGGGAAAAGTTGACAGCATTAGGCATTAAGATGTCCAACGGAGTATCGAGTGATCGTCCTTTGTATGATAGGAACCAGCCGGAGAATGGGCTGGCTCAAATTGCCGGCCGGGCGTTTCGGGCAGCCGGCATTAAGCTGGACTCTCGTCTTGTCTTTAGCAGTTCTAGCGGCGAGATCGTTGAGCATATGCCCGAGCTTCTTACGCTACGGAGAGTCCCAAATAAAAACGATGGAAATGGTGGTACGATTCGTCCTACCGATGATGAGCTAACCGCATTTCGGGAAAAGCAACTTGCTGCGATTAAAACTATAGTGCCGCCTGAGGTGGCTGCTGCTAATCCCGATCTCGAATATCATCCGAAGCTGGGAATGATCGCTGAGATAGAGAGAAGGCTTCCTTCTGGTGCTGTGATTATTAGCTCTGACGATATATTCTCTATACAGCTTGTGCAGTCTGAACGTGCTCAGGGAGTATTTATTGACCCCACTCTTCACCCCGCCGCCCCGGATGATAATGAGGTACCCGAGTTGTATGGCTTTTGATTCTTGACGCGCCTGTATTTTGCCTATTGGGGTGCTGTCAGACTATTATGCTCGCGTTAAGGCTATTTTAATTTCCGCCAACCTCTTGCTCGATTATTATTTGCAACTGGCCTAACGATATTTTTAAAGGCGCTTTCGTTAACTGCTTGGGCAATATAGATTTGAATTGCTCTGGCTGTTTTGTTTCCTTTACCTTGATTAATATTAGACCTGCTCCCCAATAACCTGCACACAGATACACTATTCGCCTAAAGGGAATCCTCTGTTATGCGTTCGGTTCAAGCTGCCCGTATGCCAAATGGTAGTTCCACAGTCCTGCAGTTGTTCGCATAACCCGGTCATCG
>DASYZQ010000047.1:0-7413 GCA_035946175.1 Saccharimonadales bacterium (SeqCode)
CATTGACAACCAAACACCTGCTCAGCTATATTTTGGGCTACCGAATCGACCATAACACATACGATTCGTACACCATTTAACAATAACCGGAAAAGATCTTATTGAAGCGGTTATGGTGTATGGAAATGGTCGACCAGCTAAGGGGTTGGCGGTCGCAAGTGACGGACAACTTGGGTCGTAGCTTTCAGAGCCTTTGTCCATAGATTTGTATCCTAAATCCAAATATGCCATGTTATTACTAAACTATGCGGACAGACGGGACCTTACCTGGAGAGTTAGGCGAAACATTTAATACCCAAGACTGTGGCTCTGAGATAGGTCCTGCTATCGATACTGATGAAGCAGCCATGTTACGTGCCGCACAACTTAATCGTGACGCCCGAGCATGGCAGCAAGCCCGCGGTCATACGCTCGATTTTTCTTGCTATGCCAGTAAGTTCAACCTTCAGCCATATGACCCTGAACCTGCTCAAGTACTACTAGCCAGACATGAAGCAGTGGGATATCCTCATCACTGTAGTTTCGGCGAAGCCGACCTTGTAATCGACGAAGGAGTATTTAGCCCTGACCTTACCAGAGTATCCCCATTCTTGCTCTATGCCGTAGACTTTAAACCTGGTGAGCGCGTACTTGATGCCTTTAGTGGTAGTGGCGGATTAGGCATTAATGCCGCGCTGCATGGTGCCGACTCAGTTGTTGCATTTGATACGTCTACTAAAGCAACAGCCTGCATACAGAAGAATGCCGAGAGAAATGGCGTTGGCACAATTGTTGATGCTCGCCAAGGAACTCTAACAGAAACCATTACTCCTGATGAAACATTTGATCTGATCATAGCTAATCCTCCACTCATACCAGGAAATCCCGACAAGGGACTAGAGTCAGCGTTATTTGATACTGGATTACAGGCGACGAGAGAGCTCGTCACTGCTTTGCCTGGCCTCCTTACAAAGAGAGGCCGCTGTTATCTACTCACTTCAGATGTTGTTGATCGCCAAGGCTACGAATGCCATATTGATCAACTATGTCGTCAGCAGGAACTTAGGTTCTTGACAGTAGCCCAGCTACATCTTCGATATGAATCGTATAGAGTGCACAAAATAGAACACTGGACGGGTGGACGACGGATTGGGGCCGCAATGAATTGGCTCATGGATGGGGAGATAGCCATAGGGACGAGATAGATCCGCAGATACACGGCATATTGGCATATGAGCCAGGAGTTTGGTTCGTCCTTTTTCCCCTTGCAGAAATGGCAAAAAGCCAAACCTAAACAAGACTGTTTGTTGTAGCAAATTTGTTCTTGGTGGGGATGGAAGTACAGGAATCTAACCTTTACAGAAGATTGGGATGTTAATGTCAAGGAGATACGTCAAGTTCTTACTTCGCAGGCAAAGCATAGAATGGTACCATCTTACCGTGAGTAAAAAATCCGGCAAAATCATAATACCTGTTGGGATGAAACCGCGCCCCAGACAGCACGAAATAGATGCTGCTGAGATTCTGGCAGAATATTTCAGGGCTAATGTTGAGTTTATACCGACAACAAATCGCAATACACCAGATTATTTGATTAATGGGGTTCTGTGGGAACTGAAGAGTCCGCAGGGCACAGGCAAAAATAATATACAAAGACAGCTGCAATACGCTTCGCACCAATCAGCTAATGTAATTATTCACGCTGGTAGATCAAAGATGCACAGCGCGAAAATAAGGCGAGAAGTTGAAAGACAATTCAGGATTATAAAATCTATTAGAAGGCTGTTGTTTATATCGAAGGATGGCAAAATTATTGAAATAAAACGCTGATTATACTAAAATACGAGTATTGGAGGTTCGTCAGCGTTGTAACGCACATTCTGAACCTTCGCCATAAAGTAGTCTTTGCGGAAGCAAGGACTTTTTGTTTTTCGTCGACTGAGTAGGACTATTCTTCTCGAATAGAATTTGGTCAGTTTGTCAAGCATACAGATTAGCCCATTCTACCGAAGTTTTTTGGAAATTAATGAAAATAACGTCCAGGTTGGTGGGCTTGAACGGCTTTATTTCGAACACCTTTTGAAATGGTTGGACCAAGTTGTAAAAGGATTAATCACCGAGTAGGCTAGGTGCTCCGAAGGTCTCGAGCAATGAAATGAGTGGCCCGAGTGGCAATAGTGACGTTTCATGGTATTATATCTTCGTGTCAGAAAGCGATCCTTCTGTCCCATTCTCTCAAGACCCAAGCCTATTGGCTGGTGATGCAAGTGCTCTTCACCAACAGCCAGAATATCTCAGTACAAATTTGCGCTACATTATGACGACTTATCCGTCTATATCGTTATTGAGAGATGCGCAGTCATATCCTAAGGGGAATATAGACGATTATCCTTATCCCGGGGTCTCGGGCGAACAATTACGGACAGCAAAATCAATTGCCGTGTTACGCCGGGTACATAATGGCGACGAAGCAGGTCTTCTTGGTCCGGATGCTGATTCCCTCAGACCCGGCTACCGGGTATATAGTCGGATAATTGAGCGCGGTGTTCGGGAGCTCGGCGAAGGTGATGTAAGATTGGGTACTACGAAAATGGAGACCATACTTGCCGTACACGACATGGGCAAGTCTCGCCTTGTAGGCGGGATAGCTGAGCAAGCTTATGGAACGACTGATCATGATATGGCATTGCCGGCATTAGTTAGGGATGGCTTCGGTGCACTCAGGGGTCACGTGGATCGGCTCGTTTCGTCTTGGTTGGAAGTTAGTGTCGATGCGGATCTGAGTGCGTTCCTCGGTAGGCAGCGAGGAATCGATCCGTCTTTTAATGTCGGCAGACATCTTCAAGGCGAGTCTGACTTCCTGCTCTTCCAAAGTACCGTGCACGATGTGAGCCGTACGGCAATGGCCGAATTCGTACTAGACCTACTTGGCGGCGATGGTCACCAAAACCCCGATGGACCGGTTAAGTTTAGTAATATACCGCCTGCCTTCAATGGTATTGCTGCTGGGCTAGAGAAGATAGTTGATGCCACTGATCGGGGTATTGATCGGTCTGATCTCTATTCCTTATGGGAAGAAGTAGCGTATCCGAGTGATGATCTATATAGGCTTGGCCTCAGTAGAGATAGTGTCGGAGGTAGAGCTATTACCAGAATTGCCTTCATGGGGCGGGAACACCAACGAGGTGATATTGATGAGGCTCTTGCTAATGTCAGTGCCTTACGCGGCATACTGGGCACAATGGATCCTAGGGCCCGGGGCCGGGTAGAAGACCTTCTGCAGGACACCAGAGGAACTGATCTAGGTTTCACGCCGCACGTTATGGAAGCGATGCGGAAACAGTTCGGCACAGAGCAAGCCTATGCTCACCTCGTCCATATGCTTGACCAAGTAGCAATTTCTGAGGCAGTCGTCCACAAACCGTCAGAAGTCCTAACGATCAACTTCGATAACAAGTTTGATTGGTCAGGTGTCGCTCATGATAGCGACATTAGAATCACCATGAGCGAACCTGATAGCTCTGGTGTCATTAATGCTGGCTTTAAAGTTTCTCGCTAAGCCGGAGCTAGGATCAGGCGATTTATCTGAGAAAGCGGGTCCTAATGTGTTCGTTATCTCCCAAAGTTTTGTGTTTGGCGTATCCAGGCTTCCCGAACACCCAATTTAGCCCATTCTACCGAAGTTTTTTGGACATTAATGAAAATAACGTCCGGATTGGTGGGCGAGAGAGGACTTGAACCTCCACAGCCTTGCGGCCACTACCACCTCAAGGTAGCGTGTCTACCGATTCCACCACTCGCCCACGGCTTTGCTCATTTTACTATAACCCCTACCCCAGGTAAAACCAATTGTCTATTTGCCACGCCCCGGCGATACCGTGAAAAATAGCGGATAGTGATCTGAATGGGAAACTCGTTTCATTTCGACCCGATCGACCGAGCAATTTCGTTGGAAAATATAGTCATTCTGCCAGTAGATCCCTGGACCAAAGCGGAATGTGCGCAAGTTTTCAAAGGCAGCGACAAATCCGTACCGCGCCATCAATGTGATTAAGCCCTTGCCGAACGGATAATTAAAATCTCCCAGAACTAGGGCGGGCATAGATGCACCAAGAGCATCTACTATGTGCTGCGCTTGTCCCAGCTTCCTACGGTTGTGAACATCCGCAGAGAGGTGAGTGTCGACGAGCGAGAACTTTCTGCCTTTGTAAATAAAAGTGGCCTGCAACGCCGTCCTATCAGTGGCAATACGTGCCAATCGTACATCAAATTTATGACCTTCCCGTATGAAGACTAGCTGCAGCTGGCCTTTGCCACCGAGCGAGATAGTCTTGGACATTTTCAGCTGGAGCTTATTTCGGTCAAAGATAATCAGTTCGCCATAGGTTTTACGTCGCCATATAAAACCGGCAGCAAAAATAGCCTGATAATTCTTCCCAGTCAATTGGCTTTCTATGATATCCAACCTGTCTTCAGGAAATTCCTGAAAGCAGTAAAAATCCTGTAGTTTGTTTTGGCGAGCCAGCCAGGTCACTAACGGATCCAATTTTTTCCCTAGAAAAACATTATAGCTTACCCCGTGCAATACGTCAGTTGTTTGTTTCATATACTTCTCGCAGGCGAATTGCCAAACAAATGACTCATGCTGACTTTATTATGATCGGGGCATATGTGCTAAGAGGTGCTCTAAGCTATAGGACTGCCGCAGAAGCGGCTTTATGTCATCGACTTGCACGTTAACCTTTACGCCGGGATTCAAGAGGTTATACGGATCGAAGATATGTTTGATCTTTTGCAACAACGTATAGGCCTCCGGGCCATAGAGTTTTTCCAAATAAGGCGCATGTAACCGGCCGTCGTTAAATTCTCCACTGATACTGCCACCAAGACTGATAACCAAATTAGAGTACTCTTCGAGTAGGCGGAAGACCATCTGGCGACCACCGACCTGAGAGAGATCGAGCATCGGTTGCACATGCAGGTTGCCGTCCCCGGCGTGTCCCCAGACCGCAACTGGTAGCTGATTGCGAGCGAACATTTTGTAGATACCGTCGAGCAATTCACCCAAATGCTCAAGTGGCACCACACCATCACCGATTGCCGGTACCGATCGCTGGTTTTGGTCGCCGATGGTGTTGATAACGCTCGCGGCCTGCCGTATGCGCCACAACTGCTCTTGCTGTACCGGTTCAGTCTCAACCTGGTGTTCTTTGGCGTAGCGTTCAAAGATTTTAGCGGTTTTTTTCATAAGCTTCTTTTGCAACCGCTCGCCTGGACTATCAAAAGCTACGAGCAGGATGAACTTGGGAAATGGAGCAGCAATGATGCCCTTGAGAATATTAGGATTGGTTTGCACAGCAGTATTGAGTAGGTGCTCATCAACCAGCTCGATACTACTGGGCATGTCGGGCAATTCACGAAGCTCTCGTATGGCTGCCTGAACATGTTGAATGTCGTCAAAATAGGCAGCAAAAACACTTGATTCCCGGCTAAGCGGTTCGGTTTCCAGTGCTATTTCGGTAATAATCCCGAGTGTCCCCTGTGAACCAACAAACAGCGGCGTGAGATCAAACGAACCATCCCGTCGTTTTATCTCGCCTAGAGCATAGCCGGTAGCATTTTTTGTGATTTCCAAGGCATTCAACCGATCAACTGCACTCTGGTTTTCCTCAAGCAGTGTGTCGACAGCACGATAGATCTCGCCCTCAAAAGTGGTGAGACCGAGCTTTTGATTACATTCCCGCTTGTTAAGTCGTTTCGTTTCGATTACCTCGCCATTACCAAGAACTACCCGCAACCCCTTAACATAGCCACGGGTACTGCCATACTTCACGCTCTTCTCGCCGGCAGCGTTGTTGGCAACAGCACCACCGATTGTCGAGTATTCAATGGAGGCTGGATATGGTGGCAGAAAACGCCCATGGGTCTGCAGGGTCTGCTGCAATTTGCCGTAATTAGTGCCTGGCTCCACAACTACCAGGCCGCTCTTCTCGTCGAGTTCTAAGATGCGGTGCATATGGGCTGGAAATGCCATAATAATGCCACTGCCTAGAGCCCCCCCGGTAAAATCAGTGCCGGAGCCCCGGGCAGTAATAGGAATAATTCTGCCACGTTCGGCAAGCTGCCAGGTAAAACGGGCTGTCTTGCGAACATCATTCTCATTCTTGGGATAGACAATGACTGACGGCGTTATCCCGAAGATACTGGCATCAGTTGAAAAATACCGCCGGGCGGCTGGCGTGGCCAGCACTTCACCATTTAAATGCTCTTGCAAGTAATACGCGACCTTACTCATTGTTTCTGTATACCCCTCCCTGAAAACATAGTAGCTACTTTTGAGTTATCATAGCACACAATTTGGCCGAGTGCTTGGGCTTCGATTACTATCATCAGTCGGCACTCATCTTAGCAAAGCAACCATCGCCATAAGGACATGGAATGATAGATTCCTCTCCCTTGTCATTGAACATCATGACGTCGGTTGAAGCGCCTATGTAGCCGGCGGCTTTTTTCATATCTAATCGCCCCGTTCTTTCACTTTGTTCCAGCGACTCTGCCAAGTGGCTGGTAGATACCCCGGATATAACTTCTCAAGCACAAAATAGTAGCCATCCCCGAACTTTTCGGGATGGTCGTTTAATGCTTGTTTGAGCTCATCTGTAGTAAATCGTTCTATGGCTACTGATTCTTCGTTGAGTTTTATGGGATCGTCAGTGGCTATTTCATAAATGATAAATAAATGATTTTCATCCCGGCCGATTACTTGGCGATGAAATTGGATGCTACCGATATGAGTATAAGTGATGTTTCGTGTGCCGATTTCTTCTTCTGATTCACGCAGCAGTGCCCCTTCCTCGCTCTCACCAGCTTGGACATGGCCACCAACTGCTGCAACAAACTATCCGGCGTCTTGTTTATCGGCGGCCTGTTTGACCAGCGCCCAATCTTCACCGTATTTTAGATATCCTATAACGGTTTTATGGAGCCAGCCATGTTTGTGTGCTTTGGCCTTGGTTGATTGGCGCAATATGACGCCCGCTTCGTTGACGATGTCTATGGGCTCATCAGGTTTGCTCATGCAGTTGCTCTCCGTACTTTTTCAGCCCTTATAATATTCATTCACTACCTGTATCAGCCCATCAGTCACATTATCGGCGTGTTCAGCTATCAGCTGCTTTATTTCGCCTACTGTAAACTACCGTACTTCAGCCACCTCTTTCTCCTGCAGTAAGAATTCGGTTGAGCTGTTAATTTTTGCCTTATACAGCATATTAAATCGATTGAGCTTGCGCGCTGACCCACATGCACTTTTTCTCTCTCATCTTTTAAGGTGCGAAGCCTGCCTACGTCAGTAGGCAGAGCTGAGCAGTTACTGCAGCTTGTAGCTGTTCCCAGGCTTGCCGGAACCAACTGAGTCGTTTCTTGGGGTGTATG
>DASYZQ010000048.1:0-16943 GCA_035946175.1 Saccharimonadales bacterium (SeqCode)
TTGACAACCAAACACCTGCTCAGCTATATTTTGGGCTACCGAATCGACCATAACACATACGATTCGTACACCATTTAACAATAACCGGAAAAGATCTTATTGAAGCGGTTATGGTGTATGGAAATGGTCGACCAGCTAATACCAAGAGCCTCCTTATACCCATAAAGGCTATTGCTTTTAATACCAGCTCTGAAGTTTGTTCACCAACTATGGCATAATGACCACCTGTAGTCTCGCAGGAATGTACGTCTACGACAAGATCATATCCATAACATACTCTAATGATTCGATTGGCGATGTCGCTCTCGTAGGTTCCGTCCCACCATGTCCCAGGATAGCTAAGAGCCAAATTTTCTTCATAACACCTTCTGCAATTCCTTACGGCCGCTGGGCTGGCGATCATACCCTCGACGCCAAGTATCTTATCCCTCCGAAGAGATCTGACTAATTTAATGCCAGGCTCTTCTTCTCCATGAGTACCGCCCAATACCAAGATTTCACGCAATGGCAGTAGTTGCTTCTTGGGTTCTGCAGTATTTGATGATAGCCAAGGCAAGATTGGTTGAATTTCCTGTTGGTGTGCCATAGTCACCCTCTTTTTATCGTTTCATTGCCTGAAACATCGATTGCAGCCCCCAATTTGTTTGCGGATAGGAGAAATCATGAAGCAATGAGTTTTGCTTGTTACCTTTGTCCTAGCCAATATCACTGACCGAGGCGAAAAGTTCTGTTTGTTGTAAGTTTTCATTACTTTCATGATGCTAACTCTGTTATTCGGTGTTTGAATCCCATGAAGCAGCCATGGTTATAGGTATTTTGCAAAATTAGGTTTTAAATTAATCATCCACCTACTAGTAACGGAATATAGCCTTCGATGTAAGCTTACTCTTCCACATACTTATTGAACACTTAGTAACTTCTCTCGTGGTGTCTTAAGCTCAATGCCTAAGTGTAATCGTTCCTCATTGTAGTAGGTAATCCAGGCTTGGTATTGAGCGTTGAGCTGTATGAGATCTTTTGCTGGCCCATCCATCCGCCAGAAGAACTCTTCTTCATCCGTTCGGAAGGATCGCTCAATAACAGCATTCTCATTGGGGCTACTTTTGTGGATATGATGGTGTTGCCAGCCGAGTCCCTTGGTCACGTAATCTCTAAAGCGTTGTTGGTATTCGAGTCCATTGTCCGTTTGCACAAAGTCTGGGACGAATGGTAATAGCGGCACCACGTACTTGAGCGCTTCTATGGCCAAAGCCTGGTCGACGGCTGGCAGAATAACACCTTGCTTGTAGCGGCTCCAGATGTCAATAACCGCATACAAGTAGGCCGTATGGACAAGCCCTGACAGCTCTGGAGTGGCGTATTTTACACCCATCTGGAGCTTACCTGGCTGCGTGACATTCTTGAGATACATATGCGTGGTTTTTTGGTACCGAGGCCGGCGGTAGTTCTTGCCTGGTGCGGTGAGTCCACGCTGCTTCAAAAAGCGATGGACGCTGCGATGCTTCTCGGGTATCCCTAGTGTAGCAGCAAGCTTCAGTGCTCCGTGGCCTCGCTCACGTCTGAGCCGTAGAATGGTTAGCTGTTCATCACCGGCCAGCGTTGTTGTACGAGTCGTCTTTGGTCGGGTGGAACGACGAGCGACATTGCCCTTCAAGTCACTAAGCCGCCCTTTACTACCGCTACGAGCTCGCCTTCGCCAGTTACTGACCGTACCTGGACTGATATTGAGTTCTCTCGCTGTCTGTCTAACCCTCCCGTTATTCTTCCGTAATGTCTGAATGATGATCCTTGGCTCAATGCGCATATGCCCCTGATCCAGCATACAGGTGACGTGAAGTGTTCAATATGTCGTGTCACAGTACGTGTAAGTCATGAATTAGCATCATCTTTGCTATAGTCTAGCTTATGTATGCCTTCACATTCTACGCTGCCTTTCTGGGGGCAATTCTATCTAATGCGGGGTTTGCACATTTCAGCCTCGGTTCGTGGAGCCCTAAACAGGGCGTCATGTATCTTCAAAACCCCCATAATTCTGCCTATGACCCAAAAACTGCAAAAATCAGGTGGTATTATTCAGCCCACCAATGCAAGTCGGACTCCACGGTTATAAAATGTATGTAATCCTCCTTAAGTTTCTCGGGTGTTACTCCCAGTTGTTGTGCTAGCGTGTTTAATCCATCTTCCGGCAGAGAACTATTGAGCCGAAGCGGGCCAACAACCTCACCATAATCAAAGCCCAGATGAAGTGCAAAGTAACAGTTTGCCAATATTAGCCGTTCAAGGTCAGACTGGACTGTCAACCTGTAAGTATATTCATCGATCTGGATTGAAGGGCTTCTCCCGATTGCCAGCGTATCACTCGTGTCAGTTTCGGCTATAGGTTGCTCTCCTGCTGCTCTTTCTATAAGTAGTGTTCGAGCTCGGGCCATGCGACCATTACCTTGCCTGTATCTATGGAGTAAAACATCTGTAAGGTAGACTCCCTTTGCTAATCTAGCTAGATCCATTTGACCGCTGTGGTAACGTGACGCAAGCTCACCATATATTTCCTCTGCCAGCTCATCGTCTCTTACTGGTTGACGCCAAGTCGCTACGCCCAAATGATAAACTACCATACGCATATCTGGTGGGGGATGGACCTCGTCCTCTTCGCTGAAACCGAGTATCGCCCGGATAAGTTCGTCACCGCCGTTTATTAAATAGTCTTTAAGCAATTCTGAATCATGAGCGGCGAGGATGCGAGTTAATTGATCATACTGCTTTTCCAAAGCGGTATGGACGCGGGCTAGAGATTGCTTACGAAACTCCTGGCTATCGTAGTCTACCTTGGGGGATTCTGTCTGCTCTGGTTGGGGTGGATCAGGTCTTTTATCGGCTACTGCCGGGCTTGGAGTACTCAAAGCGCCTGGCTTATCATTTCGCTCCGTAGTTCGGGGAGAGTTAGCCACTTCATCATCACGGAAGCCAGGGCCATGATCCTGAGAAACTTCTTTTCCCTCGCTACTGTCGGATAAGGCTGGTCGTTTAGCCGCTGATTTGACGTAAGCACCCATGCTTTCTTCGACATCATCAGGCCGAGCACTTTGGGCGTATTGCACATCTTTTTGAAACCCATAAGGCAAACCCATATAGCTCCCCCCATCAGGCTGCACCATGGCTTCTCTTGATTGTCGTATCACGGGTTCCTGCGAGTGATCCGTAGAGTGCCCTTCATCGTCCCTAATATAGGCAGGTTGTGTCACGGTGGCTGGTGACTCTGCACTGACAATATGCTGCTTGGCAGTGGGCTCTGCCTTATGATTTGCAAAAGGCTCCGCCATTTCTGCCCTATCAACTAAACCAGGGTTTATTGCACGATTGTTTGTAGTGGAACCCCTTGTTGCTGCCTCTCCTTGCGGTACAACTATCTCTTTGGCTATTTCATCTTCTGGTTCTTCCGGCACTAGCCTGGTGTCACCTAGAGCGTCACCCTCTCCCCCAACGGCAATATCAGCTTCAGAAAATGATGCGTTAGTGGGGTCATGACTACCATGGGGCTCAGGGGGAAAGAAATCATCGACACCCCCAAAGCTATCGCTATAACCATCCCCTTGGGGGAGGTCATAGAATGAGCTAAAGGACGAATCGAAATTTGCAGACATACCGGTAAAAAGAATATTCTATCATAAAATTTAATAAAAACAAATAAAGCTGCCCTTGCTCTGGCGCAAACTCCTATTTTCCCCTATAATATATCGGCTTATGGCTGAGAAGATCATCGTCAAAGGTGCTCGTGAGCACAATCTCAAGAATATTGATGTGGAGCTGCCGCGGGACAAACTTATCGTCATAACCGGTTTGTCAGGATCAGGCAAGTCCAGCTTGGCCTTTGATACAATTTATGCCGAAGGTCAGCGCCGTTACGTCGAAAGTCTGAGTAGCTACGCCCGGCAGTTCCTCGGACTTATGGAAAAGCCTGAAGTCGACCAGATTGATGGCCTCAGCCCGGCTATTTCAATCGACCAGAAATCGACAAGCCGTAATCCCCGCAGTACGGTTGCAACAGTAACAGAGATCTACGACTATCTGCGATTGCTGTTCGCCCGTATCGGGGAGCCGCACTGCCCAGTATGTAGTAAGCCGGTGACCCGACAGACAACGACCAATATTATAGAACAGGTGGCCAGATTACCCGAAAATGCCCGTCTGATGATTCTCGCACCCGTGATCTCGGCCAAAAAGGGTGCCTTTGAGCATATCCCAGAGCAATATATGCGGGTTGGCTTTGCAAGAGCCCGAGTCGACGGCGTTGTGTACGCGCTCGATGAATTTCCACAGCTGGATAAAAACTATAAGCACACCATCGAGATTGCTATCGACCGGCTAGTCAATGATGCCGACAGTCGCAGCCGCCTGGCTCAGTCGGTCGAGCAAGGCTTAGAAATCGGAGACGGCAAACTGAGAGTTGTGGATGCCGATCGGAAAGAGGAGTTTAACTATAGCCTGATGTATGCTTGTCTGGATCATCCCGAAATTGTCATACCGGAACTGGAACCACGGACCTTCAGCTTCAACAGCCCTCAAGGGGCATGTCCGATCTGTACCGGTCTTGGTTCCCGTCTTGAAGTTGATCCGGCTCTGGTGATCCCGAATGGTCGTCTGACCATTGCCGAGGGGGCCATACGCCCGTATAACCGGATGAATGCCGATGCCTGGTATATGAAGAAGGTGCAAGCGGTGGCTGATCGGTACGGTTTCAGCTTGCATGTTCCGACCGGCGAGCTGAAAGCTGCTGATCTGCAGCGGGTTTTGTATGGTACAGGCAGCGAGACATATCGCATTAACTTAGGCGGCGGTCGCAGCTTTGAGACCACCTACGAGGGCGCCATACCCAATCTGCAGCGGCGTCACAAAGAAACCGACAGTGATTTTATTCGGACCGACATTGAGCGGTTCATGCAGGAGAAGCCTTGCTATGCCTGCCAGGGGCTTCGCCTGAAGCCAGAAGTGCTGGCGATTACGATTACCGGTCAATCGATTATGGATATCTGCCGGCTGTCTATCGACGACAGCGTACATTTTTTTGCCCAACTACGTTTGAGTGAGAAAGAACTGTTCATTGCGCATCAGGTATTGAAAGAAATAAAAGCCCGGCTCGGTTTTTTGCAAGACGTTGGGTTGAACTATCTAACCTTGCTGCGGGGAGCAACTACCCTAAGTGGCGGGGAAGCCCAACGGATTCGTTTGGCTACACAGATCGGTTCAGGCTTGCAGGGCGTACTGTATGTGCTCGACGAGCCGAGTATCGGTTTGCATCAGCGGGATAACAATCGATTGATCCGTACGCTCAAGCATTTGCGAGATCTCGGTAACACGGTTATTGTAGTGGAGCATGACGAAGATACTATTCGTACCGCTGACTATTTGGTAGATATCGGGCCGGGGGCTGGCGTTCATGGCGGACATATTATTGCAGCCGGCTCGCCTGACGTGGTGGCAGCAAACCCCGAGAGCATTACCGGGCAGTATTTATCTGGCAAGCGGCATATTGCAGTGCCTGCAAAACGCCGCAAAGGCAACGGCAAGCGCCTGATCATTCATGGGGCAAGGGAGAACAATCTGCAAGACATTGACGTGTCAATACCGCTTGGCCAGCTGGTGGTGGTGAGTGGTGTGTCTGGTTCGGGCAAATCCAGCCTTATCAATGATATCTTGGCTAAGGAACTACAGGCCCGGTTACACCGGGCTAACACCGTGCCAGGCTACCATGAAGCGATCGAAGGTATCGAGCAGCTGGATAAAGCTATCGTGATCGACCAGTCGCCGATCGGTCGCACGCCCCGCTCCAACCCGGCTACCTACACAGGCTTGTTTACACCGATTCGTGAACTGTTTGCCGGCACATCCGAAGCCCGGCTGCGCGGCTATAGCCCGGGGCGTTTCAGCTTCAATGTCCGAGGCGGGCGCTGCGAGAATTGTGCTGGAGATGGAATTATTAAAATCGAAATGCATTTCTTACCCGATGTCTATGTGCCCTGCGAAATCTGCCATGGTAAGCGATATAATCGTGAAGCGTTGGAGATTCATTACAAGGACAAAACAGTTAGTGACATATTGGAGATGACCTGCGAGCAAGCCTTACAGTTTTTTGAAAATGTCCCTGGTATTGCCCGTAAGCTGCAGACTTTGGTTGACGTAGGTCTCGGCTATATCACCCTTGGCCAGTCAGCCACTACCCTAAGTGGCGGGGAAGCCCAGCGTATCAAGCTAGCCAGTGAACTGTCCCGTAGGGCCACTGGCCGGACGCTGTATATCTTGGATGAACCGACCACGGGGCTGCACATGGATGATGTCGACCGGTTGCTCAAAGTGCTGTTTGCGCTGGTTGATGCCGGCAATAGTATGGTTGTAATTGAGCATAATCTGGACGTTATTAAGTCAGCCGACTGGGTTATCGATATGGGCCCAGAAGGAGGCGAACAGGGGGGAACCGTGGTCGCTGCTGGTACACCTGACACTATTGCTAAGACAACTGAATCGTATACCGGACAATTTCTAAAGCACTTGCTCTAGTTCTCCAATTCCGCTCCTATGGTTAGGCATCAGGAGTTGGTTCACCGTGTGTCGTCTTGCGGCGAAGCAGAGCCAACAGTTTTCGCCTATTCGTAGGATCACCAAAGAGATGCCATATGACCGGGCCGAAGGTCAGCAGGGTAACGGCAGCGATCGTTGGCAAGATGTAGTGGTCAATATTGGGAATTTTACTGCCGAACCAATAGCCGATCATTGTGACAAGGATTGCCCAGGCAATGTCACCAATAGCGTCGTAGATGAAGAACGATGTCCGACGCATTTTCCCGATGCCTGCCACAATCGGCGCAAAGGTGCGCACTACGGCAAAGAAGTGGGCGAACAGCATGATTTTCCCACCGTAGCGTTCATAGACTTTTTCTGCCTGCTCAACGTAGCTGTGACGGAACAACAGGCCATCTTTTTTATGGAACAACCGCTTGCCACTCAATTTCCCTATCTGATAGCCAGTGTTATCGCCGAGAATAGCCGCTACGGCGATAAGGGCAATGGCCAGCCCTAGCGATACCGGAAGTTTGCCCTGTGCGGCAAAGACGCCGACCGCCAGCAGTAAAGTATCGCCCGGCAGGAAAAACCCGAGCATCATGCCCGATTCGGCAAAAATAATCGCTAGTATTGCCAGCAAACCGCCGCCCTGGATAATAGTGTCAACATTCATAGGTAACTATTGTAGCCTACAGCGAAATGTCGAATCAGTCTATAGCATACCCAAACCAAATTCTATCTATGGAGTACCGAATTCGTTGTGCTGCACTCCTTTAAGGAATGCAGACCACTCAGCTGGGCTGAATCGCAAAGTTTGCTTCAAGGGATCTTTGCTGTCGCGAATCAAGTGGTCGCCGTTGTCAGTAACTGCGACTAACATACATTCTGAAGTTTGGCAGTAGCTGCTTTTCTGGAACACCAAATCACTTTTCGTGTTGTGAGCTGTCGGTTTGATAGTGAATCGCTTATTCATGAATTTCATTCTTCCTATTTAAAGAAATATTAGTGCTATCAGAATATTCCATGTTTTAGATATTCCAAATAACGTAATATGATCTACAATTCAAGGAATAAGATATTCCAATATTGCAATCTAGAACATCTATCTAATGGATACGAAAATCTCATCTGGTCATACGCTTCGTGAATTACGTCGTAAACGGAATATGACAGGAGAGCAGCTGGCTCAGAAGGTAGGCATAAGCCAGTCGAAGATATCTAAAATCGAAACTGGATTCAGCCCCCACCTTGAGGCCAAGACGCTCGAAAAATTGCTAGATATTCTAGATGCACCGCAGACTATTAGACAACGATTATCAGCAGAATTATATGGCGGAGCGACGCCGCAAATAGGAGGGTACAAAACTATCCGGGCGGCGACAGAAGTAGTAAGATCTATTCGTCAAGCTTCACGGGTAGAAGTCTTCGGCGTTGCAACTATCCCGTATCTTTTGCATACGCCAGAATTCCATGAAGCGCTCTTGAGCCACTTTTCTATGGATAAAGATGAACGGCAGGCCCGATCGACTAAAGTTCTTATGAATCTGCAGGATTTGTTATGGGACAAAAAAAGACATTTTCACTTCATTATGCCCGAAACCGCTCTTTATACAACGCCGGGTAGCATTGGCATACAAGTTGCACAACTCGATCGGCTGCACCGCATGGTGGGTGTAAGCAATATACGGATTGGTGTTATCCCATTTGACGTCGGTCTCGTGCCGATCGAATGTAGTAACTTTGTTGTATACAACAAAACAAGTCTCATCGTAGCTACCACTGGATATGATATTATATCCAGCGATCCGGCTGAGCTGGCACTCTATCTGAAGCTCTTCAACGCGCTTGATCGCAGAGCTGATTATGGTACTGCCGCCAGAGCACTTATTGAGAAGGCGATCGATCATCCTAAATTCTAGAACCAAACGCAACTAGCCTTAAGTCTAATGGTTTTAGTAGGATGCTGTACAAGGAAGTCGTAGACTTCCTGTGGCGTATGCCACAGCAATCTTTTCCGTGGTTTGTTGTTCATCTCTTCTGCTATGTTGTCCAGTTCTTTCTGGGTCAGACTCCGGATGTCACTGCGCTTTGGTAAGTAAGCCCTAAGCTGCCGGTTACTGTTCTCATTGGCTCCTCGCTGCCAGTAAGAATATGGATCAGCAAAGTAGACTGGTATGCCCAAGACTGCAGTAATACGCTCATGGTGGGTGAACTCAGTGCCATTGTCGAACGTAATGGTGTGGGCTACCAGTGGCTGGAGCTTGCGAATGACAGCCTCAGCCGTCAGTGCTGCGGTCTTCTGGGTAAGCTTGGTGAAGGCTACCAAACTGCTCATTCGTTCATTGAGGGTTTTAATAGCATGGAGATGGGTGTAGAGAACACTATCTCCCTCCCAGTCACCGAGCCGACTCCGTTCAGCCACTATTGCTGGACGTTCATGGATAGATACCCGGTTGGGTATCTTGCTGCGGTGGGCAGAACGACCAGTATGTCTGGTTCGCTTCTTCTTGCCGTAGCGTAAGTACTGGTACAACTTCTCGGCAAGAGCAAAGGCACTGGTATATATCCAGTGGTAGATGGTTTCGGCACAGACAACTGTCGGCAGGTCTTTCCAGACTGGATCATCATGGAGCCTACCTGCTGTTTGGGCTGGATCCCAACCACGTTGTATACAGGCCACAATGGCACTACGCAGTCTATGATTGGCCGGATGATCGAGCTTTTGGTATTTGTCTGGACCTTTTCCGATTAGTGTTATAGGCTACTTGACCGACGAAGGCACTGTAGCAACCAGATCCATCTAAACCACTGGCTATGGCCCTGCCAATGGTAGAGCCATGCTTCCCCAGTTTCTCTCCGATCTGTTTGTTTGTATACTTCTCTTGGAGTAAGACTTCTAGTCTACCCCGATCCGCAGCCGTTAGATGACTCATGCTAATCCTCCTAGATTACATGCTTAGTTTAACGGTTGCGTTTGATGTTAGAAGGTACGCATTTTAGCTAATTCAAGGACCTCTGGTATACTATACGAAGCATTCAGAAGTTGGTGAATAGGAAGTTATTAAATTGGGAGTAACCAAGTGGAAGAACTTGTAGTTGATTTAGAGCAAAGAAGCGTAACTGGTAAAGCCGTCAAACAGTTACGGCAAGATGGTAGAACTCCGGCCGTAATTCACGATCATGGCAAGCCCTCTATAGTGGTTATGGGGTCGCAGATAGACCTGGCCAAGGCCTATCGGCAAGCCGGGAAACACCATCCGGTGCAGCTGAATGTAGCTGGCAAACGCTACACAGCGCTTATTAAGGCCGTAGATATCGACCCTAAAAAGCGGCGGCTTCGTCATATTGTCTTTAATGCTGTTACGGCCAACGAAAAAGTCACAGCTCAGATACCGGTTCATATTCGTTTCGAGGAGGGCAATGAGGCAACTCCGGCCGAACGTAGCGGGCTGATCGTTCTTCACCAGCTCGACACTGTTGAAGTTGAAGCCACAGCCACCAACCTGCCGGATGCACTCGAGTTTGATGGCGAGAAGTTGGTTGAAGTTGGCGATCATGCTACAGTGGCTGACTTGATCGTTCCCGCTGGGGTAACTGTCAAGACTGAAGCAGGCCAGTCACTAGCAACTGTCTTTGAACCAAGCGCACTCCAAGCTGCCAACGAATCGGCTGGCGGCACCGTTGAAGAGGAAGCCAAGACCGAGGAAGCAAGCGGTGCAGAATCAACTGAAGGTGAACAGAAAGCCGAAGAGGCCAAATCCGAAGACAAAAAAGAAACCTAAGAGCAGATTCAGCGTTCTGCTCGTGAGGGTCATTGTCCCCTCAACAACGCCCCGTATGATCTAGGGATCGGCTTTTATGCAGACTTCTTATGGGGGTTCCGCCATCTTGGGACAAACCTAAAATTGGAGCACATTAGAATAGCTACACCAAGAAGTACAAATAACGGTCCACTATTAAGATCGGTTGCCATACCGGTATAAAAGCCACCCATACTTTGTCCTATGACCCAGAAAGACAAAGATAGAAGAACACCTAAGAGTAAGACTACTAACCGGATGATACCTTCAAACAAAACGCCTATACCTATGACTATCAGGGCCAAACCAAAAGCCACAATAAACCCTCTCCCTGTATCTCGGATTTTGCTCACCATAGTCGGCATCGACATAACCTGAGTATCCATATGACTCATTATCATAGGCTCTGTAGTCTTATGGGGGAATATCGCTTCGGCATGAGGACCTAGACTCTCAAGCCGACTGGCGGTATGCAGATCTGCGGATGCCATCCAGCTTGGTGCCCCTTCGGCATTTGTGGCTATCGTAGAGCCGATGTCCGCGGTAGTGCCTTGCTGGGGCAGCAGTTGATATGCTCCGCCGCCTACCCACAGAACCAGCCAAGCAAACACTAGCCATGACGCAACGGTCTGTCTTTCTCTCTTTTTCTTTGATGGTATGACCGCCAAAGCTATAAATACATACAACAACGCTGCACCTGGTGCCCCGGTCAGTAAACTGGCATGACCACTGAATATACCTCCGTAGCCTTCGCCGAGGCTCCAAACGATCAAGCCCCAGCAGACAGACATGTACAGCCCATAGCGAGTCGTTCGTTTGCAGAGAATAAGACCGCCAATGGTGAGCTGTATGAACGCAATGAGCAAGTTGTACAATACGGAATTCAGTAAGAATATGTGTATAGCGGCGTTTATGGGGCTACTTACCCAACCCGGCTGGCCCTGCGCGACAGGCGCAATAACCTGGTCAACAAAAGCTCTAGTAAACATCTTGGGTTGCAACTGGAATGCTCCATCGAGCATCCATAGTAGACCCAGGGCGATGTGTATGGTGCGCTGGTTTACTATTTTTTTGCTTATCGTCATACTACCGAATCACCGAGACTGTACTATTTGTGAATAGCGCACTGCTAGGGCTATCGGGATCCCAATTATGAGAACTGTCCAGCCTAGTGCCTCTAGGATATGTCTTGCCAGCGGATGCTGGGTTTTCTTCGAGGCAACCAAGCCAACCGGTGTGCTACTGGGCGTTTGCGAAGTAGTGGAGCTATTCGGATTATTGACATTTTGATTACTGATACCGTTATCTTCAGAACCGCTGGTACCTGATTGAGAATTATCTGTTGAGTTACTAGGGCTAGCACTATTGTCGGCTGTCGATGAACCTGAGCTGTTACTCGAACCGCCAGTAGAGACTGATGATGGTCTGCTATTTTGTACGGGGGCGGGGGTTGGTGATGGCGAAGGCGATGGCGATGGGCTGGGCGTCGGTGCCGGCGGAGAAGGATTGGGAAACGCTGCGGGAATTGGTAACGACGCCGGACCAGATGGCGTATTGCTCTTACAGGACTGATGCGAGTTTATGCAATTCGTAAAGAACCGATCGAGTGTTGGCTGCTTCCATGAGTTAATAAAGTCACCGTGCAGCGTATAGTAAGGGCCGCTTGATAGTGAAAATACGAAATTACCATGTGAGTCATATGGACTGGCGATTGGTAGATGAACATGCTCTTCAAGCCTCGGGAAGACATGTGTATAGCCGCTCGGACAATGCCCTGGAGAAGAGGGGTAGGCCATATTTGCGGCATCATTACCGATCTGTACCACGCCGTTCCAGCATTGCGGGAAAACGACTACCATAATAATAAGATCTCCCGATGAACAAGTGTAAGGCTTATTTAACTTTGGCGTACCAGTGCCGCAGTAATAGAACGCGACATTTGTGGGTTCAGGGGCAGTCGAGCGAGCATTGCCAGCCACGAGCTCCATACCAAAAGGCATCATTTCTGTCTTTTTGAATCCGCCATCAAACCAGTATTCATTCTGATAGAGCGAGCCGATCGGTTGCCCATTCATTTCAGCAGCGGGTGTCCAGTAGCCGCCGGTGTCGTCGGCGTTGTCGCAGGTACTTGGCTGACCCAGCAATGAGGTAGGTGTTGAGGTATAATTGATGCCTTTCGCTCCAAAAAATTCATGCTGGTGCGTGGCCGCTGGTACATCAAAGAAGACGATGGGATCGTCATGCGACGTATGATCAAACAGACAGTGGACTATAAAGAAACCACAGAGGTCTCCGGGCTGCCCTGCAGCTGTATCTGAGCAGGTACTGCTCGCTGTATTGCTGGTCGTGGTTAGGGCATAGCTACTTAGGATGAGCCCTGCGCCGATTCCGGCAAATATCAGCGAAAAAAGGATAGCGCTAACGCTCTCCGAGTAATGTATGCTTTTCAGTTTTTGTAGCACAGCTTATTTTTATGTACGTCGCCTATACCTACTTGAGGTTATACGCAGTTTAGAAGAAGGTGTCAAATAGGGCTGTGGAAGGAGTCGACCGTAGACGTTAATCATACCATGACCTTGAATGGGGTAAATGAAACCGAGATTTGTCTTGCGGTTGCGACCGCTATAAAATAGCTACTAAGGCAACGTGATTACGCTTCCCCTGGGGCCAAATGAGTCGAATATACGAATATACGGTCATAGCAAGCGAGATGAAGACGGCTTCGACGCTGGTGCTACTCCTGCAAAATACCGGCCGCCATACTATGATCTATGAACCTGGTCAGTATGCCGCAGTTAGTTTTATTCGGCATAATCGGCCAACGCCGGTTCGGTGTTTCTCAATGACGAGTTCGCCGACACAACAGGGTTTTTTGCAGTTTGGGATTAGGGTGAAAGGGCTCTACACAAAGGCTGCCGTTGAGGTTCTCAGTGAGGGCTCCAAAGTAATTGTTGAAGGTCCGTACGGCAATTTCATTTTTAGCGCGGCGAATGATACGTCATCCATCATGTTGGCTGGGGGTATCGGTGTAACGCCGTTTATTGGCATGCTGCGTTACGCTGCTCATTTGGGTTTGACCAACGACATTGTTCTCGTTTATAGCTGTCGTAATCAAGAGGATGTGCCATTCTTGCATGAGCTACTGGAGCTGCAGCAAATCAATCCCTACTGTACGATTATCTTTGTCATTGATAGTGGGCCGGTCGATAAGCTACAGGCGCTTGGGGCGACTGTGGCGACTGGCCGTATTGATGACAAGATACTCAATAGTGTTACCGAAGGAAAGTATCCAGGAAGATCGTACTTTATTTGTGGTCCACCACCGTTCATGAACGGCATGATCACCAACCTGAAGGCAAAGGGAGTCCCGGCAGATTCAATCCTGACTGAATCATTAACTCAGGGCCAACGGGGTCCCAAGACCATCCTGCACAATCTTCCCTTACAGGTATATACGCTAACCGGTCTAAGTATCGTACTTGGCTCTTCGACTGTCATGCTATCGGATGTCGCAAAGGTGGTGCCCCAGAATAACGTCGTAATGTCAGTTTCACAGGTTATTAAGGTACATTCCAATTCCCGACAATCTACAGTGACGAATAAAATCACCAGTCTGCAGCCGACAGTCTCTCCTCAGAATCCTGCACCGGCCCCAACGAGCAGTAGCTCGCCGACAAACTCAAGCTCAAACAGTAATGGCAGCGGATCTTCCGGTGGTGCGTCAAACCCCAGCCCCAGTCCATCCCCAAGTCCTTCTCCAAGCCCCTCACCGAGCCCGTCTCCCAGCCCTAGTCCACCACCGCCAGCCCCAGCTCCAACTCCAGTTGCCCCCACGCTGAGCTTGACCGCTTCAGCGACCACCGTAACCTCTGGCCAATCCACAATATTGACCTGGTCAGTTAATTCGAATGCCACAACGCCAGTCACCTGTACTGCTTCCGGAGGTTGGTCGGGAACTCTAGCATCAAGTGGTTCGCTCACGATCCAACCCACTGCTACCGCTACCTATACACTCGTGTGTTCCAATAGCGCCGGGTCGAGCACGCAATCAGTTACTGTAACCGTAAAACCCATATGTAAGAGCACGAAGTCACACCCATGTTAGTACATAATAGGTCAGAAACAGCTCTTGGTTGCGGCGTTACGCTGGTGCTGGTATCTGCCGCCGGTCAGCCCATAATAGAAGACTATTTCAGGCGGCTGTGGCTGTCAGTCTTTGAGTTTGAACAGCAGTGCAGTCGTTTTTTGCCCGGCAGCGAGTTGTCGCAGTTCAATCGATCCGCCGGGATTCGTCAGGCAGTGAGTCCGTCATTCCGTAAAGTGCTGGCCGCAGCAAAAGGCATGGCTGCACGCAGCAACGGGCTCTATAACCCCTTTATTTTGCCGGCACTGCAGCGGGCTGGCTATGTGCGCTCGATGCTTACCGCATACAAGGACGACGAAGTCGACAATTTTTCTGGTCGAACCATTGTGCCAGCGGCAGAACTTACGATTGGAGAGGATTGGGCAAGCATCCCTTATGGTACGGCAATTGATCTTGGCGGCTGCGGCAAGGGTTATATCGGCGATCGATTAGCCGATCAGGCCGATACCTTCCCAGAGCTAGCAGGTTATTGGTTCTCTCTTGGTGGCGATGTGATAACCGGTGGCCTGGATGAGCTTGGCGAGCTATGGGTCGTACAGGTGGAGTCGGCGATTAGCGACGATGAGCCGTCGGCTGTAATCCGCATGCCAGGGCCAGATCGTTATGCCGTTGCCACCTCGTCGGCAGTACGTATGGCACCAAAAATTGGCCGGCGCCATCACCATATTATTGATCCCCGAACTGGCAAGGCGGCTGTCAGTGACATCTCACTGGCGACTACTTATGCACACAGCGCGCTATTGGCGGACGTTTTCGCCTCCTGCCTGATAATCACTGGATCTGCAGATGCCCAGTCTTACCTGGAGAAATGTGATCTGCTTGGAGCATTGTTGCAGACAAGACACGGGGCGGTAGTACGAATTGGTGCTCTGAAAGAAACCACCATGCAGCTGGAGGAGGCTGGAATATGAAAAAGATGGGGCGTTTTATCTCTATCTTAGGACCCACGCTTGTGATTATGAGCGGCAGTGCTTCAGCCCATTCGTCGGCACGCCCTCCTATACTGCACCAGATTGCAGTAAAAACAGCGCAGTCTTGGCCCTGGTATATCGCGCGTGGTGCTGGTTTGACTGCAGCCGTACTGCTCATTTTGCTTATTTTCTCCGGCATTGGCCTGGTTACCGGATTTACCTATCGATTGCTGGAACCAGTGGCGGCCTGGGCTGTTCATAAAGCGATTGCACTGGCGTTTGGAGCCAGTGTCTGTATCCATGTTTTTGCGCTTCTATTCGACCACTATGTCGGTTTCTCCCTCTGGCAGTTGCTGATACCCTTCTTATCTCACTACAAACCGGTTACCATTGGCGGCATGTACGTCGGCTCGCTCTATGTAGCATTGGGAGTCTATGCCTTCTATATTGCCGCGATAGTCATACTCTCATCGATTTACTGGAAAGAAAAAAGACCGTACCTATGGCAAGGCTTGCATTATCTCGGATACCTGCTGGTTATCTTAACCTTCTTTCATGCGCTCTACTTGGGTGCTGACCTACAACACGGCTGGCTTCGTTGGTTGTGGATCACGCTCGGCGTGGCATTATTTATTGGTATTGTCATGCGCTTGCGGCGCTTTGGTACACTCGGGAGGCGTCAGAAATGACATTATCGTATAGTGTCAAAGTCAGCCTAGTACGTTATCTTTCTCCGCTCATTGTCATCTTACCGTGCGCGATATATGGTTACCACGCGGCGCGAAGCCTGTTCGCCCAGGCGCCACCCCAGTCACATCTCGCTATCATAACTTCTCAAGCTGTATATCACTCGGGGGAGATAGTGACAGCTACCCTGGCAAATAGCTCAGACGTCAATGTATTTGTTGTAAATAACTGTCCCAATAACCCCTTGGCAGTCTATAGACAGGTACAGGGCAGGTGGGTTCGTATAACTGCTACTGCTCCGATAGCAATTTGTGCAGGGGATCCGAGCACCTATGAGATACCCGCAAGCAGTAAACTAACGACCGACTATCGTCATTGGCCTAGTCTTTTTACCCAACCCGGCCTCTACCGGATTGTCTTTACGCCCGAATTTTACACGCAAGGTGCATCTGTTGACTTTCGGGTTGTGCGTTGAGTTGCATTGAAAAGATAATCAAATGCCAAGGGGCACCGTTTATCTTAGTCTTCTTCGAGGAAGCCACCGGACTGGTGGACCCATAGTTTGGCGTAGAGGCCGTTGTGCCGCAAAAGATCCTTGTGGGTTCCCTCTTCTACGATTTGACCCTCATCTAACACCAGAATACGATCCATCTTTTGGATGGTACTCAAACGGTGGGCAATGACAATCGTAGTTCGACCTTTCATCAGTAGACTTGCTCCCCATTAGCCCCTCAGCCATACTTACGGTATGAACACAAACACCAAAAGCAACCGAGTCATGAAAGCTATGACCGGATTAAGTCACTATGAATTCGAGCAATTAGTACCAGCCTTCGAGCAGGAACT
>DASYZQ010000049.1:0-10654 GCA_035946175.1 Saccharimonadales bacterium (SeqCode)
TGCTCGAAGGCTGGTACTAATTGCTCGAATTCATAGTGACTTAATCCGGTCATAGCTTTCATGACTCGGTTGCTTTTGGTGTTTGTGTTCATACCGTAAGTATGGCTGAGGGGCTAATGGGGAGCAAGTCTAATATTTTCAGTCAGGAACGATAGGATCGTATATAAAAATGTTTAGGTGGTCCTGGATTGCTTGAAGAGAGCAAGCGTTACCTGGCAAGACAAAGCTGTCTCACTATTCGTAGTGAAGCGCTTCAACCGGATCAAGTTTGGCAGCGCGCCTGGCCGGGTAAAGCCCGGCCAACATGCCGATAATGGTCGTGCCGATGATCACGGCCAAAATGAGCCAGGGCGGCAAGGATAAAATATTACTGCTGCTGATTCCGTTGCCTTTGAGTTGCCGGTTTATAAGAGGGTTGCCAATCAGGGTAAGTATGTAGCCAAGTCCGATGCCAACGATGCCGCCGAAGAGACCGAGCAACGAGGCTTCGAAAGTGAAGAGACGGCTGACGGTTGAACGCCGCGCGCCAACAGCACGCATAACGCCAATCTCGCGGGTACGCTCCAGGATAGACATAATCATCGTATTTACGACGCCGACTGCAGCAACTACCAAGGCGATACCGCCGATACCACCTAGGATTATGCCGAGTATATTGAAGACTGCCAGTTGCTGTTTAATGGCGGTCTCAGCGTCAGCTGCGCCGAGCTTGAATTGGTTGCGGATATTTTTGGCCACCAAAGCGGCGTTAGAAGCCTGGTCCACTTTGACAACCAGGGCGCTGTAGCCATTCTGGGCTAGCTCATCAGTAGTAATCAAAGTTGGTGCAGGCTGCTGCGGCGCGCAGTTCGGACGAGGGTGGTGGGCACAGTCATAGCTGGCAGCTTGCTGGGAGGCTTGAGTAACTGTATATGTCTGATTTTCTTCCATGCCGCGCGCCCAACTGAGTGGTACCCGTACGGTGTAATTACTGCCTCCGCCTGCCGGACCGCCAGTACTAGCGATGCCAACAATCGTGCCGTCAATCTCGGTTGGAGGTGGGCTACAGTTTTGACCCGGGTTCATATTGGAGCAGTTCTGCTGCATATATTGATATTGGACTAGCGGGTTAGATCCCACGCCGCTGTAGTAACTTCCGGAGTGCAAGGTGACGGTCTTACCGATTAGATCCTGATAATGCCTCTTGAAGCCAAGCGCATCAGCGTAGTCTGAGGTTATGGTTAGTACACCGTCCCCATCATTTGGGTTAATATCTCGACCGGCTAGTATGGTTGACTTTAGTATACCGTTAGCATCATAGGCGACAACCTGGTTGAGTCGTAACTTCGTCCCTTTATAAAAGAGGCCGTCAAAGTTGTTAACTTGTGTTTCCCTGGCAATACCAGTCATGTGGGACAGTGTACCAATTTGATGAATCAGGGGGTCAGTGAGCTTAATACAGTCAGAAGAACCACCACCGTTGCAGTTTGAGCCGGTTCCTGAGCCCCAACTGATGCCGACTTCCGGGGAGACTTGTATTTGTTGAAATGTACCGTTACTTTCAAACTGACTAGTGATGAAGCCCTTAGCACTGAAGACGATAGTCAGCATGATTGTGACGCTGGTGGCCCCGATAACAATCGCGAAAATAGTTAGAATACTGCGCAGCTTTTGTCGCCAAATGTTGTGAAACGCCATCCGCAAGTAATCGCTGAATTTCATATTATCCTCGCCGCTCCGTCATGTGGCCATCTTGGATGTGAATGACCCGACCGGCCTGGTTAGCAATATTCTGATCGTGGGTAATAATAAGCAACGTAATACCTTGCTTGTTCAGGGATTCTAGAATCCTGAGTATTTCCTTACCTCGGGCGCTATCCAGGTTGCCGGTCGGCTCGTCTGCAATGATGATGGAGGGTTGCAGGGCCAATGCCCGGGCAATGGCTACCCGTTGGCGCTGACCGCCGGATAGCTGGGTCGGTCTGAACTTGAGTCGATCTCCTAGGCCGACGGCCTCAAGACACTGTTTGGCCCGCTCTCTTCGCTGCTTTGCTTTGACGCGGGCAAAGACCATCGGCAACATGACGTTCTCCATGGCGGTATTGTCTCCCTGGAGATTGAATGACTGAAATACGAAACCGATATGCCGATTGCGATATGCCGACAGTTTGGAGTCGCGAATATGGGAGAGGTCATTCCCATCCACCACCACAGTACCTCCGGTCGGCCTATCCAGCCCCCCGATAATGTTCGCTAGCGTCGACTTGCCCGAACCGCTCGGCCCGGTAATGGCGACAAATTCACCTGAAGCGATACTGAGGTTGAGCCCGTCAAGAGCGTTCAACGCCTCACCGCCTAAATGATACGTCCTGGTGACATTCTTAAGCTCAATAATGGCGGAATTTGGCATGATTTTTATTTTTTAAACCTACCACCATTAAACCATAGGCGTTTTTAAAAAAGCAACAACGCTATTTTTTGTTCGTTCACAAATAGCGACGTCGTGATTGGGCTGATCTGTCGGGGCCTAAGTGGGGGGGCTCTACTTGTGCGTCTGCCAAGAACCCGTTTCCTATAGCGACCACGGTATTAAGCTTGCCTTTTTGTTCTAATCGTCGGGCGTAGTCATGAAACCATACGGGGCCGCCAATATGTTCATCCGGGCGTGGCACAGCATCTACTGCTGCGTAATCCGGCTTGGGCCCTTCCTCGTCTGGTATCGGTACTTTTAGAGCCGCAACTGCCGCGGCAATGACCGCTTCCTCGGGCATTATATTTCCAGTGGGCGTTTGCAAGGCCCCGATAGCGGCATCGCTCATTTCGAACTCTTCCCCGTTGTACTTTTCGAATGCTTCCATAAAAATAATACAAGGCTTCAAGCTGAAGCCCCCTTAAAATTAAATAATGATTAGACGTAGCTCATTATACGCTCCACACCATTCGAGTCAAACATTTTTAGTACACATGTTCGGCATAAGTGTAATGCTTCATGTTCGTAAAGCAGCCGATTGGCCGAACCATTCGTTACTCAGTATAATCAAAGGGTTAAGTAATTTTATCGGAGGAAAACATATGAAAACAGCACTAAACCCATATCTAAACTTTGATGGCAATACACGCCAAGCTATGGAGTTTTATAAAACCATATTCGGCGGAAAACTTGATCTACGTACCTATAAAGAGTTCCACGCCACAGAGGATCCGAGCGAAGACGAAAAGATTATGCATGCCATGATTGAAACCGAAAACGGTCTTACCTTCATGGCTGCCGATGTCCCGAAGAGTATGGAATATAAGCCGGGCAACAACTTCAGTATGTCATTAAGCGGTGATAACGACGCTGAACTACGTGGCTATTTTGACAAACTCGCCGACGGTGGTACGGTGACTATGCCGTTAGAAAAAGCCCAGTGGGGTGATACATTCGGCATGTGCACGGACAAGTTCGGGGTGCGCTGGATGGTGGACATTACAGCAACCAAGCCCGCTGAAGCGGTATAGAGTTATGGCGGACTACGATTTCTCTGATCTTCGTGCGATCTTTTTTAATTGTACCTTGAGTAAATCGCCCAAGGTAAGTCACACCGAAAGGCTGATCAAGCTTAGTCGGGGAATCATGGAAAAGCATGGCGTGGCGGTCGATTACATCAGGCCGATTGATCACGATATTGCTACCGGCATCTGGCCGGATATGCGCGAGCACGGCTGGCAAACTGATGAGTGGCCCAAGCTCTACAAAAAGGTCATGGCGGCCGACATTCTGGTGCTGGCCGGCCCGATTTGGCTTGGTGATAATAGCTCGCAGACGAAAAAAATCATTGAGCGGTTGTATGCTTGCTCCGGTCTGCTGAATGACAAAGGGCAATATGCATACTATGGTAAGGTCGGTGGCTGTTTGATTACTGGCAATGAGGATGGTATCAAGCATTGCGCCATGAACGTACTCTATAGCCTACAGCATCTGGGATACACGATTCCGCCGCAGGCTGATGCTGGCTGGATTGGTGAAGCAGGCCCTGGCCCGAGCTACGGTGATGTAGTTGAAGGTGGCCGCCGCGTGGGCTTCGACAATGATTTTACTAATCGCAATGCGACGTTCATGAGCTGGAATCTAATGCACTTAGCTAAGCTACTGAAAAATGGTGGTGGGGTGCCAGCCTATGGTAATCAGCGTAGTAAATGGGACGCTGGCGCCCGGTTTGACTTCAGCAACCCCGAGTACAGATAAAAAATGGGGTAACGTCTGGGTATATAACTTGAGTTGCCCTCCCGTCAAGTAGGGCCCGGATGTGTACAATTATTCAGCATTTCTTTACGATTACGGTAGTACTATGGATTTAGCTCATAAAGAAAGGTTAGTGATTGCTAGATGGGTACCCGAAAGATAATGTTACTTGGTAGCGGGCTTCTGCTTATTAGCGGGGCCAGTGGTGCAGTTGGCGGTTACGAAGTGAGCCAGCACAATGTCCATAAGAATGTTATATCGGTAATTACAACCACCGGGCCTAAGGCACAATTGACGGCTCAGGGCGGGACATTGTCGATGGCTGGTTTAGCGGCTCGTCTGGCACCGGCCGTGGTGGATATTACGACCCAAAGTACCACCTATAGCTTTTTTGGCGGCCCAACGACGGAGCGGGGTGCTGGCACCGGCATGATAATAACCAGCAGCGGCTATATCCTGACCAATAATCACGTTTTGCCAGTTGGTCCCGGCGATATCACAGTTACTACTAGTAGTGGCAATACGTATCCTGCTACGATTGTTGCCGCCGATACGACACGCGACCTCGCCCTACTCAAGATTAACGCGCAGGGCCTCAGTACGGTATCTTTGGGAGACTCCAGCCGGGCAAACATTGGCGACAACGTTATTGCCATTGGTAATGCACTTGGCCAGTACCAAAATACTGTTACTCAAGGCATCATCTCTGGGACCAACCGATCTGTCCAGGCAAGCGATGCGAGTAGTGTCACTGGCAGTGAGTCGCTGTCGGGCTTGCTGCAAACTGATGCGGCGATCAATCCGGGCAATTCTGGTGGGCCACTGGTGGAGCTTGGCAGCGGGGCAGTTATAGGAATGAATACGGCTGTGGCTGGCAACAGCCAAGGAATCGGATTCGCCATTCCTATTAATGAAGCGAAAACCTTTATCGCGCCTTACCTAAGTAGTATCGCCAGTTAGTGCTTCAAATAGCAGCAACCCCTGGGGCCATTTGAACTTTTCGCTATCATTGTTCTACCGATGACAGTTCGGTACGCTGACGGGCAAGATTGCGTTTTTTTCCTTAATCGTGAGACAATCACACCATGAACGGCGTTCCTTGCACGTACCGCATATCCGTAAAGGCCATCACAAGGGATAGCGATGGTCGAGTGTTACTCGGCAGAGAGCATAATGGCTCTTGGGAGCTGCCCGGTGGGGGTCTAGAATATGGTGAGAATCCAAAAGAAGGATTAGCCCGTGAAGTATCTGAGGAAACTGGCTTCGCGGTCGATTGGATAAGTGATCAGCCTGTAGCCTTTTGGACCATCAACAAAGAAGTAGGGTCACCTACCATCAAATGGTTCGCTTTTGTGGCTTATGAGGTTAATGTATCAGGCGAGTTTAAACCCAACCCGGATGCCAACGATGAAGTTGAAGAGTTAAGATATGTTAGTCGGGAGGAGGTAAGATCGCTTAAGCTGCCCGATAACTCTAAACCCTATTTCTTAGGAACTTAATAAGGCGATGGCATACTTCATTGGCTGCGGCATCGTCCTCAAGCAGGACAACAAATACATTCTCGTGCAAGAAACTCGCAACGAAAAAGCGGGCCTTTATAATCTACCGGCCGGGACCCTAGAGCTTCACGAAGATTTTTTGCAGGCCGTACGGCGAGAAACAAAAGAAGAAACTGGTGTTGATACCATCTTGGAACATTTCGTTGGCGTATACCAAACAGTTATTGCTAGTGGCAGTAATGTCGTATTCCTTATATTTTCCGGTAGTGTCCCTGATAATGCAGTCTTTCACTCAGAGGAACACGAGGCCATTCAGGCTTTTAGCTATGAAGAATTGATCGCACTCGATGAAGCAAAGCGGTTACGCTCGCCTATAGTGCGCAAATCCGTAGAGGATTACCAGAAGGGGCAAAGACTTCCATTAGGCACAGTCCAGACTTGGCACATTGACTCGCTGCCGGCCATTACGGTGGAGAAGGGGCACTAGAGACGGCGACGAGCGCAAAGCAATGCTCGTGGTATGTTGCCTATACCTTGCGCGATATGCCGTTGCAGAGAGCCTTTTTATTTTGAGTTATCCCAATTTTTACCAAGTACCACCACGAACTGAGCCGAAGGATAGGCTTTTGCCTCGCCTGCCTCGCCTGAACTGGCCGTGTTCGTAGTTATTGTCGTATTAGTTGAAAATATCTGGGATAGCGCTTGTTTGGTGGCCGGGTCTTTACCTGTAGATTGATCAACAATGACACTGTCCGGATACTCCGTATTGGCATCGCCGGTACCTGTTACATTAAAACCTTTACCTTCTAAGGTGGTTGCTTTAGTATGTGCCAACCCAACTATATCACTGCCATTAAGTACCACCACCGAAGCGTTTTCTTTGACGATCGCATTATTGGAGGTTAGTTCCTGATAGAAGTGCTGCAGTTGGCTGAAATTGTCCACTCCGGCAGTGGGGACTAACGCCTCTTCGCCATTTGGTGCCGTATAACCAGTAAGCAGCGGATTGGTACCACCATAACTATAGCCTTCGGATTGGATGTTGCTGAGATTCATGGCTTTTGTAATCTGGGCCAGCCGCAGTGCACCGGCCAGATTCATATCAGTATGCACGTTCTTACCGATAGCGCTGAACATTTGCGATATTTTGACAGGGTTAGTGAGTACGCCGAGGCTACCGGCCTTCTGGGCTATTGCCAAGAGCAGCTGACGCTGGTGCTGGGTTCGGTTGAAGTCGCTTTGTGGAAAGCCGTAGGAGCCATAGGCATTGCCCCGGGCCCGGGCTAGGTTCAAAGCCTGGGTGCCGTTTAGGGTATGCCGGCCGTTAGTTAGGAAGAAAGCTGGTGCACCAGGAAACGGTTCCGGGTCGTAGAGCCCGCGTGGGTCTGGACTTTGAATATCCACACTGATGCCGCCGACAGCATTAACCAGATCCTCAAATGCGGCGTAGTTAACGAGGGCGTAATAGTCTATGGGGATACCGAGATCTGTCTGCACGAGCTGCTCGGTCCCTGAGGAGCCAAGCTCTTCATAGGAAGCATTGATCTTCTGATGACCATTGCCTGGTACATTGACCCATAGATCTCTAGGGATGCTGAGCATAAAACCACTATGGCTCTGGGTGTTGATACTCACAACCATGATTGAGTCAGTTAGCTGATCGGCCCCGTCACCATTTATGTAACCGCTGTCACCCTCCGTGTCACCCATCAGCAAAAAGTTGACCCTGCCTTGGGCTTCGCCCTTCAACTGGGTGTTAGACAGCAGGGCTTTGGTGTCAGAAAGGATGTTGCCATGGAATACTCTGTCAAGGTTGCTAATGATATTAAAGCCAAACCAGCTGGCCGCCACGATAAGACAGGCCAGCAGTACCAGGATTATTACAGTGATCTTACGTCTGCGAGACCACTTGCCTTTAGGGGTAGCAGTAGTACGCCGCCAAAACCGCCAGCCGCGTCGTTTGGCAGGCGGAGGACCAGAAACCGCGCTCGACGGGTTTGTTGAAGCAGTTGGTTCCTGTTGATATGACGACGTGCTTGGTGCGGGCGAAGTTGGCATAGCTGCCGGTGCCGGTGGCTGCGGGACTTGTGATGGTAATGCTGGCGTTGGAGGATGAGCGTCAGGCCGAACCGTAAATCCGTCAATGTTCCTTGGTCGTGGTTTATTATCCATAAGCCTTATTTTACACTGCCTTTTTCTGAGGGCAGCACAAGAAATTGGAAAGCTTTGGGGATAACATGCTCATTGCGCCGTCCGACTCACGCTGCTTTTATAGAACCAGACTTTGACAGTATCAATAACCAAAAAGTATGCAAAGCTCATGAACACTGTCATGACTAACAACTTCCAAGACAGGGCAGTGAAGGAGAGCAGTTTTTTAGTAGCTGGTATGTATACAAGTGCCACGCTAAGCACACTGATTGCCGCGAATGAAATTTTCATCGGACCGGACATCCGTGGTGCTCGCCAGAAGTGATCCTTGTTACGGATGGCAAAAATGACGACTAGGGCAGTGAAGGTTAGAAACAGATAAAGACCAGTCTCTGCAATAGCTGGCGAGTAGTTCTTAATGATGGCATAGTACATGATCTCGAATACTGCTGTCAGGGATCCCAGAAACATCGATGCCAGCATGAGGGTATGCACATTGAACCGGCTAGGTTGCATGAGATCTTTGGTATCGACGCTGTCAGTAGCAATCGTAATGCATGGTAGATCAGTCAATAGACTGGTGAGTAGCACCTGTACTGGCAGAATTGGCAAGCTGGCCATCGATATGAGGTACAGTACTGAAAGAGCAAAAAAGTTACCCCAGTTACTGACCAAGCTAAAGCGTATGTACTTATTGATATTGGCAAATATCTCTCTACCAAAGCGAATGCCATTTATAACGACTTCGATATCAGAACGTAGTAGCAAGATGTCGGCGCTCTCTTGAGCGACATCAGTAGCATTATTGACGGCTATGGCCACATCAGCGATCTTAAGTGATGGTGCGTCATTAATACCATCTCCCTGGTAACCGACCACATTACCGTGTAGTTTGAGCAGCCTAATGATCCGGAATTTCTGCTCTGGATTGAGTCGGGCGAACGCACTGCAACTTTCCGCGACCTCGACCAGCTGGCTATCAGACAGTCTGTCAATGTCGTCGCCGGTGCACACGGTGCTCTCCTTGCTGAGTAAGCCGACCTCAGAAGCCACATACTGGGTCACCTCGCGGCTGTCTCCCGAAAGAATCTTTATCCGGACACCAAGCTTTTCGGCTAGCTCGATGGTGCGTTTAGCCGAGGCGCGCAACGGATCCTCCAATGCCACAAAGCCGACGAAGTGGAGACCGTCCTCATGCTTGAGGATATCGAACTTATCGGTGTAGACAATGGTTTTATAGGCGATAGCCAGATGGCGCAGCCCAGCTTGTCCGTCTTCTTTGATTGTCCGAAGATACTTATCCTGCCGCCGATCTTTACAGAGTTCCAGAAGCGTCTCGGCGGAGCCGACTTCAACCAGGTAGGTCTTTTTACCATCGCTATACACAATGCGCCGCCGGCGAGCGGTTGGATCAAAAGGCAACTCTTCCATGCGCCTATAGCGCTTGGCTTCCTCTTGAATGTCCAGTGGCACATAACCTAAGAAAGCCTTATCGAAGGAGGATTGGAATTTCTGGCGCTTTTCGTCTAGGGTTTCTAAAGATGCGATGGCCAGCTGTTGAAATAGCTGCGGGTCATCGGAGGTAAGTCTTTTGACCGTTTGCCGGTTCTCAGTTAGTGTGCCTGTCTTGTCGCTGCATAGTACCGTAATGTTGCCAAGATCCTCAACTGCGCTCAAGGTTTTAGCAATAACATGTCTTTTCGCCAGGTTGAGCGCTCCTCGTGACAAAGTAACGGTTACAATCACAGGCATGGCTTCCGGGACCACGGCAATTGAGAGTGCAATAATAAAGAGCAATAAGCTGCCGATGTGCGACACATCGTGTATGATCAGGAGTTTGAGAATGAAGACAGTCAGCAAGGTCAGAAAGGTGACTTTGACGAGGAAGCTGCTGAATGAAGATAGAGAACGCTCAAATTGCGTTACCCTTTTGGTGCTACTAGATAGATGTGCAATTGTGCCGAGTTCGGTATTCTTGGCCGTAGCGTATACAACGCCCTTAGCTTCGCCTTGCTCAACGGTACTGCCAGCAAATACTAGGGAGTTTACCCCACTAATATTTTTACCAACAGGTGCTGATTCACCGGTCAACTGTGATTCATTGACGGCTAGATCGGTGGCGCTCATTAAGTGTATATCTGCCGGTACGACATCCCCTTCCCGTAGGATCACCACATCGCCAGGCACGAGCAGTCTTTCAGAGACAAGTACTTGTCTGTCATCTCGCAATACCAGAATATCTTTGCCGACCAGTTTCTGGAGCCGCTCAACGGCTCTTTCTGATCTGAACTCCTGGTAAAAGCCCAGTCCGCAGTTAATCAGCAGGATCACAGCAATGACAATGCCGTCATTTCGGTCGTTAAGCGCGAAGGAAAGTAGGCTAGCAATGACGAGTAGATATACCAGTGAACTGTGAAACTGGTGGAGTAGCAAACTAAGGGCGTTTTTACCGGCCTCGTTCCTGAGCAGATTAGGCCCAGATGTTTTTAGCCGGTTGCATGCTTCGCTGCTGGTTAAACCGCTGTGAGATGATTGTAGCGTATGCAAAAGCTGCTCAATGCTACTATTGGCTGCTTGTTTCTTGTTCATAGATTTACGTTACTGTGAGAATAAGGAGTAGATAGCTGCTACTCCCGTAAAGCCCATTAAAATCACAGTTAACCAACCGATACCGACGGCCAGTCGGCCGCTTTTCCAGCTGCCCATAAGGCGCTCGCTCCGGGCAATGAGTACAATCTGTACGATGATAATCGGTGCTACCACTCCATTTAAGACAGCCGAATAGATGAGTGCCTTAATG
>DASYZQ010000050.1:0-10652 GCA_035946175.1 Saccharimonadales bacterium (SeqCode)
GTTGTTACTGCTCCTTGAGTCAGTGGTCCCTTTTGACCTGATGTAGTAGAACCCTGAGATACTAAAACCCCATTGACTGAAGTATCTAGCGCCAACGCTGACGTATTAAGATTAGTCCCTGCATTGGCAGTGACGGTGCCAACTGATTGGGCCCCATCTCCCAATGTCACCCGCATTGTGGTGGCATCTGACGCGCCCTTATTCATAGTGTGCGCGCTGTCGGATACCTCGTTAGAGTTATGTATCTTACCAGCAAACGTCACTGGTACGGTATGGGCAGTTACAGTTACGCTGGTACCGCTGGTCCAGGTTACCCGACCACGTACGTTTTGTAACCCCGCACATTCTGCTTGAAAGACGCCCGTAGAAGTGGTTGATGTCACTATGCTGTTCGTCCCTAGTTGAGAGACGTTGAGAGACGTATAGTTACTACCATCTTCAGTCCCCTCGAAGAAGACCGTAGCAGTAAATGTACCGGAAACGGTAAAGACAACTGAACTCATTCCATCGGTCGAAAGTGTTGAGCCATTGCCGGTCGCAGATACAGCACTTTGTAGCGTTGCTGAACTCGATACTGATGCTAATTGGGCAACCTGTGCTTTTAAGTTAGAGGCAGTCGAGTTATTGGCGGTGAATGTTGGAGTATTTTGGATATTAACAGCGAGATTACCCGACGTGTCTGTTTTGAGCGCTCTGGCATTTGTCCCATCTGAACCCTGTACTATGAGCCCTTTGGAGGGAATCGCTGACCCAGCAGTACCAACTGTGTTGTTCAAGCCTGTAGTATTGGTAGCGGTTGTTGCCAGATTGCCACCGGACTCTAGCGCCAACGCTGACGTATTAAGATTAGTCCCTGCATTGGCAGTGACGGTGCCAGAGATGGGTTGAGTAGTTGTCCCAGTCGGATCAATGCGTACTGGGTTACTGGACGTCGCAATCTCTGTTCCACTGGCATTGCGAAGGTTAGTATGAATAGCCCGATTATTGGTCAGCCTGGCAGTCCCCTGCTGCCCACTGGTTAGTGCTGCTGCTGAATCATTGAATACGCCACCGGTTGGAGCGAAGGATGAACTTCCAGCTGTCCAACTTGCCTCATCAGTTGTCGCTGCTGAGGCTGAACCACCAGACTTAATGTTGACATCTAAGGCACTGGACGTAGAGGTTATCGCCGCCCCACTCCCATCAGTCAACCCCACCTTGGCAATACCCGTAGCTGCCGTGGCTACAGTGGCGCCATTAACCTGGGCAATGTTGGTGCTCTGAGTACCTGAACCGGCATTGGCGGTCACTGTCCCGGATACGGTAACCGTATTGGTAACATTGGTCTTCAAATTCCCTGAGCTGTCTGCTTGCAGGTCTACCCTCTGTCCGCTACTCGGTGTTGGCGCTGAAGAATTGAAAACTGCCCCAACTTTGACAGGGTTACCACTGTCGGAAGATTCCGAGGCCACGTTACCGGCAATAGCCAACAGTCCGCTCGCTCCGCCGGTGGCTACACTACTTCCTCCTACCTGACTTAGATCCATTGAAGCATTGGCCTGAATATTAAATGTACCTGAACCTGCATTGGCAGTGACGGTGCCACTGACCGGCTGCGTTACCGCTGAACCATCAACTTTAACTGCCGATTGATCACTCGCAATAACCACCGGCGAGGAGTTCGCCATAGTTGCTTGGCCGTTGGGATTTTGGGGATTATAGCTCATGGGTATTCCTATGGTAACTAGACAACGTACCAGTTAGATGCGCTAGACACAACACCGGCCACGAGACTAACGCTGACGTACTGTACCTTTATAACTGCTGTGCTGCCGCCGTCGATGGTCTGACTGCTGGTCGTAGCTATGGTAACGGTGTTACTGCTACTGTCAATTTTCTTTATCTGATAAAGATTCGTATTGCTTACGGCTGTGGGTAACGTCATCGTAATATTCCCGCCGCTGGCGTCGGCTAATATGACCTCATCACTGGTGGTTAGTGTATAGTTACCATTCTTGTATACAACGGTATGCTGGTCAACGTTCGGTGTCTGCCAAGTAGTGGCGCTACTGCTGGTTGCCGTTAAGACCTGCCCGCTGCTTGGTGGGCTGCCCGGCAACGAGACGCCGTTAATCTTAAGCACGCTTGGTGTTGCACCGCTACCGCCGAGATCGCCGGCAAGTGTTACTGCTCCCTGGGTACTGGTCGTTGCTGCCGGCAGATCAGCAGCCTGAATTGTTGAGAGGCTGGCATTACTGCCATCAGAACGTAAATATCTGCCCGAAGTTTGCGTCCCTGTCAGGGCGTTAATAGCTGCTTGCTGGGTAGTCTGGCCGGTACCACCATTACCGATAGATACCGGTGTACTTAGTGATATCGTATTGCCGCTTTTGGTGAGCCCGGTCCCGGCCGTAATCTCTCCGGCTCCAGAAAACTGGGTCCAGGTAATACTCGTTGAACCAAACGTGACCGTACCGGTAGTGGTACACACAAAACCGGCACCGGCATTGACCGTACCATGCTCGGTAAAGACGTAGGAGCCTGCTACTTGTGAGGATAGGTCAAAATCATTGCTTCGGGTCAGGACGTATGCGGCTGAGACACCTCCAGTATTTGTTACCACGTAGATGCCGTTGTTAGCGGTTGTTCCCTCGTTTTGTATCAGGAGCCGGTCATTGGTCTGTACCGTGTAGCCGTCAACACTCAGGGCGCCAGTGCTGTTCGCCGTCAGGGTAGCCCCGACGCCACTGCTGCCATTGTTGTATGTATTGGCTGGCAGCGCTGTGGTTGTGGCGGCCGCTACGCTTTGCTTGGGGGATAAACCTTGTGCTGTAGTATCCACGTAGTTCTTGGTGGCAGCATCCTGGGCATTCGATGGATCGTGGACATTGGTCAATTTGTGGGAATTCAGTGATACGTCCCCGGCAGTGGCATTGGCGCTAGCAATGGCGCTTAGATCGTCGGTACTGGGCAATGCGCCGACCTGAGCAGCAGTATAGTCACCGCTTTGGGCAGTGATCGTGCCGGTCCGGCCGAAGACTGAAGCCACCGCCGGGGCAACATTTTCCCATTTGCTGGCACCACTGTTATAGGTAAGGACTTGGTTGTTGGCAGGGGAAGTAATGGACACGTCAGTGTCGGCAGCCAGTGTATCGACGTCGCCTGCGATGGATTGCCAGGTTGCCGCACTGCTGCTGGTCGCAATTAGAGCTTGGCCTGATGATGGCGTACCACTGACGCTCACTCCATTGACCTTAGCCACTGTTGGTCCCGGATAGCTCCCACTCAGATCACCACTAGCACTGCCACCAGGTAGCGCACTCAACTGCGTCCAGGTGCCAGGGGTGCCTGCTGTGGTACACACCCAAATCTTCGCAGTTTGATCAATAATGAAATCACCAACGGCAAAGGTACCACTACTCGGTGCACCACTGCTGGTAGCCCCCACATATCTACTAGCAGCTGTCGCACCACTTAGCCCAGCAGCAACCACTGCCGGAGCAGATAGATTACCGGTAAACGTTTGTGTCGATCCGGAGGATTTGTCTGCTGCATTAGTAACTTGAGCTGCGGTATAGTCACCACTTTGTGCTGTCACCGCCCCAGTTCTACCAAAGACGCTGGTGACTGGCGCAGTGGCCGGTGTCTGCCAGGCAGTCGCAGTCGTAGAAGTACTGGTAAGAACTTGCCCCGAACCGCTCGGTGCGCTACCCGGCAGGGTTATACCATTGATCTTTGCCACGCTCGGATTCGGGTAGCTTCCCGATAGGTCGCCTCCGGCACTACCGTTGGGTGGTAGGGAGGTTGGTATTTGTCCGAACGCAGCGGCATCACTCGCGATGCTACCATTAGCAAGATTCGTTATCTTGTATGCAGTACCACCGGTGGTCATAGAGACATTAGCCTGGGGTGTACTCACCTGGTCTAATCTCGGCATGGGGTGGACATGCTTAGCATCGGCGGCCAGACCACTATTGCCGGCTGCTTGGGTACCTAAGGGTTGGATGTCGGAGGCGGTGCCGTCAAGTTGTACGATACCGGCGGTAGAGGTAGAGGAGCTAGGCAGGTTCTTGTTCTGCCACTGACTTGTCCCACTGTTATATGTCAGTACCTGTCCGTTTGTGGGTGAGACAATGGCGACATCACTATCTCCTGCTAGAGTGCCACCTCCGCCGCCTCCGGGTGGTACGGTCCAGATACCATCACCACGCAGGAACGTACTGCTGCTAGCCGTACCAGCGCCGAGCTGAGCTGTGGGTACTAGGCTGCTGCCGTTTAAACCGGCATAGCCGTTGGGCTGGCCTTTGGCACTAGTCAGTTCTCCACCGGAATTACTAACGGCACTTGTCTGCAGGGTGCCATCAGCATTGAGGGATACCTCTAAAAACGTATTGAGAATATCACCCCATACGCCATCGTCTTGACCGGGAATCGGCAATCGTGCTGCCATTATGTCGTTTTAATACCCCTTTTAGCTATGCCCCTTATCTGTTTTTGTCTGTGCATACAATCACAGTAGTTCACCGATATAGTATAGCAAACTACTTACGTTAATTTTACACCAAATCGATAATTGATTGTGTGTTATCGCACAATTATTTGATGTCTTTGCTCAAGGAGTTAAGTGCTCGCCGGCGGGGTAGTACCTGAACCAGGGGTGCTGCGCTGAATACTGATGTGGGTTGCCAGCGAACTGCTGCCGGGAGCCTTGGCGATCCGGACGGTGTCACCGATTTGGATACTGCTTACCGCGGCAGTCTGTCCGTTCTGTGTGACTGTTGTGCTACTGCTTATGCTGTAGGTTCGGCTTGCAGCAGTGCGGGTGAGCTGAATAGTTATACTGCTGCTACTGACAGCAGTAACTGTGCCCGTCACCTGATTATGGTGCCGCTGATGTTTTTGGGTCTGACTGAGGCTACTTGAGGGGGAGGTGTTACTTACCTGGTTACTGCCGACGTGCTTCTGGTACAGCAGGCCACCGATAAAGCAGGCCGTGGCCAGTATGATGACTCCGCCACCTATAAGCAGCTTCTTGTTGATCTTTGGCCGGTCGCGGTGACCGGCGGTCTGCTGAGTTTTTGAAATATGTGTCTGCTCTTCCATATGATCGGTCTACCTCACCGCATGCCGGATAGTCTCTCGGCATGAGGAACATTACAATACTAAGCGGGTATAGTAGCGGGACAAGCTGGGTATTTACTGAATGTCCGGTGGTGTCGTCTTAAATTACCGCCGGATCTTTAAGCAAGCGTCGGTGTCCGGCAACGCCGTGGGCTCTTAAGGCAGAGACTAAAATAGCCCAGCGAATTTGGGGAAATAGTGTTTGAGATTAGCTCGAGTGCGAATAAAAGCTGGGTGATCCGACTCTCCACGGCTGCGGCGGTTGCAGTAGGCCACGAAATCGGTTGTAATGGCCCAGTTGCGAAGCTCTATATCCGATAGAAGACTACCAGTTCGTGCGCAGTATGTTTGTACGAGGACCTTGGCGAGGTGTGTGTCGATTTGGGAAAGTTGCCGTAGTTCTTGAGCTGCCGTGCCAGTCTTGGTGTAGCCGAAATCGAGAATGCCGTATAGCCGATTACCATGGAAAAGCAGATTGCCACAGTGCAAATCGTCATGGATGGTTATGGTGGGTAAATCACTGCTGGCGGTTTGTTGCTTCCAGGCGCTGTATTGTTGATGGGCCAGCTGTTCAAGCTGGGGATTGTCCGGAAAACGGGCCTGGCCGAGTACGCGTTTGAGATATGTAGGCCAATCCTCGTGGGGGTCGCCGATGGGGTTGGCTGCCCACAGTTGGCGGACTGTCTTGAGTGGTACGGCCTGATTGAGCGCCATCATGAAATCGATGACCTGCTCGGCGAACGATGCTGCGTCTGTCGCTGAAAACATACTCACCGTCTCCTGGCTTGCATGCTGACCACTAATATACGAGGTAACCAGATAGCCAGGTTCCTGATAATAGGCAATGATCTCCGGAACCTGCAGTGGCAGTTTTCCTTTCAAGAGTGGTAACAGCTGTGCTTCAAAAGCTTGCCGCCGACGACTGTGAGGAGTTCTGGGAAAGTGGAATACCATTGTCTTGTCTGTAATGGCCACAATGTTATGATAGCCGCGCAGAACCAGCTCAATGTGCCGTACTTCCGGATAATGCTGTCTGATGTAGCTCTCGGCTCGATCTTCTGTAATGTATGCGGGACTGTCCATATGCGCTCTATGATATACCAAAGTAGCTGAGTGTGTCTTATGTGTGGGCTGGCATCGGAGGATTCATCCTCTAATGTGATGCAAGTCTGCTGATGCGGCGTATCTTGCCATAACCGTAGCGGGGGTTTAGTGCGAATCTCCACAACGGCCATACGTCGACGCCTCCAGTAATGTCTGTAGCATGCAATAAGAGATAATCATTGTATTCTTTCGATTTTTCACCAGTATAAATAGCTACATGACTCACTGGTGAATAGGGCCAATTCAGCAGGAATCCATCTGCATCGTATTGAGGCACAAAAGAATCTACTGATTGTGATTTTTTGCCACCAAACCACACCCAATCACCCGTTATCATTTGCCCTAGCGACCCTGCTATGTCTTGGGTGCAGCCTACCGTAGGAAATCGCTTGTAGTCAGTGAAAGTTTCATAACAGTTTAGCCTCGGTTCTAGCTTGCAATTGTATAGTCCTTCAATAGCTAAGTACGCTAGAGAGATGCAGTTTAGCCCTTGTTGTCTTGCCGTTTCTTCATCGGATACTACTGCTGGCCCTTGTTTAAAGTCGTAGACAAATGCTGGGTCAACATATCGCTGTAGTTCACTGACCACCTTTATTGCCCTTCTCGCCATACTGCCAAGGGGTTGCTTCAATGAGAGGAGCAAAAATATCCTCTTCTGTCGGCACATATAGATTCGCAAGTTCAGCATCGGTAGGTGGGTGATCTTGGAATTGTACAAGTGGTAGATCTTCTATGAGGCAGATGGGCGTCTGTTCTGTGCCTTCGCCCATAGTAAGAACAGCGGCAGCGGCTAGGCCCCCTGCCGTGTTGGATTGGCTGACCACAAAAGGGCGGTCGAACAAGTCCGGCTTGCCCACATAATCATTCAAAGCACAAAATCCACTATGCGCCAGACAGATGCCGGTTGTACCCCGTCGTAGTGGCGTACATACACTATCGGTTATAACTACGCCTACATGCTTTCGATTAAAGCGTGACCGTAGATATCTCCATACTTCGTTGGCTGTTTGTTGTGGATTAATTGGCCATAAAATGTAGTTGTCATCACCGTTTGATTCATCAATGCCTGCTGAAGGGATCAGGGTATGATTTGCAATAGTGAAGTAAAAGCCATAGTTGCCGGGATCCGGAACATACTGTTCGGCTTCTTGCCTTACAAGGTCCTCTTTTATAGCTTTAGATGTTGGTACTACTCGGTTTTCGCAAAGTGAGACTACCTTAGACGTTATGGCTATAACACTGCGCTCTGGCATAGTCTGCAGATAAGTATCGAGCAGTTCGGTGATAGCCATAATACCAGCGGTGAGCCGCTTTGTTTTGATTGGTTGGATTGTCATGTATTTCCTTTCATGGATTCCAAAAATAGACCAAACATTACCTGTTGGAACAAAAAACCTACCTGTCGGGGTAGTTAAAAGAAGTGTTGTATCAACTAACCCCTCTCAACAGGAGCCGAGATAGTGGTCAACGAATCCAGACCATGTACGTAAGTGTTTATTGTGCATCATGATAAGTACCTCTAATTTTAAATAGTAGCACTACGTGTGTTTGGTCACCAAGAGTAGTTATACTTTGGCGTCAGTTTAGCCGAAGGACTCATTGCCCGCCAACTGCCATTACCTTGCCAAAAGGCAAGCAATGTTTTTTTACGAAGGCTCGTTGCGACCACACAACAGCTTGGCTTATGTAAGGTAAATCTGGGTCAGGTCTCTTGAGCCCAAGATGCTACATATTGTAACAATTACAGATCGGCAGCAGAACTTTAGCGGTAGGTATGTTCGGACACATGCACGGACGAACTGGCAATGTTTTATACACCTTCGTGTCATGGTGGTGCTCATATAGCGCTCCGACTACAATGCCAACCGCAAGGCATACAACGCCAATGACTATTTGTGTATAGAATGGTTTGTGATTCTTTTTTGGCTGTTTACTGACCATAGGTCTTTAATCTCAGCATTTTTGCAAAAGCGGGGTGTCGGCATCAAGGCGCAGTGGTTTGGCAATGACGTTTGGTAGTAAACGGATAAAACAGACAGCCATCAGCCCGATAGCGAAGCCACCAACGACGTCCACGGGGGTGTGCACACCGAGATAAAGGCGGGATATGGCGACGATGCCAATCCACAGGATCGCCAACCAGCGCCAGGGGCGTGGCAGTATCATCCAGAGCGTTAAAGCCATAGCGGTAGCCACTGCTTCGTGCCCTGATGGAAAACTGGTTAAGCCTCGTTCAATGGCACGCTCATGCAGATGTCCGTGCAGCAGAACAGCCGGACGAGGTTCTTTAGCAATCAACTTGCCAATTTCCATAACGACTCCTGCCCCGCCAACGGTTACAGCAAACCGCCAGGCCAGCCGGAATCGCTTATACGCTAAAGGGATAAGCACGCAGAGTGCAATCGGATAAGCTGCGCCGAGTCCCTCAGTAATCCATAGTGCTGGTATCCGGAGATAATTTGGCCAGTTGTTGACGTCATAGAAAATACGAGCCTGCCAACCATCGAGCTGGTGGTGTCTGGCCAGCAGTAGAGTTGGGACAAACAGGATGATTCCAATGAAGAGTCCGATAATATACGACGACGGATAGCTATGATTGGTTATTTGCTGGATTTCTGTCTTATGAGTACGAGTCGGATGCGCGTAATTCATGTTTCCCAGTATACCATGTACGAAGTGATGCGGATTTGACCTGCCTACCAGGCCATCTGAACCTCTCAGATAAGGTCTCTAGACAAATTGAACTCATTGCACATTTCCTAACCTCACGGCTTCACGCATAACTACAAGCAACTCTTTAATCGCAATAAATGACTCCTTGGTCTTCATCAGCACAGTGGCAATAGCTTCATACATGGTCCTTTACTACAGAAAAATGCTTGACGCGTATGTTTAACAAAGTGTATACTTTGTAGTATGAAGACTGCAGTATTAAACGTTAAGGTTGACGAAGGCGTTAAAAGGCAAGCAACTATAGTGGCTAGTTCGTTTGGTATCCCTCTTAGCACTTTAGTGAATGCCTATTTAGTAGAGTTGGCAGAGACTGGGCAGATACACTTTAGTGCTGTTGAAGTTATGACTCCTAAGATGGAAAAACTTATTGAGCAGGCTGAAAGAGAAATAGAGGCAGGCGAAGTGAGCAAACCATTTGGTACTGCCGAAGAGGCGATTGCTTATCTAAAAAAGCTCTAGATGTTATACCATCAAATTCAATTTACCAAGAGTTTCGATAAGCAATTTAGACTATTGCAACAAAATCAAAAAGAACGTTTTTATGAACGACTAGAAATGTTTAAGAAAAATCCTCACGACAGAGTACTACGGGACCATGCCCTAAAAGGTGAATATGTAGGTTATCGCAGTATAGATATTGCTGGTGATCTAAGAGCTCTCTATTGCGTACAAGGGGATAGAATTATAATCTTTGCGTTTATTGGCTCTCATCCCCAGCTGTATAGATAAATGTTTTATCGGATAAGTTTGGATGCAATAGTTTTGCATCTGGTTCTTTGGGATTGACCACAGTCAAACTGCTCTATCACGAGGGTCTCTTGTTTACATCATTTACGCTATAGGAGCATTCCTAGCTAAATGATTCGCAAGCTCATCATGTGCTCTTTGTCTTATTGCCTGGGCAATGTCAGTCTTTCGTTGTTGTCTGAGAGACGGATCAGTTGGGCGCAAAGGTTCCACAATCTCTTCTGCCAAATGTAACAGATCATCCTTGCCGGCAGGGTCCAAATCAGCCCTGCCTATGTAACCTAGGTGTCCCGTCGGAAATGTAAAGTCCTCACTTATTCCTGCTCTACCTAGAGCCTGACATATTACTGACTGTATCCGTTTTCTCTCGCTTAATGGAAGCGTTCGCATCTCTTTTACCAGTGATCGAGCGGTGCGTATATCTATAACGTCTTGGGCATTTTGTAGCATATAGTCGACAGCTTCTTCAGCGGTCATTGTATGTTCTGCGGCCTTTTCGTTTGGGCGTCTTACCATGACTGGCTGGCCATCTTGCAGCAACACCCGTGAAAAGCTAGCTACATACGCGAAGGCTTGCACAGGTTGGTGATCCCTGCCAGCCAGGGCTGAAATAGGTGACAAATGATATGTCACGCCTTCGGTTGTATGCATTAACGCCAATTGTTGTGGTGTCAGATAAGAAAGATGACAAACGGCTTGATCACCTTTTGTACACTCACTCCTGAATAATTCAGCAAACACACTGCCTGTTTGTCCCGGTTTCCCGTGCCATGCAACTACCGCATCGGGTACGTGGCCCACTATATTAGGTACTGTCTGAAGCTCTCCTCTATACACCTCCCACTTAATCTTGCGCCACGTCAGCCCTGAGCCCAAGTAGCTCATACGCAAACACGTGCCCGGCAATGTATTGTTCAAACTGACCAGCTATCTCCTCGAGCTTCTCGCCAATGAACTGGTTGTGGGTG
>DASYZQ010000051.1:0-18367 GCA_035946175.1 Saccharimonadales bacterium (SeqCode)
AATATCGTACATGGGATTTGCTGTCTACGACCGAGACTCATATTTGTGGAGAACGTGGCAGCCATCAGGAAACGAGGGCTTGACAGAGTTCTTGGAGACTTGGCCGAGCTCGGGTATGACGCGGTCTGGACGAGCCTGTCATCCACTGCCCAGAATCCTGGGCCGCCGCCATCGCTCAAAGTATTCACAAGAAACCAGCCTCCTAGAGCGCAGATCGTAGGCGAAAATCGTAGCTCCTACGGCGTCGTACTCGCCAAACATTGGTATACGCCGCACAACGAAGTGCTCAACACCGTTCCCGTTCAAGGCGATGTAGTTCGTTGGCCGGCGGCTGTACCTGTTACTGGCAAGGATATCACCTTCAGGCTACTGGCACATATACCGCCGACTAGGATAGAGATACATCAGTTTACGGGGCGCGTTGATAAGAATGGAATCCCGGCCAACCCAGGAACGGTCGTCAACTGCAAGGCTAAAGCGAGGGCCTCCGCGTGCTGGTTCAGCAATGGTTCACCTACGCGCATCGAGCTACGACCTTCTTCGCATAAGGAGCGACTTGTCCTGTATGCAGAATGGTACGTACCTATAAAGCTACGCCCAGCCGCGACACGCCTAAATCCGGTAGTATCAGCAAGCTGGGGGTTTATAATAAAAGAATGATGAGAGAGTATGGACTAACACGTGTTGATGGACCAGCGGCGGGTGCATGGTTGCTCGATCGGACCGGGCGGGATAGGGCCGTTGGCGACCTAATGGCCAGAGGCTTTGACGCCTATGTGCGGATTAACCACCATGAGACCCCCGCCGGAGCGTTGCCTCTGGCCTATCTTGAGACCATGGTGCGATACCTGGGACCAGTCACGCCAGGCCGTAAATGCCTAGCAGCCTTTTGGGCTGGATGGGCGTGGCTGCATGGCGCCCCTATGAACCTTCCGATGGATCGCGGCCACGGAGATAACGCAGCGCGGCCTGGACCGGGCCGCAGACGCTTCAGTCGCGTACATCCCTCAGATAGTTACTCAGACAGTGCGACACTTGAGTTCCCGCATCGTGCGTTCTCCGTCTACTCAGGATTGCTGGAGGCGGTGAGTGCGCTCGCACGACGGGCGCCAAGCGGTCAGTCTTGGTCCCCTAACCTGTGGTGGAGTGCTGATCACAACTGGATGAGCGTGACAGATATTGATTTGAGCGAGACCATCGTTGGCGGCCCAGAGCAGCTCATAGCCACTTTGATCGCCGATCCAATGCTGCTGGCGTCAAGGACGGCGGCTACGAACTGCTGACCACCGTGCTGAACCTGCTAGCCGATCCCTTGGCGCTATACCAGACCGCCAACCGGCGCACCAGGAAGATCCTCAACAAGGCCATCTTCAACAAACTGTTCATCCAAGCCGACGAGCAAGGCCCGTTCGTCGCCAGTGGCGAACTGAATGAACCGTTTGAGACCGTGCTGTACGCCAGGCGGGAATCCAGCCTCAGCGAAGCTCTGGAGCGGGCAGAACAAGAACGTGCCCGCCTCACGGCGGGCACTGGGGAGCCCCAAGCGCTTGGCGACCTGCTGGTCGCCGCGCTAGGGACAAAGTGTTCGAGTAAGAACCCTATGGTGGGGCTGGGGGGACTTGAACCCTCGACCTCTTGAATGTGAATCAAGCGCTCTAGCCGGCTGAGCTACAACCCCACGCACACCTTCTCTGTTGTCGCACCCAGATTATACCATAGGGCCCATACCGAGCGGAGCTCTACCGTCGATGAATTCCTGGCAAAAGCGTTCAAATATGGCATTGGTCCAACCAAAACCGGTTTGCGATGGATAAATTCCTTTGGCTGGCGGTTTTCCCGGAGCAACAACATTATACTTTTCCAAGAACTCATGGTGCGTTTGAAACCATACCAGGTTGGTACGCAACCACTTCATGGCAATCCGCCGAGCATCCTGATTATATCCGTAGCGCTGGAGTGCCTTGACTACAATGAAATGCAGTGGTGCCCATCCATTCGGATAGGCCCACTGCATGGGCATCGATCCCGGCACATATTGCCCAAGTGGTAAGCTATCGGTAGTAGCTAGGCCACCTTTCTGCTCAAAGCGCTTCAGGGCTTTAACAAGCGCTTGGGCTTGTCGGCCATCGACCATTCCTGCCCACATCGGGAAATAGGCCGCCAGTGAGCTGACATTGCCACGCTTCTCACGGGTATAATCGAAGTCATAAAAGAGACCTCGTGTTTGATCCCACATCAGCTTGTTTATAGTATGCTTTCGCTCTCTAGCTGCCTGCTCCCACTGAGCCATCTCACGCGGATCATCAAGCAATCGAGCAGCCCGAGCAAAGTCTGCTTCGTATTTATAGAGCAGGGCATTCAGATCGACCGGCAAATAGTTTAATGCTTTTCGGTTAAATCGCGGCGTCATATCCCAGCCGCTTTCTGTCTCTGCTATCGAGTGCAGGTAATTGAAGTCGTAGTACCTGCTTAGGCCCTGGTACACCTGACGCGCATTAGGTTTGCGGGTCCCCATCCATACCGTTTCGTATTCTACTTTAGCGAGATCAATGGCACTACGAAACCATTTTTGGCCCGGGTTGTATGCCGCATAAAGATCGAAGATAAAAGTAGTCAAAAACGGCGGCTGCGAACGACTTGTTTGGTAAATCCGCGAGGAGTTCGGGATAATCTTGAATCGCTTTAAGAGATAAAAGAAGTCTTCCAAGATACCGAGTAAGAGTTCCCTGTGCTCAGCATCCAGTAGCCCTTGAGCCGTGAAGTAGCTGTCCCAATAAAACAACTCGTCATAGTCAAACTCATGCCCCTCAGCATAGGATGGTACAAGATAGGGCCGCGGCAATCCTACCAAACTTTCATTATCTTTTGGATTAGATTGTATTAGCTTAGGCCAATAGTCCCGGACATATTGACGAGCGGCCGTAACTTCCTCGGCTGTAATTTCATAATTTCGGCCAAAACCAAGAAAGTGAATCTTCGGTGGATTACTGGCGAGTTCTTTTGCTTTACGCAACATAGCTATGTACTAGGGTATGCCGAGTTACTCGGTAGCGTCAAGCTCATCTATCCTTAGAATGGTGCTGTGACTATGGCGAGGCTGCCATTTGAGAGTTCGTGCCAATAGATATACCGCAAAGCTGGCAGTCGTAATAAAGAAGCTGACCGGATATGGCAGATAGAAAGATATGAAGAGACCAAACCAGGTCGTTACCAGCGCTACCGTAACAGCGATGATAATCCCCTGTAATGGGCGTCTGGCTAGATACTGAGCAGCTGCGGCTGGTGTCACCATAAGCGAGAAGATCAGAAGCACCCCGACCACTTGCACAGCAATCGACGTAGCCAACGCAATCAATATCAGAAATGCGACATGGACAGCACCTACTGCAACACCTTTGGCCTGAGCTACGTCTGGATCTAGTGAGCTGAAGAGTAATCGGCGATAGAGAAGCACCATGGCAAGCACAATCACTAAGGCAGCAACCAGGGTAGCCATTACATCGTAGCTACTGATGCCAAGGATCTCGCCAAATAGTAATGAATAGGCCTCGGTAGCGTAGCCCTTATATAAGCTGATAAACAACACACCAAGTCCGAGCATCAGTGCTAGAACGATTCCGATTTGACTATCCCGACTCTCTGAGTGTCGACTTAATGCTGCCATGCCGACACTGCCGCCAGTCGTAAAGGCAACCAGCCCAACCAGGGGCGGCAGACCCAGCAGTACAGCCCCAGCAGCACCGGCAAATCCAATATGCGACAGAGCATGTGCCGCGAATGATAGCCGCCGTAGTACTACAAAGTAACCAACAATACCGGCCACGACTGCCACAATGGTGCCGGCTTCAAAAGCGTGCTGCATGAAACTATAGCTCCACATAATCTGAAAATCACTCCACAGATTAAGGCTAAAGGATAGAGAATTATTCATGATGTGCCGCCTCCTCGGTCCCTAGTACCGCAATCCTGCCACGTGAGTCCCGCAGCACCTCGATAGGCACACCATAGAGCGACGACAGCATGTTGTCTGTGATAATCTCCTCAACTGTGCCAGCGGCAATTGAGCCGTTGACCACATACATGATCCGATCCAGTACCGGTAATAGGGGATTGATATCGTGAGCAATTAGTATAACCGCGATGTGATGGGCTCGGGCTACATTTGCGATCAACCTAATAAGCTGAGTTTCGCGGCGAATATCCAGGTTGGCCAGTGGTTCGTCGAGCAACAGCAATTCCGGCTCACCGACCAGGGCCTGGGCCAAAAATACCCGTTGCAGCTCACCACCAGACAGTTCACCAAGCGATCGATGGGCCAGATCTGCGCCATCAACCCATTCTAACGCCTTGAGCGCCTGATTACGATCATTGTGGGCTATACGCGGCCGGTCAATGCCCCAGTTTGTACCATGGAGGGCCAATCGGACAAACTCTAGCGCCTCAATGCGGATTTCGCTATCGACAGGTCGACGCTGCGGGATATAGCCGATCCGGCGGTCACCTCGCTTCGGCTCACGGCCGAATACCTGTAGTTCGCCAGACCTGGGTTGCAGCATGCCGAGCAGCAGACGGATCAGGGTTGTCTTACCGGCACCGTTCGGGCCCAGCAAAGCGACAAATTCACCTCGCGCAATTTGGAACGAAGCATGCTGCCAAATCAGTCGGTGACCGTAGCCAACTGCCAGGTCGTGAGTTTGAATTATCGTTTTTGCTGAGTTCATTTTATCCGTAGGCCTTTGCAGCAGCTGTTCTTATTGTACAGCACCCTTGCCCTACCGACCCAAAGCCTGGGCATTGAACGCATTTTGTAGATCAATCAGCTCGGCGTTCATCCAGACCTCAAATGAAGCATCCGGCGGTTGGATGGTTTCGGTGACGCCGACAATCGGTATATTCTGTTGAGCGGCCAGTTGCTTAATACTGTTTGTCAACAGTGTAACGGTCTGCTCATTATATACCAGCGCTTTCACTTGGCCACTTTGCAACTGCTGCTGAAACGTAACCACGCTAGAGGCCGGCGGATCATTGCCCTCAGATACTGCTTCGATAAATTCAGATGGGGATATAAGATTAAGCCCGGCGGCCTGGGCCAAGTAGGAAAATATGTCCTCAGTAGCCGCTACTTTAGTTCCTGCGAACTGCTGGCTGATTGACTTGGTCCGATCCTGATAGACAGCCAGCTTGGATTGCAGCGCAGCGTAGTGGCTCAGGAAATAGCCTCTGTCAGCCGGATCAAGGGTTATGAGGTTGTGCTCCATAGCGGCGGTAGCGGTGTTAACATATGAAGGATCATACCAAAGGTGGGGGTTTTGTCCTCCCTTAACACCGACTAGATTAGCAATATTAAGCGTCAATCTTGAGCTGTTGGGGCTAGCGCCAAGCAGCTTTCCCATCCAGTCGTCATAGCCAACACCGTTCATAATCACATAGTTGGCCGTGGCAACAGCTCGGGCATCAGCCGCATTGCTCTCATATTCATGCGGGTCGGCGTTCGGATCAGATACAATCGAGGTGACATGTATTTTGGAGCCACCAATTTGAGATATAAGGCTACCCCAGAAATTCTCAGCCGCGACAACCTGTAGCTGTCTATTTTGAGCCTTTTGGGGGTGGGTACTTGCATAGAGCGCACCCCCCACAATAACAGCTACCAAAATAACAAATGTCACAACAAGGCCTCTACGCATGTCTAACCTTTACTTACTTAGCAATGTACTTCAATGGTACAGGTTCATTTGGCATTACTGCAAATATGTCGCAGTAATCAATTCAGGTGCAACTTCCTCTAGAGGCCAACAATAAAAATACCCCGCATTTTTTGTTGCGGGGTATTTTATGATTCCTGCTGGCTGTGTTTTTAGTAACGGCCTCGATTGAAGCCACCACCACCATTACCGCCAAAGCTGCCACGCGAGCTCTCCTCACGGGGGCGAGCCTCGTTCACTGTAACGGCACGGCCATCAAGCTCTTTGCCATTGAGCTCATCGATTGCCTTCTTAGCCTCTTCTTCAGTGGACATCTCAACAAACCCAAATCCCTTGGAACGGTTCGTATCGCGGTCGATGATAACCGTGGCGGAAACCACAGTACCTGCCTGCGAGAAGAAATCTTTAAGTTGGTCGTCGTTCACGTTCCAGGACAGTGAACCTACAAATAGTTTAGTTGCCATGCTGTGACAAGCTCTCCTTATTCCGGCCTTTGGTAACTCGGCAACAAAACCAGAGTTAGCTGCTTCCAAAAACACTTTAAACTTTAATTTACTTCCTAGAAACAAACTTGCAGCAGCCTTCTAGTAAAAGGATTATATCATGAATACTGCAAAAGGCAGGCATTATTGCCGATCATCATATAAAAATTAGACAATTACGTTGGGATATTGGGTGTAAGCGATGATTTATATACATATCTCCTGAGCTTGCGGAAAGGCGTTATACCCTCTCGTCGACATAGCCGCACAGTAAGCACCGGTGTCAGAGATCACAAGAAGATCACCGATGGCTGCCTTATTGAAAGATCGTGGGGCAATGTTCTCTGGATCATGCAGGGCAGGCGTCAGAATGTCGCTCGTTTCGCAACTATGCCCTACAACGACGTAGTCCGCCTGCTCACCGGCATCGTTGAGCACACGCATACGATGCTGAGCGCCATACATAGCTGGACGTAAGAAATCATTCATGCCGGTATTTGTTCTTAGAAACGTAAATCCGACTGGACCCGTGTCGACAATATCCACTATTTCGCTCAATAAGCAACCGCCGTGCGCTACGAGCCACCTCCCGGGCTCAATCTCCAAATGTAGTTGACGACCTGTCTTAGCAGCAAACGCGGTAAGCTTTTGGTTAAATGTGTCAATTATCTGCTTCAGGTCCGCTTCTGGATCTCCATCGTCATAGGCGATCTTATAGCCTCCGCCAATATCCAGGCTGCTGACATCAGGCAGCAGAGTAGCAGTGGCCAAAGCAACGTCCATGATCTCACCCCACCTGGATGGGTCTCCTGCAGTGCCGACATGGATATGCAGACGATCTATGGCAATCCCCTGTTTGCGGGTTGCCTCTATTGCCACCGGGATATACTCATGCCACAGCCCAAAACTGGCCGCCCGTCCACCAGTCGTCAATCGATTACTATGTCCCGAACCGACACCAGGATTGATCCGCAGGCCGACAGTCTGTGAATGGCCTTCGGCAGCTCCATACCTCCCAAGTTGGTGCAACGAGGTAGCCACATACCTGATACCCTCTTTCAGCAGCATCGGTAAGTTATGAGCCGGCTGCTGGCTCGACAGGCTAACAGTGTTACCCGAGATGCCCAATTCAAGCAGCTGTGCCGCCTCAAAGCTTGAGCTGGCATCAAAGTGTAAGCCCTCGGCTGCTAGTAAACGAATAATCTCAGGGTGAGGGTTGGCCTTCATGGCGTAGCGAACCGTTAAACCATAGGGAGAAGAAAGGGCTTGTAGTTGACGGGCCCGGAACCTGATCTCTTCAGTATCGTATACGTAGAGCGGGCTGCCATGGGCGGCAGTCAACTCATGGGCCTGTTTCATTGAAAGTTGCATCGCCTTATAGTAGGTCCTCGCTATAGAGCTGTAAAATATTTCAGCATATTGACTGTATATTCTTTACTTGTTATATACATATCAACCATGATTAATATATCTCAAGTTGTTGAAGACATCCTGCAGCATGATGACACCGCTCTGCCGGCAGCGCAGAAGGGATGGTTGAATCTTTCATCATACGCGCGCAGCATACGGCTGCGGGTACAGCAAACGCTTATGAAGGATGTGGGGGAGGCCTCTATAGTGACTGCGTTGTCGCGTAGCGTCAGCAAGCTACCTCATGTGAGCGAGCTAAGGGCCAACATCATACAAAGTCTTGGCGTTCACAGTAATCTGGTGGCTATAACTTATGAGCGCAGCGAACAGGGTTCGGCAAAGATACGCGATATTTATCATCAGGTGGTCATAGACAATAAGTCATTTTTGACCGTCACACAAGGCATCAACGAGATAACAATAATAGCTGAAGCCAGCGTAGCCCAGGTTTTTAGATCCAGTCTAGAAGGAACACATAAGGTTTATGACAAAAATAACCTTATTGGTATAACAGTTAAATTTGCACTAAACAATCTTGAATCTCCAAATCTCATCTTTGCGCTCACCCGTCGTCTGGCATATCGAGATATCAATATTATTGAGATTGTATCCACGGCTACAGAATTAACGTACATCATCGGGAAAAAAGACATGACAGCAGCGCTTGAACAGCTACAGAAGGATATATAGAATCAGCAATGCCTATTGTTCGCGGTAAGAGATAGGGCTTGGTGGCGCTCTTTGGGAATAGTGTAATATCATTCATGCCCTACTCCTGCCAGCGATTCAGGCATGGATACTCAAGCTATAATATAACTATGGCAAGAAGGATTCTTCCATACGAGGCACGATTTTTGGGGTGGTGCGCCATACAATGGACTCATTTTGGAAATCGGTTTAAAGAATATGCCGGTTGGTTAAAAAGAATAGACCCAACTATCCGCTATAAGAACACTTCAGCCGCATCGAGGCCGTTCCTATTTGCAAAGCAAGCCAGCATGAAACGGAAAACTGCCCCTAACCCAGAAGAGAGAAAACTGAAAGAAATCGTTGAGGAGTCGAAAAATATCCTCATTAGCGCTCAAGCAGTCTTTCCTTTTCAACTATTTCCCACCAGAATTACGCTAGATAGGCACAAATTGACCATTGTTCACAGGAGTTTCTTTTGGGCAGAACAGACCGTGAGTGTCCCTATCGAGGATATAAAGAATATCCAGGCAGATATTGGGCCTATCTTTGGATCAGTTACTATTACGTCTCCACTCTTTATTAATAATGAGCAGAAAGTAGATTGCCTGCATCGTGAGGATGCGAGATGTATCCAAAAACTTGTCCAGGGGGCAACAGTAGCATTAAAAGAAAAGATTGATCTTTCCAAAGTGGAGACTTCGGAGCTCAATAAGCTGCTCATGGACTTGGGAGAAGGCCACACTGTTTGAGATAGATTGATATTTTTCGATTCGTGTCTTAGAAAAAGAAAATGACGATCCGAAAATCGTCGAGAGTTCCCACTGGTGGAGCTGGCGGAGTACTGCCCTCCGCGTCCGCTAGATTATCTGATTAGTCTATCCTACAGGTATATGCCGTTTATGATGCTCAAGCAAGTAGCGGCTAAACGACCAAAACGCTACCACTCAAAGTCCTAAGACTTAACAACCACTACGGACAGTAGTGATTGCGCATCCAGATGATATGACACGCACTGCCACTATCTGGCGTCATGTCAGGCGCGGCTACCTAGTATAGACTAAGCAGCAAGAGCGAACTGGCTACGTTCCGCACCAGCAAAAGTTTTACGATTGCGAAGTACGTTGTTTACCATATCACTCAGAGTAGATGGTTTTGCATCTATTCAAGTTTGCCTATAACGCTGACAAGCGACCTGCTGATCTAACCGATAATGTCCAACGTCGAGCTTAAAATCAGCCCCGTAATGTTTTCGGGCCACGTATATCTAGTGACACCTGCTAAAAGTATACCACAAAACCGCTTTATTGCATAAAGCAAAATGACCTATCGTCTACTGTCTGGCGTGATGAGCTTTCGCCTGATCATAGGCATGGACAATAGAGATATATAGCCACTCAGCAACAACATACCGCTTCACACTGGTGAGTAAGCCTTCGGCCCTCTCACCACGGGCCAACCCTTCGCGAATGGTTGTCGACGATACTTGCGGCGAATAGCTCTGAAACAAGTGCAAGCTCTGAGGCCGAACCGACCAACTCTGTATCATGGTATGGACCATGTCAAAACTATCATCGCCCCGGACTCCGACAGCCAGTTCGCAAATCTTGAGTAGCTCTTCATAGTAGGGCCAATTCGGTAGATGCGACACGACGTCAGAACCCAACAGAATGACCAGCTGGGCACCGAATAATTTTTGAAGTTGCGGCAAAGTACGATGTACTGTAAATTGCTTATCGGCAAGCTCTAAAACCGACATCTTCGGGTATGGTGCTATGGCCTGCTGCAGCATGGCCACCCGATGGGCGTAATGCTCGATACCACGTTTACGGCGAGGTGAACGTTCCGGCATGAACACAACCTGGTCCAGACGTGCTGCTTTGATCGCTTGCAGCGCAAAACCGACATGACCCACATGCACCGGGTCAAATGCTCCGCTATAAATCCCGATCCGCTTGTTCTGCCTACGCATTTTCATCACCGTCTCCGACTATTGGCGCACCCTCACAACAACTCGTGGGCAGCCCGCACGCCGGGCAAACAAAATGCCCATGGACTGGTTTGATCGGGTAATGCCTGCAGTTATCACAAAACAGCTGCGGTGACTGCTCTGTGACCAATGTTTGATAAATATCGGCTTCAGCCGCAACTGTTTCATCCATTGTTATTGCTCTTATGTTTATAATACAACGAGTCTGTTGTGATGTCCATAGAGGGGTTTATTCTATCTCATGATATGGCTAGCAGGTACGCTCCACTTTCTGCACGCTCAATCAGATCAATGCTGTGATCACAGGAATGCGGTGTATCATTGGTACAACCGTGGTCATGAATCGTTGTCAAGACGTTTGTTAAGTTTCGTCGCTGTCGTTCAGTAAGCGTTTGGAGAAGGCCAGCATTCAATTTGGTGAGTAACTCATCAGCGGCCGCAACAAGCAAAGCGCCTTTAGAACTAAGAGCGATTACTCGTTCTCGCTTAATAGTAGGGTGTACCACCCTAGAAACAAGAGTCTTGGCCTGCAGGATGCGGATCTGTCGGCTGATGCTGGCCTCTGTCTGGCCTAGGTGTGTCGCCAAAGCTCGTTGCGATATATCGGGTCGTAGCTTCAACACGGTCATGATACGATGTTGCGACATGCCGATTCCCAGTTGCTCTAGCAGTACCTGATCAAACTGTCGCTCCAGGCTCAGACCGACATGGCGCAGTAGATACAGCGCATCAATATCTCCCATTTTTCCTCACGCTAAAACAATCTTCACTGTAGCCGCTTATACTTAACGCGTCAAGTATTAACCACTATCGTCTTGTAGAGTCGGTACCAGTCTTCCAGACTCAGAGTCTGGGCACGATCCATTGGCATGATGCCGCATTGTACGAGGGTGGCTGCCACCTGGGACTTCGACAGATGCAAGCTGGCGCTCAACGCATTTGCCAGTGTCTTGCGCCGTTGGGAAAAGCCGGCATGCACGATGGCAAAAAAGCGCTCGGTGTCAACATTCGGGAAAAGTGGTTTCTCCCGATAGTCCAGCCTTAAGATCTGCGAGTCTACCTTTGGTGGTGGTGTAAAGAGTCGGGCAGGCACGAGCCGACCCAGCTGAGGGATGGCATAGAACTGTACACTGACGCTTAGCAGTGATCCAGCGCCAGTCGATGCAGTTACCCGCTGAGCGACCTCTTTTTGTACGAGTAGGGCTGCGTGGCTAAAGTGATTTTGGCTCTCGCACAACTTTCGCAGCAAATTACTCGTAAGGTAGTAGGGTATGTTTGCCACCACTTTATAACCGGCCGGTAAGCAGTTTAAGTTGAGGTGCAAGATGTCTCCCTGGATGATCTTTAAATTGGCCGCTGGTACCCGTTTTGGAAGCTGCTGTACCAACCGATCGTCCAATTCAACGGCTATAACTTGCGCGGCGCGATTAACTAGCAGCTGCGTCAGGCTGCCTAGCCCCGGGCCAATCTCTAAAACCGTGTCTTTTTCAGTAATCTGAGCCGTTTCCAGCATCGCCTGCAAACTATCGTCATCATTGAGCCAATGTTGGCCTAAGGCGTGCTTTCCAAGTGGCTCAGATATATTCATCGACTCCTACCAGTTGCTGTGAGCTTGCCAGTGGTTATAGGCAGCAGCCCAACTACCATACGTTTTTACCGCATACCCATTGGCCCACTTTAGCTGAGTAACCGGATTAGTTTCCCAGTCGGAGCCATAAGGCGACATCTTATATCCTGGAGTAGCCTGGCCCAATCCGTAACCGGCGTAATTAGATAGTGAGGCAGGCGGTGTCCCAGGACAGTCACCATACTCACCCTGGACCTTGGTTGGGCACCAGCCCGATTCATGACTGACAATGAAGCTGACATAGGCGAAATCACCTGAAGGTATGCCAGCCAGTGACATGACCGCTTCCTGGTCACTGGGGATCTGTACTGTCTGGCCAACCGCCACAATCTCGGGGACCGGCTGCACCGTAATGATATGTTGGATCTCGGTCCGTCCGACCGATTGGCCATTTTGTAGCTGCTCCTGGTACGTTATAAGCTCCGTCCCTGGAGAACCTTGCTGACGAATAACGTTAGTACCGAAGCTCAGGCTGCTATCTTGGACAGTCTGCACCGGCATCGGTATAGGCTGTGAGACGGTGACAATTTGCGTACCCTTGTGGATAAAGAAGACCTGCAGATTGGCGGTGATCGGAGTGGTCATCGCTGGCTGTACGCTATCACTACTGCCAAGCTTAATCCCCTTGCTCTTCATGAGCTCTGCAATGCTTAGGGCGTGGGTCCGCATCACCACCGGAGTCCCGAATAGATTGACATTAACTGGAGTAGCCGGATTAATGACAACCCGCTCACCAATCGCATCGTCAGTCAAAAAGTTCTGGGTTGGCAAAACGCTTACATCATCTTCAGGATAAATAGTAATACCCGACTGAGCGACAATAGCACGAGGTGTCGCTGCTGCACTATATGTAAAGGTATGCTGCATTCCCTCAATGATTTCTACAGGCACTGCCCGGTACACATTGACTCGAAAGTTCTGCTGCACAATTGGCGTAGCTAGTCCTGGTTCCACAACGTCTCCGGTCCTTAGCACAATATGTAGCCTGCTCAGCAAAACACCGACGGTTGGTGCCCGGGTCGGCACAGTCTGCTCTTGCCCGTCGTGGCTAACAATAACGATACGCGTGTTGGTCGGACGGAAGGTCGGACTCCCCTGATTGACTGAGAGAAATCCGGCAATCGTAAGTATCAGCAGGCCTGCAAAAGTAGCCGTTGGGATAATGAACAGTGGGTGGCTCACTATACGGCGAAACATACGAACCCTTTTGCGCTGGTTCAATACATATCTCCGGCGGTATCTTGAAAGACGTAATCGTATACGCATATCTCTCACTCATGACTCTGCTTAAGCGTGAGGGATAGCCAAACAGCCTCAATACCCAAGAAAGTCGCTGGCTTCATTGTACCAAAAAGCCCAGTTTCCTGCCTGGCGAGAACAAAGAGTATAACTACTATATGCTACAAACAAAATTCCTATAGCTTTTCCAGCGGGGCAAAGCTAATGTTGAGCTTCTTGGCACCCCTACCCTTAAAATATATAGTGGCTGTATCGCCATCGAGTTCAGTTACTGCCCCATCACCAAATAGCTGGTGGCGGACTTGATCCCCGATTTGCAGGTCTGGTACATAGCGGGGTTCATCTGCTGCAGTACTTGGGTGCTGAAGTGGGCTAGGTGGTATAGCAAATGACTGGCTTAACATGCCCTGTTCCATTTGGAACCCGGCGTCGATATCACTCAAGAAACGGCTTGGCGGATTGTGCTGTACTCCCCCATAGAGCATCCGTGATGAGGCGCAGGTCATATACAGTTCCTCTCGTGCCCGTGTCATGCCTACATAACAGAGTCGTCGCTCTTCTTCGAGCTCCGATTGATCATACAGCGCTCTGGAGTGCGGGAAGATCGTTTCCTCCATGCCTGTCATAAAGACGACCGGAAACTCTAGCCCCTTGGCGGCATGCAGTGTCATGAGCGTCACAACATCACCATTCGGCTGACCTTGCTCTATATCACTAACCAGTGCCATCTCTTCCAAAAAGCCGGCCAACCCCTCTTCCTGATAGTCGCCAGCTACGCCAATAAGTTCTTTGACGTTTTCCTGACGTGATTCACCTTGGGGTGTACCGTCATTAATGTAGTCCATATAGCCGATACGCCGTATTAATCCATCCAGTATGCTGGCAGGGCCGGTTGTTTCCAGCAGTTCCCGGGAGACATTCAGGATGTCGCCAAGTTCAATCAAACCTTTCTTGGCTTTACCGCTCACAACGTCGCAGCTTCCCACCTCATCGAGTCCATGTTCCAGTGAGTTATCATGCTCACGGGCTACCCAGGCATAAAAGGCTCCCAGCGACTTGGCACCAATTCCCCGTGTCGGTATATTGACGATGCGCGTAAAACTGACCCGATCCTCGGGCTGATAAATAACCCGCAAATATGCCAGCAGGTCTTTAACTTCCTTACGGTCATAGAAGCGGACGCCACCGACGATGCGATACGGTATGCCGTATTGCATGAACGACTCCTCAATTGCGCGGCTCTGGGCATTAGTCCTATAAAGTACCGCAAAATGGTTATACCGCCGTACGCCAGCATCAATCGCCCGTCTAATCCGCAGCACAATCGCCTCACCCTCGGCTCGTTCAGAACTCACGCTTAAGATTTGTACCGGCAGACCAGCCCCCGCTTCGGTCCATAGATGTTTATCCGAACGCTGCTGATTCTTAGCTATTACTGCATGGGCAGCATCCAAAATAGACTTGGTGCTCCGATAATTCTGCTCCAGTTTGATGACCGTAGAGCCTGGATAGTCCTTCTCGAAATTGAGAATGTTGCGAAAATCTGCCCCCCGCCATGAATAGATTGAGTTATGGACAGCAATCCCATCAGCAATATAGTTGTGCACCATATCAATATCCAGGTCATAGACCGGACCATCATAGGGGTGTCGGGAGATATCTATAACCCGATCTTCAGTAATCTTTTCTCCTTCCTCAGCCGGTAATGCCATACCCAGACAGATCTGCATTGCTGGCATAAAGATGAACTTGTTTTCGGTTAGAAAACTATACTTGCGAATCTGTATGGATTCGTCAGTAATTCTACTTTTAACCCGCTCAACAATCTGCTCGATTTTGCCGTAATCAAGATTGGAGATTTCCACCCGGAATGTCCCCGCACGTCCAGCTCTAACCTTGTAACCCAGTTCGGCAAATGCTTGCAAATCTTGAGGGTCAGTCGTGTTAGCAGATATCCTACTAGCCGACCATGAAGTCTGCTGCGATGTCCGCTTGTCTCCAAAAAGAACCATATTTATATTGACCCGCTTAACCTCATCCCTAGTCGTAGCTTGGGGAGCAAAGTGCGGATATTCAAATATTAGACCCAGTTCCGCCATGAGTTTTTGAGCTCTTTCGACGGTATCGATCTCACAGTAAATCGCATCAATGTGGTGCTGGCTTAAAAGCATAGAACGATTCGTATCGGCACGAAAAACAAGCATTGGTATGCCATAACTATAGGCAAAGAGGGCTTCATAATACATAGCCTCTTCCCTATCCATGCAGACCTTGAGGACCCACATACGATCAGCACGCTCCTGATTCGCCCGGACCCGTAGCCCCACATCATGCTTCTTACCATCGAATCGCGTCCCCTTGGCAGTACCAATCCGATAACCTTTGGCCGGCGCATACATAAGATATACAAAATACGCATCAGTCTTACCCCACCGCGCAAATAACAGATGGTTCGGTGTGCACGTCAGCTTCCGTCCTCCGGCAGTCTTTATATAAAGCACCTCGCCTTTGTAGTGAAATTGTTTCCGGGCAATGATTAAGAAGTCTCTCGTCCTACCATATCCAGTGGCTGCACGTACTTGCTCTCCCTTGGTCACCGCCTCAATGTTTTTGGGACCTCTGGTTGTTTCAATTTGACTACCCGGTAGGAGGCACTGCCAGTCATCACCGACAACGGCAATGTTGTTTTCCTTATTCATCAATAATTTCACCAGCTGGTACTGCGCACCATTGGTGTCCTGGTACTCATCGATCATGATATAGCGAAACTGCTGCTGCCATTTTTCTCGAACCGCCTGCTGGGTCTTGAGCATGGCGACGGCACGATTGATCAGGTCATCGAAGTCCAATGCCGAGGCCTCTTCCAAAATCCGTTCATATTCCGGAAAGATCTGGGCTGCCGTACGCTGTGATGGTGTGGAGCCAGACCGTGTAAGATCAGTAGCAGTAAGCAATTCACCTTTGGCACTGCTAATAATACCTGCCATAACCCGTGGCGGAAACTTTTTTGGGTCAATTTTGAATGTGGCTATGGCTTGCTTGACTGCTTGCAGCCGATCGGCCTCATCAAAGATAACAAATGTCCGAGGTATGCCGATTGAATCGCCATCCTGCCGTAACAGACGCACACAGATAGCATGAAAGGTCCCCATGAAGGGCATGAAGCCCCGAGAATCCGAGGATTGTCCAAGCAGTTCACCGACCCTGCGGCGCATCTCGCCGGCGGCTTTATTGGTAAAGGTGACCGCTAAGATATTGTATGGAGTGGCCTTATGAGCAGCTAGTATATACGCAATTCGATGTGTCAGCGTTTTGGTCTTGCCTGATCCGGCGCCAGCTAAAATAAGCAACGGCCCCTCAGTTGTCTCAACTGCCCGCCGCTGCTCCGGGTTCAAGCCGAGCAGTACATCGTCAAACACGTAGGAAGTATACCAGAATCAAGTATAATCACTGAGCGAATGGTCCATCACCTTTCCTCGTTGCATAGAAAACTTTAGAAATCGTATAGACCGGCTTTGATTTCGGCAAGGAGTGCTTCTGCTGCCTGATTAGCAAAGACAAGTCTTGTTCGATCCGGTTGACACATCTGCGTGGTGTCCTGAAAACCGACAGCGCCTTCACCGAAAACGACTTCGACGCAGGCGCCACCATCGCAATATGAACTCTTACGGGCAGCAGCCCAATCAACCAGACCTGGGTTCGACGGCTTATCTTGGCCGCTGTCTGTCCCTATTCTTTCTTTCATACATTTATCCTTGCTGAGATGTTAATGAGACTTAGAAGGCTACTACCGCCAGATGGCCAGATTCTGCTGGAATCGACACAGTAGGCAAATCTCTTCTATGCTCGTACGCAGTAACAACCCTACCCTCAGTAAGTACCTCGACGGCCAGACAGCCTGCGGCCAGATAGTCCCCATGTGCACTATGCTCACCGTCAGTAAAAAGACTCGTTACTTCTGAGTCACTGAATATAACTGCGTTATCTCCCGTTCGAAGCGCTTCTGCATGACGCCGCCCATACTCCTCAACCGACATAACATCCACGGGGCCCTTGGTCCGATCATGTGTGTTCAATATGTATATAGAGTCAGCATTTCTCACGGTCTCAACACAACCATCGCATATGCCCATACTATCCTCCTGGCTAATTTATATAGTCCGACGTAGGCAAAGTTGATCAACAGTCTTATATTATTCACTTTAATGAATATTCAGAAGAGCGTAATATATCGCTTGGAGCCTTGGGTATTCAATGCAGGATTTTAGTGCGGGACTACTCCTAAAAAATGGGCAATACTTTTGATATTGGTCAAGTAATTCGCGATCTGCGACGGCAGCATAATCTAACAGGTGGACAGCTGGCTAAGAAATCCGGTTTGAGCCAGTCGAAAATATCGCGGATCGAAACCGGCAATGGGCCGAATCTTAAACGTGACGAGATCGTAAAAATACTGAATATCCTGGATGCGCCGCAGACTATTCTACAACAGGCTGCAGGAGTATTGGACCAACCAATAACCGTCGACTTGCGCCGCATCCAACCTAACTATCTCTTTGAACAATCATACCAAGAACTCCGCCGGACAAACCGATATCGGGTGTTCAGTATTAGTCTGATACCGGCATTGCTGCAGATAGCTCAATATAGACAAGTGGTGATTGATCAATACAAACTGGCTGATGAACAATTGCGCGTCGCCATGCGGACTACAACCGAACGCCAGGATATGTTGTGGGATCAACGAAAAAAGTTTCACTTTATTATTCATGAAACTGTTCTATACAACATAGTAGACAGCTATACCACGCAGATCGCACAGCTTGATAGACTCGATAGATTAATCAATAGCCGGAATATTAATATAGGTATACTTGCAACAGTTGCGGGTATGGTGCCATTAGATATTAATACGTTCGCCTTGTTCGATGACAGGCGAGTGTCAATTGTGACTGTCGGTGCCGATATCATGTCACGGGAGCCTGAGCATATCGCCAAATTTAGTAAATTGTTTGCTGAACTTGGCAAACGCGCCGACTACAATGACAATGCCCGATCACTTATCCAAAAAGCGATAGACTATTTCAGCTATACACCTCCCACTTAATCTTGCGCCACGTCAGCCCTGAGCCCAAGTAGCTCATACGCAAACACGTGCCCGGCAATGTATTGTTCAAACTGACCAGCTATCTCCTCGAGCTTCTCGCCAATGAACTGGTTGTGGGTG
>DASYZQ010000052.1:0-19202 GCA_035946175.1 Saccharimonadales bacterium (SeqCode)
CGAACCCGCTCATAGTGCTGCCCTGATTGCTCGTCGAATCCGAGTTCCACGTCGTAGAAGGAGTCATCTATATTGAGGAGATCAAAGACCAGGCGGTGCATTGGGTGCAAGGCTAATTGGCCGGGGATGGCGTCGGTGTCAAACCACTCGGGGCGCATCTTTTTACTGATCAACTTATTCGTGTAGATAAGGATGTCGCCGGGATTCATGCTGTCGTGGATTGTCTTGAACGCATCATCGGGCACCCGGAGATTACCCTCTGTGCCGCCGAAGAAGAGCACCACATTTACTACATCTGTGGCGTCTTGTCGCAAGTAGTCTTCGGCCAGGAGATTGCTAAACCGTTCATAGGTGATGTCTAGCTCGTAACCTTCGAAGTGGACCTGACCACCGAACCAGTCCTTGATGTTATTCTCAGCTATCCGTAACATCTCGGGGCTGATGTCCAGGGCGATGTAGCGGGCAAGCACACCTCTGTCAAGCAACTGCTGCAGGAAGTCTCTCGCGGGCAGTGCGTTGCCAACACCCACATCGACAACGTTTACTTGTTTGTATTTATCGAGGCGTCTGTTAATGTAACCTTGGTTGTCGGCAAGCAAGCCGATGGTGCGATTAACCGTGTGCGTAACTCCCCCACGGGCTACACGGTTTATATAGCGATCCCACTCTTCGGCGCCGCCATCGAAATAGTTGTACTGTCGCGGAATCTCGTGATGCATCTCCAAGCTGCGACAGATATCGTAGATCTGCCCTTGCGTGAACAACTCATAGAATCGTGGACGTGGACTGACTTGTTTTGCCGTCAGGGAGTTCCTATACTTACGATTCGTTTGGATGAGTTTTTCAACGACTGGCATATTGCCCGGCGTCCGCGCCACATAGAGGCGTCCGCCTTCACGATGTAATTCTAACGGAAGTTTGCCATCCTGGGTCGCTTTAACCCATTTACGCACCGTGGCTTCGGAGATGTGATACTTCTCGGCTAGTTCAACGTTCTTGTAATACTTCATTTCTATACTTTAACGCATACTTTGACAATTATCTTGTTGACATGGTCCGAATAATAATCGTACCATGAAAGAGTAATCGATTGCTTTGGGTTGAACGGCCGTCAACCTCAATGTTTCATCTGGTAAATGTATCATTCATATCACCGTTTTACAAGTGCGATTGCACCACGATCGCTTGATATCGCTATTTCGATTAAAAGCGACGGTGTGAATAACGGTGGTAGCGACCCGGTCGTTGAGCTGCGCTCCTTTTAAGTGTAGCGCCGAGGCGCCTTGAGGTAAACCGTCTCAGGATGCGCACTCTCTCTGGCCGGAGAAAGGGTATCACTTGCTATGGGGATGAGAGGATCACTACATCAAAACACATCGGGTTCGGCCATAAGACGATTCGAAAAAACGACGATACATATTGCGCCTCATGCTTCGGCAACAGTGGGACTCGGTACGTACCTGTCCACAGAAAAGGAGCCAGAGTTCCGTATGAGCATGGAACCAAATATGCGCGATATGATGGGCACCGCACACGAACGTCTCGATATACCCGGTAGCCGCCGCTATCTGCTCCTGTATCACTTCCAGAACTTTGGGGATAAAGCATGCCGTATCGTGGTGCGTCGAAGCAGTGGCGCTGCGAGGGACACTTGAGGTGGGCATTATTAGCTGGCCCGATACTGCGGTCACCCCGCGGAGTGTTGCTTGCGCCCTATGCGGAAAGAAAGTTACGCCGTCAAACGCTACCGTAGGCCCGTTGGATCCCGCCGGCGGGCAACTCTTTGCCTGCAATAGCCACTTTAGCAATCCCGCCAGACTTGTAGTCGGATGGGCAGATGTAGTTGCGAGGGAGCGATTGCAGCTACTGCGTTCGGGGGTACAGCCTGAAGGGATCTACGGAAACGAGGGTGATGATGCAGGGTCTATACGCTGAGCAGCGGACGCTTGAGCCTGGCATCAGCTTGTCTCAAGATATTGCCCGCCATCTCTACATGCGACAGTTTTGCGGTAAGGCTGTCATCGTTACCGATCTACCTGGGGCTCGTATCTCGGCCGTGCGGAAGCAATGGCTCATCATCGAGCGCTCAGCCCAACGAGAGAAGGCCAGCACGCTGAAACTGACCCGGGTACAAGAGTTAAGCCGTCAGGTTGCCCATGCCCAGCGGTTTCGATTCATAGCATCGCCGCCACAGGAACATCCTGAACGCGATGTATTCTTTGTCCTGCCGACAGACCAGGTCATGCTGCCTGCCAGTTGCCAGACATTGTATATGACTTGCCATGTTGAGCGGTCCTGGTACGAGGACTTGACCAGGCAACTTCACGAGGGTGCCTTGGTTGTGGTGTATCAGGAAGTCGGGGGTCCGAATGGCTAGTAGGAGCACGCCAGCGAGGAGGCGAAAAGAGAGAGATCAGAGCAACCTGATTTGGCGCAAGCAACTACGGGCAAGAATTAGTGTCCGCATGTGCAGTGTCAACCATCAACCACCGGCCTTTGAGTTGACGTATGAGCCAACTCCAGGTTGTGACGACGTGACCTGTAAACCTCTGGAATTAGTTGACTTTGAGGCCCTGACCTACGCATTGACATATAGCCGTCAGAACTTCGGTCAGAAGCCAGTCCAGGTAACACTAAGCCGGGTCGGCGGCCAGCAACCGATACATAAGTAGAGACTAATAGGCCTGCAGGTGATCTTGATTTTTGTTGATTTTCGTGCATAATCAGCCCTTGATCAGATCACACCGGTCAGCCTTCAAGGAGGTGCAGCTTCACGTCATCTATGAAAGAGAGGACTAAGTAAATGTCATGATTCGGTTAATGCAATCGGCCTTCTACCAGGAGGGTCCTACTAGAAGAAAGCTCGCGGAGTTTGTTACCTCGACGGATATGCTGAGCATGTCGAGTGAGTGCTCAAAGTTCGAGGCGGCATTCGCCTGTAAGCAAGGGCGACAGTACGCCATCATGGTTAATAGTGGCTCAAGTGCAAACCTGTTACTGGTTCAGGCACTGCTTAATCTCGGCAGGCTCAAGCGTGGCGATAGAGTTGGAGTTTCAGCTCTTACGTGGTCCACGAACATTATGCCTGTCCTGCAACTCGGGCTTGCCCCGATGGCGTTGGATTGCTCGCTAACAACGCTTAACGTCTCTCCCGATACTCTTGCCCCTCAGCTTGAGAACATCGAGGCTCTCTTCCTAACGAACGCGCTCGGCTTTGCCGATGATATCGTCAAGATTCGTCACATGTGTGACGGTGCTGGCGTGCTACTACTTGAAGACAACTGTGAGGCCCTTGGATCTATTGTCGATGGCACCAGGTTGGGCAACTTTGGGCTGGCCTCGACTTTTTCTTTCTTTGTTGGTCATCACCTGTCGACTATTGAAGGTGGCATGGTGTGCACCGACGATGAAGAGTTATTCCACGCGCTTGTGGTGGCTAGGGCTCACGGCTGGGACCGCAACCTCCCTCCAGGCAAGCAGCAACGCTTACGGAAGCGCCATGACACAGACGACTTCTTTGCAAAGTACACATTCTACGATCTTGGATTCAACCTCAGGCCGACTGAGATAAGCGGTTTCCTCGGGAACACGCAGCTTCCATATTGGGATGAGATTGTCAATACTCGCGCTCGCAACTTCGATCACTTCCACACAGCTTTGAAGCACAATGACGAAGTCTTGCCTCTGGACGTCAGCCATATGGATCTGGTCTCTAACTTCGCAGTACCCGTTGTTTGCGCTACTAAAGAGCTGGCAGCAGCCTACCGTGAGAGGTTCCACGGAGCAGGTGTTGAGGTCAGGCCCATCATCGCTGGCGACATGACCAAGCAGCCGTTCTTCCGACGTTATGTCCCGCGGGCTCGACCGTGCAAGAATGCCACCCTCGTGCACAGCCAAGGTTTTTACTTTCCAAATCATCCCGAACTTGGCGAGGAAGATATACAAACATTGACTGGTTTACTGGAGACCGTACCAGCGGGAACATGAGCGAGAGACTTAGTCCCTCACACTTCAACGCGCTGCTCGATGACGCCTTGGCCAAGGACCGGGACCACCCTAACGGCATAGCCGTCTCTGTCGTATCGCCCCTCATGTCACGATCGGATGGCCTGAGCGTCTTCGATGAGGGGGCTCGCTACAGCGGTGTAGAGCGGCAAGACCAGGCGGCCGCCAGCGTGACAGTCGCGGCGTCGCCTTACATGGAGCCAGTGGTAGTCCGTGATCGCTTCCTGGCCGAGTCTCAGCGGGTATTCGGTGAGGCAGTCCATCTTCCAGACACAGTCGAGGTCAATGATCGGCTGCCTGCGCATCTGATCGTCTGGTGGCGTGATGAGACCGGGAGCGATGATGGCCGAGCGGACATATCGGCCTTGGCAGCAGCGTCGCCAGCTCGACGCCGAGGGTTCGAGACGGTTGTGGCCGCGCAGACTCTGAAGGCGGTTCGTGTGCTGGCCTCGCTTACCGGGCGGCAGCCTCTCATTGAGGGATCATGGGGACACGGTACACAAAAGGAGCGAGCCCATATTGGGATGAGTCGTGGCGGCCCGAGCAACAAACACGGTCACCTGCATGTGCTCGATTTCGGGACTGATCCACAGAACCTTGAACATCGTACTGACCTTACAAGCAGACAGAAACTGAACCACTTCAGCCCATGGGAGGCGCTGCTGCATCAGGCGCTAAGCGTACCTCTGGAACGCATCGTTGAGACATCGTTAACGGAAGCCATTGGAAGTGAAGAGATCACGGTTAAAGCTTTCTCTGATGTAGTGCAACATGCTCACGGTAAGTCTTCTTACAACAACGGCTACCGTGTCGAGTTAGGCAGTGGAGTGCCACTCCCCGAGTTGTTTGGAGCCCTCGTATCTCTTAGCGGGCGGTTCGATGCACTCTACCAAGATACCTATGCACTTTTTGCGCAATACCATAAGAGTCTCAGCAGCCCGGCGGCTGCGGGCGCTATACGTACCAAGATGAGTGAACGAGCTATGCAGCTTGGCTTTCGGGGTGATGAAGCTGACTCATTCACTGATTTCGTTCTCAGGATCAGGCCAACCTTTGGGCAACTGGTTCAGTGGCAGACTGACGAGACGGTTTCATCTGCCGACCGGGAGCGAATCGCCCGGCAGATCGCTCGCTACGAACGTGTTCGCAAAGCCCTCGGCAGAAGCGCTCGTTCCATCCAGTTGGCTACGGCCCTTATCGAAGACACACTCAGATCGACAGAAGATTGGAAGCAGGTAGAGGTTACCTGGCCTGCGCACGCCGCGGCCTTATATGCGCTTGATAACTACACCTTCTCGAATGACACTCTGAAAGTGCAGAGCCTGATCCTCATACCAAAGGTCGGTTCAACCGAATCGGCCGAACACATATACGGCGGCACCTTCAAGCGCGCAACCGGCAACTAGCGTTAGTTCAGCCCAAGCTTCTCAAGCGCCAAGAACCCCGCGGCTACTGATGTCACGAGAGCAATCTCGTTGTTCAGCATCATCTGTTTTAACTCGGCTGGTGTCTTGTAGACCAGTTCTATCGGTTCATTTTCGTCCGCGACAGGTTTACGCTCTGGCTTAGCATCCAGAGCCAAGAAGAAGTCTTCGAGCCCTGTGATCTTGTGGGCGTACGGGCTTGTGGTTGAGAGATGGACGAACTTAGAGCTGGTATGCCCGGTTTCTTCTCGCAGCTCGCGCTTGGCTGCCGCTTCTGGCTTCTCGCCTTTCTCGACAGCGCCGCCTGGGAATTGGTAAATCACCTGCTTGATTGCGTAGCGGTACTGTCGGCACAGAATGAACTTACCGTCAACCGTGAAGGGGACAACCACCGCGATAGGCGGAGATTCCCATACGTAGAAGTCTTCCAGCACGGTACCTGACGGCAGCTCTACAACGTCTCGTCGAATACGGAACCAGGGTTCATCAAGGGCCATGGTGGAGGACAGTGTCTTCCACGGCTTGACTTTGCTGGTGGGTTTTCCCGGTGCCGACATATCGCTGTCATTATACGACAATTGCAGTAAAAGGGAAGTCTTTTATGTGGCACTTATAAAGATGCCACACCGTCTTCGAGCGAAGCTGCGCGTATCCAATGCGATGGCGGGCGGAAGCGCACCATGATGAAGATGTGACTGAGCTTGGTGATGAAGAGATCTGGGCACAGGCCTGTATCCAGCGGGAGTTGCCAGAGGTCCTGGTAGAGCAGTACGACGATGGCTCCAAGCCTGGCATGTATGACCTCAAGATCATCTACCCGGACGGCACGATCGGTGCCGTCGGGCCGAGCAGGCGGCCAGAAGGAGGATGCACAGTTTCAAGGACTCTGAGGTGTTCGCCAACTCCACCAGCGGGGTCATTGACCACTGGTGGATCGAGGTCGATAGAGCTACCGAGAGCCTGCCAACCCTGTCGACCAAGCTCACTGCCTACCTCGACTTTGTGAATCAGGGACAACTGGGACCGAATGGGGTCGTCCCACGAGTCCTGATCACCGTCCCGAGTGAGCGGCGAGAGGCGGCAGTCAACGCCTCGTCACAGATGAAGGCTATCCGGCAAGAAGGCGTTGATCTCATCGTTGCTAAAGGTCATGTCTTCGCTAATCTTGAGGGCTTTCTGTGCTTGTTTATATGCCTTCGTAGATGTGTTTGGCGCAAGCTCATAGACCTTCTTAACTTCATCAGTCAATTCGTCTCTGCGGGCTGGTACGTCTATACCTTCTCGGTTCGATGCGATGTCAGCTAGCAAGTGGATATAGTTCTCGCGAATAGCCCAGAGGGCTAGAGCTGTTGACCTGTGACGTTCGGCCTCCTTCGCTGGATCAAAACTCAACTGGAAGATGATGAAAGCGAGGGTCAGTGTTGACAGAATGCTACTGACATAGAGCAATGCTTTCTGGTTAGTGAATATGGTGGTGACTATGCTGGTTGAAGTTAGCGCGGTAAGGATGATGTTGATCCACTTAACAAGAGTCGCATTTCTTGATGTAATCTCCCGGGCCTTCTCGTGCGTCTTGTGGGAGTAAACTACTCGTCCGAAGCTTTCTCGAATCGCCTGCACATTGGGGTCAGTGGCCGCCGCCCCACTAGAAGTCATACTGACTCCCAAATATCTTCCGCCACTCCTCGGCCGCGAGTCGCTCGTCCTTGTCAGACTCATATTGACAGGCATTCTGTGCTCGTGCATAGGCTGTCTCTGCCCGGCTCACCCAGGCATCGCCGTACTGGCACTTCTCGTCAATCCCCGGAATTGTGCAATAGGAGTTGGCCTTCTGGATCAACTCGCTGAGGAAGTCGCGCACCATCCAATCATAGTAGGTTGCACTCTGGTTATAGTGCTGCCAGGTGCTCAGGAAGTTGACTGAGCGTAGTTCTAGAACCAGAGACTTAATTGGAACGTTGGCCTCCGCCTGCCAGACCTTCATCATCTGGATGAGGTGTCGGGTATTGCCATTGCTCCTCTTGTCAGAGTCGGCAACGTTTGCAAATTCGGCCTTGTGGTCGACAGTCTTCCAGCTCCCGCCGTCGTGCGTGTTCGGAATTATGTACTTTCCGGTTGTGCTCTTCCAGGCCGGTACGACCTCAACCGTGTGTCCACCCGAGAACGGCACCACGACTACTTGACCATCACCTCTGATGTCGGTGTTCGGATAGCGCCCCTTAAGGATAGAGCGTATCTCTTGAAGTAGGGCGGACTGGCCGTTACCGGAGTAGTTGTCGAACCGCGCATACTGCTCGTACGGCATGAGGAATAGGACATCAACATCGCGCGGCGGCCTAACAGCGGTACCCTTACCGTATGACCCAATCAGCAGCTTGGTCGAGCCGTTGTAGGCGGTCTCATAGTAATAGTCGTGAAGCTTCTTGGCAACGCCATCATACTTTGTCTTGGCGTCAGTGCGATCCGCAGCAGTTAGATTGATATTGTCCACGAAACGATTAAACCGTGATGCAGTACTCATAAGTTTCCCCAACCCCATAAATATACGCCAATAAGACAAATAAGAGAACTGTGCAGGTGCTAAGCCCGCTCTGGCCTGGCCACCTTCCTAGCACTCTCAGGGGAGGAGTGCTAGACCATCTAGCCTTACCACATGGTCTCGGGTGGGTGCGGCAGCGACACGCCAGTGCGCGACTACTTCCCCCTGTCGTGTTTCGTGTGTTAGCACCTGTGATAGTCTTATCCGGTAACAACACACCTGTTAGCGTCTCTTCTGCTACAGTCCGAAGGAGAGGTCACATGAGCGTGCAAACGGTGACACAGCGCCACTCCCCAGCAGGGCACGGGTCCGCCCGGCCAAGACGGAGCGACACGGACATGAGAGTGAACGGGCAGCCTGAGCGCTGGCTGGTGGCGGCGAGGATCAGTCGCATGTCCAAGGCCAGCACTTTCAAGCGAGTTGAAGGTTCTGAGTGGTTCACCGTTGGTTGTCTTGTTGTGTGAGCGTCGTTGCGAAGGCCGTGGCAGAGCAAGTGGCGTGGCATCTGCCAGTATCTGATCCATCGGCCGCTCTTTGTCCGTGGCAAGCTTGTTGAAGTTCGGCACGGTCAGCACGTAGCGCTTGGACTCTTCTTCGTCTGGGTGCGTGACGTCCAGTACGACAGGGTCTTTGAGCGCCAGCTTGCCGAGCAGCTCAACCTCGCTCGGCATGGCTTCCAGGCGCACGGGTTGATCGAGGTCTGGATGGTCGGTGACTACTAGCTCTACACGCTGGTCGGGGCCTTCGATCATCTGACCTGTCAGGTCAGAAAAGTTTACTACTCTTTCGCTCATACACTACCTCCCTTCAGGGGCGTTATTGTTATCGCCTTTTGGCAGAGGTTAGTATGCGCAAGTCCAGTGGGGCTTTTCAAGGGCGACGTGCGTGTAGGCACACAGGCAAACGCGGTGCACCTGCCCCTGTCAATGTCTTACTACTTGGCTTATTTTTGCCTTGACGAGTGTGCTCGGTTACGTCATAACAGTAGGCGGCTGTGAGGCAGACGCGGCGTGAGATATACCCGCCTCCTTGGGGCGAGCCGCGCTCACAGCCCTGGAATTGCACATAGTGATTGACTATTGGGGGGCTTGCTTTAGGATAGTGTTATGACCAATAGCAATTACAGGGGCTTCGAACTATATTCAAGACCCATCGAACGATTTGTTGATAAAATCTCTATTACGCCGAGAGGGCGAATAGGATTCAACAAAAGTGTCGACGCCAAACATGGCTTACGAGGATACGATAGCGTATTGCTCTATTGCGACACAGCCAAAAGAAGATTGCTATTGAATTCATACAGGGAACTGTTGGGCAGTCTACGACGAAGTTACTTATTGATAAAAGAGGGGGCGGCGTATACCTGAATGCTCGTGACTTCTTCCAAACGTATAAGAAGGCCCTGGGCAACATTAGCGGTCAATTTGTGTACCAAGTAGTGACGGCTAGTGACTACGGTATTCCACGAGATAGCCTTATGCTTGTCATAGAGTTAGCTACTACCCTATAGACCTTAGCCTGACGCATAGCAGGCCGCATACCCTCTCTTTAGATAGGCGCTACGGTCAACTGGCAATACAACGCCGAAACAGCTTGCACCAAACTGAAGCATCTGTATCCGTCAGTGAAGGGTTGATGCGGGTACTAGTACTTTGCTTCAAGTAGTTCCAGTATCCGGGTGCTCGACTGTTGTATGAGCGGAGCGTCTACGTAAGCCACCTGCATCCCTACCCTGTCTGCCTGTTGCTGTTTCAAATGCAGGTGCGGGTCCCAGGGTGGGACAGCCAGGGTCACGGCGCGTAAGACTCCGAAACGCACATCGTAGCTGTCGGGGTCGTTGTAGTCCGGTACATCTTCGTAGGCAAACACCAGCCCAGCAGATACGAACTCAGCTAAGAACCGCACCCGGTCTTGGACGGGGTTAATGGGCCGGGCCGGGCCTTTGTTTGCCTGCACAGCCTCATCACTGTCCACACCGATTGCCACGACACTGCTTCTCGGGTCAATCTGACCGGCTGCCCGTATGTAGCCCACATGCCCCAAGTGGACGATATCAAAGGCACCTTGGGCTAAGATAACCTGAATGCCAGCTCGCCCCAGTGCTGTAATGAGTCCGGGCATCTCATCAAACGAGTGTATCTTTTGCTCTGGGTCGAAGGCGCGTACCGCTTCTATGCTGAGGCTCATATAATTATTAACTTCTGATTAAAGTAGGTACGCTCGCATTATATACATAAAGCTGCTGGCCTAGCTAAAACCTGGTGACATCTAAGGGGCCTTGCAACAGGGACGTGCGTACTGACAACTGCCCGAACGTACTGCACCCACCACAGTCAGAATGACACAACATCCCCAATCTTGCACTTGACTTGTGCGCCGTGTTACGGCATAAAAGAGGGTACGGCGTGGCTGGCCTCTCAAGGCTATTTACAGGCCCCGCGAAAGGAGGTATTGTGTAATACTAAGTATTATGGAGCACAATAATCGCCCAGGCCGTCCTAGCATCGGTAACAGCACGCTTGGCAATCTGATTAGGCACAAGCGGGAAGCTGCTGGACTGAGCTTGACGAGGTTCGCGGCAGAGCTAGGTATCAGTCGGCCCTACTTATCCAGGCTTGAACGGGGCGAATACGCACACCCGTCGCCGATAGTGCTGGCGCAGATCATCAAGCAGCTAGGCATTAGCGCAGAAGATGCCTACGCGGTCACTGGCTACCTGCTGCCGAAAGATCTGCCAAGCTTCGGACCGTACCTGCACGCTAAGCATGCCGACTGGCCTGAGAATGTGCTTCAGCAGCTCGAAAGCTTCTACGACTTCCTCAAACAAAAATATTCGCTGGAGTAACCACTCGGCTATAAAGTCGATGGTGGTGGGTTACTCTTGCGCACAACAAACATCGAGTTACAATACCTAAACTAGATGAGGTTTACTGTCTATGGAGGACACCATACCAAGGGCTGCCGCGCTCAGGCGGCCGTTAGATAAGCCGAAGCCACAGAGGTTATCTGGGGACGAAGTGTTAACCGTGCCCGAGGCTTGTCAGTATTTGCGGATCAGCAAGTGGTCGCTCTACCGAATGATTCAAGGCCGAAAAATAAGGACCGTCAAGATGGGGAACCGTCGACTCCTTCGGATGCAGTCGATTCAAGAGCTTCTTGATGAACTAGAGGGATATCAGGGAGTTTGAGGTGGCACGGCGAAGCAATGGTGAAGGCACGATCTACCGCCGCGGTGACGGCCGCTATGAGGCAGCGGCGTATCTTACGACGACGGCCGGAACGAGAAAGCGGATTCGGGTCTACGGCAGAACACGGGCCGAGGCGCATGCGAAGTTAAGCGAAGCCGAAGCAAGAGCACAGGCGGGGTCACCGATCCCTGATAGACAAGTCAAGCTTGCCGAGTACTTGGATTACTGGCTAGAGCACTTTGTCAAGCCTACGAAGCGGCCAGCGACGTATGACCAGTATTTGTGGATCGCCGATAGGTTCCTGAAGCCAGGCCTAGGCAAGTACCGCATTGAGCAATTGACTGTCCAGATAGTCCAAGGCTACTTGAACCAGAAGTCCTCCGAAGGAGACTCTGCGCACAGGGTTCGACTCATCAGGATGGTTCTCAGTTCCGCACTGACCAGGGCGCAACGCGAAGAGCTAATACATCGTAACGTCGCTCGGCTCGTGGAGACACCGGAATACCAGCCCATAGAGCGGCATCCATGGTCTGCCGATGAAGCGAAGAGGTTCCTGGATAGCGCAAAGGGTCATGAGCTATATCCTGCGTTCCTGCTCCTGGTGTTATATGGTCTGCGCCGCGGAGAGGTACTCGGACTGAGGTGGTGTGACGTTGACTTTGACCGTGGGGAGATTCATATACGGAACCAGCTTCACCGAGCTAACGGTGCTATACGTCAAGGTCCCGTCAAGACCAAGGCGGGACAACGCGACTTGCCCCTCATAGGGCTAGCACGAGAAGTGCTGCACGCAATTGCCGGTGAGGCGCCAGCTCCAGGAGCCTTTAGCGACGGGCTGGTCTTTATGAGCCAGGGTGGACATGCGCTTGACCCAGACAGTTTCACCACAGCCTTTCAGCGACTATCCAGGAGTCACGGCATACGAGTTATCCGCGTACATGATGTGCGGCATACAACTGCAACGTTACTGAAGAAGCTCGGTATACCAGCACGGGATGCGCAACTCATTCTGGGGCATGCAGACATCGCCACGACCCAGCAGATATATCAGCATGACGACATGGCCAGCAGGCTAGAGGCCCTTGAGCGGGTAGAGAATCTATTCGCCGCATCATCTGATTGTCACAGGAGCAGGGATTGCCGTCAGGCAGCGGGGCGTTGCCGTCAAATTAACCGTCAGGCCCCCATTTCCGTTGAGTTAATTACATCGGCTATCAGTGGTACACCCGATAGGATTCGAACCTACGACCTTTGGTACCGGAAACCAACGCTCTATCCAGCTGAGCTACGGGTGCATGGCTGTACCAAGAATAGCAAAATTATCAGGGAATGACCAAGGTAGGCTTATTTTTCGCCTAATTCTTTCGGCTTACGTGATGTTTCGATCGAGCTGCGCAATCCCGAATTCTGTTCAGATACTTCTAGGGTTTTCTGTAGCACGCGCACCACCTTCCAGGCTTGCTCGCGACTCATACCAATCCGGCCGGCCGTCAATTGCCGTTTGCCAGCACCCTGCGTAAAACCCATAACCACGCCACTATCATTGGCAGTGACTTGCACACCGTCGCTGTACATAACACGTGGATCAATCGGCATCAATATGACCATGCTCCGCTCCACAACATCCTCAAACTCCGGTTCGGCTTTAGGCAGTTCGTAGCCCGCCATCTGCCAAAGTGCCGTGGCCTCTTTCTCTGGCATATTAAAATGGTTAATCAGCAGTAGCAAGATGTCTTCGGCCGGACGATCTTGGCCTTGTTCAATGCGCTCAAGCGATTTTTTATCAATTTCGACAGCGCCCGAAACGTCCTCAATAGTTTCATGTAGTTGTTGACGAGCGGCCTTCAGTTTTTGGCCAAGTGTTCGAAATGGCAGTGATGAAGATGAATTGCGACTACTCATAATCTTATCTATACTACCTGAGCCCTGATAGCTTCGCAAGCAAAAGAGGGTATAATGCAGGAGTAATGAACATACGGCGAGACGTGCACCTGCGCGATTATTCCACTATGCGACTCGGCGGCTCCGCAGCTTATCTCATCGACATCCACAGCCCACAGGAGCTAGCAGAAGCAGCCCAATGGGCCGATAATGCCAGCCTGCCCATTATTATGGTTGGTGGCGGTAGCAATATCATATGGAGCGATGGGGGATTTAGCGGTCTGGTTATGGTGGATAAGATTCTAGGTTTTAACGAAGTCATCACTGGCGATGAACACATCGTAACTATCGGCGCGGGGGAGCAGTGGGACCACATAGTGGCCCGGACAGCCAAGCAAGGGTTGAGCGGCATTGAGGCCTTAAGCCTTATCCCCGGCACGGCCGGAGCGACGCCGATCCAAAATGTCGGTGCCTACGGTCAGGAAATAAGCAGTACGCTAGTGAAAGCTGAAGCCTACGATCATAAGATCAAACAGTTTGTAACCCTTAAATCAGCGGATTTCCAGTTTGGCTATCGGACCAGCCAGCTTAAGACAGGCCAGCGAGGCCGCTATTTTATAACTAGCATTACACTTCGACTCCATAGCACTAACCCCACCTCACCGTTTTATCCCGATGTGCAGGCCTACTTTGATGAGCATAGTATCAATAAACCCACTCCACAAACACTGCGTGAGGCGGTTGTTGCCATCCGCAGCAAAAAACTGCCCGATCCTGCCATTATAGCCAATAGCGGTTCCTTTTTTGCTAATCCTACCATCCCTAAACAGCATTTCGCGAAACTGGCAGCCAGTTACCCTACCCTTCCTCACTGGCAACTGAAAGATGGATCTATCAAGCTGCCAGCCGCCTGGCTTTTGGAACAAGCCGGCTTTCGTGGCATACATGACCAGCGAACCGGTATGGCCACCTGGCCTAGCCAGGCCTTGGTACTCGTCAATGAGCACGCCAGCTCGACTGCCCAGCTTCTGTCGTTTCGTAACCAGATTATAGCAAAGGTGCAGGCACTATTCGATATCACTCTTACCCAAGAACCGGAGCTGCTTCCCTAAAGCACTCATCACACCTTGGCAGTCTCACCTGGCAACGGATACGCCTTGGCAAACTCCCGAATTTCTTCTCTGATAGCCACAAGTTTATTCTCGTCATCATGAGCCATAATAGCCGCATGAATCCACTTGGCAACCTGATCCATTTCAGTTTCTTTCAGACCTCTAGTAGTGAGCGCTGGTGTGCCTAAACGGATACCGCTCGGGTCAAACGGTGGGCGAGGGTCATAGGGAACCGTGTTCTTATTGACTGTAATGCCCGCTTTGCCGAGTGCTGTTTCGGCAATGGCGCCCTTGATGCCTTTGTTGGTCAAATCAACCAACAGCAGATGGTTGTCAGTACCGCCAGTAACCAGCTGGTAACCCTGCTCCATGAGCCGATCCGCTAACCGCTTGGCGTTCTTCACAATTTGCTGGCCATAGGTTTTGAAGGCAGGCTGTGAGGCTTCATAAAGCGCCACTGCAATCGCGGCCGTCTGGTGGTTATGTGGTCCTCCCTGCAACCCCGGTATGATTGCACGGTCAATCAGTGTCGGTAGATTCTCCTTGGTCCGTGGCGTTTTCTTGAGCGGATTGGATGGATTGCCATTACAGAGGATTATGGCTCCCCGCGGTCCGCGCAGCGTCTTGTGCGTCGTGGTCATGATGACATCAGCAATACCGGCGGGGGAAGGATGCTCGCCAGCAACAATGAGTCCAGCAATGTGTGAGATATCCGTCAAAAGAAAGGCACCGCACTGATCAGCGATGGTTCGCAGTGCCTGCCAGTTATAGATACGCGGATAGGCCGTTGCGCCAGCAACCAGCAGCCTTGGTTTCTGTTCGGCTGCCAGTTCTGCGATGGCATTGTAGTCAAGGAACCCATCCCGACCGGTCCGGTATTGCACCGAATGGTAGTATGTACCTGAAAAGTTTACACTCAGGCCATGGGTCATGTGCCCGCCAAAGTAGAGCTCCAATCCCATAACCGTTTGCCCAGGGTCAACCAATGCGAAGTAGACAGCCTGGTTGGCTGGTGAACCAGAGTACGGCTGGACATTAGCGTGCGATACCCCAAAAAGCCGCTTCGCTCGATCGCGTGCGAGATTCTCAACCGCATCAACGAATTCGCAGCCACCATAGTATCGCTTGCCCGGATAGCCTTCTGAGTATTTATCCGTCAACCGGGAACCAAGTGCTTTCAGCACCTCGGCCGAAGTATGATTCTCACTAGGAATCATCTCCAACCCTTCTCGCTGACGTTTAGTCTCAGCGATAATCAGACGCTCAATTTCTGTATCCTGCATTGTTAGATTATCCATGACGACATTTCTCCCCTTGTAGTACATTATCTGCTTATACAAACTAATGATGAAGTTGTCGTCAGATCATTGCCACATTGTAGCAACTTGAAGCTGACTGTTACACTACTTATTGCATGACAGGGTAGTCATCTACTACAAACCGGCCCGCTGCAAGCCCTAGCTACTCCTGCAAATCTTCGCTTAGGGCAGGAGATTACCGATTCAGGTACTGTTAATTTTACTACCGTAACCCTACGGCAAGTAGCAGCCTACGTGGCTGGGCCCACTACGACCCCACGTCATACAATAATAGAGGTAAACAATGAGGGCCTGGTCTGGCGATGTGGTTGCCGGAAACGGCAAAAGCTCTTTTGTAAACATCTGGTTGCTACCGCCATCGAACTGCTACGTAGTCCCGCGCATCAGCCGTATAAGCGGCATTTTAGTATTGCGCTAGATATCACATATGGTATCATTGGTGACATCGTGGATACTTCAACTGAAAAAATCGGCCAACTTATTACTCACATCCGACAAGAGAGAGGTCTTACCCAGGCAGAATTTGCTACCCGGCTGCGCACCAGTCAGTCGGCCGTAAACCGCATCGAACATGGCAAACAGAATTTGAGCATTGAGATGCTCGGGCGTATCAGCGACGTACTCAACAAGCAACTCATCAGCCTGAGTGGCGAAGCAGTTAACCTGCGTGTAGAGGGTGGCCATGAGTTACATGGCGACATTACGCTCAAACGCAGCAAGAACGCAGCGGTCGGGCTGCTGTGTGCCTCACTCCTTAACTACGGAGTTACTCGGTTCCGCTCTTTCCCCCGGATCGAGGAAGTATATCGAATCATTGAGGTTCTGGAGAGTATCGGTGTACAAGTCAAGTGGAGTGGCGAGAATGATCTAGAGATCCGCCGGCCCGAAAGGCTTGACCTCGCCAATCTCGACGCAGAGGCAGCCCGTAAAACTCGCTCGGTACTGATGTTCATCGGACCGCTTTTACACGATTACCAGAGTTTTAAAATCCCTTACGCCGGGGGGTGTAAGCTGGGTACAAGGACGGTAGCTCCTCATCTATATGCGTTGGAGGCCTTTGGCGTCAGTATTCTTGCTACTAAGGGCAACTACAACATTAAAGTCCAGCGACAGGTGGCTGATCGAATACCGCTATATGAAACTGGGGATACCGTGACTGAAAATGTTCTGATGGCAGCCGCCAGGCAGGCAGAAGAGACTACTGTCGAGTTCGCCAGCGGCAACTATGCCATTCAGGACGTTTGTTTCTTTCTACAAAAGCTCGGCGTAAGCATTGACGGGATTGGCAATACAAAACTTCGCATCCGTGGTGTGCCATTCATCAAGAAGAACATTACCTATGCGCCCACCGAGGATCCTATCGAGGCGATGTTTTTTGTTTCAGCAGCTATTGTTACCAATTCCAGTATCACCATACGCAGGGTGCCCATCGAGTTTATGACCCTAGAGTTGCTCAAACTACAGAAGATGGGACTACACTATGACCAGAGTGCCCGCTATAAAGCCGACAATGGCAAAACTGACCTTGTTGATTTGACCATCCACAAACACAACGACAGGCTTAAGGCGCTCCCTGATAAGCTGCATCCTAACGTCTTCCCGGCTGGCATCAACGCAGATAACCTTCCCTATTTTGTACCGATTGCTGGAGTTGCCCACGGCCGAACTCTTGTTCATGACTGGATGTATGAAAACCGCGCCATCTATTACACTGAGATGACCAAAGTCGGCATGCAGGTCGAACTGGCCGACCCTCACAGGCTCTACATAACAGGGCCAACCACTTTCAGTAAGGCCGACGTTGTATGTCCGCCGGCGTTGAGACCAGCTAGTCTTCTGCTGATCGGCATGCTTGCAGCCAATGGCATTTCGACCTTGCGCAATATCTACACAATTAATCGTGGTTACGAGGATATAGCCGAACGGTTGAACTCACTTGGTGCCCGCATCACGGTACTGCACGAAATTTGAAGCAGGAGCATACATTGCATACCAGACGGCCGCTGCTCTATACTTGTTGCAAGCATGCGGGTGTCGTACAGCGTTTAGTATGCTAGCCTTCCAAGCTGGAGACGCGGGTTAGACTCCCGCCACCCGCACCATTAAATTTATATTTGTTTTATAGCCTCCAAATGGGTCAGTTTTACACTCACCAAAATAACAAAGCTTGCTAATGTCGATGTTGGTGGTGAGGGTATCTACTAATCATATATCTGTTGACGGGCACTGTAATTATAAAAGCAATTAATAAAGAAAGAGCCAGCCCCCACCAAAATCTGAACTGTGATGCTGTAACAAGCAATGCATTGGGGATAATAAGCTCGATTGTATTATCTACTAACTCCATGGTGGCGATAGAAACAGTATCGGTCGCAGCTGTTATTTTAATGGCTTCTTTTGACGTTTGAACGCTTTTCCTAATTCCACGATATGCTAGATAATACCCAAACATAAAAGCTAGAATTATCGCCAAGGAAAGCCTACCAATTCTATGCCAGCCAAGGAACGAAGCGATTAACATACCAACAACTTCACCAATACCACAGCCAATCAAACAATGTATTGTATGTTCAATTGCTTGCTTAGTTTTGTTATCTATATTCACAAAGTTACTATAACAGACAGCTTTACGATAATCTTGATAAGCAACCGCCGGTATTCTTCGCTAAGGTGAAATTTTATACCCCTATTGCATCAAGCATTATGACCTCATTTTTATGTAGCTCCTATTGATCTTGCCGGAGTCAAGTCGCGGATGATCCGCATTCGCTATATGTATAGAACAGTGCTACTGCTAGGGGGTGACAGGCCCTAAACTATCGGCGATGGATATCAAATCGAAACTCTCATTGCTATGGATATTTTACTCACTTAATAATGCCTTCGGCGACATTACTACGTTGTATTACAGTGTATTTATAAACCCCACTCCCAAGGTTCATTATAGGCAGTCGTTGTTGCTCAGTGTCGGATTATTGGTTGAGATCCCTATTGTCATGATTGTTCTGTCCCGCATATTGAAGAACCGAATAAATCAGTGGGTAAATATCATTACAAGTATATTCTTAGCTTTTGTTGTAGCAGCATCACTTTTCGTTGGGGATCCAACCTTAGTTTATCTATTCTTCTCGATAATACTAATCACGACCTCGGTGGTTATCGCGTGGTATGCATGGAAACTGCGCAGTTTCGACAAATACTCTTAGTGTAGCAATCCTAATATCTCACACCGACGAGAGCCATATCTAAATAAAGCGTATTGCCTACTGCTGCATCATTCTAGATAACAGGGCATACACATAATCAGCTAACGGGGTCTTTCAGCTTTCTTTAGCCGTTTCTGTTTAAGGTGCTCATGTACCAATTTGCTACCGACAGCCTCAGCTGCAGTACCGGCCGCAAAGCTAGCGGCTATGGCCGCACCAGCTGGGGGTAATAGTAGTGCGCCAGCCGCTGAAAGAGCAATGAAACCAAGACTCTTGCCAACATTTTTCCTGGCTACCTTCTCTAGCCAACCCTCTTTATTGAGCATTTCTGACCTTACTATACTTTGTATCTTACTACGGAGTCCCCTTTTACTGGCGAGTTCGAACTCTGACCCCACACTCACTTTTTGACGCCTAAAGAAAAACGACCTACAGTTTTGGTTAGTTACAACTAAAACAGAAAGGTCGTTCTCCAATGAACACAGTACAAAAGATAGCGGCGGCTGTAAAGCAGCTCCGAAAAACATA
>DASYZQ010000053.1:0-3986 GCA_035946175.1 Saccharimonadales bacterium (SeqCode)
AGTTCCTGCTCGAAGGCTGGTACTAATTGCTCGAATTCATAGTGACTTAATCCGGTCATAGCTTTCATGACTCGGTTGCTTTTGGTGTTTGTGTTCATACCGTAAGTATGGCTGAGGGGCTAATGGGGAGCAAGTCTAATATTAGCATATTCTTACAACATTAGAAGTAAAATGATAAATCTTGTGCGCTTACTCACTATATATGGGCTCGAATCACTGGGGCTTAACTCTTAATGTCCGCGATATGCAGGCTGTGCGAGCTGAGTGGTGTCCGTAGATTGTGTGTAAGGTGCCCCTCTGTTGGGTAAGAACCGGCTACTCGTGACGTAACGCACGATAGTGTTTGCGCTGGCTGGGAGTAAGCTTCTCTATGGCCACAGTGAGCATTAGACGTGGCATGGCAGGTGCATGCTTATCCAAAAATGTCAGCAGTTCCTTACCGCCGGCTGTACGCAACGCCCAGCCGACGGCACGCCGCACCAGTTCGTCCTTTTCGTCCAGCAGAATTTCTGCGATGCCGAAAGCGTCTCCAGTATCGCCGCGCTTACTAAAATAAATTGTAGTTACCACGGACGAGCGGCGCTCATACGGGTGCGGCGAGCGGGCGAGTCTGTACAAAATATCGCGAGGTTTGTCGATCAAATATCCACCCAGCACGTGGATAGCACTGCGATCGACGAGATCCCAGCTATTAATACGGTCGTGTCGCCGGATATACAAATCGAATAGTGCTTTGCGTTGATCGTCTGTTAATTTTTTGCGTGCTCGGAAGTCCATTATACTCACAGCACCGACGCGGTATTCGTGTACGGGACTCTCAAGTAGTATCTCTACCTCTTTAAGCGGCATATCCGTGTATGATTTAGCCACGGCAAAAATTTTTCCCATGCGCACACCAATAAATTGGTCGGTTTCATCAGCTTCTAGCGAGCCGTGATAGTCTACAGGTGATGAGCTTGGTCGGTAGACATTAAGCTCTGTAATAAATTGCCTGGCAGTGAGGTTATTCATATATTTTTAACCCTGATGCCAGGTCAACCTGGCCATTATTTCTTACCCCTAAGCGGGCATACGGTGCAATATAGGAGTGCCCGTAGCGAATGGGGTATCATAATATCGATAATGTCGCTCATGTCTGTACCACTCATGGGGTTATCATAGCATCCGATAATTCATCGAAACAATAATGAATAGGCCCTGCTCCCTGTTTGCAATGTGTGAGACACAAAAAAACGGCTTTTAGCTTCCTAGTTCTTCAATCCATAAACTCAAGGCCTCAGATGCCTTTTGTTGTGCTTATTCAAGGGTATGCCAAATGTCATGTAACCTGGAAAGCAGGAAAAGACGCCTCATATCCATCTTCAGGAATGGGGTTAAGGATCGCTAGATATAACGAAAATGTCGTTTTCATGCTTATATTTAAGCATCAGACAAGGCGATTGCCGGTATCAAATGATTCGGCTGGGGCAAAGGTTCGTAGTAAAAACTTTTGATGACGACCCAGATGTAGATGTTCAGGAGATACGTCAGCTACTTGACGATTACAGCAATAACACCAAGGAGGAGCAGAAATGCTAGGCAAACTCCTCCGACGGCACAACGAACACTGCCCCGAACTACTTACTTCAACGCTCTTCAATGAGGATACGTTCTACCCTACTTTCATCAAGGATCTAAACGATTGCGGTAGCGAACTGATCATAGAGTGTCCGTTCATTACACGCAGACGTCTCACTCACCTCTTGCCAACATTGCAAAAGCTAAAGGATCGTAAAGTACGAATCATCGTCAACACCAAAGACCCCATTGAGCTTGACGAAGAGCGGCGGGATGAAGCCTACCGTACCGTAGCATCCCTCCAGCACAAAAGCATCCAGGTGATATACACCCATGGTCATCACCGGAAGCTGGCTATCATTGACAGATCAATACTGTACGAAGGCTCACTCAATATCCTTTCCCAAAACAGAAGCACAGAGATTATGCGGAGGACTGAGTCCGTGCAACTTGCCTGGCAAATGGCGAGGTTTGTAGGCGTAGACAGGTACTTGTAGTAGCCCGCTTGCTCGTGCTTATATATTCAGGCAAGGCGTCCACGCCGAAAAAGTACGAGAGACGCCAAACAAACATTATGGCGTGGGGTTTTGCGAGGTGACCACTGGGCGGCGTAATAAAAGCGTCGTCCAGCAGGTTTTGAATGCTGAGGAGCGAAATATGAAGGATTTAAATCAGGAAGCGATCAAGCTTCCTATGCCACAACAAATAGAAGCTTTGCACCACAAATATGCACCATCTGCTGCTGCTTTTGACTTGGTATTCACTCACTGTAATATTGTCAGTGAAATCGCTGCGCAGTGCATTGCCGACAAAAGGCTTACTGTTGATGATGAGCTAGTCAAAGTCGGCTGCCTCCTCCATGATATCGGTGTCTACCCGCTGCTTGATAAAAGTGGCAAAGAGCGGGAAGGCATCCACTACATTACCCACGGGATACGTGGCGAGGCTATACTGAGAGAGGAAGGCTTCCCCGAAACAATCTGCCGCTTTGCGTCGCACCACACCGGTGTTGGGTTAACAAAACAAGATATTGTGAGTCAGAAGTTGCCCCTACCACTACAAGACTATGAGGCCGAGACCAAAGAGGAAGAGCTTATCATGTACGCCGACAAATTCCACTCCAAGCTCATACCTCCTTGCTTTAATACGTACGAGTACTACAAGAAATCAGTTGCCAAATTCGGACAGGATAAAGCCGAAAGGTTTGAGCAAATGGCTCAAGAGTTCGGCGTGCCTGATCTAGCACCGTTTATTGAGAAATACGGCCACGCTGTTAGGGGCTAGCTAGCGTTATCTGACACAACCAGCTCTGGAAAGCCAGTATCGTTATCAAGCTCACGGGTATATACGGCTTGCTCATCTTCGCCGATCACCACCTCTGCCGTCGGATGAATAATCGTGCCTTCTTTCAGGTGACCACCAAAACCATTACCATCTTTGTCTGAGATGGACATATGAAGATGTGTGCCATTTACGCTGATTGTGCCAACCAATGAAGTTATTTCGTAGTCACCTTTGTATGTGCGAATATCCTGTTTATCCGGCATTGCTCCAGCCATCCGCATTTTCGCCTGGCTTAGGCCGCCAACACAGGTCACAATGAAGCCTGCTTTGATGTTCTTATCTTCGACGAACTTCTCAAGTTCGGCCTTGAGATCATTGCCGGGAGTAATGCGAAGAGTGTAGAGTTTCATTTATTCGTTCGTCTCGGTAAAGTAATAATGCCATGCCGGGAGCTCCAGGCCGAACAATTTGTCCGGCGAGTGCTCATACATAGCCTTCACTTTGCTTACCTTCATCCACTTGGCGTCCTTGGCCTCGCTCAGTTGTGACGTCGGCTCACCAGTCTCCACCTCGCAGATGAAAATAAAACCAATCCAGGGTTTACCATTTCTGAGCTGTTGTGTGCAGCAATAGGGCCTGAAGCCAATGATCTTATCGTCTTTGCCGGTGCTGAGCATGGATGTTCGTTCATCTTGCTTGATGGCTTTGAGTGTCAATCCGGCTTCTTCTTTGATCTCACGAGCCAGCGTGTCATAGACGTTTTCGAATGGCTTATCGAGTACACCTGCAGGAAACTCAAGCGTGCCAGAGTAGACGGGGTCTGCATGCGGCTTCCAGCGAGTTTGCATCAGCACTTCTTTTTGACCATCATGATCACGTTCAATGATTGCCCCACAGTAGGGTATTGCTGTTGCATACGGTGCTTTCTTGAGCGGTTTACTGCCAATAAAGCGGATGAGATTATGTACGCCCTTATCTCTATCCTTGTAGGTCTCGCCGTGGTCATCTATAGACCAAACATTCTCACTTGCGCCAAATAGCGTTACAATTCGGGGAGTTTGAACGAAACACAAAAACAGCAGCTCCAAACATTCATAACAAAAGCCAAGGAAGGTGCTGCTTCACGTCGTGCTCTGGCCGTTCGG